>CAWJGI010000023.1:0-5610 GCA_963842255.1 uncultured Acidobacteriota bacterium | reverse complement strand
GACGCACGATATCCGAAAGTCCCTGATGGAATCGAATCAAGAATATCGCCGCCTCTACCAAGAATACTCCCGGTGTGAATCCGAGCTTCAAGAACTCGTCAGACAATCTTATTGGAACGTGGAAGACCTTGAGATGGAAGTCTCCCTCAAGAAAATGAAGCTGCATTTGAAGGACATGATGGAGCTGATGGTGGCCAGCCAACTTCACCACCAAAGAGCTCATCAAGAGCAGATTCACCTGTAAGCTGCCTTCGGTCCTCGAAGTTCTGTCGTACAATATTCATGCACTCGAAGCTTATCTTGTCGCTGCTAACTGAGGCGATGGAAGCGTCGCCAAGGTTCGTCATCTCTGAGCCCAGCGAAGGGTTTCTGTTCGTTTTGGGAGCAGTGAGGCTCGGTTCCTTTGCGCAGAGCCGTTGCGGATTAAGCTGAGAAGTCGCCGCAAAAAAATCGCGACTGTCATTCCGGACGCCCGCAGGTCCGAAGAATCTGCTGTTTTTGAACGGCGTGCTACGGTGCGCGAGCAGTTGCCGTTCTTACTGTCCCGGGGCACCAAAAGGACCGCGACAAATTCATGATCAAGGATGCATATCGTTTCGCGCTGCCGCCGCTAATCGCCGGCGCGCTCTGTTTCATTCCGGGTTGGAAAGTGCTGGGCGGAATCTTGGTTTTGCTGGGCCTTTTCATTTTTTATTTCTTCCGCGATCCGCAGCGCAGCATCCCGGCTGATCCAGGCATAGTCGTTTCTCCTGCCGACGGTCACGTGGTTGAAATCGTGGACGAGCTATACGACTCCCGCATGGGCCATCGGGTAAGCATTTTTCTTTCGATCTGGGACGTTCACGTCCAACGCGCTCCAGTCGCAGGCCGGGTGACCGGCCTAGTCTATCGCCCGGGACGTTTTTACGCCGCGATGCGCAAAGCTGCCTCCCGCGAAAATGAGCAAAACATCATTTCCCTTGAAACGCCGGGGGGCACGTTGGTCTTCAAACAAATCGCCGGAGCAATCGCGCGGCGCGTGATATGCTGGAAACACGAAGGCGAAGAAGTTTCGCTCGGCGAACGCGTCGGCCTGATTCGCTTCGGCTCGCGCGTGGATGTTTGGCTGCCTCTGGAATCGCTCGTGGTTGTTAAGCGCGGGCAAAAAGTAAAAGGCGGCGAGAGCATACTGGCGAAATGGAATTCAACGGCTTAGATCCCATCGGACACGAAGAAAGCCCGCGTCGTCCGTTCCGCAGCAACCGCCTCCGTCGTGGTGTTTACCTCCTGCCCAGCGCCTTCACGGTGGCGAATATGTTGTGCGGCTACTACGCGGTCCTCGCCACCCTCGATGGAAAAATCAGCGATTTCGACAACGCAGCGGTAGCCATCGGTTTGGCCTGGGCGTTTGATTCGCTGGACGGCCGCATCGCCCGCGCCATGAAAATGGAAAGCGAGTTCGGCAAGGAATTCGATTCGCTCGCCGACATTGTCAGTTTCGGGATCGCGCCTGCATTTCTGGCCTATGCCTGGGGAATTCGTGCCATGGCGGCCGCCAACGCGCCCGAAGCGCTGCATCTGACGCAGTTGGGCTGGCTGATCGGGTTCATATTTCTGGCTTGCTGCGCATGGCGCCTCGCGCGTTTCAACATTCAAGGCATGGCCCCCGGAGCCGGCAATCGCTATTTCGCCGGTATGCCAACCCCGGCGGCTGCAGGAATGATTGCGGCCACCGTTCACTTTGCGCACGGCCATCCCCTTGAGGACGTGCGCATATCCGTGCTGTGGCTCGCGCTGGTTGTGCTGCTCGGCGTTTTCATGTCCAGCACCATTCGCTATTTCAGCTTTAAAGATATTCCGCTCACGCGCCGTCAACCGTCGCTCGCGGTGGTATTGCTCGCTCTCCTGGTCGGCGCGGTGGTATATTTTTCACATCAAACCCTTCTCGCTATCGCCGCGGTTTATACCGCCCACGGTCCGGTCATGCAGCTGGTGCGTACCGTGCGCCACCGGCTGGCCTCACGCACCGCCTAGACTATGCCCTCCGGGCAAGACAAATCCAATCGCATCGCTATTGTTGGTGCATCCTCACTTCGCGGCAGAGAGCTGAAAACGGTTCTCGAAGAGCGCCACTTCCCGGCAAGCGAAATTATATTGCTGGATGAACCCGTACTGGCTGGAACGCTGACCGAGGCGGCTGGCGAGCCCACGTTCATCCGCGCACTGAGTGAAGAAAGTTTCGAAGGAGCAACTTTCGCGTTTTTCGCCGGCTCCCAAGCTGACGCAGAACAAAACTGGCAAGCGGCGAGAGCGTCCGGCGCCACGGTAATCGATCTGACTGACGCGCTTGTAGCAAGCGGGGAATCGACTTCCTGGATTCCGGCGCTTTCGACAGTACTGCTGCCGCACCCCGGCGCTCGTGCGCGCGAAGCCGCCGCTCCTGGACGCATCGAAAATCACAGCGCTCCATCGATCGCATATTCTTCGCCGGGCTCGGGGGTAATCATTTCCTGCGCGGTGGCTGCGGCCCTTTCAAAGTTTTCGCCGCTTCGCACCGTGGTGCTGCTGTTTCCGCCGGTTTCCGAACGCGACCAGGCCGGCGTTGATGAGCTCGAAGCCCAAACGACCAGCCTGCTTTCCTTCCGCCCCATCGCACAGACCGTTTTCGATGCGCAGGTGGCCTTCAACCTTTTGGCCGGTTACGGCAATGAGTGCAAACCAAGCCTTTCAGAATTGCGCGCGGGAGTAGCGCGCGACGTTGCGGAGTATCTTGCCGGCCGCGCGAACGCGCCTGCGATTCAACTCATACAAGCCCCGGTTTTTTACGGCTACGCCTTTACGGTATACGCGGAATTCCGCTCGCCTCAGCCTGCCGAGCAGCTCGAGTTTGCGTTAGCATCGATGGGCATGAAGGTCGGCGCGTCTGGCGACCCTGCGCCGAGCAACGTGAGCGTAGCCGCGGAAAACGAAATACATCTCGCGCGCATCGAAGCTGATCGCAATGTTCCGGCTGCTGTCTGGATTTGGGGCGTTGCCGATAATCTGCGTCTTGCAGCCCTGAACGCAGTGCGCATCGCGGAGGAGCTGGTTGCAAAACCGCCCGTTCAGTAGAAGGCTTGTTGCTGAGGTCACGCTAGCCGCGGCGTTGATTCTCGCTGCGGGATGCGGTTATCACGTCGCGGGCCGAGCTGCGAATTTGCCGTCTGATTGGAAGACCATCGCGGTTCCCGCATTCAAGAACGACACGACCCGCTATCGCATCGAACAACGCTTCACGGCCGCAGTAATCCGTCAGTTCCTGGAGCGCACCAAATTCCATATCGTGCAAGATCCAAAGGCTGCGGATGCAGTTCTGCACGGCGAGGTGCTTTCGATCGAAACCGATCCGGTACTGTTCGACGCGAGAACGGGCGAAGTGACGACCATGCTGGTCGCCGTGCACACCAAAGTTGAGCTGATCGACAATCAATCGCAGAAAACGGTTTACCAAAACAACGATATGGTTTTTCGCGACGAATACCAGATTTCGGCGGACGTGCAGAGCTTCTTCGAAGAGCAAGACCCGGCGCTCGAGCGGATGTCGCGCGATTTCGCCTCGCAGCTGGTTTCCAACGTAACGGAGAATTTCTGATGCCCGAACTTTCGCCCGACCGATTGATCGAGCGCCTGGCAAAAGGGAAACCTATCAGTGCCATCGTTCTGGAAGGCAGCGATCCCTACTTGCGCGAAATGTGCCGTAATCGAATCATCGCTGCCTACGTTCCGGACCCGATGCGTGACTGGGCGCTCAGCCGCACCTCGCTGCGCGGGGGCGGTTGGAGCGAATTATTTCAACGCGCCGAAACCATGCCCATGCTTGCGCCCTGCCAGGTGATCCTGGTGGATGGCGCTGAATCGATCCAATCGCGCATCAAGGACGACGACGAAGCTGCCGAAGACGATGATGACCGCAGCGAAGATCCGCGCCAGGACACGCTGAAAGCTTTCGCCGAATATCTCAAGAATCCCCCGCCATTCACGGTGTTGGTATTGGAAGTACCTAAGCTTGACCACAGGCAGCGCCTCTACAAAATCTTGGCTGAAAATGCAGTAATCACTGAACTGACCCTCGGCAGCGAGTCCGCAGCATCTTTGGCCGTGCAGATGGCCAAAGAACTGGGCGCTGAAATGGACCGCCCAGCCGCCAGCTTGCTAGCCGAAATCGTGAATAGCGAACCGGCACGAATACGCGTTGAAATTCAAAAACTGGCTTCCTACGCTGGAGCGCAGGGGCGCATCACATCCGCAGCTGTAGAGGAATTGGTTCCGAATGCATGCAAGAATACGGTGTGGCAATTAGCCGACATGCTGGCCACTCGTCGCCGCGCCGATGCTTTGCAATTCCTTGAAAATCTGCTGCGCCAGGGAGAGCAGCCGATCGCACTAGTCGGCGTTCTGGCGTGGATGTACCGCAAGCTGATCGAAGCGCGCGACCTGCCTGCGGGAATGAACGGTTTCCAGGCAGCGCGTCCGCTGGGCATGCGCGCGGATGCGGCAGAAGCCGCGGTGCGCAACGCGCATCGCATGCAGAAGAAGGATTTGCTTGCAGCCTTGAGTGCTCTTGCGGAAACCGACAGCCAGCTGAAGTCCTCGAACCCAGATCCCAAAGCGCTGATGGAATTCCTGATCGCGAAGCTTACCGGGTCAGCGAGCTCAGCCTCGGCGGCCTGATCTGTGATTTTGACCGGTTCCGACGGAACCTAATTTTTCGATCCTCAGCCAGGTTTGAATTCCGGCACGATCTCGCTGGGCCTAAACAGTGACTTCGGTGTTGCGCCGGTAGCGCGCGCAGCCTCGGCAGCGATTTTCTCGAGATCGCTCTTCCCGAATCCCACCGAACTCAGCTGAATTTTTCCATCCGGCGAAATCAAAAAGATAGTAGGAACATTCGTGATACCGTATCGATTTGAAACAGGGTATCCATCCGCGTCGATCAGAGCGGGGAACTCGACGTCGAACTCCCGGAAGAACTCGCGCGTGTCCGCCGCGTCATTCTGTGAAATGCCCCACATTGTAAATTTGTCGCCGCCGTAGGTTTCATGTAACCGTTCGAGGAAGGGCGCCGTGAACTGGCACGTCGGACAACTCACTTTGAAAAAGGCCACAACGGCTGGCCCTTTTTTGAGCGCGTCCGCAAGGTTCAAAGTCTGGCCTTCCACAGATTCGAGCGTGATCGCTGGAGCGTCCTCACCGGGAGGCGGCGCGGACATCCGCTTCTGTCCCAGCATTTCACGAATATGCCGTTTGAGACTCATAAGTCTAGTTTAACGCAACATCGATGGATGCGGCTCGAGGTGGCCCCGAACCAGCCGCGAATTAAACACCGGTCGGCCCTGATCGACTCTGATCAGCTTGATGGTAACGACATCTGCGGCCTCACCTTTGCCGTCGTCGTCGATAACCATGTCGAAGTCGTCATTCACGAGCGTGGCGATGACTCTTGCCTGAATGGAATCCGCCTCCTTTCTGTACTCCCTGCGACTGGTTCCTGATATTGATGCCGGCCCAATCCCACACAACAATCTTCTCGGCGTCGTATGGAGGATGCGTGGTCTTCAGCGGAATAAAATCGTTGCCTTCCAGCGCTGACCC
>CAWJGI010000022.1:0-59731 GCA_963842255.1 uncultured Acidobacteriota bacterium | reverse complement strand
TGCGCCTCGATGATAATGTCCCCTTTTCTCCTCGATAAAAATGTCCCCCTAAAGTAGACCTCCGGAAGGAGGTCAGATTGGGGCGGACAGAGATGAGCAAGAGGGAGTTGCGACGAGTGGAAGTTCTGGCGCGTGTGCGGAGCAAGCAGTTGCGGATCGCAGACGCAAGCCGATTGATGCGTGTTAGCTATCGGCAGGCGAAACGGTTGTGGAAGCGATATCGGGGTGAGGGCGCGGCCGGTCTGAAGCATCGCAGCGCGGGACGGCCCTCGCATCATGCTCATGATCCGAAGTTCCGCAAGAAGGTGCTGCAGTTGGTGCGGGAGAAGTACGGTGGGCCGGTGGGCGAGCGTTTCGGGCCGACTTTGGCAGCGGAGCATTTGGCTTGCGAAGACAGACTGAAAATCGATGCGGAGACGCTGCGACGGTGGATGCTGGCGGAGGGGCTGTGGAGCCGGGAGCGGAAGGGCTGGCGGCACCGTCGCAGGCGCGAGCGCAAGGAGCACTTTGGAGAGATGGTGCAGATGGACGGGAGCTTTCATCCTTGGCTGGAGGAGCGCGGGCCAGAGGGCTGCTTGATCGACATGGTTGATGACGCCACGAACCGAACGTTGGCGCGCATGGGTGAGGAAGAAAGCATCTGGGCGGTGGTCGATACGTTGCGCGCCTGGATGGAACTCTATGGCGTGCCGCTGGCGTTGTATGTGGACTGGAAAAATCTCTACAAGCGCCGCGCGAATGCGAAAGAGCGGCTGCGCGGAGAAGAACCCATAACGCAATTTGGGCGGATGTGCGCGAAGTTGGGGATCGAGATCATCGCCGCGAATTCGCCGCAAGCGAAAGGCAGAGTCGAACGGATACACGGGACGCATCAGGATCGGCTGGTGAAGAAACTGCGGCGGAAGGAAATCAGCAGTCATCAGCAAGTGAACGTGTTCCTGGAGAACGAGTATTTACCGGAACACAATCGGAGGTTTGCGCGGCCGCCGGCCAAGCCAGAGGACTATCACCGGCTAGCGTCGCGGGCGGCCGAATTGGATCAGATTTTCCGATTGGAGAGCCCGCGCACGATCTACAACGATTGGGTGGTGCGGTATGAGAACCGGTTTTTTCAACTGCAGCGGCAGAGTCGGCATTACGCACCGGCTCGTAGCCAGGTGCTGGTGTGCGAAGGGCGGCACGGTGATATCACCATCGAATATCGGGGCCGGGAGTTGGGTTGGCGCGAGATCCCGGCGCCAGCGAAACCGTGCGAGCCTGCAGTCAAATCCACGCAGAAGTTGAGACTGCCAACGCCGAAGCGGAAGTGGGTGCCCGCGGCGGACCACCCGTGGCGAAAAGCAACTCTAGGAGCGGTGGAGCAGACAGCGGCGCGAGAAACGGTGAGCGGCCGTGACGCCGGTGACGTGCGCAAACGGGGGATGCTATGAGTCGACCGAGTTGAGAATCGTGGCTCCTAGCCGTTCCTGACGCGAAACTTTTCTCCGGAAAAGGGCCGTCTTCAGAGAATGCGCTAGCGAGCGGTCCTTTGTTCGTCGAGCTTGCCCTACGCTGCGCCCTAAGCACTCCGCCCTACGGGCTCCGCAGGGCTTCGCTTCGGACAAGCTCGACGAACAACCAAGCATTAAAAGCAAAATCTAAAAAGGGGCCATTTTAATCGAGGTAAGAACAGGGACACTTTAATCGAGCTTTGACACGCGATGACGCGATGAATTGACACGCGATGAGTTGGTAGCTAGGCTTTGACGCCTAGCATCACTGTGGCAGCGCGGCACTAGCCCAGTGACAATTGTGAATTCGTCTGGAATCACGCGGACTCCCCTAATTCGAGTGCTGCGAACCGTGTTCCCGAACTCAGGCGAAGTCCACAAACAGGCTGCTGACGAGGTTCTTCGGGCTGTTCGTTTTTTCACCCGGACCGAATTCCGTCTGACTGCGGGTAGTTCTAGGACTCTGCCCCTTGCGCTTTCTCTCCGATTCGTGCGTCTAGACGAATGGCCTTGAACCTGACCCTCCAGACCCGTATAGTGGCGTCCTGCGTGAGGCAACAACTGAGGGTGCGGTGAGGTGTCGCCGCATGGGGCCGGTGACGTGGAGGCCCGATTCGGTCCGTATGTCCATGAGCCTATAAGTTGCAACCTGCAAGGCTTAACGCTTGACGTTCGAGTTCCAGCCTGGCTGCCGTCGCGCGGTGCCAGGCGTACCCGCCAGAAAATCAGAGCGAAATTTGGGAGCAAGGGCTCCTGGGAGAAAAAAATGAGTTTTAAAGAGAAGGGTTTCTCGTTGATCGAGTTGTTGATCGTCGTCGCGATTATTTTGATCATCGCGGCCATTGCCATTCCGAACCTGCTTCGCGCCAAGATCGCTGCGAACCAGTCTTCTGCAGTCGGTTCGCTGCGTACTCTTTCTGCGGCAGAGGCAGCGTTCCAATCGACGTATAACGACGGCTATGCCACCAGCTTGGCCGGACTCGGCGGAGCGGGCGGTACCTGCGCAGCCCCGGGTTTGATTGATCCGGTTCTGGCAGCGGGCACCAAGAGCGGCTACACCGCCACCTACACCAACGACGGCGTGGCAGTGGGCGTCGGCCCGGTTCCTTCAGGCTGTGCGGCATGGGGCAGCACCGGTTATAACTTCGCCAACGACCCGCTGTCGCCCAACACCGGTACCACGCACTATTGCATCGACGAGAGCGGCGTGATTCGCGGCGGTGCGGCGGCTTTGGCTTCGCCTTGCACCACCTCGGGCGGTCAGCCACTGCAGTAAAGTTTGATTTGGCGTTATCGGGGAGGAAGCCTGAGAAGGCTTCCTCCCCTTTTTTCCGCAGACGACGTTCGACCGAACTCTCCCGACCTTACGGCATGGACGGATCCCCTCGGTAGATAGCGCATACCTTTCAAGGACCAAGAAGAATGATCGGTCGCTGCCGTCGGCCTTGACGTTAGTAGGCGGAACGCACGTCTTGCATTCCTACATGCCGTTTTGCAGCACGTATACGTCCGGGTTCTTGGAGAAACCTATCTTGTTGGTATCGACCCTTCCAGGTTCCGTCGAAGGCACTCTGCCCTTTAGCTAGCGTAGGTATGAGCAGGACTATGAGCGCTAGGAGGAGAGAGACTTCCTTCATGATCATACTTCCATGGATTTGAGTTGAGAGTTGCCGGGCCGGACTTCTGTACGCCCGTGATTGCTATCTTCGTAAGTTATGTGTCAATTGAACATTCAAACTGCTAGAGGAGTTAACTGCGATTCAAAGATTTATATGTCAGGCGATTTTTCTTCTGCCATCGGCGCGTAGCGACGCAACACTGTGAACCTGCTACAAAACCTGCGACGTCCATCGACAAAATGGCGCTATTTACCCTGAAGCGGAATGGCGCGGAGACGGATGAAGATTAAGACGCCCATTGGGTGTGAGCCGTAGATTGGATCTAGGAATGATGGCGCGTTGTACAGCGTGTATTGGCCGCCGAAGGCGCTCGATATGCGCGGGATGAAATTGAATTCGTGGTCGTAGCCGAATGTGTAGGCTTGGACCCGCGCCAGGAAATGTTCTTCGAATCCTGGGGGTAGTGGATTTTCGCCCAGCAGTAGCAGATTTGTGCGATCCACGTTTTCGATGCGCGTCCAGGCGTAATTGTGGCGCGCAAAACGCGCCGTGCTTTCCGCCAGGTAGCTGTTAAAGATTTCTCCGCCCGGGACCGTGCTGTTGCGTCCCCACAGGAGCATGGTTGCCCAATTTCCCCATTCTTTCGTTTGCAGCGGGCGATTGTAGGTGATCGAGGCGGTCATGCGCAGCTGGTCTTCTGCTGGAAACAGCTGCTCGGGACTGTGCAATCGCGTGATGGAATACTGGCCGCTCCAGTCTGGGGCGGGGTTCAGCGTCAGTCGTGTGGACCACGAATCAATGGCTCCGGTTTCGATGGTCCAGCGATTTTCGCCCGGTTCGCGACCGTGGAATCCGGACACTTCGATACGCGCGATGCGGTAGGTGAAGCCCGCGGTTAACACGTCGTAGGCGATGTGCGTTGAATCTTGCAGATGATGGCCTAGCGGGGCTAGCGGGTCTTCACTGGCCGAGACACGGTGCGGGAAGGCTTCCGGGCCGATTGCCGGATCGCCTACCGGGGCGGCGTAAAACGAAAGTAACGCGCGTTCGCTGATTTTCCAATCGTAGAGTGCCGCAATTTCCATGAAAAGATTGTGCGGGTGTTGGCCATCGACGATCGGTTTGCCGTAAGCCGTTTCGCCGATCTGGAAAAGTTCGGGATAACGCTCGCCTGTGATGGTGGCGGGCTCGAGACTGAACATTGCGCGCGCCGTGAAAGTTCCGGGACCGAGCTCACGCTGCGCCATCGGCATCAGCCAGCTGGTGCTGAAAACTTTGTCGGCGCCGCGTGGGCCGGTTTGCTGCTGCGCGTTTAAGAACCCGCCACCGTGGAACATTAGCGACCAGGCGCCTTTTTGAGTCATGAGCATGTCGTGAGGCGTGGAATTCGGCGCGGCGCTGGTTCCAGCTGTCGCATGGTGCAGAATTTCTTCGATGAAGGACCTGGGCACGGACATAGTCATGTTCATATTCATGTTCATTTGCCCATCCGTTCCATTGATCGACTGCACGTCAGCAATGGGGGCGCAGTTCAGTTCGTGGACGTAGGCAGCTCGGTAGGCTGGGGCCGTGATCGTGGCGCTATTCGCACAAGGGCAAGCCTTACCTGCCTCGCAGAGAAGCCTAGAGGCGACGTCCGCGAACGCCGGCGAGGCAGTTGCGACAGCGGCCAAGATGACCAGCAGTTTCCTCGCACCCATTGTTGCCTCCGACCGCTAGTCTACGTCGATTCTGATTCTGCGTGGCCGCAAAAGGATGCGCAGCTGGGCGTGCTTATCACCTTTGCTGGATTTGTGGATCTTGTACCGTTGCCGCGCGATCGTCACGGGTGGCGCGCAGGGTGCCGGATTCGTCGGTGTAGAAGCTGAGATAGCCGAAATTTCCGGGTCGCGCTATTAGGCTGTAGGCGCTGATGCGACCGTCTGCATCTGGATGGCCGGCCGTGTATTGCAGAGTGTAACGGGCCGATTGCGCAACTTGAGCCGCTCTTCTGACTGCGTCTCCCAAGCTTTCCAGTGACGGCGGAAATGTTCTCTCGCTGGCTTGGTACGCGTTTATGGCTTGTTGTGTCGTGGTTATTGCGTCGCGGGCGCGGGATTCGGCTTCGGACTTTGAGCCTGACATTTTCCAGGGGACCGCGAACCAGCCGACGGCCCAGAGAATCGCTAGCAGAATCGCGCATATCAGGACGATGCGCTTTGTGGTTTTTTTCTTTGCTGGCTTGCCGGTCAATATCGATTCGGCTTCGGCCAGGAGCTTTTGGTCTGCGCCGCAGTAGGGGCAGACATCGCTGGCCTGATTGATGGGTTGCTCGCATTCAGGGCAGCTGTACATCGGCGGAACATGTTAGCAGTTTTTTTTGCCCGGGGGATTTGGCCCGTGGGCTGAGCTATCAGCATTTACTGATGATGGCTGGCACCCAGACTCGTCAGGCGGGGCGCCGCGGTGATGAGGGCCTTGCTCCGCGACGAGCACTTGAGGAACAATCGTCCCCGGCCATTGCTGAGCAGTAAATTCATTACGCCATTTGCAGGTGATTGAATGAAATACGATGCGATTCTGATCGGGGCCGGGCAGGCTGCGAAACCTCTTGCTTACGACCTCGCCGATAGTGGAATGAAAGTCGTGTTTATCGAGCGCTCGGAGCTGGGCGGATCTTGCATCAATACCGGATGCACTCCTACGAAGACGATGGTGGCATCGGCGCAGGTGGCTTATTATGCGCGAAACGCGGCGCGATGGGGCGTGCGGGCCAGCGAGGTGAGCGTGGACCTGCCGGCCATCGTGGCGCGGAAGAAGAAAGTGGTTGAGGGTTTTCGCAGCGCGATTCAAAAGCGTGTGGATAAGACGCCGAACATAAAATACGTTCATAAACAGGCAAAATTTACCGGGCCTTATCAGGTGGAAGCGGGCGGCGAGACATTCGAAGGCGACAAAATTTTTATTGATACCGGGACGCGCCCTGATATTCCCAAAATTGCCGGTATCGATTCAGTTCCCTTCCTTACCAATGTTTCCATCATGGAGTTGCTGGAGGTCCCCAAGCACTTGCTTATATTGGGTGGCGGATACATCGGGCTGGAGTTCGGGCAAATGTTCCGGCGCTTCGGCAGCCGTGTGACCATCATTCATCGCGGAGAACGCATCTTGCCGCGTGAGGATTCAGACATCACCGAGGCTTTGCAGAAGATGCTGGAAGCGGAAGGGATCGAATTTCAGTTCAACGCTAAAACCACTAACGTGGCCAATCGCGACGGTGGTATCGAGCTTGCTTTTGACACCAACCAGGGCGCGAAGACGTTGTGCGGATCGCATTTGCTGGTGGCCACTGGCCGTAAACCAAATACCGATGATCTGGAGCTCGATAAGGCCGGGGTCGCAACGAACGAACGCGGTTACATCAACGTGAATGAGCGGTTGGAAACGAATGTGCCGGGAATTTGGGCGCTTGGAGACATCAACGGCGGACCGGCCTTCACTCATATTTCCTACCATGATTATCAAATCGTCTTCGCGAATGTGTATAAAGGGAAGAACCTGACGACCGAGCATCGCTATCTGCCCTATTCGCTTTTCACCGATCCGCAACTTGGGCGCGTAGGAATCACCGAGGGCGCGGCGCGAGCTTCGGGGCGAAAATTCAAAATGGGGAGCGTTCCCGATGTCCTCGGTCTCGCGCGCGATTGAACGCGATGAAACTGCCGGACTGATGAAAATAATCGTCGACGGCGAGAACGATAAAATTCTGGGGGCGGCAATTTTAGGCAGCGAAGGCGGCGAAATTGTGCAGATACTGGGCGCAATGATGCTGGCGGACGCGCCTTATACCGTGCTGAAGGGCGCAGTGTATATACATCCGACGCTGGCCGAAGGATTTTTCGGGCTGATGGAATCAGTGAGGCCGGCAAATTCGCAGTGAGCGCGAAGCGGCGTGTCGGCCTGACGGAGAGGGCGAAATATCCGGATCTATTTATAGATTGGCCGCAACCATTGGGGCGGTAATCGTTGGGACTAGCTTTTCATCAACCGCTAGCGGCAAGCCTTGAGAATGCTGGAAGAGTGGTCCTGCCAGATCCTGCGCTTATAGGATGCCGGTCCGACTGCTCACAACTGTGGCAAGCAGCGCTTCCGTTTGGAAATCTGGCGTATCCAAAGCAGGTGACAATGGATCTTGCAAACAAAGACCATTCCCTATCAGGCATGGTCGCGCTATAGGATAAATCGTTATCCATCGACGAAATAAAAGCGGGGGTTAAAAACCCGTCCATCCCTTTGTCAGCGAGCTGCTCAGGGGTTGACTAGCGGAGTGCGCCGATTTGGTAGTTGAGCGCGGATATTTCTGCCGCGTAATCGTATTTGGCGCTGGCTTCCGTAATTGCGGCTTGCGTTTGATTCAACTGTGCCTGGCTGAGTTCGATGATGGAGCTTAGTCCGAGTCTGTAGCGCTGTTGGGCGAGATCGAGGGCTTGGTTCGCGGCGTCCAGGAGCTGTTGCGTTATGGATAGGCGCTGGAAGCCGGAATTTGCATTCAGCCATGCGGTGCGCACGTCGCGAACGATGGCGTTCTGCATGTCGCGAAGATATTGCTCCTGCGCACTGGCTTGTGCCGTCGCTTCGGCGTGCAGCGCGTTGAACTGGCGGCCGTTGAAAATGGGAATGTTCACGTTGAAACCCGCGGCGGCATAACGCGGGCCCAGCCCTGCCTCGGCGATTGGGGTGAGTCCTGCTACTCCAACGCCACTGATTGTCGGAAACCACAGATCACGCTCGGCTGTTGCGTAGCTATTCGCCGCGTTCACATCGAAGCGGCGGCTGACGAGTTCCGGGCGATTCTGTATGGCCTGCGCCATCAGCGTATTGAAATCAGCCGGTGGCGCGGGAGGAAGCGGCGCCTCAGTCAGCTGGAACGTTTTCGGTTCGCCGAGCCCCAGCGCGGCGGAGAGATCCGCAAAGGAAGCTTGCAGATTATTTTGAGCTTGCACCAGCAGAAGCTGCGCTTCCGACAGATCCACGTTTGCGAAGCTGACATCCAGCCCTGATTTCAACCTGTTTTTTTCCATTTCTTTGACTTGATCCGCGACGAGCTGGCGATCTTTCACTGTTTCTTGCGCAACTTGCAGCACGGCCTGCGCCTTCAAGACGTTGTAGTAAGCTGCGTCGACCTGCAGCAGCACGTCTTCTCTCGTGGTGGTGACGTTTTCTTCTTGCGCCTTGGCGTGCAGCACGGAGCTTTTCACCAGCTCATGGGTGCGGCCAAAATCGGTGACTAACTGTTGGACGGTAACGCCCTGTGCAAAACGGCTGAGAATCAGAGAATTATTGAGCGCGCCAGCGCCGATCCGGCTATCGTTTTCCGCTTTGACTCCTGTGACGCTGCCAAACACGTGCGGGTAGTAATCGGAGCGAGTTTCGGTGACTTGCGCCTTGGCCGCGTTGGCGAGATAAGACGCGGCTTGAATTTGCGGATGATTCTGAATCGCAATTTTTTCGGCTTGCTGCAGCGTGAGGTTCTCGGGGACGGTCACGGCGGAAGTTTGCTGCGAAGAGAGCATTCCGGCCTCAACATGCATTTGCGCCGAAGCTCGTGTGGCGGCGGACGCCGTCGTCGTTAGTAGGATTAGGAATATGAAGAGATTTCGGCGGTTCATTAGTGAGCCTCCTCGGCTATTAGCGAAGCGGACGCCTCGGCGCGGCGGCGATACATGATGAGATACGCCGCAGGAACCACGAAGATGGTGAGAACGATCGAAGTGAGCAAGCCGCCGATAATCACGCGCGCTAGCGGAGCGTAGGCTTCGCTTCCGGTTTCGAGTTTGAAAGCCATGGGCAGCAGACCGACGACGGTTGCCAGCGACGTCATCAAAATCGGCCGCAGGCGGATGCGGCAGGAGTCGACGACTGCTTCCAGCAGGGTGTGGCCTTGTTCGCGCAGCACGTTGGCGAAATCGACGATCAAGATGCTGTTCGAGACCACCATGCCCTGAAGCATCACGATGCCCATCAGCGACTGAATGTTCAGCGTCGTTCCGGTGAGCGCCAGCGTGAGAATCACGCCGATCAGTCCAGTCGGAACCGCGAGCACGATCAGAAACGGGTCGACGAAGGATGAAAACTGCGCGACCAGAATCAGATAAACCAGCAGGACGGCGAGAAATAGTCCGAGTCCGAAACTTTTGAACGAGGACTCCATCGTGGTGACAAGACCGCGAACGTCCACGCGCGTGTTGGGCGGGAGCGGCATATTTTCGATGATTTTTGAAATTTCTTTTTGCGGGCGGCCGAGGTCTTCTCCGGTGGGTGCGACGTAAATATCGATCGATCGCTGCAATTGGTAGTGGTCCACTTCCGTGGGAGTCAGGATCGGCACGACGTCCGCGACCTGATTCAGGTAAGTGGGCTGTTTCAAGTTTGGCGAATGCAGCGGCATGGCTTTCAAATCCTCGATCGATTTCACCTGATTTTCCGGATACTGCACGGTGACGAAATAATTGTTGCCGTTTTTAGGATCGACCCAGTAGCTCGGAGCGATCATCACGTCCGAAGTGAGCGCGGTGATAATGTTATCGATCACTTCTTTGGGGCTGAGTCCGAGTTCGGCGGCGCGTTCGCGATTCACGTTCACTTGCAGCGCGGGATAATCCATGTCCTGCGGGATGTAGACGTCGGAAACGCCCGGCAATGTTTTGAACTGCCGCGCCAAGTCCTGGGCGATGCGATCGTCTGCTTTCAGATCCATGCCGCTCACCTGCACGTCAATCGGCGCGGGCATGCCCTGGTTCAGAACCGCGTCCACCAGGCCGCCGGACTGAAAATAGGTGCGCAACTGCGGCAGTTGCGCGGCGATGCGACGGCGTACTTCATCCATGTAGACGAAACTGCTTACGTGGTGATCCTCTTTCAGGCCCACTTGCACGAACGCAGTGTGCATGCCGGAATTCGGCGTGAACAGAGCGGACAAATCGGCCATCACGCCGATGTTCGAGACCACGGTGTTCAAATCCGCCGGGCGCACGACCTGATGCACGATGTCCTTCGACCTGCTTGACGTAATCGTTGGTCACCTCGATGCGCGTGCCGGTGGGTGCTTTTACGTTGATCACGAACTGACCGGCGTCCGTGCGCGGGAAAAATGAAACGCCGATGAAGGGAATCAGAAGAAAACTCAGCAGGAACATTCCGGCGAAAACGAAGAGAGCTTCGCGCGGGCGATCGAGAGTTTTTCGCACATATTTTTCGTAGACGTTCAGCATCTTTTCGAATTTGGCGTTGAAACGCGCGTGGAAACGCCTGCCCCAAGACTTCTTTGATTCCGGAGCGCCCTCGGACTTCGTTGATGGTGCGGTTTCAGGAAATACGCGCAGAAGAGCGGGACGACCGTGACGGCGTCGAAGTAAGAGGCGAAAAGAGCGAGGACCACGCCGAGCGCCAGCGCGGAGAACAAATACTTGCTGACGCCGAAAAGCAGCGTCACCGGGAAGAACACGACCACCGCGACCAGCATGATGGCCAGCACCGCCAGCGCCACTTCATTCGCGCCTTTTACCGCGGCCACTTTCGGATCTTCGCCCAGCTCGATGTGGCGGTAGATGTTTTCGATCACGACCACCGAGTCGTCGATCAAGCGCGAAAAGGCCAGCGCCAGGCCGCTGAGAACCATGCTGTTGATGGTCTTATCCGCCGAATGCAGGATGAAAAACGTGATCATCACCGAAAGCGGAATGGAAAGAAAAACCGCGGCCGTGGCGCGCATGCTCCCAAGGAAAAGCAGAATCATCACTGCGGTGAGAAACAGACCGATGCCGCCTTCGCGCAGCACCGTGGAGATGGCTTGCTTTACGAAAACCGACTGGTCGAAAACCACGTGAGTCTTCAGCTGCGCCGGAATGTCGCGCAGCATGCTTGATCGCTTTTCTGATTCCGTTCACCACCGCGATGGTGTTGGTGTCGCCGCCCTGCTTCAGAATCGGCGCGTACACCGACTTCTGGCCGTTGACGCGCACGATGTTGTATTGCAGATAGGAGCCGTCCACGGCCTTGCCCACGTCGGACATGAAGACCGATTTCTCGCCTTCGGTCTTGAGCGGCACCTCGTTCAGGGCGGCGGCGTTGGGAACCTGCGCGTTGGTGTAAATGTTGTAATCCATCGGGCCGATGCGCACGTCACCGGCGGGCAGAATCAGGTTCGATTCATTCATGGACGCGACCACGTCCATGGGGCTGAGTTCGTGCGCCTGCAACTTCAGCGGGTCGACGTACACCATGATCTGGCGGTACTTGCCGCCGTAGGGCGGCGGCACCGTCGCGCCGGGCACGCCCGCGATCTGGTTGCGAATCTGATATTGCAGGTAATCGTGAAGCTGCGTCTCGTTGAGCCCCTGGCCTTCCACCGTGAGCAGGCAAACCGGCAGGCTGGAAGCGTCGACTTTCAACACCACGGGCGGCAGCGTGCCTTCCGGCAGGCGGCGCAAGTCGGCCATGGCGAGATTGGAAATCTTGGTGACGTCGGCGTTGGCGTCGGTGCCTGGCTGAAAAAAATCTTGATCAGGCTGACGCCAGCCATCGAGCGCGATTCCATGTGATCGATGCCGCTGCCCAGAGTGAAGAAGCGCTCGAATGTGTCGGTGATGTCCGCTTCGATCTGCTCCGGCGGCATGCCGTTGTAAAAGGTAGCCACCAGCACGACGGGAATGTTGATCGGAGGAAACATGTCCACGGGCATTTGCGCCAGGCTGGTGATGCCGAGCACGCAAACGAAAAGGCAAACCACGATGATGAAATACGGATGTCGTATTGCAAATGTTGGCATGAGCTTTTACTCCGCTCCCGGGGCGGTGACGATCTGCGGCGAAACGAGCTGGCCTTCTTTGAACTGATTCTGCTCGCCGAACACCACCATTTCGTTTTCCTTGAGGCCGGAGAGAACCTCGGCGTCCGTGGCGGTTTGCAAGCCCAGCTTCACTTCGCGTCTTTCGAGATGATTCGTGGCGTTCACCACCAGCACAGTGCCCTGCCCGGTTCCCGTGGATTGCATCGCTTGCACCGGAACCGTGAGAACGTTGGTCGCGGTGTGCAGCGGGATTTTCACCGACGCGTACATTCCCGGAACCATTTCGTACTTCGCATTGGGCACCTTGACTTCGGTGTGCATGGTGCGCGTGGCGGGATCGATCTGATCGGAAAATAGCGACGATTTTGCCGGTGAAAGTTTTGTTCAGTGCCGACACGTTCACCTCCAGCGTCTGGCCGACATGAATATCCGGGACCGCTCTTTCCGGCACGGGGATCACCAGGCGCAGAAGATCATTCTGCGAGAGGTGGCAAAGCGCGGAGTCGCCTTTGTTCGACGAAGTTCCCGCCGGAAGCAGCGCGCCGGTGTAAGCGTAAATTTGCGTCACCACGGCGTCGAAAGGCGCGGTCATGCGCGCGTACGCAAACAAGCGCCTTGTCCTTATCCAGCGCGGCTTTGGAAGAAAGCAGCGCTTGTTCGGCGGCGGCCAAGGCGTCCTTTGCGGAGGAAACGCCGGCGCTGGCTTCCAGGTCTTTCCCTTGCGCGACGTCTATTTCCTGCTGCGCGACCAGTTCCGGCCGCGATTTTTGCACGTCGGCCAGGCGCGTATAGGTGATATGCGCGACGTTGTACGCGGACTCGGCGCGGCTCTGTTCTTCGTGTGCGCGTGCTACATCCTGATCGCTGCGGCGAACGGTTGCTTCATCCTGCTGCGAGTTGCTGCTGCAGCTCGGGAATTTCCAGCACGGCGAGGAGCTGGCCTTGCTTTCACGTGCGTCGCCCCAATCCACGTAGAGTTTCTGGATGTAGCCGGAAACCTTGGCGTACACATCCATTTCCTGATAGGGCAGGAATTCCGAAGCGATCTCCAGAGTATCCGCGAGGTTGCGGCGCTCCACTTTCACGACGGCAGCTTGCGGAGCATTGGCGGGATTATCAGCCTCGGCTTTGCGGGATTCGCCGCAGCCGCCTAAAAACACTGCGAGTAGAACAAGCGAAACGAGAAATGGGCGATGGTCAGCAGCTGTGTGGTTCACGATTTCAACTCCTGGGCCTTCCGTTGAAGGCCTTCCAGTGAAAAGTCGTTCGAGCGGCAGTAAGCGAATCAGTTCGTCGCGCCGTTCCCTGATTTCGGCGCTTTGGCGGGCACACGGTCGGCGATTTCATGCGGAATGGTCTGCACGCCGTGAAGATCGCCGTGGATTAAGTCGCCGGGATGGACTGTAAGCCCGGCCATCTCGACGGTGCCGCCAAAATCAAATACATGGGCATACGCGTGGGAAACAGAGACATTGCCCGCGAACATCTGAAAGCCTGTCTTGCGTACCTCCGGAAGATCGCGCACGGCGCCATTGGTTACCAGCGCAACGCAGCCTAATGCACGCAAAATATTGGTGTGCACTTCGCCGACAAATGCACCGAGGCCGGGCGGGTGGTCCACGTCCTGGATCACCACGATTCGTGGCGCCGGAATTTTCAGCAGCTCATTCCACCAGTCGCGGCGATTGTAATAGCTGCGGCCTTCCATGGGCGGATCGGAGCTGCGAATGCGGGCCGTGGCCGCGTAACCAACAATCGGGGGAAAATCAGGAAAGATGCAATGAATGCTCGAATCGGAAAAACCCTTATTGCGCAGCCGCACGCCAAATGTTTCGACGGCGCTGGATACGAGGCAACTGCCGAACAAGCGCAATTGGTCGAGACGCGCTGGTGGTAGAGGTTCGCTACTCATACTCATATAGGAGCTCCCGTCTGGGATCAAGTGGCATCCGTAGACAATTCGATAAGGCTCTCGCTCAAACTATAGGGCTGGGAGTGCTAATTTTATAAAACCCGAGCAGCGAATAACTAGACAGGTACCGGGGGAGACCGAAACTGCAGGGATACCATGACGGCAATGGAGGGTAACGGCGGAGTTTCTTCCCGCACCACCCAGTGAATGCGGGTTTCCGGTTGCGGTGCGATCGATTGGTGAAGATGACGTAGCGGCGAAGGATCGACGACGGGCGGCTGCTGCGTCACTTTCATCTTGCTGGAGATATTGATGTAGTGAGCCGGATTGGACTTGGAGAAATACTGGCTATTTTTCGCCAGCGTGGAAAACCCGGTAATGGCAAACAGCAAAGCGAGTACGGCAACTCTGACCGCAAATCGCCGAGTCTGTCCCGAAGCACAGAACGATGCCGCGATTTGTGGTCTTGGGGCCATCCGTAAGCAGCCGAGGATAAAATGCGTGGGGTTGCGAAAATGCTTCCGTAACCCACAATCCTTTCTTAATCTTAGGATTAATACGATTCGGAAAGCAAGATTAGAGATGTACGCTGTACGTAAGCTTTACCCGAACTGCAATCTTGGACATTGTTTACCGTAATTAGTTCAGTCTGCTGAGGCTAGGAGTCGTATCCGCGTGGATGTTTTTGCTTCCAATCCCATGCTGACTTAATGATCGTGCGAATATCGGATTTAGACGGCTCCCAACCGAGTACGGCTTTCGCTTTTTCGGCTTCGGCGACGAGCCGCGCGGGATCGCCGGGACGTGGCGGCTCGAAACGGACGCGAATTTCCCGGCCTGTTACCTGGCGCGCGGATTCTATGACTTCGAGGACAGAATAGCCGTGGCCTGTGCCGAGGTTGAGAAAATCGGATTGGGCTCCGCGGCGCAGATGTGCGAGCGCGCGAATGTGGGCGTCGGCTAAATCTATTACGTGGATGTAGTCCCGAATTGCTGTGCCGTCAGGCGTGGCAAAGTCCTTGCCGAAGACCGGGACCTCCGGTGTATCTCCTTGCGCCGCGAATAGGATGTTCAGGATCAGATGGCTGAGATTCACGGGCGAAACTATTATTCGTGCGACGTCAATCATCCTCTGTGATCCAGATCACGGTTCCATGTGACGTCTGTCCGTTGCTGC
This sequence comes from uncultured Acidobacteriota bacterium, assembly GCA_963842255.1. Taxonomy (GTDB): domain Bacteria; phylum Acidobacteriota; class Terriglobia; order Acidiferrales; family UBA7541; genus Palsa-295. The sequence goes on along the minus strand of CAWJGI010000022.1, from coordinate 44,706 downwards.
CACGCGAGAAGTCAAGCTGAAGGGGACGTGTTTGCCTTCTCCGATGAACTTGGCGTCCCGAAGATGGTTCGCTGGCGCCACTCAGCGTAATCGATGGCCGCGACTAGTCTGGGTTCGAGCCAGTTGCATTTCTCCATGTCGGCCGCAGTAAGACCCTCGCCCCAGTGACCCTTCCCTGCCATCATGAGCGCACCGCTGTCGCGCAATCCCATGATGACTCGGGATATACAAGCGGATCGCCGATGGGACCGACGGTGATCCTGCTCAAATCCGTTTGTTGCTCTCTGCAACGCCTGATTGGGTGGTCTGCGCCGAAGCCGCTGACCATTGAAGTCCCTCTTATTCGCACATTGGCATCGCCGCGGAGAAGTCGTCCGAGGCGCAAGGCGACAAAGTAAACTTTTGCGGGCGACGCTTTACGATCCACAGTCCGTCGGAGTTTGTTATGTAGATCAGACGACGCGCTTCATCGGTGAGAACGCTCGTAACACCCGAAAAACTTTGAACGGTCCGCGGATTGGCAGGATCGCTCAAATCCAATAGCTCGATGGTTTTTGGATACGACTCTGCAGGCATGGAAACCGAGCGGGCACTCGACCCTTCGGCAAGTCCCAGCGTCCCGCCAACGAGTTCCAGACTTCCAGCCGAGCCGCCATCCGGCCAGGCGACCCTCTTGATCAGGTTAGGCTCACTTGGCTTGGTGACGTCCACAACCGTGAATCCCTTTCTGGAGCTTCGCACCAAGTACAGATACTGCTTTCCTTTTTGTTGTTGAAGAAGAATTTGAGTCGGGGGAGCGCCCGGCAGCACAATGTGGGCAATCACTGTGGCAGGTTCGTCGGAAGATTTTGCGCCTCCACTCTTTGCGAATGCGCAGGGAACCACCACCAGGAATAATGCGGCTAACGTGAGAATCAGGTTCGTGCTGTGTGGTGAGATCGAATTCGGAATTGGCTTCATGAGCTTCTCCTTTTTGCTTCCATTCGTCGTTTGAGCACCGAATAAAACAAAGTCAAGAATCGCGCGGTGCGGCAGAGAAACCTGATGGCGATCTCTGTCTCATCACGCTCGGCACAGGTTGGCACTTATGCGAGTGTGCTATTTGCTGCCACAGCCTTTGGATCGCTGTCTTGGACATAAAGCCTCCCAACTGGCGCCTTTAGTCGGCAATACTGGCAGTTAACCCTGGGTGTTGATGTCGTGGAAAATGCCTCTACACAAACTTCAATGAACACCCCCGACGACATGATTCCAGCACGCGGCGTGCCAGCAATTCGGGGAAGGAAGGTTGGCCTAACTCCTTAAATGCTGCGGGCTTTTGCGGAGCGCGGGTTCAAACTTGCAACGCCAACCTGTGAAGAATCAGCACACATCAAATGCAGTCGTGAGAAAAGCGAACACGGCGGATCGGAGAAACAGAACGCTACGGCTTTTGGTCAGCGAGTTTAGATTTGATTTCTTCTTTGTCTTTAATCTGATGCTCGTCCATCTTGCTGTATAGCAAGCGACGATTAATCTGGAGCCGGTCCGCGGCTTCCGTCTTATTCCCTCTGGCCTCGCTCAGTGCCTTTTCGATCAGCCGGCGTTCTAATTCTGCTATGGACTTGTGAAACGGGAGAGACAGAAGATCAATTTGAGGCTGTTTGGGGCTACGTCCGTTCTCCGACGGAGATCTCGTGGGAAAGTGAACGGGCATTATCACGCGCCCTCGAGCCATCAGGACCGCACGTTCGATCATGTTTTCCAGTTCGCGAACATTGCCGGGATAAGAATAGGTCTGCAACATGAGAATTGCATCATCGGAAAAACCAACTGCCGGCAATCCATTCTTTTCACTATAAACTCGAAGGAAGTGCTCAGCCAAAAACGTGATATCGGACCTCCGTTCGCGCAGCGCCGGCACTGAGATGCGCACCACGTTCAAGCGATAAAACAGGTCTTCCCGAAGAAGCTTCTCACGGACGCACGCTTCAAGATCCCTGTTCGTAGCTGCCAGCACCCGGAAATTCCCGGAAATGGTTTCGGTGCCACCCAGCCGCTCGAATGTGTGCTCTTGCAGAACACGCAGAAGTTTCGATTGAAGGCTCGGGGGAATTTCGCTGATTTCGTCCAGAAAAACCGTTCCACTTTCGGCCATTTCAAATCGGCCGGGTTTCCTGCCCACGGCGCCCGTGAACGCTCCGCGTTCGTGTCCGAATAGCTCGGATTCGAGCAGAGTTTCCGGCAGAGCTGCGCAATTGACTACAATGAATGGATGGTCTCTGCGCTGGCTATAGCTATGAATAGCTTCCGCGACCAGCTCTTTGCCGGTTCCCGATTCTCCGCAAATGAGCACTGTCGAATCGGTTTCGGCAACTTTTCCGATCATTTTAAAGACATCCATCATTGGACCGCTCGATCCGACCAGCCGGCCCGTAGCGGGCATGCCGATATTTTCGACTCGAGAACGAAGGTCTTTCACTTCGCGGCTCAATAAAGAATGGGCCAGCGCCCGTTCAGCGGTCAGCGAAATATCCTGAAGATCGAAGGGCTTGGTGACGAAGTCGTAAGCGCCCAAACGTACCGCTTCAATGGCGCTGTGGCTGGAACCAAACGCGGTGATAACAATGACGGGGACTTCCGACAGCCGCGGATCCCGCCGCATGTAACGCAAAACTTCTTCGCCGCCTACTTCTGGCATCTTCCAATCGGTGAACACCAGATCGGGGGCGGATTTGCGAAGAAGTTCGATCGCCTCGCTGCCATCGGCTGCTTCTAATGTCGAGTATCCGCGACCTTGCAGAATAGTGGCGAGTGTCTTCCGGAGCGGCGCTTCATCGTCGACAATGAGGATTTTCTCAGTCATTTTTCACGGGGCTTCACACGCCGCGCGGAGCCAAATTCGGGTCCGACACAGGAAGCGAAATGCGCACGGTCGTTCCATGCCCGTTCCCACTAACCAGCTTGATCTCACCGCCGTGCGCTCGCACCAACTCGTGACAGATTGACAGGCCGAGCCCCGTCCCAGTCGGCTTCGTAGTAAAGAACGGGTCAAACACTCGGCCTTTAACTGCTGGACTGATTCCTGAACCCGTATCGCTGAACTCAACGCATATTTCTTGTCTGGCTGGAGTCGACCCGCTTTCATCGCAAGTAACATTCGTGCAAAGTGTTCCCCCGGAATCGTGCATTGCCTCAATCGCATTCTGAATTACGTTGTCGAAAACCTGGGCCATTCGATTCTGATCGACTAACAGAAACCGCGAAGCGCCGTTAAAAGTTCTGACAAACCGCACGCGATGGTCCTGGGCTTTTTCCTCAAAACTCTCCAGCCTTTGCTCCAGCAACAGGCTCAGATTAGTCCATTCCAGATGGAGCTGTACAGGCTGTGAAAAATTCAAGAGCCGGTTGACCATGCCGTTCAGACGTTCAATTTCTTCCAGCGCGACGGTACATGATTCATGAACATTCGGATCTCTCGAAGACTGCTGGCACATCTGGACGCGAAGACGAATGGTCGCGAGAGGATTTCTGACCTCGTGAGCAACACCTGCGATCAATCGTCCCAGAGCCGCTAGCCTTTCGGCGTGGCGCAGCCGATCCTCAATCTGCTTCTCGCTCTCGATCTTCTCGCGCAGTATTGATCCCAGGCGATTAATTGCCAAGCCGATCCGGGTGATTTCGCCGGGCTCGTCGCCAAGCGTAATTTGCGACGCGAGATCATGCTCCAAATTCTCGAGGCCCCCTTCAATCTTGATTACGCCTGACTGCAGGTTTTTTGCAATCAGAAGTGTCGAAAGCACACAGATCAAAGCGGCCAGTCCAAGCCCCATCGTGATCAAGTAGGCGCGCAATCGATTCGTGCCAGGAAGCGATGAAAGGTGTTTAAGGGTCCAGGCACTTCCCGGCACGCCGCTTTTATCATTAATGGGTACCGCTTCGATTAGGACGATATCGTGGGTAGTTACCAGGGCTCGCTCGGAAGGTTGGCGCGTCTGAACCGCTTCGCGCGCTACTTGCAGTATTGCAAGCCGCTCTGTGCCGCCTGTGTCCTGGTCGGAGTAGTCTCCAGCTTTCCGTGTCGGAAAAGAATCTCCCAGCAAGGAGTCAGTCCTGTGCGCATAGAACCCGCCTTCCACGCCCTCAAGGTTTTGTAGCACAGCACTGGTGACTGGAGCGAGAACGTCGTTCGATGATTCCGACGATGACTTATCCAGGGGCGGCGTCCCATTATTGCGGCGTGTGAATTCTGCCTTATCGGAATATTCCTGCGCCAGCGCGCGGGTAGTTTCCAGTAGGTGTCGTTTCTCGTCGTTCAGGACTGACGATCTGGTGTAATGCAAGGCAGTGAATGCAGAAAATAACACCGCCAGCAACAAAACCGCTACGAGGCCGCCCAGTAACAACACTTGGAGGCGAAAGCTCAATCTTGATAGCGGCAATTTTGGCGACATGGCCGACCGTCCCCTGGGAGGTTAACGCTGAAAGGCCGCGCAACCTGGGCTTGGTAGCCCACTACTCATTCTACCAATCGGACCCCCGGCGCGCATCGCGTGACGCGCTATTCTCATTAGGGATGCGAACTTGGCGATCAGCGTTTGTTTAGCTAGTTACGGAAGCATGCACAATATAGTCTTGCTTACAGACGTGCTCCGCAGAATGCGCGATGGCCTCAGCGGTGGCGATAAAATACGACGCATCACCAATTGCTTCGACCTGTAAGGCTTGCCGGCCCTTCGCGTAAAGCATATCGCTCCAGGAGACGATCCTCTTTACCTGTTCCCGATCTTCCGAAGACATAGTGCCGTTCTGCACGAGCCAGTGAATTCGCGTGAGCCGTTTACCAACTTGAGCAAGGCGGCTTTCCGCCTGACCGGAGCTCATCTCGCCAAACGGATTCCGGGGTGGATAAGGCACCAGCGTCGGATAGCTGGAGTCTTCTCGCAAAGTTCTGGAAGCTATCATTTCCACCGATCTGCAGAGTTCGTTTGATGCCGCTGCGAATTCACCGGCAACTGCATAGTCTCCTCTTCGATAACTCTCGAGTGCCTGTTGATAGATGCGCCTGGACTCATCAAACGGCTGACTCATATCAGGCGATTCTGAGGCGGCAATGTTGACGATCTTAATGTAAGCCAGCAACGCTTGGGCGCGATGAATACTGTCATAGGCGACTTCGATGGAGCTCGCCGCCGCATATTCTCCGGCGCGCTCGTGACCGGCGGCGCTATCAATCGGATTGTTCGAAGCGTTGGAGCACGCGAAATCAGCCGGGATCATAGTGGCATTTTGCAAACTCTGTATGGATGCTGCTGACATGCCCTTGTCCACAAGTGTTGGATTCTCGTCGAGGGTGAATTGTTCTAGTTGAGGGGGACCAGAGATGCCGCCGCGCCCGGAGCGGGGAAGCGTGTGGGCGACATCTCTGGGTTGTGCATGGACGGGGATTCCTGAAGATTGGCAGAGCGTTTTGAATCTAAATTTGCAATGAATTGAGCTTCGATGCGTGGATCACCAGAAGCACCACTGTAAGGATTGCCGCAAATCTCCAATCGCGATCCAAACGAAACGACTGCGGCAACCTTGTCTCGTTTGCGCATTGAAAAATGAACCTCCAGACCTCCATCAACAACAAAACCACATAGGACGCCATCGGTTGTGGAGAGGAGCTCGCGAACCTTTCCGTGAATAATGTCCATTGACCCTCGAATCAACTTTTGCGCCTGCCGGTCTTGCTTGAGATCCGGAGGCGCGTCCTTCACATCAGCTTCCGCGTACGCTGGTTGGTGTCGGTCTCTGACGAGAGCGATGAGTGCAATGCGAGTGCCAAGTGAGAACGTTGTGCATCGACCATAAATCTCTTTTTTTCAAGACAAGTCCCCAGGCGATCGATGTCGGCCACAGTGAATACCCGACTGGTGTGAGGAAAGCGAACGGCGACGTGTGAGTATAAGTAACAGAAACTGCATAGATCGGTGTACCTACGGCGCCACCGGTAGCTAGTTTCCCACCAGGTTTCATAGCGTTTCGCTAGAAAACTCAACAATGGGTAGCGCCGAAACCTTGCTGGCTCTGGCTTTATCAGCCACGGTTTCGTGGAGGTGGACTTTCGCGAGAATCGCCTGCTCTTGAGATCTTTACGGACTAATCAGAGTGCTGACTGGCAAGAGAATTGCCCGTGGCCATCAAGTCACACATATGACGGATCTCAATCCGTTGTCAGGAGACCAATTTGAAGGAAACGCTCGAGCTTCATAAGGGTGACCTGAGTCGGCCGATGCCCGGCGCACCAGAGACTCCCCGTAATCCGGAAATTGAGGAGCTGTTCGCATCCTGCATGCCGGCCCTTAGGAAGACGGCGGAGCGCCTGCTGAGAAATCGGGAGGATTCCGAGGACGTGTTGCAAGACGCTCTGCTGTTGGGCTTCCGAAATATTCATCAGTTTCAATGCCGCGCCAAATTTTCCACCTGGATGCACACGATTCTCCGCAATTCCGCGCGGTCGATGTGGCGAAAGCAGAAGTGCCGACCGATCGGCTCTACACTTGATTTCGAAACATGTGAAGAGGAACGGTTGTTCTCCTTCGATGACATGGCGGACGACGGCCTCAATCCGGAAGAGGAATATCTTCGCGGAGAAAGCTTGCACGTTGTTGCGGAACTGCTGGAGGAAATTCCGCCCAAGTATCGCGACGTCGTTTGGCTTTGCAAGATCGATGAACTGAAGGTCACGGAGGCTGCCGAAAAATTGGGCGTTCAAGTAGGAACCATCAAGGCTCGCATGCACCGCGCTCGCCGGATGATCGCAAATTCTTTGGACGACCGGATAGACACAGCGAATTATTCGCAATAGTTCTAAAGAAGTGGAGGTGGACACAAATGAAATCAATATTGCTCGTCGGATTGTTGTTTTTTTGTACGCAGGTATACGCTCAAGAATCCATTCCAGTCGGGATAATTCTGCCGGTCCGATTGGATTCTTCACTCTCGAAGAAAAGTAAGTCCGGTGACACTATAAGGGCCCGAATCATGCAGGACGTTCCTCTCGCGAACGGATCTAAGATGCCGGACGGATCTCAGATAAAGGGCAAAGTGGTCAGCGTCGCTCCTGGTGCTGATGGCAAAAATGCTGAAATCACTTTTGAATTCGATCAACTGACGAATTCCCACCATACAGTTCACTTAATGACGAACCTGCGAGCCCTAGCGTCCCCGCTGGAGGTAGACGATGCTGAATTGCCGGACACCGGTCCCGATCGCGGAACGCCGTCAACAGCATATACGACAACTCAGGTAGGAGGAGACGAGGTGGTGTACCGCGGTGGCGGGCACGTGATGAACGCATCGGAAGTCGTCGGTGAACCCGTTCCCCCGGACGGTGTGCTGGTTCGCGTTAGTCCTAATTTGATGGAGGGCTGCCGCGGTCAGGTTGACGATAATCAGTCCCCGCAGGCTCTGTGGGTGTTCGCTTCAGATGCATGCGGGGTTTATGGCTACAGTGATGTCAGGATTTTGAATTCCGGTCGCAACGTTCCCAGAGGCCAAATTGTTTTGAAGGCGGAACGGGGCGATTTGAATATACGCAGCGGCAGCGGAATGCTCCTTCGGGTCATTGATTCCAATAAGTAGCAAACCCTCGTCGAAGCGAAGATAGAACGCACGCCAGAAAATTTAACGTTCATCTCGGCGCCGAGATTGGCGAGAGCTTGGTTCGCCTGCTCTTCAAGTGAAGTATGTAGCTTCCTAACCTTAGTGCAAATTGCTCCCCAGTAATGCCGGCTGCCGGTGCGCCATTCAATAACTCATCGCATGTTTTTATGCGTTCGTTTTATTCACGTGCACCGAGCGCTTTCAGCACATCGCGGAAGCCTAGTGTTAGCTTGACGTTCACATAAAAGCCTAACCATGTAAGAACCATGAACTTATTGATCTTGAATCTGCGCACAATTGGCATCGCCGTTGCTGATATGCCACCGGGGCACGAATTCATAAGAGAGAACTGTAATGGCCAAGGCCAATTACTTCGAGGTTTGGGTTCAAATTACGACTTATATAAGGGAGGAAAAAAAATGGGACGGCAGTCAGCAGCGGCAATGCAAAAGAGTCAGAGTAAACAAACCGGTGTCGATCAGATACTTGTTCCTCCAGAAACGCTGGAAGAGTACACAAGGAACATTGGCCAGCTGATCTCAAATCGCGCGTACGAATTCTTTGAGCGACGTGGAGGCGCCCACGGGCACGATTGGGAGGACTGGTACCAGGCTGAGTCAACGGTGCTGCAGCCTGTTAACAACGAGGTATCTGACTCCGGAGATGAGTTCGTGGCCCTGATCGATGTCGCGTCTTATCGTCCTGAAGACTTGAAAGTAACTGCGGAGTCCGGTCATATGAAAATTTGCGGACTCTCCACAGACGACGGCAAGGAAAAAGTAGGTGGAGACACAGCGGCAGGTTATCGTGCGTTCTTAATATCCTATCAATTCCCCGCACCGATAAATCCCACGAAAACGGTAGCTGAGATTAGGGACGGTTTGCTCGAAATACGTTTGCCGAAGGCTAAACCTGCTCCTGAGCGTTCGAATTGAAGTTTACGAATGGCAGTATTGCGCGACCGGTTGTAGGAAAGCGGCGATCAATCGCGCGATGAAGAGAAGAATTCAAAACTTGAGCTAGGTAAAGCCTTGAGGGCACAACGCCACAAAGCAGTGTTGGCGCGATGATGAAACTCTTAGGTAGGGAAATGAAATCACAGACGGCGGGAGTCGTCGGGAGGTAATCATAAGATGAGCAAGCTAAGAATTGCCGGCATACTCCTCGGCGTTTTACTAGCAACAGCCGGAAGCTGGCAAATCGCTCGCGCGGACGCGATGAGCGAAGCCACAAAAGTGACATTCAAAGAAGCCGTTAGGATTCCTGGACGGGTGCTTCCTGCTGGAACCTATTACTTCAAGCGGATCGATGATGGTAACGACCCGAACGTGAACCTGATACGAATCTTCAACATCGACAATAAACCCGTCAACGTAATCGTACAGACAATCACAATTGACCGCGGCAACGACCGTGGAAAAACAATCCTGACGTTTGCGGAAGATAGGAAGGGACAGCCGCCAGCGCTGGTCGCGTGGTTTTATCCAGGATCGCTCAGCGGCCATGAGTTCGTCTATTCAGCGCCGAGAGAACGGGAAATCGAACGATCGAAGCCAATCAGTTTGGCAGCAACTCCCACGGGCGACATGGTGGTCAACAATACAAGCGCGCAGTGACCCGCCACTCGCGATCAGACCCGCTCAAGGTTTCGCTGCGACGATTGACTGGTTTTGGAACTCGGACATGCCCATTGTTCAGGGGCTCTAGAAATCTCGAGTGCTGAAACCTCGTTTTAGAGGAGACAGGGCATGATGGCTACCGTGATCGTCCTCTATTCCGTTTGCGCTTGTGCATTCATCGTATGGTGCTCGTTGCAAAGCAACCTCGCTTACAGGGTGATCACTGACCGTGCGCTGAATAAATGGAAAACCGAGCGTGAGAACCTTATCGTCATCAATCTTTTCACAGAATCGGACGGACCACGATATCGCAGCGTTGATGATGCATTGGAAATACAAGAGCAGGAGCTGGCCGGACTGCTTCAATGGATACCCCGAAAAAGTACGTTAGTATTTTGCCACCGAATGCACATCCAGCACTTCGACGAACGTGTGGAGGAAGCATTACTTCGCGCAGCAATCGACACGGTCTATTTGCTGGATGTTTGGAATATTCAGATGGAACCCGCAACAAAATCTGTTAATAAACTTTCATAGGAGGAAGTGATGACGACGAGGATTTTTATCATTCTGGCTTTGCTGATGGCGGTGATTATGCCTCCGGCGGCGAAAGCTGCTGACCGTGACGAAGACATTAAAAGAATCGATAAATCGGCGCGTGTATTTAAAGAAATCGTGGACACTCCGGATAAGGGTATTCCGCACGATCTTCTCCACTGCGCTAAATGCATCACGATCATTCCCGGAGACGTGAAGTTCGCTTTCATCTTCGGAGGTAGTTACGGGCGGGGCGTTGCGACGTGCCGTAGACAGGAAGGTTGGAGCGCCGCTCGCAAAACCGAATCACCAGTAACAGGTCGCGTGCCCTTTGCCGATGACATTTGCTCGCCAGCTTCCGCAAGAGCATTGGCACCGATCTTAAGATTCGGAAAGCAACACTAGAGATGGCCGCTGTTCGCAGCCTGTGCTGCGAAGCAGCGATCTTCGGGAGTTGCAATCCTCAGCTATTCCGAGTTTACTAACGGCTAGCAGTCGTAGCCATGCGGATGCTTTTGGCGCCACTCCCAGGCCGATTTGATGATGCAGTTCAGATCGGATTTAGACGGCACCCAACTAAGCACCGATTTCGCTTTTGCGGCTTCGGCGACTAGGCGCGCGGGATCGCCGGGACGCGGCGGCTCGAAACGGACGCGAATTTCCCGGCCGGTTACTTGCCGCGCGGATTCTATGACCTCGAGAACCGAATAGCCACGGCCTGAACCGAGGTTGAGAAAATCGGATTGGCCTCCGCGGCGGAGATGCGCGAGCGCGCGGATATGCGCGTCGGCGAGATCGGCCACATGTATGTAATCACGTATGGCAGTGCCGTCCGGAGTTGCAAAATTCTTACCGAACACCGGGACTTCCGGAGTTTCTCCTTGCGCCGCGAACAGGACATTCGGGATCAGGTGCGATTCCGGCTGGTGGTGCTCCCCGCACTTTTCGGTTGCGCCTGCGGCATTGAAGTAGCGCAGCGAGATAAACTTTAATTGGTAGGCGACGTCGTAGGACGCAAGCAGACGCTCCATCATCAGCTTGGTCCAGCCATAAGGATTCACCGGCCACTGCGGGGTTGTCTCGGAAAGGGTTGGCTGGTCGGTTTCACCGTAAGTAGCACAAGTGGACGAGAATACTACACGGCGCACGCCCGCCTCGAGCAATGCGCTCATGACGACGACGCCCTGTTCGAGATTATTCTGAAAATATCTGACCGGATCTTGCACCGACTCGCCGACATAAGCCAAAGCCGCGAAGTGGACGCACGATTCTATTGGGTGTTCTTTAAGGATGCGCGCGAGCAGAGCACGGTCGCCTATGTCACCTTTGTAGAAAGGTACATCGGCATCAACGGCTTGACGATGGCCGCGGAACAGATTGTCCACTACCACGATGCGCTCTCCCGCTGCGCGCAACAGTTCGACGGTGACGCTGCCGATGTATCCCGCTCCACCAGTGACGAGGATCGCCATCATTTACCCTTCCAAGCTGAATTTGCGGAACCGAGCAACTGACTGAGGCGTAGCGCAGTCGTATTACTTTACTGCACTCAATGATTGGTTATTTGCTGAAGATAATTTTTCCGCGCCTTATTGTGTACGCCACCTTCGCCAAGTTTCTGACATCCGTCGCGGGATCGGCGTCCAGCACCACCAGGTCAGCGTCCATGTCTTTTTCGATCCTGCCCTTGGTGGTCGCCTTGAAGTATGCGCTTGGATTCGTCGTCAGCGACGCCAAAATGTCCCGCCAGCCCATCGCCCGCCCCATGAATTCAAATTCCTGCGTGGTGTCATACTTGGTCTCGAATCCGACATCGGTGCCGAACAAAATCGTCCCGCCCTCGGTAAAGTAGGACTTCAATTCATCGGCTCCGGACTGCACCAATCTCTCTGCCACGGCCGGGTTTTGCACTACCGTCGTCCACAGAGTCAAGGTCGGAATCAGCGCGGTGTGCTGTTGCTTCATCCGTGCCATCTCCCCGACGGTGAAACTGCCTTCTGTCGGAATCGTGTGTGCAAGTATGTCGACGCCGCCAGCCAACGCATTGTCCACCCCCGCGCGATTCTGCGGATGCGCGAAAACCGGTTTAGCCTGCGCGTGCGCAACGTCTACTGCCGCCTTTACGATAGCGGTATCCATGTTGATGACCGGCTTATCGCCCATAAAAGCGCCGGTAAACAACTTGATCCCGTCCAGCCCCGTCTTCAGATATTGCTGGGCCATCTGTTCGGCTTCTTGCGGAGTGGCAGCTTCGGGCAGCTTCATTTCAGCTGGAAGATAAACAGGGTGGCCATTCTTGGGGAAAATGTCTCCGGCCATCAGGATTTGTGCCCCGGGGACCTCGCCTGATTCCACGCGCCGCCGCAACGCCAGCGTATTGGCTGGTTCCGATCCCAGATCCCAGACGGTCGTAACACCCCAGCGCGTCAGCATTTCCTGCATGTGGGATTCAAGCGTGTCGGCAGGAACAGTTGCGGCGTCGTGCCAGCCGTTCTCGAAGTGCACATGGCTATTCCAGAAACCGGCGACGATGAACTTGCCGGAGCAGTCAATCGCCTGCGTCGACTTCGAGACTTTTACCTCGCCACGCTTCCCTACAGCGGTGATCTGGCCGTTGCGGATGAGGACGACCGCGTTGTCCATGGGAGTGGCCGTGGGGGAGCGATAGACCCTGCCGCCTTCGAGCGCGAGGTCAGGAGATTGCGCCGTAGACACAATCGCTTGGACCAGGCCGAGGAACATTGCAACGACCAGAATCTGTCGGATGCTGATTTTCATCTATCCCTCGCGTGTTTCTGGTAGTTCGGCGCGCGCGACGATGTCACCATCGTACTTGCAAGCCCGCAAAGTAACGAATGTATGGTGAAAAGTGAACGCAAAGCAGGTAGCAGCGCTTACACCCAAAGACTCGGCCCGGTTGCTATCGATTGTCAAAAGCCATCGAGCTCGCAAGTAATGCGGCACATAGCTGGAACCAGGTGCTTCGAGAGCGGCATTGAGCGCCGCCGTTTTTAATTTGTCGCGGCTAACGAGCCCCGAGCCTGGTTCTACTCGCCAGCAAAGCCAATTTCTGCTCCTGACTCATGGGCTCCCAGGGAATAAGCTTCTCGGCGAGTACGTCCATTCTTCGGCGGAGGGTCAACTCGATAAAAAGTCCCATAAAATCCATGTCCCGGAAGACTAACGAGCCGGACTCTCTCATCTTGTCGCGGATCCGCTCGAAATGCTCCGGCATCTCGGTCCAGTGCAGGCCAGCGCGGTGGTGATGGCAGAGGTGATATCCCTCGTTCATGAAGTTGATTTCATCAAGAACGGTCACGGTATGCGCAAAATAATCCTCGGGATGTTCGGGATCGTAGAAAGCGTGCTGCACCCAGGCGGCGATCGCCATGATGAAGTTCATGCAGAAGAAGAGGAACCAATACGAAAAGGATCCCGATTTTCCAATCGTAGACGAAGACTGCTGCGAAGTAAGCGTAGTACAGCATCATTCCCCGTAAGAGGCGTTTTCGGTTCTTTTCGTCACCTCTAACCTTAAAATAGGCGTATGGAGTAATGCCCACAAGCGTCCAAAAGTTATTCGAGAGATACCGCAGGAAATCCAGCGGGCTCGTTCGATCGTAGGCCCTGGATTCTGCCGTGTCATCGAATCCGCCGTTTTCTTTATGGTGGAGACGAACGTGAACCGTCCGATCGAGTTCCGGAACGTTCCCGTACAGGTACCCCAGAAAGAATTCGATGTAGCGGCCGAAGACTTTATTGTACTTCTCGGCGAAGTAGCCGTGCGGCCGGTGCGCTTCCAGGTGTTTGGCGCTGAACAGTCTTACAAACCGCTGAAACTTGGGACCAAAAAGAGAAATATAGAAAGCGGCTGCGAGCAGCAGTTGAGGTTTCCCTAAAACGAGCTGAATCAGGAAAATTGGTATAGCGGTAAGGCTAATGGAAATCATGAGCCGTAAGGCCGGAGCGTCTCGAGGATCCCGCAAAACTGTTTGGCTCAGCTGAGCGACTAAGCGGTCGTAAGTCCTGGAGAGAAATTGATAGGCATCGCGTAACCGGCGAACCTTGCCCAGAATCGTGGCCAGGCCATAGAATCCGAAGGAAAGAACGGCCACCAGTGTTATGGCTAGGACGCTCGCCAACGCCATGGGAACTGCACACCACCAGAATGCGAGTTTGGGTTTGGTGCCCAAACCCATCACCAGGGAGGCAGCGCTTGGCTGAGGATTCTCCATTTCCATATCGCGCGTTTCCGATTTGATAGCGAGGTCCCTGCTATCCTACACCCGCAGAAGAACGCTGAAGAACAGGTTTCTTACCTCTTCGAACGCATCATGATGAATTGCGCAACGGCCGTATAGCGTGAAGCCGTAGAGACCATTCGCCAACAGCCGTCCGCTCCCGGAACGCTCTTTTTCAGACTTGCGCCCGGTTGGCTTTTCCTGTAAATGCTCTTTCCTACCACGGGTCGGACCGTGAGACGAGTCCGGCCGGCACACGAAACATTGAGGAGGAGATCGAATGAAGCTTCGCTCGGAAAGAGTTTGCGTAATGTTCTCTGTGCTGTGTGCTGGGTTTTTGATGTCGATCGGGGCTCGCGCTTCTGCGGGAACACTGCCTGCGGCGTCTGCACCTCAAAAAATTATCATTGATTCCGATCCGGGGACCGACGACGCGCTGGCGATACTTCTGGCGATCTATTCGCCCGAAGTCGAGGTTAAAGGAATCAGCGTCGTGGCTGGAAACGTTACCGCACAGATGGGGTTTGAGGATGCGCTAAGAGTACTTTCACTCGCTGGGCGCTGCGATATTCCTGTGGCCAAGGGCGCTGAACATCCTTTATTGCAGAGACTCGTTACCGGTACCTACTGGAATGGCGCAAATGGGCTTGGCGGCGCGGAAACGCCTCCCAGCAAATGCGACGGCGACAAGCGGTTTGGTCCCGACTTGATTATCGATTTGGTGCACAGGTATCCACACGAAATTGTGATTGTCCCGATCGGGCCGTTGACGAATGTGGCGCTGGCGGTGCGAAAAGATCCGTCCATCGTGCCGCTGGTGAATGGAGTGGTTCTGATGGGTGGCTCAATTTCCGGCGGGAACGTTAACGGCGCTGCGGAATACAACATTTATCAGGATCCCGAGGCGGCCTCGATTGTCTTCAACGCCGGTTGGCCGGTGACCATGGTTGGTCTCGACGTCACCGAAAAGACTCCTATCACGCCGGCCGACGCAGAAAAGCTTGCTGCGCAGCCCGGACCCATCGCGCATCTTGCTGCGGCCATCGCTCGGTATCAAATTTCGATTGGTGAAGCGACGGGCGGCGGGGCTGTGCATGACGCGCTGGCTGTAGGGGCCGTGATCGATCCGACCTTTATTCAGACGAAATTCCTGCGTGTGGACGTGGAAACTGGCGGAGATTTTGCGCGCGGTGAGACTGTCGCCAATCGAACTGGGTCGGTCGAAAAGAATGTACCGGCCGGCGATCATTGGGACACCGTCGGGCTGACTAGGATTCAGCCAAACGTGCACGTCGCCGTCGATGTGGATAACCGACGGTTTATCGACACGCTCATCACGCGACTGGGCAGCAAGTGAAAAACGCGTCTCGTGGCACGGTTCGCTGCCGTTAGGCCGTGGCTGCAGCACCGGCCCAACGAATCCTCGAAGAAGGAATGCTGCGAACTCGACTGCCCCTGGTCGCCTGTGATTTGGAATGAGGCATTCAGGAATAGCGTGTCGGTCGGCGCGACTTCGTTCGACAGCTTGCTCCCATAGATTGGGAAGCCGTTGAAACGGTCTGTTTCGGTGGTTTCGTGTTGCTGCTTGATCTCGTCGCGATTCCAGCGAGCCGTCGGAGTTGAATGTCTCGGTGATATCGACCACCGGCGGATAAGAAGGACTCCTGTCGGCCTGCCAGACTACCAATCCATCCTTGGTTGTCGTCTTCAATGATACCGTCGTGCCTTGCGTTACGTTCTCGACATACAGCGATTGATATCGTCTGTTCGATACATTTTGACATAAAGCGCTTATTTTGTCATTATGTCTACATGCCGACGATCACAATCGACGAGGCTACCGTCAGGCGCGCGAAGATACTGACCGCCGCACGCTGGTGCTTCCTGAACTTCGGCTTTGCGAAGACGACGTTCGAGGACATCGCCAAGCGCGCCAATCTATCGCGGACACTGCTCTATCGGATCTTCAAGGACAAGGAAGAGATCTATCAGGCCGTCTTCTTGGACTGGCTAGTCTCCCGGAAAGCCGCGGCGAAGCAGGCGGCGAATGGGCCTGGCAGACTTTCCGAGCGCTTGGTCAGCGTGTGCCGTTTGTTGGTGCTCGAGCCCTATGCTGAGATGGTCGGCACGCCCATGGGGAGTGCGTTTGTCGAGGTCTGTCAGCGGATCGCCCCCGAGAGTGAGGCGCTCTATCGCAAGGTCGCGCTCGGATGCGTCGTCGCCATCCTGGGCGACGAAACGAGTGCCGAGGTTTTTCTGCTCGCGATGGACGGGTTGCTCGCGGACCAGCCCTCGATGGGGGTGCTCGAACAGCGGACGCAGATCCTCGCAGCGCGCTTCGCTCCCCGCCCGACGAAGAAAAGAGCACAGTCATGACAGCGTCAGTTGAAACCCAACAGATCGTCATCATAACGGGTGCATCCAGCGGCATCGGCGAGGCCACGGCACGTGAACTGGCTCGGCGGGGATTCCACGTCCTAGCGGGCATCCGGCGCGACCAGGACGCGGACGCAATCCGGACTCTGAATATAGAGCCACTGATCCTCGACATCACCAATCCGGACCACATTCGGGCGCTAGCTGATCGGATACACGGCGACCCGCAGGGGCGGGAAGTGCGGGCACTGGTGAACAACGCCGGCATGGGGGCCAACGCACCGGTCGAGGTCTTCGCGCTCGACCAGTGGCGACACCTTTTCGAGGTCAACTTCTTCGGCCACATCGCCGTTACCCAGACACTCCTGCCGGCCCTGATCCGCAGCAAGGGGCGGGTGATAAACATCAGCTCTGTGGGCGGCAGGATCGCCATGGCCACCTATGGTCCTTACGCGGGCACGAAGTTCGCACTCGAGGCCGTCAGTGATTCCTTGCGACGCGAGATCGCTCCGCTCGGCGTCCAGGTGGTTGTGGTCGAACCGGCCGCTGTGCGTACGAAAATCGGGGATCGGGCGATCGCCAGAGCCGAAGAGGTGGCGTCGACCATGACGCCCGAACAAAGCGAGCGCTACGGCAGGTTGGTGGAAGCCATCACCGCGCAGACCGCGTCGGCAATGGAGTCGGGCCTGTCCGCCGATGCCGCGGCCAAGGTCATCGCCCAGGCAGTGACGGCGCGCAAGCCGCGCACTCGCTATACCATTGGTCGCGAGGTCGCACTGCTTCCCCTGCTCACTACCCTGCCTGACCGGACTGCTTGAAAGGGCGAAAAATGTCTGGATCTGAGGGGAGAGCGCATCTTGCGGATGTTCTGAACGGAAGGCCTCGATCGCCTGATTTAGATGTTCTGATGCCTTTTCCAGATTCGTCTCCTGCTTTGGCCTTACGCCTTCCATCCGGTCGGCCATGCCATCAAGCAAATTTGCCGCCTGATCGTCAAACGCCCGCTGCGCCAGGCGCACCGGCTCCGGCAACTCATAGCCGAAGGATTTGGCTCGGAACTTCCACAGAGCAGCTTCAGTCAGAAACAGGGTGCGCAGGAGAGGCTGCCACCCGAGGATTTCTCGGCGCCAGGCGAGCCCTTGCTCCCGCGTAGGGCGGCTCGGCACGCCCGCAACAGCGGAGCTGGCGAAGAGCACCAGCTTTTTCGAATCGTTTGTCGCGGGCCTGTTTGCTGGCGGGGTCGAGACCGAGGTCCATCAACACCACGAGACTGTAGAGGGTAACAAGCAAGCCCCGGTCCCCCCTGGGGGCCGCCACAGTTGCCAGCCGGAGATTGGCGCGCGAGAAGCTTGGCGCCCCATCCTTCGGTCGCGATGCGAAACCGCTCGGTCGCATTCGCATTGCTAGCCGATGGCCGGGGCGCGTAATCACTTAGGCGCATTAGTGTGTTATAGCATGGGATTTCTATGTTTTGACCCGAGCTCTGGACCGCGCCCGCATCGGCTTGCGTAACTGGCAAAAGCATCGAATACACGAGCACGAGGATCTCGACTGTGGAGGAGCGACCGTGCCGACATCGCAAAAGGCCGTAAGCACCGAATGGCGGAGAGCCGGCGCCCTCGCGCTGGTTTCCGGGTACGTGGATTCCTACACGCTTTTGAAATTCGGCGTTTTCGCTTCGTTCATGAGTGGCAACACGACCGTCGGCGGTTCGCAAGCCGGACAGGCCAAGCTCGCCGCGGCGGGACACAGTTTCCTCCCGATTCCTGTTTTTCTGCTCGGCATCTTCCTGGGGACACTCGTCGTGCAGACTGGTCAACGTCATCAGTCGCATCGGCTTTTTGCGTTGGTCGCGGCTATGCTAACGGTTGGCTCCGCTGCTGCCTACTGGACGTGGCCAGGTTGGATGTGCATCATGATTCTTAGCAGCGCGATGGGCATCCTGAATACATCGATCACTCACGTCGGCGGACAGACCGTGAGCTTGGGCTTCGTGACCGGAGATCTGAACAGCTTGGCTCAGCACGTCGCCCTAGGAATTAGACGCGCACCGCTGCCAGAAGCGCAGGGTTCTTGGGATACGCGCTGGGCGCGCGCCACACTGTTGGCCGGCATATGGACTGCTTTCCTCGGCGGAGCAATACTTGGATCAGCGCTGGTGTCCCGCTTAACAACCTGGACCCTGCTGGTCCCGAGCCTAATCTTATTAGCTCTCCCACTGGTAGACCGGCCCACGCAGCCAACTTGCCGCTAATTCGCCGACGGCGCTGCCTTCCGACCTGTAACGCTTCGATGATCTTTCCTTACCAAGAAAACCTGATCGTCAAGGAACCCAAAGAAAATCCCAACGTCTTTCGTTTCCGAATGGAATGTCATTAGAATGTGCGCAAGGGGAATCCTAAAAATGCAAGACGCAGACACCGGGGAATCGCACACACTGAGGCACAGCTCCGTCAGGAGCGAGAAGAGTTGAGGGGAATCGTTGATCTTATTCCACAAACCATCATCGTTCTAAATCCAAACGGGAAGGCCATTTATGCAAACCGCGATGCGCTTGAATATACGGGGTTGTCTTTGGACGAAGTGCAGTCCAACGATTTCCGGGATCGGGTGTTCCATCATGAGGATGTGCAAAGGCTTCGAGAAGAGCGGCAGAAAAACCTTACCGGCACTATTCCATTCGAAAACGAGCAACGGGTTCTTGGGAAAGATGGCAAGCACCGGTGGTTCTTGATCCGCTACAGCCCAGTGCTAGACGAAAACGGAAAAGTCGTACGTTGGTACGTAACTCCGACCGACATTGAAGATAGAAAGCGAGCACAGGAAGCGCTCAGAAATGCGCTTGACCAGGTTCAAAAGTCTGAGGCCAAACTACGGCAGGTGATTGATACGATCCCCACAATGGCTTGGTGCAATCTGGCGGATGGTCCGAACGAGTTCCTCAACAAACGATGGCATGAGTACACAGGCCTGTCCCCGGAAGAATCGCACGGTTGGGGTTGGCAAGCTGCTTTCCATGCGCAAGACATAGGGCCCCTAATGGAAAAATGGCAAGAGCAGTTGGGCTCAGGAGAACCAGGCGAGATCGAGGCGCGCGTTCGCCGCCGTGACGGAGTCTATCGGTCCCGCTTGGCAGTTTTTGCAAATTTCACAGCCACATCTCCTGGTCCGCGAGTCAACCCACCTCGGAATTGAACGGGAATTGCAAACGGAATCGGCCATAACGATCATCCTGTGCATAGTTGTTTTATATTATTGATGGGTTACAGCAGCGGATGCTAACCTCCCAGCTTGTCCAAATGCGGGAGGATACGCCTCGAACCCTCGAGCCGAAGGCGTAAGCCTGTTCGGTGCATGCGCCACACTCTTCCTAAGTCCTTCATTTTCTTGTATCAGCTCGAGCAACGCGCGCAACCTTTAGCAAAAACGAGGGTGGCCGAGACCGTCACTTGGAAAAGGACAGAAAGAAGAGGTAGACGGTCTTGAAACTGATGGTGTGGCTTCGGCCCATTGCCTTCATCGCGGTTTTGCTCGTTGCTTGGCAGGTCGCCGTGAGCCGGCACCCTGCGTATATCTTGCCCGGCCCGTGGGGCGTCGTCGGTGGCATCATAGATCTGGTGCGTCACGGATTCTTGTTCAAATACGTGGTTGCTTCGCTCTTCCGTGTGACTTGGGGCTTTAGCCTCGCGGCTTTCCTCGCGATTCCTCTAGGACTTACGATTGGCTGGTATCGCCGGGCGGAGATGGCCTTGAGCCCATTGGTGCAGGTGTTCCGTCCGATTTCTCCTTTGGCCTGGATCCCGCTGGCGATTCTGTGGTTTGGAGTGGGGGATGCTTCCTCGATCTTTCTAATTTTTCTGGGCTGCTTCTTTCCGTTGCTTCTGACGTCCATCAACGCAGTTCGAAACATTCCTCCGGTGTATATCAACGCGGGTCGCAATTTCGGGCTGCGTCCGGCCGATCTTGTTTATAGGGTGTTGTATCCGGCCGTGGTTCCGCAGTTGCTCGTCGGATTACGCATCACTCTAGGCGTGGCGTGGCTGGTGGTGGTAGCGGCGGAGATGATTGCGGTGGATTCGGGGTTGGGCTTCCTGATTGTCGATGCGCGCAACGCTGGCAATCGCTATGATCTGGTGATCGCCGGCATGGTTATCATCGGGCTCATCGGGTTGCTGCTCGATACTGCCATGCGCTCGCTTGAAAAAGTCAGATCGTTCCGCTGGGCGTATTCGGCGGACTAGGAATGGCGGTGAGTGAAACCATAAGTCCACTTCCGGTGGTGGGAACGAAATTGCAAGTGGAAAACCTGAATATCGTCTTCACCCGCGACGACAAAACCATCCCTGTGCTTCAGGATATAAATTTGGGCGTGACCGCCGGGGAATTTGTTTGCGTTGTTGGGCCTTCAGGTTGCGGAAAGTCGACGCTTTTGAATGTGATGGGTGGATTTCTTTCCCCTACAAGCGGATCGGTCAAGATCGATGGCGAAGTTGTACGTGGCCCGGATCCCCGCCGTATTTTCGTTTTCCAGGAGCGGGGCGTTTTTCCGTGGCTGACCGTTGAGGGCAACATCGGTTTCGGACTGTTCAACCTGCCGGCTGCAGAACGCAAACAGCGCATCGCACGCTACATCAAGATGGTAGGTTTGCAGGGTTTTGAGGAAACATATCCCACAGAGCTTTCCGGTGGCATGAAGCAAAGGCTGGAAGTGGCGCGGGCTTTGGCGGTGAATCCGGACATGCTCTACCTCGACGAACCGTTCGGATCCCTGGATTCCATCACCCGTCACATCATGCGTGGAGAATTGCTGCGCATTTGGGAGGCGGAGCGCAAGACGATCGTCTTTGTGACTCACGATATCGACGAAGCGGTCCAGTTGGCGGATCGCGTCGTGGTGCTCAGCGCGCGCCCCGCCGTCGTTCAAAAAACCGTGAATGTCGACATCCCGCACCCCCGGGAGATAAGTTCGCCGCGTTATTTGGAGCTTCGTGACGGCATCCTTCAACAGATCGGATTAGCCTGCAGAATATGAGCCAGCTCGCAGAGCCAAATAAGTGGGAACGGCTGTTTTGGCCTTTGGTGGCGTTCGCTGTCTTGCTGGGGCTGTGGCACTACCTGGTGATCTGGTCGGGAACCAAAGTTTTCCCCGCGCCGGTTCAGGTGGAAAGAGGCATTGTTGAGCTCTATCACAAAAATGTTCTCTGGCCTGACATTGCGAACTCTTTGCGCCGCGTGGTGATAGGATTTGGCGCCGCGGTGGCCTTGGGCATACCCATAGGATTGATTCTTGGCTGGTATCCTGAGGCAAATCAGGTCGTGAATCCGGTGATGCAAATCCTCAGGCCGATCAGCCCGATCGCGTGGATTCCAGTGGGGATCATCTTTTTTGGTGTGGGCGACAATGCCGCAATTTTCTTGATTTTCCTGGGAGCGTTTTTCCCGATCGTGGTCGCCTGCGTCGATGGTGTTTCGAATGTGTCCTCGGTATATCGTCGCGCGGCCCGCAACTTTGGCCTTTCACCACGCCAAGTTCTCGCCAAGGTGGTTTTTCCTGCCGCGCTCCCGCAGATCATCGTAGGGCTGCGGCTGGCGCTCGGAATCGCATGGCTGGTGGTAGTCGCAGCAGAAATGGTCGCAGTTGATTCCGGACTTGGGTATCTCGTGATCGATTCGCGAAATTCGGGCAAACGCTACGACCTTGTTGTCGCGGCCATGCTCATGATCGGAGTGATCGGTTTGATTCTGGATTTTGGTTTTCGCAGGCTCGAGCGGTTCAAATCGATCCGTTGGGGTTTCCGCAATGAGTTTTAAGAAAAGTGTTTTGATCTTCGGGCTGGGATGGCTCGTGCTGATTTCGGCTCTGCATGGCTACCTCAACGTGAATTGGCCGGCGGTCCTGAATGATCATCTGCCTGTCTCGAAGCGAAAGATTACTGTGGCCTACATCCCGGTGACCTGCCAGCTCACCTGCCCGGTGACCGACTACATATCCAAATTCTCCAATAATGGCGAGATTTTCCTGCCGCGCTTGTTCCAGGGTTTTCCGGAGATCAAAGAAGCGCTAATTTCCAACAAGGTCCAGGCGGCGTTTATCGTGGCGCCGCTTGCCATCGCTCTTGTCTCCCAAGGCGTTGCGATCAAAGTGGTTTATCTT
Organism: uncultured Acidobacteriota bacterium; assembly: GCA_963842255.1. Classification (GTDB taxonomy): domain Bacteria; phylum Acidobacteriota; class Terriglobia; order Acidiferrales; family UBA7541; genus Palsa-295. The sequence goes on along the minus strand of CAWJGI010000022.1, from coordinate 22,150 downwards.
GGCCATCGCTACGGCAGTGCCGTGGTTGTGCGCAAGAACGGACCGGTCAAGACCGTCTGTGATCTGCGGGGACGCACGATTGCCATTCCGAGCCGCTTTTCCGACGAGCGATTGCTTTTGTTCCGTGCCATGAAAGTCTGGGGACTCGAACCCGGTGAAGTCAAAATGGTGGAAATGGCGCCGCCCGATGTTTCTGGCGCTCTCGCCGCCGGTGCGATTGACGGCTTCTCCATGGGTGAGCCGTTTCCCTCGCAAGCGGAAATGGGCGGCTATGGACGGATCTTGTTTCAGGCGCGGGAATATTGGCCGGATTATATGTCCTGCATTTTGGTGGTGAGACAGGACTTGATCGATTCGCGTCCAGATATCGTTCAGACGCTCGTCGATGGCATCGCCCGCTCCGGCCTGTGGCTCGATCAAGGCAAGCCGTATCGTGAAGACGCCGCCGATTTCGTGGGCCGCTTTTACTACCATCAAAAACCTGCGTTGCTGCGATGGGCTCTGACGAAACCGATGGATCGTGTTGTTTATAGTCCGCTCGCTCCGCGCAAAGGTGATTTCGATATGGTTCGCGATCTGATGATCGAAACCGGTGTCCTCAACAAGAAGATTGAGTTCAGCGAGTATACCGATACGCGCTTTTCCGACGCCGCGTCTGCGCAGGCTCCGTGGAGGTATGAGGCGGGCATTGCGTCGGCGAAGTGAACGAGTTCTTATGGGAATTCGCCAATGTTCGACAAAAAGGAGGACAAAAATGTTTCGCAGACAATTTGTGCAGTTCGTAGCGATGCTAGGAGCAAGCAGCGTGGCTACTATCGCGGCAGCCGAGGCAAAGGGAATGAAGACCGTGACCTTTGTCATTAAGGGATTCAGCTGCGTTACTTGCGCCGTCGGACTGGATACCATGCTTGGAAAGCAGAAAGGGATTGCGTGGTCCAAATCCAGCTATCCGGACGGAATCACAAACATCCAGTTCGATCCAAAGAAAGTCACCGAGGCCCAGCTCAAAGCTTTCATCAGCGAAATAGGCTTTACGGTAGCGGAAGAACGGACCGCCTGAGCCCTCGATTCGTTTGGATGCGGCTGCTGGTAGAAATTGTTCTTGAGCAACGTGAGGATTTGTCCTTGGTTCTTAATGATGGTGTTCAGGCTAGTCTGATTTTTCAGGATTGACGCTTCGTTTTTCTTAATCGTTTCCTGATTGGTTTTGATCTGATTCTTGGTTGAAAGGATGGCTTTGTGGTTCTTCAGAATTGGCTTCTGATTGCTGATAACTTCGCTTTCGGACATTTGCTGGTAAATCCCTGCGTTAAGCAGACGTCGCGAGGGCAATCCGGCCGCCCGGCCCATAGGCCCTCATAGTGAAGAGACATCTTGTCGCAACGCCAAGTTCGGTCAATGTTGTCTAACGCCGGCCACCCGACTGTTGAATCTAACAGTGCGGCAAAATTGCGGGCTTTTGCAGTTACGTTTGTCGGGAGAGATCGAATCCATCGTGTTGCTTCGAGATTGCTGCCGATCAAGACAAAACGCGCTCACGGCTTGCCGCGAACCGGAACCCCGGGCACGGCGCGTTCCTTTAGGCTTTTTTTTCTCTGTCTCGCGTTGTCCTTCGGTTTGCCTGCCTGTGGCAATCGCAACAAACTTCCGGATCGGTCTTCGAAGGAATATGCCGAAGCTGTGTCGGCCTTTTACATAGGACTTGGCGCGCTCCAGGTCGGCGACGATGTTCATGCAGACAGCAAGCTCTCCGAGTTGACCATTCTGGTCCCGGGAGAACCCGCTGGCTGGGCGAACTGGGGAGTGCTTGCCTTGCGCCAGCGGAAATTGGATGTTGCCGCCGAGCGATTGGAGCGAGCCCGCAGCCTGGCTCCCAAGAACGATCGAATTTATTATTTGCTGGGAATTCTGCAAAGCACACGCGGCAATTCCAAGGAAGCGATCGCCGACTGGCGCAAGACCGTCGAAATTAATCCGCAAAACTATCGCGCCGCATATCAGCTGGCACAGGAAGTCGAGCGCCAGGGCGGTCCTAAAAGCGATGCGGAGTTTAAATCGCTGATCCAGGATATTCTGAAGGCCCAGCCCGATAACCTGGCGGCTTGGCTCGACCTCGCTCGCTCGGCAGCGAAAGACGGCGATGCCGCGACGCTCAAGTCCGCGCTTGTGCAGATCAGCGCGCGATCATCCCAGTGGCCGCCGGAAGTGCAACAACAACTTGCGGCTTTGCAGGCTGCGGCGGCCGGTGCGGACGTGCATGCCGCCGCCATGCGCACCGCTTTCTTGCGCAACACGCTGATGCGCGTTGCCGAGTTCCGCGAAAGCCTCGCCGTCCTCCAGGCCGCACCCGGCGAAGAGGCCGAGCCCTTAACTCATTTTCTGCGATTGGAATCACCTACTTTCGTCCCGGCCGCAGCGGACACGGCGCTTACTTTCGCGCCGCAACCTCTCGCGAATCCGGATGCCAAGCGATGGCAGTGGATCGGCGCCATCTCCCTAGGCAGTGCTGGACCTCCCATCGTCGCGACAGCAAATGGTCGCGAAGTGCATCTTTCCACCGGAGCCACGTTTCCATTTCCGGGTGGGCCCGGCGGCGTCGCGCCGCTGCCCGAAGGCATTGTGCCAATTGATTTCAACTATGATTTCAGAAACGATCTGGTCGTTGCCGGAGCCGGCGGCGTGCGTTTCATGCGCCAGGACAATCCGAAATCGTTTACCGACGTGACGGCCCAAGCGAAATTGCCGAAAGCCGTAATCAATGCCAGCTACAGGGGCGCGTGGGCGGTGGACATTGAAGCGGATGGCGATTTGGACGTTGTGATGGGTGCGAAGGAAGGACTGCCGCTGGTCTTACGAAATAATGGTGACGGCACCTTCACTTCGATTCACCCTTTTCCCGGCGTCAGCGGCCTGCGCGCATTTGCCTGGGCTGATTTTGATGCCGACGGAAATCCCGACGCCGCCATAGTGGACAGCGCAGGCCGCCTCCATGTTTTCCACAATGAGCGCCAGGCCCAGTTCCGTGAGCTTGCGTTGCCTGCCAATTTTCCGTCGGTCAAAGCCCTCAACGTTGCTGATGTTGATAACGACGGCGTTCTCGATCTCCTCGCCGTCCTGGCGGACGGCGCAATTGTGCGAATTTCCGACGAGCGCGAGGGAAAGGTGCTGGACGTCGCGGAGATCGCCCACATCCCCACTGGTCCCAATGTCCCGGATTATCTCACAGGCGAAGTGCGCTTGCGCGTCGCGGATCTCGATAACAATGGCGCACTCGATATGTTTCTAACCCCTGCGTCATGGGATGCCAGCCATAACTCCGCCGGGGCATTGGTTTGGCTTGCAGACGACAAGGGTAAATTTGTGCTGCTAGAGCATCCCTTCGGGCAGGCGCGCGTCCCTGGCCTGATATCGGACGCAGCGGATATAACCGGCAATGGCCACCTCGATCTCCTCGCTCTTACGGGCGACGGGCAACCGTTGCAGGCCGTGAATCACGGGTCGAAGAATTATCATTGGCAAGTCGTGCGCCCGCATGCCAAACAGGCGGTGGGCGACCAGCGCATCAATCCCTTTGGCGTCGGCGGCGAAATTGAAATCCGCTCCGGCCTGCTGGTACAGAAGCAGCCCATAACTGGACCGCAGGTGCATTTTGGATTGGGAAATCAAACCAGCACCGACGTCGTGCGCGTTGTCTGGCCCAACGGCACAGTGCGCGCCGAATTCGGAGTCCCGGCGGACACCGAAGTGGTCACCGAACAGCGCCTGAAGGCTTCTTGCCCGTTCCTGTTTGCCTACAATGGCAAAGGCATGGAATTCATAAAGGATGCCGTGCCCTGGGGCTCCGCAATCGGCCTACGCATCAATACGATTGGCACCGCGCGCGTCGAAACGACCGCAGAGTGGTACAAGATCGGGCGCGATCAGCTCGCCCCGCACGACGGTTACTACGACTTGCGCATCACCGCGGAACTCTGGGAAGTGTACTACTACGATTATCTGGCGCTGATGACCGTGGATCATCCAGCGGGGACCGAAATTTTCGTGGACGAGCGCTTCTCGATTCCCCCGCCTAAATTGGGCGTCACCACCGTCTCGACACCTCACAAGATCGCTCGCGCGATTGACGACAACGGCAAAGACGTCACCGATGTCGTCAACACACTCGACGGAAGAGCCCTGGATGATTTTGGGCGAGGCCAATATCAAGGCATCACGCGCGATCACTATCTCGAAGTGGACCTGGGCGACGACGCGCCCAAGAGCGGTCCGCTCTATTTGATCGGGCAAGGCTCGATTCACGATACCGAGTCGTCGTTGAACGTAGCCATTACTCAAGGCCACCGCTGGCGCGCGCAGGGCATGAGCCTCGAAGTTCCCGACGGACGCGGCGGCTGGGTCACCGCGCAATCGAATTTGGGTTTTCCCGCAGGCCGCAAGAAAACTGTCCTCTTCAATCTAACAAATGTTTTCCGTCTCGGCACGCCGCGGCGCGTGCGTATCCGCACGAACCTGGAAATTTATTGGGACTGCATCGAATGGGCGCAGGGTATGCCGAATGCGCCGCTAAAAACGGTCCGCCTGGAGCCCAGCTACGCGGACCTGCACTATCGCGGCTATTCCGCCATCAGCAGACCTGATTCCGGCGCGCCCGAAGTGCCGGACTACAATAACCTGGTGAGCACGAAGCAGCGCTGGCGCGATCTGATCGGCTATTACACGCGCTACGGCGACGCGCGCGAGCTGCTCACAAAGATAGATGACCGATACGTGATCGTGAACTCCGGTGACGAGATGTCGCTGCGCTTCCCGGAGCAACCTCCGCCGCCGGCCGGGTGGCTGCGCGACTACGTTGTCATCGGCGACGGCTGGATTAAAGACGGCGATTTCAATTCCACTTTCTCGAAAACAGTGTTGCCTCTGCCGTACCACGCAAAGCAACAATACACCACACGGCCCGGCAGCCTCGAGGACCAATGGCCGTATCGTCAGCACCCCGAAGACTGGCAGAAATATCATACTCGTTATATGACCCCGGAAGTTTTTCAGAACGCATTGAGGAGCGATCCTCCTAGGTGACACAAAATCGCACGGCCCGGATCATCGTCAGCATTCTCTTCGTGGGGATGCTGGCGTTGCCTTTGGCGATCAAGTGGGCCTCGGCCCGCCGGAGCGCCGCCAAATCGGAGCTCGATGCCCAGACCGCGCTTGCTCACCACGGTTTTTATTTCCGGGAGGTTTCTCACGCCGCCGGTGTCAACTTTGTCCATCAAGCGCCCCAGCTCGACGCTCGATTGGAACCGATCATGCCGCAAGTGGCTTCCATGGGCGCGTCCGTCTCGATCGTGGATTACGATCGCGACGGCTGGCCCGACATCTACGTTACGAACAGCCGCGAAGGCAGTAAGAATGCCCTTTACCACAATCTTCACGACGGCACTTTCAAGGATGTAGCCGAAGAAATGGGCATCGCAGACGTGAATAAGCCCGGGACCGGCGTTTCCATGAGTGCCGTATGGGGCGATTACGACAATGACGGATACGAAGACCTGCTGCTGATCAAGTGGGGACGGCCTGAGCTTTATCACAACGACGGCGGCCACGGTTTCACGCGCGTCACGGAACAGGCCAGCCTTCCGCCCTGGGTGAATGCCAACACCGCTCTGTGGTTCGACTACGATGGCGACGGCCGGCTGGATTTTTTCATCGGCGGCTACTATTCCGAAGACGTGGACCTGTGGCACCTGAAGTCCACGCGAATCATGCCGGATAGTTTCGAGTATGCGAAGAACGGTGGCCGGAAGTACTTGTTCCACAATCTTGGCAATGGCAAATTCAAGGAAGTCAGCGCGGAGGTGGGTGTCAACAGTCGCCGCTGGGCCTTGGCCTCCGCGGCGGCGGATTTGCGCGACACCGGCCATCCTGATTTATTTATCGCCAACGATTACGGCGTGTCGGAACTCTATTTTAATGATGGCACGCATTTTCACGACGTGAGTGCGCAAACCGGCGTCGGTTTCTCGCCAAAGAGCGGAATGAATGCCGCGTTCGGCGATATCCTCAACGATGGCCGTTACTGCCTGTACGTTTCGAACATTTCCGAAGATGGCGTACTGATTCAGGGAAACAATTTGTGGATAGCGAAGGAAGGAACGGCGGGCGGCGGGCTGAAGTTTGAAAACTTGGCGCGCGACCTCGGTGTTGAACTCGGCGGATGGAGTTTTGGCGCACAATTTGGCGATTTGAATAATGACGGCACGTTAGATCTATATCTCACGAACGGATACGTTTCGCTGGACCGCAATCGCAGCTACTGGTACGACTTCTCGAAAATTGCCGGAGGCAACAGCATCATTATTATTGATGCTAACAACTGGCCGGCGATGGAGGGCCGCAGCTTGTCGGGATATCAGCAAAAGCGCGTGTGGTTGAACGACGGCGCCGGAAAGTTCATCAACGTCGCGCAGGCGGTCGGCGTGACGGACACCTACGACGGGCGTGCGGTGGCTCTCGTGGACTTGTGGAATCGCGGAGTCCTGGATGCCGTCGTGGCGAACCAAAAAGGGCCGCTGCTGATTTACAAGAATACGGTGACGCCGGAAAACAAGTGGATCGAATTTGCGCTCGAAGGCACCGCGAGCAATCGCAGCGCGATCGGCGCCCAGGTGACTCTCTACTGGAATGGGCACCTGCAAAAACAGGAAGTTTCTGGAGGCAGCGGATTCGCCGCGCAGAACGATCGGCGCCTGCATTTCGGTTTGGGCAAAGATGCGCACGTAGAGAAGGCAGTGATTCGCTGGACGTCCGGCAAGATTCAAACCATCGATAGTCCCGCCGTAGATCAACTTCTCAAGATCAAAGAGCCTGCGTGAACGAGCAGACCATCGCGCCCGTCGCGCGCCCTGCAGATGTGCCTCCACGGAAACGCTGGCTGAGTCTAGATAACCGCTACGTCGCGCCTATTTTTATTACCTGCATTCTGGTTGGAGGACACCTCTCGTTCGGCATGCTCGAGAGCTATCAGAAGACAGCGCTGGCAATCCTAGCCAGCATCGCTACGGACCTGGTGCTCGGCCGCATCTTTTTTGGCAAATGGCCCAATGTGGCCAGCGCCTATATCACAGGCATTAGCGTTGGCATCCTGGTGCGCTCGCCGGCGTTTTGGCCATACGTCTTGTGCAGCATGATTTCCATCACGTCGAAATATGTGTTGCGGGTGAAGGGGCGCCACATCTGGAATCCCTCGAATTTCGGAATTTCGGCGATGTTGTTTCTAGCGCCGGAGACGGTGGCTAGCTTAAGCATCCAATGGGGCAATTATCTCTTGCCTATGCTGGTGATCTGGACCCTGGGGTCGGTGATCATCTGGCGCTTGCGGCGGTTCCACATCACCGTGGTCTACGTGGTATCGTTCATCGCCTTTGCGTTTCTGCGAAGTTACATCACGGGAAGTCCCTGGCAGTCGGAAATCGCGCCGCTAACCGGTCCGATGTATCAGCTTTTTATTTTTTTCATGATCACCGACCCGAAGACCACGGTGCGTTCTAAGAAGGGCCGATGCATCGTGGTATTTTTGGTGGCGTCTGCTGAATTCCTGCTGCGCTTGCACCAGGTCGTCTACGCGCCGTTTTACGCGCTTTTCATTGTAGGCCCTGCCGCGATGCTGATCGAGATGTGGATGGACTCGCACCGCCCACCGGCGGCGAGCATCTGCGCGAGCGCCGGCGCCACGAACGCTTAACTGGCGATCGCAGGCCCAGGTGCGCCGTGCGCGCTACTTCAGGCTGCAGAAAATCATGAATCGTTTCGCGAAAGGAAACCAAGCATTGAAGCAAGATCGCCGGAAGATGTGCTGTGCGCTGTTGGCCGTCGCTACTTTGTCGATGAGCTACGTTCCCAGGCTTTCCCGGGGAGCAGCAGCGCCGTCGCCCGCGCGTCCTTCGGGCCCAATCGAATTCCGCGACGTGACCAAGCAATCTGGAATCCACTTCAAACACAACTCCGGCGCCTTCGGCAAGAAATATCTTCCCGAAACGATGGGGAGCGGCGTGTGCGTCCTGGACTACGACAATGACGGCTGGCAGGACATCCTCTTCGTCAATTCGATGGACTGGCCGGGACAAAGGCGCCGAGAAATCCTACCCCGCGCTGTATCACAATAACAAAGATGGCACGTTTACAGGACGTGACGAGCGAAGCCGGGCTTACGATCGAATCCTACGGCCTAGGCTGTGCGGTGGCGGACTACGACAACGACGGCTTCGACGACATCTACATCACTGCGTCGTGGCCGAACCACCTTTTCCACAACGAAGGCAACGGCAAATTTGTCGACGTGACGCGCAAGGCCGGTGTGCGTGATGGAGGGTTCTGCGACAGGGGCGGTCTGGTTCGATTACGACAATGATGGCAGATCTGGATCTCTTCGTCTCGCACTATGTCGATTGGTCGATCGCTACCGATCAAACTGCCAGCTCGATGGGAAGAACAAATCGTACTGCACTCCGGAACTCTATAAGGGGCAAAGCTCGGACGCTCTACCACAACCTAGGCAACGGCACGTTTGAAGATGTCACCCACAAGGCCGGCCTTTACGATCCATCGAGCAAATCGCTGGGTTGCCTTACTGGATTTCGACGACGACGGCTGGATCGATCTGTTCGTCGCGAACGACACGCAACCGAACAAGCTCTACCGCAATAATCACAACGGGACTTTCACCGACGTCGCCGTTCCGGTGGGCGTGGCCTTCAGCGAATCCGGCAGGGTGCGCGCTGGAATGGGTGTTGATGCGGGAGACTACGACGGTTCGGGCTGGCAAAGTCTTGTGATCGGGAATTTCACGAATGAAAGCATCGTCGCTCTATCGCAACGACGGTTCCGGGCTGTTTGTGGATGAAGAAGTATCGTCTGGCATTCGGCAGATGACGCTGCAGACGCTAACCTTTAGTTGCTTCTTCTTTGACTACGATCTGGACGGCTCGCCTAGACATCTTTGCCGCCAACGGCCACGTTTCCGACGACATTAGCGTGGTGCAGCCGACGCTGAAATACGCAGAGCCCGCCATCCTGTTCCGCAGCAAGGGCGATCGGAAAGTTCGAAGACGTTTCGGCGAAAGTGGGTTCCGCCATGCAACAACCGGTGGTCGGTCGCGGCGCGGCTTATCGCGACTACGACAACGATGGCGATTTGGATCTGGTTATCACCGCGAACAATGGGCCAGCGCGCCTGCTGCGCAACGAGAACGGCAATCAGAACGACATGCTGCGCGTGAAGCTCGTTGGCACGCGCTCGAATCGCGACGGCATCGGTGCGAAAGTCACGCTTACGGCGAGCACGGGCGCACGTCTGTTCCGCATGGTGAAGACGGGTTCCAGTTACGCGTCGCAAAGCGAGCTACCGCTCACCTTCGGTCTTGGAAAACCCGGAGCAGGTAAGTCCGTCAGCATCGAGATTATCTGGCCCAGCGGGCAAAAAGACTCGCTTTCTAAAGTCAGCGCAAATCAGTTCATCACCGTCAAAGAAGGCTCCGGCATCATCTTCGCCCGCCCCATCGTGTTTGCGAAGCCAGCCCCGTAAATCCCGGCAAGCTCTGGTATTGGTGACGGCACCTTTCAAGCGGGCGCTTTTGCTATATGTCAGCGGAGCCACTTTCATCGGTTTGTGCTGCACGCTGACCTCATACCACGAATGTGCGTTAGAGGTTGCGACAGTCACCTCGTCCGAAATCACATTCAGCGGATCGGTCAGCGCGCATGGAATGTTGTTCCCCGGGCACGAAATGTACCGCGTAGTCGAGGTAGTGCTTCTCAGATATTGCGCGATGAGCAGGCGTCGGCCGAAGACATAGAGCCCATCGGTTTGCCAAAAACTTTCGCATCCGGAATTTGCGGGCGATCTGAGGGTGCGCACAAGAAATCGTAATAATGAAAAAGTACTAGAGACACATACGGGGCAACGGTTCTACTGTGTAGCGCTAGGGAAGGTTCCAGGAACCGAGGAGAAATTTTCCCGTGCCGGAAGGTTTCGCGCTGCGAGCCTCGCCTTGATTCCGCAGTCGCGATGCATCGTGGTTGACTCAGGACACTTCATTCCACTGAATAAGCCAGAAGCGGTTGCCGCGGAACTGCTGCGGTTTTTTGAGCTTGGCGCGAGCGCGTAGTCTGAAGCTATCGCGCATTACGGCGCTCACGATCTCGTCAAATCTGTCAAGCTGCCGGCGGAATTCCTCATTTTCAGCATCGTGGTGAAAGCGTTGCCTGTGGCCCCGGCGGTGCTAGCCCGTACTGCCTTAGCAGGTGCTGATAGTTTGGATGCCAGAAGAATCGCGTCCACTGTGGTGGTGCTATATCAGGACCGCGCCGCCATCGACGACAACGGTCTGCAAAGTGCCGAGACATCGGCATCATCGCTTGGCTCATCGTTGCCATCGTTTTTTCCTTCGGACGCAAACTCTCAGTGAGCGCACAAGGTATAACTCCGATGCTTTAGTGTCTCTAGTATTTTCGCATTATTGCGGCCAAGCGCGACTCGGGGGAGATTACACGCCATCTTCCAGAACATTTTTTGTCGCAGTGAAACCGAGGAGCGTGTGGATGAAACGAAGGCTCATTTCCCAGTGCGTTTGCGTTGCGGTCTACTGCGTCTTTGCGGCGATGTCCGCGCAGGCTCAGGTGCCAACGGCCACGATCAACGGACGCGTGACCGATCCGGGCGGCGCGGTGGTGAATGGGGCGATCGTTACCGCGACGAACCAGACCACGACGGTTGAGCGCACCACCGTGACGAACAGCGACGGCTTGTACCTATTTCCAGATCAGCCGGTCGGATTGTACACGGTTACGATCAAGGCGAGCGGCTTCGCGGATAGCCAATTCAAGGATTTGCTGCTGCAAGTAGGGCGCGTGACCACGGTGGATGCGGAGCTCAAGGTCGCCTCAGTCGGAACCAGCATCATGGTCGGCAGCGCGATTGATTCGGTGGACCTGACGCAATCAGTGATTCAGGGGCAGATTACTTCGACAACGATTCAGAGCATTCCGCTGAACGGAAGAAACTTCCTCGAACTGGCATACCTGGTCCCCGGCAACCGGCCAGCGCCGAACTTCGATCCCACCAAAACCAACACGCTGGAAGTGAGCTCAGATGGCAGCGTGGGGCGCGGCGGCAACATCACCGTGGACGGCGGAGACAATAACGACGACGTGGTTGGCGGAACCCTTTCGAATTTCCCGCAGGATTCGATCGCGGAGTTTCAGATCGCAACGGCGCAATTCTCGGCGGAAGCGGGCCGCTCGGGAACGAGCATCATCAACATTCTGACGAAGTCCGGCACCAATCAATTCCACGGGTCGCTCTTCGACTACGAACGGAACCGCCATCTGGACGCGGAGCCAGGGACGCTATCGAGCGGTCTTCCCAAGGCACCGTTTGACCGCGAACAATTCGGCGGTTCGCTGGGCGGGCCGTTCAAGATCAACAAAGCGTGGTGGTTCGGCTCGGTGGAATACCGAAACCAAAACGCGGCGATCGAGACGGGCGAGCGTGACTTCACCACGGACACGATCGTGAATGCATATGCGCCGGCGCCACTGCGCGACGCTCTGGTTTCCTCGCGCGTCGATTACCAGATTGATCCCAGCGACACGCTGACGGGCCGTTACTCATTCAACCGCTCGACAGACACGGCGGCGGCCTCGGCAGCCAGCGTGACGCCGTCTTCCTCCGCTACGGAGCGGCAGAATTCGCTCAACCGCTTCAATACCATGGTGGCAGGCTGGACGCGAACGATCTCGCCAAACAAAGTAAACAACGTGCTGTTCAGCTTCAATACGTTTCTAAACAGCATTCCGGAATTCCCGAACAGTACACCCACAACGGACCCCACGGGACTGGCTCCAACGAACGAACTGATCTTTCCGGACCTTGCGGACGGAGTGAACTTCAACGTGCCGCAGAGCACACACTTGAACCAGTACGAGGTACAGAACACCTTCACCTGGTCGCTCGGAAAGCACACGCTTCACCTGGGCGGCGAGTACGAATACTCCCAGGCGTTCGGCGAGATTAACGTTTTCGGCAGCGGCAGTGTGATTCTGACTTCCGATTTCGGATTCGCAAACTTGAACGGCCAATCTGGACTGCCCAGCGATCTCGACATTCCGATCGCGGCGGCGATCAAGAGCGCAGCGCCGGTGCAACCGGTGCCGATCCCGAAGATTTCAAACAGCTCTATTGCGTTTTTTGCGCAAGACGATTGGCGCCTGACCCGCAAGCTGACGTTGAACCTCGGCCTGCGGTGGGACTTCGATACAGACGCGACGGGAACAAGCTCGCCATATGGTCCGTGCCCCAACCTGACGGAGGTGCCGACCAGTCCGTGCGTGTGGATGGCGAACGTCATCGATCTGCATCACCACCCGGACAAGAAGAATTTTGGGCCGCGAGTCGGATTTGCATACGACCCGCTAGGCCAGGGGAAAACGGTGATTCGGGGAGGCTTCGGAATCTATTACGACCGGATCGTTTTCGAAGTTCCGGGGTACGAGCGAGTGCAGGACGACCGCGCGCTCACGATCAATCAGTATTCCGGCTCGGTGTGCACGTACCCGGGCGACTCCAAGCGGCCGGATTTAAATACGTGCTTCATGCCGATTCCGGGCGTGCAGTTCGCGCCGGGCAGCCCGACGCTGGCCAACCCGTTTAGCGGCCAGCGACTGGCGAGCGGCGTGGGCATCATCGTGGTCGATAAGAACACACATCATCCAATGTTCCAGCAGACCTCGCTCGGAGTGCAGCAACAGTTCGGCTCGGGATGGACTGTGAGCGCGGACGGTCTGTACCTCTTCGGCCAGCGAATGCTCATGGCGCAATATTTGCGCAGCACGGATTCGACGTCGCCGTATATTTCTTGCCCGGGGAACAACGTTCCCTGCACCGTCACCGATCCGCTGACGGGAATTTCGGATCAGGTGACGGTAGCGACTTCAAACGCGCACTCCTGGTACAGCGGCTTGCTGGTGAACGTCCAGCACAAGCCGGTGAAACTAGGACGATTCACGTACCTTTTCAATGCGAGCTACACGCTATCGAAAACGCTCGATTATTCAGACGATGACCAAGTGCCTTCGTACACGACGGTAGAAAACGTTAACTTGATCGAAGGCACGGTTGGCCCGCAGACAGAGAAAGGATACGCGGCGAGCGACGAGCGGCATCGCCTGACCGCGTATGGACTGATTCAGATGCCGTGGGGATTTTCGCTTTCGCCGCTGTACACGTTCGGCTCGGGCGTTCCGGCGGATACATTTCTGCCGGACCTGAATCTGAACGGTGAATCGCTTCCGGCGCGACTGCCAATTCTGGGGCGTAACTCGCTTGGGCGCAGCGTCAAAAACAGCAACCAGCTGAACGCGATTATCGACAAGTGGAACGCACTGCCGCCATGCCCGGCGCCCGCTCCCTGCAATGCCGGCGGGCCGCTTGAAAACGTGCCGGCCAATATCAATTTCAGTAGCCCTTTCAATTCGGTAGACCTGCGGCTGATGAAGGACGTCGCGTTTGCGGAACGCTATCGCCTTCAGCTCATCGCGGAGTCGTTCAACCTGTTCAACAGCTTGAATGTTCGGGGTTTCACCAACACCAGCTACTCGGGAAGGAACATTTCGCTTCTGCCTCAAGGTCCGAATCCCGGGAACATCGATTCGGGATTCTTCGCGCCGGTGAGCACGGCGGGAGGTTTCTTTGGTTCGGGCGGACCGCGGGCTTTCCAGTTTGCGGTACGATTCACGTTCTAGCGCGCGGTTCGCGCACATCCAATACGCGCTGCCTGTTCGCCGCTTCCCGCGGCGACATCGGTTGAGACTTTCCCGAACCTTCCTTGATTACGCGAATTCCATCCGCTTTGGCGCAAAGCTCCACTCCCATTCCTAGCGTAAGATGTCCGCATGAAAAAGACAGAAGTTTATTTTAGGGACAAGGCGGTGCTTATTACCGGAGCTTCATCCGGGATCGGAGAGGAGTTGGCGTGGCAATTGTCCCAAGCAGGGGCCAAACTGACTCTAGCGGCACGACGCAAGGAAGTGCTGGAGAGTCTCGCGCAAAGGATCGCCACGAACGGCAAGGCGAGACCGCTGGTGATGGCTTGCGACGTCACGCGAGATGGCGACTTGGAACGCGCAGCGTCGGAAACGGTGCGGCAGTGGGGAAAGCTGGACGCGGTGATTGCGAACGCGGGATTTGGCGTCGTGGGCACATTGAAGAAGCTCTCGGTAGAAGATTACCGGCGACAGTTTGAGACGAATGTGTTTGGAGTGCTGCGGACGATTTATGCGGCGCTTCCAGAGATCGAGAAGACGAAGGGGAACGTGGTGATCATTGGGAGCGTTTCGGGGTGGGCGGCGTCGCCGGGTGTCTCTCCATACGCCATGAGCAAATTCGCAGTCCGCGCGCTGGCGAACTCGATTACACCGGAGCTGCGGCTAGCGGGAGTTAAGGTTACGTTGATTAGCCCGGGATTCGTGGTAAGCGATATCCGGCGCGTTGACAATCGGGGAGAGCTGCACAGCGAGGCGAAGGACCCAATTCCGGCATGGCTCCAGATGAGCACGGAGAAAGCAGCGCGGCACATTCTGCGAGCCGTCGTGCTGGGCAAACGCGAGACGATCATCACCGGGCACGGGAAGATTCTGGTGGCGCTGGAACGTTTCATGCCTTGGGTAATTCGAGCGGTGGGGAGAAAAATGACGGCGGGAAGAGGCGGCTATCGACAGGAAGTGAAGGCCCATTGAACGAGGTGGAGAGAAGACATCACAATTCTGGTGGCTTGTGGAGCTTTGAGAGGAGTGAGCCATGCGGAAAAGCTTGCTGTGCTAGGTCTCGCCGAAACTAGACCTGGTACCAATTTGGTTCGCCCGTCTTCGGCATACTCGTGTCAGATGGTACTTCAAACGGCTTTTGCCTGCTCGTTCTAGGCACTTTTGCTATGCGCGAGAGCGTGCGCTCGTTCTATTCGACCCTCACCCATGTATCAGCTGAAGTCAATCGGCAAACACAATTGCGTTTCTCAGTGCATCTCATTCATTAACAAAAAACTGATCGCCGAGAAACCCGATGGAAAGGATTGAAAATTTGGGAAGACCTGTCGGCAAATGACAGCCAAAGCAATTGCCAACTCCTTCGCTTCCGAATGGAATGTCATCAGAATGTGCGCAAGGGGAATCCTAAAAATGCAAGACGCAGACCCCAGGAAATCGCAGCCACAGCGTATCGAGCGCACTGAGGCACAGCACCGTCAGGAGCGAGAGGAGCCGGGGAATCGTTGATCTTATTCCACAGATCCGTGAAGTGCGTCTTCAAGCGCTTCGGAGTCATGGCCTATCCCCTCGAGGAACTGACGAAATATTGCTACGTGGATAGCTTTGGGTGCTGCAAGCCGCTGCAGTGTTTGGAGCGGCCAACTATGCGCCTGGCCGCGCCAATGCCGCTTGCCCCAAGTGATAGGCAAGGTGCGCGGTTCTTCCGAGCAGCACGCCGAATCGATTCCGATGCGGTTCGCGCTCGAAATCCTCGACCGACACCGCCGTATGCCGCTGCGCCCAATCTGAGTCCGAGAACTTCGAGAATCCCTCCCACAGCTTCTCGTTGATTTCTTGCCATGCGGTCTTGAGCGCTTGTGCCGAGACAGTCAGCGGAACGGACTTGTCTGGATTCAAAATGAACATGCCGTCGAATTCGGGATGAAGTCTTTCTCCAATCCCGAGCAGCGGAAAGAGCCGATCGTTCACCGCAGCAACATGGCCCCACAGATAGATCAGGCGGTTTTTTCCTGGAGCAACTTCTTGCTCCAGTTGTTTCGCCGACAGACCCCCAAACAACTTCTCCGCCCGCTCCACATTGAACTTCCACCCGCGGAGTGCGGAATCAATGAGCGACTTCTCTGTAGGCATATTGTTCCTCCCTTCCATACGATACGACGGTAAGTACTCGGTTTCTTATCGCGCTTGGGCAACTCCGACCATTACATTCATGACTGGATCTCCTGATAGGTAACTTTCAGAAGCTGCTTACAGAAATTCTCGCCTGCAAAACAGACACAACGAACGGCGCTGAACTCAAGCGGCGGAAGCCTTCCCGTGATACGCAGGCACAAAGACATCCTGCACAAATGTTTCGAATGAAGTCGGTGTGCTGTTCTCCGGCGAACGCGGCTCCTGTGCGGCAAGGACCCCTGTGTTGACGGCCGTGAACATCTCGATGTACACCTCGGCTTTCTTCGACGAGAAACCCATTTGGGTCAACGCCTGCTGCAACTGGTCGTAGGTAAACTGCTGGTAACGCAGCTCCGGCTTGCCAATGCCGCGCGCAATCACCGCGGTAGCTTCCATTAAGGACAAATCCCGCTCGCCAAGCAGCTCGCGCGTTTGTTTGCCGGAAAAATCCAGGTCCAGGAGGCGCTGTGCAGCGTAGTCGCCGATGTCGCGCGTCGCGATCATGGGCAGCTTCAGGTCGGGCAACAGCGCATGTCCAAAAATTCCCATACCCCGGATCATGCCGATCGCCATCAGATTGTTCTCCATGAAATACCCGGCGCGCAGATGCAGCACCTTCAAACCGCCGATCGCGTTCAGTTTTTGCTCTGAAGTATGCAGCCCGGTGACGGGCCCGGTGCCCTCCGGGACGTGAGCGCCGAAGCTGCTCAAATGCACCGCGTGCCGCAGGCCGGATTCCTTTACGGCTTTGGCGATCGCATCGCTCTGACGCTCCTGTTCTTCCCGCGAGTTGAGCGGCGGCAAAAACAAATAGGCCGCGCGCGCCTCACTAAAGGCTTTGGTGAGCGCAACCGCATCGCTCAACTCGGCTGTGAACGCTTCCGCGCCTTTGTGCACAAACCGTTGCAGTCGCCCCGCATCGCGCCCCACCACACGCACCTTCCTGCCCTTCGACAGCAGGGTATTGGCGATGATCGAGCCGGTATTCCCGCTGGCACCCAAAATCACATTCGTGGCACGCGTTCCGACCGCCGCCTTGTCCCTATCTCTACTCATCGGCTTGCTCCTTTTCTTATGGTGACCGCTTCGCACTGAAATCAGCAGGGCATTCGACAACCCACGTGTATGTGCTTTCTATTCGACCAACTGCATCGCGACGCAGCGCACGATACTCCTATGTGATGATAATATGCACATATCGAAGACAATAAAAATCAATGCCCCGCGCCACCGATCTCCTCGACTATATCGGCGAGGCTTATTCCATTGAGGCTATTTTCGAAACTGTTCTGCGCTTTCTTCAGAACCGACGACATGCATCCCTTGATGTTGCGACTGACCGGACATCTCTTGTACGCAGGATAACTATGAATCGCGAATGTCGGAGGCGCCGCGCTGGCGCGATAAATGTCCAAAAGAGTTATTCGCTTAGGGGAGCGCGTGAGCCTACTCGCCCCGTTCTTGCCGCGCGTTGTGTTGATCAGGCCTGCCTTGGCGAGTTTCGAGAGAGATTTCCTTACGAACGTGGGGTCGGCATTCACGCTATTCGCGAGCGTTGCCGACGGGATTTCCTTGCCGTGAAAAACAGCAAGGGCCGCCATGACATGCGCTGCCACCGTGAATTGGACGCTCGTCGCGGACATTCATTCTCCTACTGGCACATGTGATGTTTAAAGGCACAATTCGGATACAACTTTTCGACGACCGGAAGTGGTTGCGGCCTCGTTGAGAAGCTTTTTCCGAACATGGGCCGGCTTAGGCATTCATCCGCCATCTATGGTCAGATTCGCCCGGTAATGTACGAGGACTCGGAACAAACGCCAGCATCGCAGCGATCTCATCAACGCGCCCATAGCGATCGAGTGCTGTGGCGGCCTTTTGCGGACTGCCCACTCGCAGGCTGGGTTCAAATCCGCGTTGATCGGACCCGGCTGCACGTTGTTGACCGTGATGCACCGGCTCCCGATCTCCCTGGCAGTTGCCTGATCAAGAGCATGAGCTGATCGACGAAAGGAGAAATCGCAGTCACTTCGCTGGGCAAATAGCGCTCGAGTTCAATGCAAGGACCGTCTTGATTACGGGCTACGGTCATCGCTAACCTAGCCGTCGAAACTTGCTGCTTTTCAAACGTAGGTCGGGAATGCATCCCCAAACATAGGCAGGCCACTCCTTGATTGCTCCTTGGTAGCCTCGTCTTGAAGCACGTCCCAATGTTCAACAAGAATTCCGTCTTTGATGCAAACGATGTCCGCCGCAATCCAGCTCACCGGACGGCCGATACCTGAAAACCGGCCGTGCAAGACGACCAAGTCTCCCTCAGCCACAATCGTTCCCGGTTCGTACTTCAAGTTTGGCGGAGCGCTTTGGACCAGATTGAACAGGCCTTCGCGACCCGGCTCAATGTGTGCGCTGTGCTGAATATAGTTGGGCGACCAGAAACGCTCAGCGGCTGCATAGTCGCGCTTGTTGAATAGCGTGTCGAAAGCTCTCAGGACAAGCGCTTTATTTTTCGATTCAATCGTTTCATTCCCCACTTTCACCTTTGTCATTTGCCACTCCCCATTTTCTCATCCAAGTAATTCCAGTGCACCCTGCAATATGCGAATCCTCAAAGCTTCGATCCACCGTCAACCGGGATGCTCGCTCCCGTGATCCAGCGGGCTGAGTCTGAAGCCAGGAACGCGACTACATCCGCCACATCTTCCGGCTTGCCGATCCGCTTCAATGCTTGCATTCCAAGCACGACTTCTCGGCCAGCTTCGGTCTTTGTGAAGTTCGAAATATCCGTGTCGATCACGCCTGGCGCCACCGCATTTACGCGGATTCCCCGCGGCCCCAGGATGGCCGCCCAGTTTTTGACCAGAGTCTCTAATGCTCCTTTGGTCGAGGCATAGGCAAGGATGGAAGGATTGTCAAAACCGGGCTTCCCGACTACGGCGTGCGCCGCGAGCGACGAGATTGCAATGATGTTCGAACCTTCGCCAAGGACGGGCAAGAGTTGTTGCATCAAAAAAAATGGGCTGCGCACATTCGTCGCGAAAAGATGGTCAAAATCCTCCACCGTATGATTTTGGATGGTTGCAGCTTTGCTAATTCCGGCGTTCAAAACCAGCACGTCCAATCGCTCACCAACGATCGAGCGAACTTCCTTGGCCAGCAGAGCTGCTCCATCAGCAGGTCCCAAGTCCGCCTGGATCGCATCCGCGCGTCCGCCTTTAGCGCGGATCGCGGCGACTAACGACTCAGCATTCTGCGCAGAACGGCCGTAGTGGACCAGCACACGCGCCCCCGCCTCCGCGAGCGCTGCTGCTGTGGCCCGGCCAATTCCGCGTGACGCGCCGGTCACCAGCGCAGCTTTGCCTTGCAGTAAAGCCATTGCTAAGCCCTCCCAATTCTCAGGAATCAGTCCGCGGTCATTCCTCCGTCCACCGCCAGAGACGCACCGATGATGTAAGACGCTTTGTCAGAGCCAATGAACACGATGGCATTTGCGATTTCTTCGGGAGTGCCGATGCGCTTGCTCGGCACTTGTGATTCGAGGAAGTTGTCTTTGTTTTCCTTGGTCTGTGCGAAGTGGTTGAACATTCGCGTTTCCACCGGACCGGGACCAACGATGTTGACGCGAATGCCAGTTCCTGCGAGTTCGATGGCCGCGGACTTCGAGATCCCTTCCACCGCGTGCTTGCTGCCCACATACGCTGCCGCACTCGGGCCGGCGACTTTCCCATACGCGGACGAAATGTTAACGATGCTGCCTTTGCCTTGCCGCAACATCGCCCGAATTTCGTACTTCATGCTCAACAGCACACCAAGCACGTTCGTGTCGAAGATCGATCTATAGTTCTCGACGTCTGCATCTGCAGTGGACTCGGGATTGCCGACCGTGCCGGCGTTATTCACGGCAACGTCCAGCCGGCCGAAGCGCGCAATAATTTTGTCCACGAGGTTTTTAACTTCCTCTTCGCGCCGCACGTCGCTGGGCACAAATTCGGCCTCAGCACCGAGCTCCCCTAGTTCAGCTGCTAGCTTCTGCCCCTCATGCTCGTGCCGACCCGAAACTACAACCCGGGCTCCCTCACGCGCATACGCAATCGCAGTGGCACGACCGATTCCTGTCAGCGCTCCGGTAATTAGAACAACTGGCGAACTCATTTTCTAACGCTCCCTTGATCTGCAAACCCATGCAGCTGAGGCATCCCTGAACATCGCCCACGAGCCGCTTTCGGCACCGGGTGGCCGGAGCGGTCACCCGCCCCGGCTCCCACAGAACGCAGCGTGCAGATTTCCCGCACTGCGCTCGTCAGAAGTTGGTTCACAGCACGGCGATAGCTTGCAGCTCCGCATAAGGGAGATACAGCTTTGGTCGCAACAGCGGAAACCGCTCCTTGATCTGATGAAAGTACTTCCACCAAATCGTGCCCTTCCAGCTTCGGCTGCTCAGCATTTTGCGCCAATAATGCTCCACAGCACGATGGACTGTCTGCAATGCCCGAATGTTTCCGGCAATGCCGTAGTACGCATAGTGACCACGAAGCATTTGGTTGAGGTGCTGAACTTGCTCTGGGATTGGCTCGTGCCGCATCCGCCGCATCTGGTCCTGCAAACGCGTAAGCGCTCGTCGCAGTCGTGTCTTCTCCGTACGCAATCCCACTCGAAAGTTGCCTTTCTGGTTTCGGGTGCAGTACAGAGTGAAGCCCAGAAAATAAATCGTCTCCGGGCGTCTACGACCACGCTTGTTCGCATAGCGCTGTGCAAAGCGACCAAATTCGACGAGTTTGGTTTTCGCCTCCGCCAGAGTCAAGCTAAACTTCCCCAGCCTCTTGCGCAGTACCTCCTGGACACGAAGAGCATCCGCACGATACTGGAAACACAGCACAAAATCGTCGATGTATCGCACCAGATAGGCCTCACCCCGCAACCGGTGCTTGACCACTCGCTCGAACCACAAATCGAGCACGTAGTGCAGATACAAATTACTCAGCAAAACGCTGATCGAACCACCTTGTGGCGTCCCTTCTTCGCTCGGATGGAGTTGCTCATCTTCCAGGACGTTGGCTTTCAGCCAGCGCCGGATCAGGCTGATCAGACGCGGGTCTCCTACTCGGTGCTCGACAAAGCGGAGCATCCATTCATGACTCAAGCTCCCGAAAAAGTTCTTCAGGTCCGCCTCCAGAATCCATTCCACCTTTCGCCCGGCAATCACCTCATGCAGTGTTGCCAGTGCTTGATGGGCGCCCCGCCCAGGCCGTCCACCAAACGAGCACGGCAGAAAGTCTTGCTCGTAGATGGTGGAGAGTACCTGAGCAACGCTTCTCTGGAGCGCCCGGTCCGCTACACAAGGCACGCCCAATGGGCGTTTCTCTGGCTTTCCGGGTTTCGGGATATACACCCGCCGTATATTCGGCGCTTGATATCCCTTGCGGTGAACAGATTGAAGCATCGGTTCAATCCATTCCCCAAAGCTCTCCTTCGCCTCCGGCACCGTCTGTCCATCCACCCCAGGAGCCGAGCTTGTCCGAATCTGACAAAGATTCTCCCAGACTCGCTCCTTGGTAATGTGATGGGTCAAGGACGTAAACCGAAGCTTTGGCTCACGCCGAGCTTTCGCTGCTATTCGTTCGAGTCCTGTTGCCATGGCTGGCGATTCTTCTCTTTGCATAGAAGGCCGAATCCTCCCTTGGTATGGAGCCCATGTTTCCGTCGAACGACTCATCTTCCGCTGGCCGCTTCCCCATGTAGTCGGCTCTCCCGACCGCAGAGTACTATCAGCCAGTCTGACTGCCGTCAGGTCGTCGGGTCTTCCTTGCCTTGCTGGCTTGTCGGACCTTACAAGCTACGCTTGAACCTGACAGCTCTCCCTTGTTCCCATGAAGTCCTTTGGTCGCATGCCGGCGGTACGAACCCCGGAAGCATCTCTGGACACTCGCCATACCGCATTCAGAGATTCTGCCTTCCCCGTAGAGGGATAGGGTCGGCTACTTCGATCACGATCGATTTCGGGGCTATCTTCCCGTTCACTGATGTTCCGGCCTACGACCTCCCTGTCTACGCTTCGCAGTGCCGTACTAGCCACCACGCAAGACTCGGTACGCGGCTGCCAGCTACGCTTTGCCACGGTCACCATTTCAGGCAACTGAACTTCATGAGCTTTCAAGGCGCAACC
>CAWJGI010000021.1:0-36979 GCA_963842255.1 uncultured Acidobacteriota bacterium | reverse complement strand
GTCAAAAATTAGTCTTTGCGGTCGCGCGAGATATCACGCAACGAAAGGAAGCGGAGCAGAGGCTAGCGACCGGTTACGCCGTCACTCGCGTGCTGGCAGAAGCCGAATCTCTGGAAGCAGCGGCATCTTCCCTGCTGGAATCCATCTGCCAAGGCTTGGACTGGGATCTGGGCGCGCTGTGGCGAGTGAACGAGCAGGCAAAAGTTCTGCGCTGCATGAACATATGGCACCTGCCGGATCAAACTTTTCGCACATTTGTAAAAGCTACGCGCGAATTCACCTTTAAAAGCGGAGTTGGTCTTCCCGGCCAAGTGTGGGCCTCCTGTCAACCGGTATGGATCCCGGAAGTGCAGGCAGGCGACAACCTTACTCGTGCGCGATTTGCAGCGGCTGAAGACCTGCATTCGGCGTTCGGATTCCCTATACGCGTAGGCGATCGCGTAGCGGGCGTGATCGAATTTTTCACGCGAGAGAAGCGCCAACTGGCGCCCGAAGTAATGGAGATGTTCGATTCCATCGGCAGCCAGATCGGGCAGTTCATGGAACGGCGGCGCGCGGAAATGGAATTGAAGCTGTACACCGATTACCTGGAAGCAGCGCGAGTGGCCCAGCAAGAGGATGCTCGCCGCCTGGCGCAACTGGTGAAGGAACTGGAGGTCGCCAAAGCGAAAGCGGAAGAAGCCACACGAGCGAAAAGCGAATTCCTAGCCAACATGAGCCACGAAATCCGAACGCCGATGAACGCCATCATCGGTATGACCGACCTGGCCCTTGAAATCAAGATGTCACCGGAACAGCGCGAATATCTGGGCCGTGTTAAAAGTTCGGCCGCTTCCCTGCTGAGCTTGATCAACGACATTCTCGATTTTTCCAAGGTGGAAGCGCACAAAGAACAACTCGAACACGTCGAATTTCAGTTGCGCGACACGATTCAAGACACACTAAAATCCCTCGCCTTGCGCGCGCAAGAAAAGGAAATCGAACTGGCTTCGCACTTTCCGCCGGACGTTCCCGATATGCTTATGGGAGATCCCGACCGGCTACGGCGCATCGTGGTGAACCTCGTCGGCAATGCGGTGAAATTCACCGAGCATGGTGAAGTGGTCTTGCGCGCCAATCTGGAATCCCAAGAGAAAGACGACGTTCTGCTGCATTTCTCAGTGACGGACACGGGCATCGGGATCCCGCCGGAAAAGCAAAACCGCATCTTCGAGGCCTTCGCTCAGGCCGATTCATCCACGACCAGAAAGTACGGAGGCACGGGCCTGGGTCTTGCGATTTCCGCGCGTCTGTGCGAACTAATGGGCGGAATCATGTGGGTGGAAAGCGAAGTGGGCAGAGGCAGCACGTTTCATTTCACAGCGCATTTCAGCCGTGCGCTGCCGGCGGTGCAAGAATCCGCTGAGCTCGAACCGGTGAAGCTGCGCGATCTGCCCGTGCTGATAGCGGATGACAACGCCACCAACCGCAAAATTCTTGAAGAAATGATTACAAATTGGCGCATGAAACCCGTGACGGCGGAGGATGGTTCGTCGGCGATCGAGATACTGAAACGCGCGCACAGGGAAGGAAAACCGTTCCGCCTCGCGGTGCTGGATGGCCACATGCCCGCTCTCGACGGGTTTGAGGTGGCCTCGCGCGTGAAACAAGATCCGCGGCTGCGCGGCACCGCGATTATACTGCTGACTCTTACGGGGCACACCGAGGACATCGCCAGGGCAAAAAGTCTGGGAGCCTCGGTCGTGACCAAACCAGCCAAGCAATCGGAGTTATGGGACGCAATTGTCACCGCTCTGCACGTTCCGGTCGTGCATGACGCGCATCCATCCGCGGCACGCAAAAGCTTCCGAGCGCCGCGGCAGCCCTTGCGCATTTTATTGGCGGAAGATAATCCCGTGAACCAGGAAGTTGCTGTCCACCTGATCGAACGCCGCGGACATTCGGTAATCGTCGCGGAAAATGGCCGTCAGGTCCTCGAAGCGCTGGACCGGCATAAATTCGATCTCGTGCTGATGGACGTGCAGATGCCCGAAATGGGCGGCCTGGAAGCCACACGAATTATCCGCGAAAGGGAGAAAGCGAGCGGCGGCCAACGCCTGCCGATCATCGCGATGACGGCGCACGCCATGGAGGGAGACCGCGAGCAGTGCATCGAAGCTGGAATGGACGGTTATTTGTCGAAACCGATTGACCCGAAGATGTTCTTGCAGACAGTCGAGGGAATTGTCCGAGACCGAAGGGCGTTAGAGCCAACCGGCGACGGAAATGCAACCGACGACCAAGCAACCCTCGATAAGCGGGCTCTGCTGGCGCGATTCAGCGGAAACCGGAAACTGCTGCTTAACATTGTAAAAACGTTCGGCGAGGATTGCCCGCGTATGATGGGCCGGATTCGTCACGCTCTTACAACTCATGACGCGGTCGCCTTGGCTGACGGGGCTCATGCGCTGAAAGGATCGATGGGGAACTTTGGCCCTTCGGCGGCCCTCGATACCACGCGGGAGATTGAAAAATTAGCGCATCAAGGTAAACTCGACGGCGCCTGGGAGCTTTTCGCAACCCTGGAAGACCAGATCGCTTTGTTTCTGCCCGATCTGCAGACAATCGGCTCGCAAAAAACGAAGTCGCGGCGACCCGCTCGCCCACACCCAGCCGGGAGGAAACGATGACGCGCATTCTCGTTGCCGATGATGACCGCACTACCCTATTACTGCTTTCCGAAACCCTGCGCGCGCAGAAATTTACCGTAGTCACCGCCGCTGACGGCGCGGAAACGTTGAAAAAACTGAAGGCTGGGAAATTCGATCTCGCGCTGCTGGACGTCTGGATGCCGAAAATGAACGGACTGGAAGTTTTGGCGAAGCTGCGCAAGTCGAAAAACCGCCCGAAGGTTATCGTCATGACTTCGGACGACACGCCGCAGACGCTGCTCAGCGCCATTCGCGAAGAGGCCTATACATACGTTGCCAAGCCCATCGATCCGCAGTCCCTGGTCGTGCTGATAAAGGAAACGCTTTCGAAAAAACCCGGACAAGGATCGATCGAGATTGTCTCTGCAAGTCCCACCTGGGTCGAATTACTGGTTCCTTGCTCGCTGGATGAAGCCGAAAGAATTGAAGCTTTTATGACGCACCTGAAATCCGGTCTTTCCGACGACGTGCGCCGTTCTGTGGGTCAGGCCTTTCACGAGCTTTTGCTCAACGCCGTGGAGTGGGGCGGCAAGCTCGATCCCAATCGCAAGGTGCGCATTTCCTATCTACGCGCCAAGCGCATGCTGATGTATCGCATCGCCGACCCCGGTCCGGGTTTCAAATTTGCGGACCTGCAGCATGCGGCCATTTCCTACGAGGCCGATCAGCCTACGCAGCACGATCAGGTGCGCCAGGATAGAGGACTGCGTCCGGGCGGATTCGGCCTGCTGCTAACGCAGGCAAATGTCGACGAGCTGCTCTACAACGAAAAGCAAAACGAGGTTGTCTTCGTCAAATATCTCGAGGCCTGACGTTGTGCGTGACCAGGCAGTTCGGACGCTAGCGTTCAAATGACCGCAGAAACGGATCAGAGGACGCAGAGCGCCCTATTTGTCGTGCTAGTCCACGATGTTGCGGTGCCCGGTCACTGTTTTGCAGTCATCCTGCTTGATGCCCTGAGCGACGCAGCGAAGGGAGTGCAGCGAAGACCTCTCTTACCGCAACAAGCGCTTAGCGCTTCGCAAGCGAGCCTGGATTGTGCTGAGACGGGCGAATTATGTTCGCTTTCGTGGTAGATTCAACGATGCATCGACCATGAAGAAACTGCTCATTTTCGCCGTTCTCGCGTGCCTGCTGGCATGGCTGATTTTGAAGGTTTTGCCTCGAAGCGGAACCCCGCCGGTTGCCAAAGTTGTACCTCCCGTTCCGGTGTGGAATTCCGGGGCGGTTCGCGGCTTATTCACCGGCCTGCAGGTTCATGAACTGGACCCGACTCACGCCGAACTGATATTTTCCTATGATCTTGAAAACAATGCCGATATGGATTATCAACTTACAAAAGGTCCCAGCACCGTGGTGATGACCAGGCTCAAGTCCAGCGCGACTTTGAGTTCCGAACAGCCTGTCGAGCTCGATCACTCGGTCTTTCTCCCTGCAAGAAACCGCATCCGTATGTCTTTGAAAATCGCTCGCCTATTTAACTGGCCAACCGGGCTGCCAACCGGGCAAGTAGGTCCTGTGAATCAGGATAAATTCCGCACCCTCGTTTCGCAGGAAGTCGGAGGCATCACCGGCTTCGTCTTATTCGACCAGGCGACACATCTACAGATTGAACTTCCCGGTGGCTGGCAGGATTTGCGGGCGCCGAACGCCGTCGCGCAACTCGAATGATGGGTTTCAACAGGCGTAGAATCGATTCCAAGGTTTCCAGGGTGTGCTACGAGTAGCGGATCGATAGGTGAAATTCCCGAGCCGGGTGCACGGCGAGGTGCGACCACCGTGCCGGGCAAGAACCGGCGTGTGCACCCACGCCAGCGTGCGGTCTCGCTCACCTATGTAGATTTGGGCGAGAGCAACGGCGGCATTGTGCTGAACGTCAGCGAAAGCGGTATCGGCATACAGGCGGTCGAAATGGTGGAAGGACCAACCACCGTTCGGCTGCAACTCCCCGGCTCAAAAAAGCATTTGGAAGTTCGCACCGAACTCGCATGGGTCGGCCCGTCGCGAAAAGAAGCCGGCCTCTGCTTCGTCGACCTCTCCGAAGACACGCTAAAGCAAATACGAAATTGGATTGCATGCGAAGCGTCGCCGTACGCCTTCGGCCGGCATAATGGCAATTTCTTTTTTGAACCGACCCCGGTTCCGGTGAGTCTGGCGCTGGCGCGAGTGGCCATTGATGAAACCGAGCCAATCACAAGGCTAGAAAGCGCCGCGTCGACTGAGCAAGTGGCGGCAATCCAGGAGCCAGTAGGGAACGCCGCAGGAGAAACAGAGCTCCAGTTGGAAGCCCTCACTCAGGTGGAACCGGATTCATCGGACTCCACTGCAGCCGCGATCTCGGAACCAGCTGGTACCGAAGAGGTTACCATCGTCGCCGAAACTCCCGCCGTCGACAGCACTTTCGATGTTGAGGAAGCGCAGGATCAAATCATAGAGGCCGCAGCCTTTGAAGCGTTGGCGATGCAAGGCGAGGCCGACACGTCCGCGCTTCCGGAGACTATCAGCGCGGAGCCCGACGAAGTAAGCGCTAAGACCGGAGATATTCGGGATCCGCAGGCCGGAACCGAAGCAATCAAGGTTCACAGCGACGTCAAGGTCACTGACCCTTTGGCGATTCAAAAAACAGCGTCTAGCCCGGCGGAAGGGGCGGCCGACGAGCGCGCAGGGGCGCTGCTTGCAGCGCCCCAACTTGGCAAGGATCAAAATGCAGCGGGACTCGAAGCCGATACTCAGGACATTCCAGAGATCGGAAATGAGCAACGGTCTGCTCGGGACGAGGCGACCGCACCTCAGATCGGAACCCCAAGCCCAAGCTTTCAGCAAGCCGAAGACACAGAGCTTGCGCAGAACGAATCGATGATCGTCCAAAACCAAGACCGCGATACGGAACGCGATATGCAGTTTAGGGCGATTCAAACTACAGAGCTTGCGCAAACCGAATCTTCCGGCATTGACGCTGACGATGAAAACCGCGTCGCGGAGGCTCGAATTCCAGAGCCTCAGCCGCGTTTCTTCGAGGCGCCAGTCGAGACCATCGCCACGACGCGCTCTAAAATCCCGGCATCCGCATCGAACCAGACCAACGAACTGCGTTCGGTATCGAGTGCTGCTCTACCCAGTTCCGCTTCGACTGCGATGCGCGATTTCCCGACTACCCCGAAGACGCCGCTCTTCGTACCGCCTCACATCCTGTCACAGAAGCCGGACGACGATCCGTGGAAAAGCTTCCGCGTGCAGACTTATGGCGGCTGGTTCGTTGCGACAATCTTCATTTTGGCCGCGGCCATTTCGTTTGTAGCTGGAATGGCAGTGCGTCGCGGGACCCTGGACGAGGTAACAAACCGTTTCGGCCCGCCTGTACCGCCCGCGACTGCCCCTGCGCACACGCCAAACCAAGGGAGCGCCGACGCGCAATCGGCATCCGCAGTCATAGCATCCTCGGAGCCGTCATCCATCGCCGCAGACGCACCCGCAAAATCTTTAGACATCGAGATCGTAGATTCCACTGGAGGGCGATGGACCATTCCCGCAACGGTTGGATCGAGCCACGAAGTTGTAAGCTCGGCGTCGCAGGCTGCCACGCAAGAATTTACGGCAACAAGCCAATCCGCTCAGGGAAATCGACCGGTGACGACAAGCCAGCCGTCATCAATAAGCCAGCCAACATCAAAGGCGCTGCCTTCTACGACAGCTGCGGTTTCCTCGCCGACGCCCGCGAACGCGCAAAGCGCGTCGACGCCGCTGATAGTGCCGCTGTCGGAAACTCCGATCAGCGCCACAGGATCAGTTGCGATCCGATCCAAAGGATCAATTACCGTGTCACCGGGAGTCACACCGCCGTCGCCTGATGGCCACAATTTGCGAACAGGCCAGCTCAGCAATGTGGTCGAGCCGTACTATCCACCCGAAGCTCAACAACTGCACATCGAGGGCATGGTGAAATTGCACGCAGTAATTGGCGCAGACGGCGCAGTGCAAAGCGTCGACCCAGTTAGCGGCCCAGACCTGCTAGTGCGATCAGCAATGTCAGCAGTACGCCAATGGAAGTACACCCCCACGACACTGAACAGCAAGCCGGTAGCAACGCAGCAAGACATAACCTTCGTCTTCCGCCTGCCAAATTAAACGGTCTCATCCCCATCGCGTTGCGAACAGCCAAGAGCGCCAAACGGATAGCCCCAAGCTTGTTGTGAGTGATCTGGACATTCCGAAAGGGCTGTAGTTTAGCGCGCAAGGTGGCTGCTTCAATGATTACCGCTCAAAATCACCCGCGGGCGGCCGTTAGGACGAACCTCCACTTCCAGCGGTGCGTCGAAAACTTCCTGCAACATGTCGGGTTCATACACTTCCGCAGGTGAGCCTATGCGCAAACACTTACCTTTATGCATCAGAGCGATGCGATCGGAGAACTCAGCGGCCAAATTCAACTCGTGCGTTACGACGACCACGGTGTAACGATTCTCATCGGCGAGCCTCCGCAGCCGCCGCAGCAGTTCCACCTTGCCGCCGATGTCCAGATGCTGCGTGGGCTCATCGAGCAACAACAAGCGGGGACGCTGCGCGAGAGCACGCGCCAGAATCACACGCTGTTTCTCGCCGCCGGAAAGCTGGTCCATCCAACGGTCGCGCAACGCATCCGCTCCCACCTGCGACAACGCATTTCCAGCCATCAGGCAATCCTCGTCGGATTCGAAGCGCAATCTTTTCCCGTACGGATAGCGCCCTTGCAACACGTATTCCCAAACACGCAAGGGAAAAAGCAACTCGCTTTCTTGCGATACCAACGCAACCTGCTGCGCGCGCGCCCGCGATTCCATTTCGCTGACTTCCCTGCCGTCCACTTCCACGCGCCCGGAAAGCGGCTTCAACACACCCGCGAGCAATTTCAGCAGCGTCGATTTTCCGCTGGCATTTGGCCCAAGAATGGCAATCAACTCGCGCTGCTGCGCTTCGAAAGTTACCGGACCAAGCGTGAATTTTGGCGCGGAACGATCCGTCGCCGAGTACGCGTAGCTGGCCTGTTCCACCTTCAGGCGCGGGTGCCCGGGTTGTCCGAAAGGAATAGCCTGCGGCGACACGGAAAATTCGTTTTGGGCGCCGGGACTCATCGCATCCTCTTGCGCATCAGGTAAATAAAAACGGGAGCGCCGGCCAACGCGGTCATCGCTCCGACCGGTATCTGCGTGGGAGCCACGACCGTGCGCGCGAGCGTATCGGCCAGCACAATCACGATGGCACCGCCAATCGCCGACGTGGGAATCAGCAAACGGTAATCAGTGCCGAAAAGCATGCGCATCACGTGCGGTACCAGCAGGCCCACATATCCGATCGCGCCGCTAACGGAAACCGCGAGACCCGTAAGGACGGAAGCAGCCACATACACAACCAGCTTCACGCGGTTCACATTCACCCCAAGGTGCCGAGCTTCCTGTTCGCCGGTCAGTATCAAATTCAGATCGGAAGAAGTCGTGTACATTGCACCGGCGGCAATCACAAACACACCGAAAAGAAAATAAAACCAGGCGAGAACATTGGTTGTGGGAGGCGGCGCCGTTAAATCTCCCATAAGCCAGAAAGTAATGCTGCGCAATTCCGTGCCGATAACCATGGTCAGAAGAAAAATGATCATTGCCGAAAGAAACGATGCCGCCACTATGCCCGCGAGCAGCAAGGTCGCGCTGTCCAGTTGTCCACCGCGCCGCCCGAGAAAATAAATGGCAGCTATGGTCGCTGCCGCGCCCAAAAATGCCGCTAGCTGAATTGCTCCCACCACATGCGGCGCGATAATCAGGCTCAGCATAGCGCCCAGCGCGGCTCCGCTCGATACCCCGAGCACATAAGGATCGGCGAGCGGATTTCGCAGCAGCGCCTGAAATCCCGCTCCCGAAGTTGATAGCGCCGCGCCGACTAAGATACCGAGCGCGATTCGCGGCAGCCGCAACCCAAATACAACAAGTTTGAATTCCGACGGAATTGCATCCCAGCGCCCCTGCGCGCCGCGGTACAAGGTAGCGACAATATCGCGCACTGCGATGGGGTAATCGCCCATGCGCAGCGAAATCACCACCTCGACCAGCAAGATCGCGGTGAGCCCGGCGCAAATCCCGACGATGCGCCTGGGCGTCAGCGGACGCATTCGGCGTATTCCCTCATCATCGTTGGCGAAGCGCTCAGATACGCGGCCAGCTCGCTTTTTGTTTTGCCGTTTTCCAATCTTGCACTGAATGCTTCGGGATGTAAGTCGCGCGCAATCTCCTCGATAGCGTCCACCAGTCCCGGCGATGGCCGTGATACCTCGTCGCTGGCGATCACAATCCGCCCTTGCTTGACCGCCTGCAAATCACGCCAGGTCGGCCGGGCGCGCAGAATAGTAGCGCCCTTTGAGCCAGGCGCCTCGGCCTGCGCATGGTCCCCAGCAATCACAATATAGTCTGGCTGCAATCGCACCACTTCTTCCAAGCTCACCTGCGGCCAATTTTGTGACGAAGTAATAATAGATTCAGCGCCCGCCCATCGCAGCGCGTCGCTAATAAAGGTATTCTGCCCGATCGAAATCAGTGGCTCATCCCATACTACGAAAAGGACGTGTACCATCGGACGGTCCTGCAATCGTGCGTGCAGCATCTCCAGCCTTTCCTGCAAGGCCGCGACCAGCGTTGCGCCCTGCTCGCTTGCGCCCATCAGCTCCGCCATTACCTCGATCGAACTCAATATTCCGTTCACAGTGTGCGGATCGCTGGTGTACACCGGAATACCAAGCTTCAAAAGCGCGTCTGCTGTTTGAGCCCGGTTTATCGAAGTCGTGGCAAGCACCAGGTCCGGATGCAGCGCGACAACAGCTTCCAAGCTCGGATTTACGGGCGAGCCCACATGCGGCTTTTCCTTGGCTGCGGCGGGAATATCGCAATAGGTCGTGTCGCCAGCCAACTTGTTCTGCTGACCCAAGGCGTAAATCGTTTCCGTGAGGTTCGGCGCGAGCGAAACGATGCGCCGAACATTCAGCGGTACGGACATGTGCCTGCCTGTCTCATCGGTCACGAATTTCGTTGCTTTGCTATCGACGGCTTTGCCGTCAGTTGCCGCAGTCGGTGCTGTTGCCGATCCCTGCGCGCCTTCTTGACCCAGACGTTCTGCACGCGCAGGTACTATGCCGCACACTGTTATGCTGCAAACAATTGTCAGCGCGAGAGCAACGGAGCGCCGCGTTGATATCTTCGCCCTCAAAAATTACTCCGCACAATAAAAAAGCCTCGCGAATAGAGCGAGGCATCTGGCCGCACCCTTTCTCGCGAAGGATGTCAGCTTCGACCAGTTCGGATAGGCGTCCTGACTTTCGGCCTGTCTTTCGAATTCAATAGCGCTGATTTCGAAAGGCTCATTCCAAGAGCAACCGATTACAGTGGCGGGACCGTGGCCGATTTTCACGGCCTTCCCTAAAAGTTGGAATCAGCTTAGCGCTGATTTCAAATTCTACTCTGAGAGCGCGTATCCGCGCTCGAAAAGCTATCCGAGCCAGCTAAGTTGTCGTTCGTGAGTGTATGCCGCACGCCCTGTTGTGTCAAACGGAAGCAGAGCCAGGTCTCTCAGCTTCGGTTCTCATGCGGCTGTTAGTGAACCGAAGAAATTGACTAGCGGTTCTTCCACTTCGGGGCGCGTTTTTCCACCAGCGCGCGCAAACCTTCTTGTGAATCTTCCAGGTCCGCAAGTTCATTGAGGAAAACTTTCATGGAATTTCGCACGCCCTCGCGCAGCGGCAAACCCATGCTGCCAAGGATGGCTTTCTTGGCCATGGTAAGCACCGGTCCTGACTGTGCGGTCACCCTGGCCACAACCTCGTCCACCTTCGGCACCAATTTATCTTCCGGCACCAACCAGTTCACCAGCCCCACTTCGCATGCGCGCTCCGCGCTCAACGGCTCGCCCATCAGCACCAATTCCAGCGCCAGTTTCGGTCCCAAAATATAAGGCAGCACTGCAGCGGCAAGCGGAGGAAACGCTCCCAGTTGAATCTCTGGCTGCGCAAAACGCGCGTTCGGAGTCGCGATCACCAAATCGCCCAGTGCCGCAAGCTCCGCGCCGCCACCAAAAGCAGGTCCATTGACAACCACAACGACCGGCTTCGAAGTATCGAGCATTGCCGCAAACGCATTGTGAAAAGCGTCCAACAATTGAAACACCCGTCGCTGCGTATATTCACCTAGCTCAATGCCGCCGGAAAAAGCCTTGCCCGCGGAATCCAGTAAAATCATCTTGATCTGCCGTTTCTCGCTTACCGAATTAATTCCGGCAGCCACTTCCATCAACATGCGCTCGTTCAGCAGATTCTGCTGTGGCCGGTCCAGTCGCAAATGCGCCACTTCGCCTTCCAGGCGAAATTTCACGAACTCGAATTCCTCGATCGCCGGAGGACGCACCGAGAGCGACGCGAGCATTTCCGGCCCCCGCACATCCACGCCCCGCCCTCGCACCTCTCGCGTCAATGACATTGGCTTGGCCCTCGTTAAGATGTCGGTTCTGCTGCCGGTGCGCCCGCAGCGGGTGTTACGTTGTGGGGCACGATTTCTGCATTACTCTTCATGCCTTCACCTTTGTGTGGGGGATTAAGCCCGTTTTCTGATGCATCCTTGATCAAACCTAACCTCGTAACAATCCTAAGCGCCCGGAGGCGCTGCGCCCGCTGCTTTCATCAACACGCGGTCGCGCTCCACCAGCACGAGCGTGCAATGCCCTTGGAGTACCTATCCGCTAATATCCGCCTTCGGCGTTCCCGAATAGACGCTGGTCGTGCAGCTGCTGGTCCAATTCAGCAAGAATTCAAAACAGTACTGTCGTGTCCGTCGACTACAGAAGCGTAGACTATCTCTCTGGTCACCGCCATGATGGACCGGCGCACATGCACACAATCCGCCACGTCCCTGCCTCAACAGCCAGAGCCTGTACACTCGTACAGGTGCTGGATGGTTTACTGGGTTTTTTCGGTGGATACCGCAAATCTCTAGTGTGTGTCACAGCTTCCCGTGCGTTTGGTGTCCGTGATTTTCGAGAGCAAAATTCTGGGATAAGCTAATGTTGCGCCGAAGCGTGAGCGACACTGGGTCTGAGGCGTACGTTCGGGGCCGGCGTGTTAGCGGCGTGCGTAGGTGACAAGATTTCTTTGGCGTGCTTCCGCGGCGCTTCCGGCTTGGCTTCCAACTTCGCTTTCTATTTTTCTGCTGGTTCGCGGCGCCCGAGCCGCGATTCGCTTCACGGTGCGTCGCTTAGGCGAGGTGCATGGGTTGTCCCGGATGGTACAACATGACGGGGACGCGCTCGTAGGCGCGAATTGTTTTTGCGGCCTCGGCTCCGTTCGAGACGCGCATTTTTTAGGTCGAAGGATGATCAGATCGGGGCAGAGTCCCAGAGCTCTTTCTACTGCCTCGCGCCCGTCGATGGATTCGCCGCAAATCTCAAGCAGCCCGTGAGTCGCGAAGCTGGCGCAAAGAGCCTGGCGCATGTGCGCGTTGTCGTATAGCCGGCTTAACCTTACAGTTGTTGCGTTGTTGCGCGCATAGCGTGAAAACTTCAATTTCTTCCGGCGCGAACTGCAGGCAGTGCCCACGGTTTCCATGTGGGCGGCGCGGTCGCGAGGATGCGATTTAAGATCAGCAAAGGTAAGATCTCTTGATGAAACTGATTCTGGCATCGGGGTCACCGCGCCGCGCGCAAATATTGCGGGACGCCGGATTTGTCTTCGAGACGATTCCCACCGATGCGGACGAAACGCGGCACACAGGCGAAGCTGCGGAGGCGTACGTCAAACGAATCGCAACAGCAAAAGCAAGCGCTGCTCAGAAACTGCTAGAGAAGGCAAACCAACGCCCAATCGTAATCGCGGCCGATACGGTTGTCCTGGTGGGGGGTGAAACCCTACTGAAGCCGAAGGATGCGGACGACGCTCGCCGGATGCTACGGATGCTCAGCGGCGGTTTTCACGAAATACTTACCGGCCTGGCAATCTTGAACCTTCCAGACGGGACGGAAACTTTTTGCGTCGAGAAAACGCGGGTTGAATTTCTGCCGCTTTCGGAGGACCACATCGAAAATTACCTAAACACCGGCGAACCCTTTGATAAAGCAGGCGCCTACGGGATTCAAGCGATAGGGGGACGGTTTGTAGCTCGCATCGACGGCTGTTACTTTAACGTGATGGGACTGCCGCTTTCGCGTGTGTGGACCGAACTCCGAAAGCACGGCTTCAAGGATGACAAGCCGCGATGAATAGCGATGATTGCCGTGACACACGATGACCCAATATAAAACGGCGGCCAAGCGGCCGCCGTGTCAATACATCTCAACCTGAATTTCGTGGCTTGCTCGCGTGCTAGGACTTCTTTTCTTCAGTCGCAACCGACGGAGGTGCAGCAGGCGTAGCCGGCGGCGAATTAACCGGTGGATTCGCTGCGGTGGTAGTGTTGTGCGGGTTCATGCCATCCTTGAAACTTCGGATGCCTTCGCCAAGCCCGCGCATCACTTCGGGGATTTTTTTTCCGCCGAAGAGCAACACGATAATCGCCAAAACAATCAGCCAATGGATTGGGCTAAACTCACCCATAAGTCACCTGCCTCTTCATAAACGCCCTGAACGTCAGTGCAGTCCGCGACCCCCGCGGCTGCAATCAACCTAGTATAACACGCTCATCCCCTATCCGCCGCGTCACGTGCTCGCGATCTAGATGCTCCAGCAGCGGAATGGCGTATTTGCGGGTCACTCCCGTAAGTTCCTTAAATGCAGTGATGGGCAGCCGCTCGCCGCGCTCTATACGGTATTTTGCGAGCAGCTCGTACAATCGAGTCAGCGCGTTACGATGAAATACCAGGTCCATTGTAATCTTAACCAGCACTTTCTCGCGCAGCAGAATTTGTAAAATTTTATGCGCGCGCGCAGCGTCCACTGGCAATTTGGCCAAAACGCTGGCGAAATCCGGCACTGCGAGCCCGGCACCCGCGAATTCACGCTCGATCAATTCTTTTGCGTGGGCTTCTTCAGCTGAAAGCTCGATCTCGCGGCCAGCTTGGCGCACCACGTCGCCAGAAATCACCACCAATCGCGCCTTCAGCAAGTCGCCCAAGGCCGTATCAAATATCTCGACCCCCGCCTTCCCTGCGCGCGCACGCAATTCCTGCTTGGGAATCCCCGGAAGCAAAGGATTTCCGCGATGAAAAGCCTCCAGCGCCTTGCGAATCGTCGCCGCGCAATTAGTCACCATTTGGGCCGACGCGATCATCTCCGCTTCCGCCCCTAGCACTCGCGCTTTCTTCGCAGCCTCAAGCCTTCGACCTGTCCTGCGTACATCATCGAGGGTCCAGCCTGTACGGGTCACCGTTTCCGCGAACGTCAATTCGCGCGATGCAGATTCCACCAGGGCGCCGAGGGTTTCCTCGCGGTTGCCTCGTTCCAATGTTTCCAGAAACGATGTAACGGCGACGTCCTTACGCTTATGACGCGGCGCGCCGGCATCCAGCACCTTGCCGCCGCCGATCGTCACAACAGGAGAAAACTGCCGAAAAATAAAATGATCGCCGGGAAGCACTAGAACCGGATTATCGAGTCTGAATTGCGCAAGCGACGATTCGCCCGCTGCAAGCTGCGTAGCGCCGTTCAGCAAAATCACCTCTGCGATCGCTTCCGCCGTGCCCTGGTGAAAATGCACGCGCGCGCGATTTTTCAGCGGTTTCGCCGAGGCGAGCAGCGTGATCCGCGCGTCCAACCGGTCAGTCGTTCCAAAAATTCCCGGCGGAGCAAGAACCATGCCACGCTCAATGTCTTCGCGCTCGATTCCCGCTAGATTCACAGCCGTTCGCAGGCCCGCTGCAGCGCATTCGATCTTCTCGCCGCCAGAATGCAGTCCTCGCACGCGCAAAACTTTGTGCGTCGGATAAAGCTCGACTTCATCCTCGACTTTCACTACACCGGAAATCAGCGTTCCGGTGACCACTGTTCCGAATCCCTTCATCGCAAAGGCACGATCGATCGGCAACCGAAAATGCTGAGTGGCATCTTTTGCTTGCACGGAATCCGCCGCCCGTACAAGCTCCTTCTTTAGTTGCTCGAGCCCGGCGCCAGTGCGTGCACTCACCGCCACAATCGGCGCCTTTTCAAGAAACGACCCGAGCACGAATTCTTCGATCTCCAGTCGCACCAAATCCAGTACTTCGGCATCGACTAGGTCGGATTTTGTTAGCGTAATAATTCCGCGACGGATCCCCAGTAAACGGCAAATGTCAAAGTGCTCGCGAGTCTGAGGCTTGATCGACTCATCGGCAGCCACCACGAGCAGCACTAGATCGATCCCGCCAACTCCAGCGAGCATGTTTCGTACAAAACGCTCGTGTCCGGGCACGTCAACCAGACCGAGTCGCACACTTCCAAGCTGCAGAAACGCGAATCCCAAATCAATCGTGATCCCGCGCCGCTTTTCTTCTTCCAGGCGATCGGGGTTGGTGCCGGTCAACGCCTCAACCAGCGAAGACTTGCCATGGTCGATATGCCCGGCGGTGCCGACAATAATGTGCTTGCTGGTTGGCATAGATGACGCGCGATACGATGCTATCGGAGGAAAGAACTCCGGGTCAAATCAAGCGGAGCTGCCAAGGTCGCCCGGCCCACGCAAACGTGAAATTTGGAAGCGCGTCTATCCGCGCATATCCATCGGTACATCCGCGTTTCTCGGCCGGCGCAGCAGCGTCATGGAAATATACGCGCCGATCCATGATCCAGACGCCGCAAAGACCACGTAGACCCAGTTTTTTGTATAACTGATCACTGCAAACGCGGAAAGCAGGTACCACACGCTGCTCCAGGTAGCAGCGGGCACGCGCCGTTTCGCAGACACCGCCGCATTGAACAGCACGTACACAGCGTCTGTAGCGGCCGTCGATAAAAATACGCCGAGCGCCAACCAGGGTTCGATTCGCGGCATGGTCATCTCCTTGGGGCCGTTTTTGTGTAACGAATGGTGCGCAATGGATCGCTCATACTATTCGTCACATTCTCAACTGATCCGTACTTCGCTTTCGCTGCGGCCAAGGTTCTCCACTGCTCATGGCCAAAGTTGCGGTGTTATCAGCCTTTCGTAAGATTCGGCCTGCACAATAGATGAAATAAGGATCGTGCGAAGATGGGCGTACGCGGCGCGCTACAGTGTTTGATCATACTTTAGAACGCTCAGCAAACCGAGTGTGTAAAACTTTAGTCGCATCGTTTACTAAGTTTCTTGCGCGTTGCCGCCATCGCCTACTTTCTTATAGTGGCGAGGAAGCATATATTAATTTAGTTACCGTGCTACCCCAAGAGGGATGGCGCGACAAGCGTTCCACCTCTTAAATGCTGGGCGGACTGGCGTTTCAAACGAGACCTGCTGCGAGCGTGTTTGGGAGCGTTGACTTCGATGGGAGTGGCACATACCATTCATGCGGAGAAGCGCGTGGTAACCTAGGAAATATAGGATTGGAGCGCCGATGAATATCCCGAGAAATCGCGTGCCCTTCGTACTTTTGATCACACTGACCGTGGGAGCAGGGATTGGTTTGCTTGCGACAAGACTCTCCGTTCTTGGCGGAGAACGCCTGGCACATGCGGCCGGCATTTCGCCCTCTGATCCGGCTTCGAATCGAGCATCATTCGGCGCGCCAGATTCACGGCGGCGTGGAGATGATCCGCGTTTGGCAAAGGCTTACCGGTTCGAGCGTGGTGGGTGGATTTACCTGCACCTCGAAGGCGCGCCGCACGATATTGGGTATCAGCATGGGTATTTGCTGGCTTCCGAAATTGCCGATGGATTCGCGGCGGCCAGTTTGGAAATGACCCACGAGAGTAATCGCGATTGGGATTTTTTCCGTCGCGCCGCGCGTGAGATGTTGTGGCCGAAAATCGATCCCGAATATCAGGCCGAACTGCAGGGGATTGTGGAGGGCTTGCAGGCTCGCAAGGTAAAGCTTGATTTGGACGATATCGTGGCTCTGAACGCTTTCATGGAGCTGGCTGATTACTACGTGCCGTGGTTGAACGAGCAGACCAAAGCCGCGGCGCCGCCGATAAAGCCTGAAGGCGATCACTGCAGCGCGTTCGTGGCCACCGGCAGTTACACCAAGGATCATCAGATTGTAATGGCGCACAACAACTGGACGAGTTATATGGAGGGCGCACGCTGGAAGATTATTTTCGATATCGTTCCGCAGAATGGTTACAGCATGTTGATGGACGGATACCCGGGCGTGATTGCGAGCGATGACGATTTCGGAGTGAACTCCGACGGATTGATGATTACGGAAACCACGATCACGGATTTTCACGGCTGGGATCCCAACGGGAAGGCCGAGTTTGTGCGGGCGCGCAAAGCCATGCAGTATGCGGGGTCGATTGATGAGTACGTGAAAATCATGCTGGACGGGAATAACGGAGGGTATGCGAACGACTGGCTGCTTGGGGATCGCAAGACCGGCGAAATTGCGCGGTTTGAACTTGGTTTGAAACATTCGAATGTATGGAAAACGCGCGATGGGTATTTTGTGGGCTCGAATTTTGCCAGCGATCCGGATGTGTTGAAGGATGAGACTACCTTCGATCCGGATAATCTTGCTGCTTCAGCGAATGCGCGGCATGTTCGTTGGGATGAATTGATGGCCGCAAATGTGGGGAAAATTGACACTTCGCTGGCGGAAACTTTTTTGAGCGATCACCATGATTCGTACACCAAGAAAACTACGGCGAACAGGCGGACTTTGTGCGGGCACGGGGATGTGGCGACTCCAGGGGATCCCTCGTATGAGCGCCGGCCCTTTAA
Source organism: uncultured Acidobacteriota bacterium (assembly GCA_963842255.1). Classification (GTDB taxonomy): domain Bacteria; phylum Acidobacteriota; class Terriglobia; order Acidiferrales; family UBA7541; genus Palsa-295. The sequence goes on along the minus strand of CAWJGI010000021.1, from coordinate 19,467 downwards.
CCCCACGGGGGCTGTTCAAGGAAAAGTGATGGACGGCCACATGGCTGAGACTATGAGCTTCGTCGCGCGTATCGGGCATCCTTGCGGGACGGATTTCAAGGCGCAGGCGTTCTTGGAACAGCATCCGGATTACCGCTGGGAGGCGCCGGCGCTGACGGATATGGATGCTGGACCTTGGACGCAATACCACGCCGGGGAACACAATCCCAATCAGTAGCTGAGGAGATAAGCAGGTTAGCTACCTGCTCGGCCGGCGAGTTTTGAGTAGGCCAGATTACAAGGCCCGCTGCCTCCCGAAAAGCCGAAGACAGCGGCCGCAACATAATCATAAAAATTGGGCCGCGATGAAATCTTGTTTTTAAGAATTTACCGCGGCCCTTGCCATCGGATCATCGAAGAAAAACCCCGCTTGCCAGCGAGACCACGCTTGGCGGCTGACCTTGCTTGGGGCAGTGCCCCTCCCGGTTGCTAACATCGCCCGCCGGTAATTGCTTGCGGCGTTACTCCTTCAGGACCCGAAGATTGTTCGTTAACTCACTCTTGTTAGATGCTGCGCGTTCCTTTGCGATCGGCGTCTTGCTTCTAGTAAGCGTCCTAGTTTCAGCATGCTGCAAGGATGTGTGCGCGGGGGCTTTATCGTGTTCAGTGGACTGGCGCATTTAGGGCTGCAACCAGCTCTGTGAAATTCTGCGCGTGTTGGGCCTGTTCGATGGCTTCGCGTCTGCTGAAGAGTTCGCCTGCGTCTTGAAGTAAATCGTGTTGAGACTGATTGTCACCAGTAAGAATCAAGATTATCAGTCTTGCCGGTTTTCCATCGCGAGCGTCGAAATCGATAGGGAATTGAGTTTTTGCTACCACAACCAACGGTTCCGGCAAGCCGACGACGCGGGCGTGCGGAACTGCGAGTCCATTTTCCCAGCCGCTGTGCGACGACGCGCTCGCGTTGCAAAACGAGACGCAAGAATCGTTCCGGCGAATTGCCGACGGCGTCGGCTGCCGCAAGGCACATTTCCTGCAGCGCTTCGTGCTTACTGTGCGCGTTCAGGGTCGGGAGAAAAAGTTTGCTTGTAACCGTGTCCTTAAGCGTGGTCGTCCGGCGGCGGCGAATCAGGAAATGAATCGCGGGCGCGGAAACCAGCGACGTAAACAGCGCCATGACCACCAGCGCGACAAACATGGTCTCGCGAATCAATCCCGATTGCAGCGCCAGCAGGCCGAGGATCATTTCCATGGCGCCGCGCGCGTTCATGGCCAAGCCGACGCCCAAGGACGTGCGGCGGTCCATGCCGCCGAGGCGCGCGCCCATCCCCGCGCCGAGAAGTTTGCCGATGCAAGCGACCGCGATGACGGTCACGGTGATCGGCAGATTGAAATTGGCGACGAAATTGGTGCGCAGCCCGATGCTGGCGAAAAAAAACGGCGCGAATACATTGGTGACGATGCCGTGGATCAGTTCCGACGTGCGTTTTCGCAAGTGTGTGGATTCGCCGACCGCGATGCCGATGATAAACGCGCCGAAGACCGCGTGAATTCCGGCGTACTCGGCGAATGCCGCTGACGCCAGCGTTAATGTGAAGACGAAGCCGAGGACGCCGCCGGGCCAGCTGGTGTGCGCCTGGATGTGCGGCATAATCTTGTCGATCAACCAACGCACCACGGTGAGAGCTAGCACGACGAAACCGATTACCAGGAGGACGGTGCGTTTCACGCCCGGCAGTGTCGATCCGCCGTTCATCATGCCGAAAATCATCGAGAACAAAATCCAGCCGACCAGGTCGTCGAACATTGCCGAGGACATGACCACCGTACCCATTTCGCTGCGCAGCAGGTTCAGATCCATCAGGATTTTGGCGATGACCGGGAGCGCGGAGATGGAAAGCGCCGTGCCCACAAACAACGAGAAGATCAGGCGGTCGGCGCCGGGGCCTGCTCCCAGGAATCGCGGAAACAATCCGGCAGCGCCGAATCCGAACGCGAAAGGAATGATGACGCCGAAGAAACTCACGAGAAGAGCGCTCTTGCCCTGACGGAAGATGCTGCGCAGGTCAATTTCAAGTCCGGCGATGAGCAGGAAAAACACCACGCCGAGGGTCGTAACGGTCTCGAGTACGATCGGCAGATTGCCGGTGGCGGGGAAAAGAAACGCGTAAAGGTCGGGCCTGAAATGGCCGAGGACCGTGGGTCCGAGCAGAATTCCAGCCATGATCTCGCCGAAAACCGAGGGCTGATCGAGCTTCTGCATCAGCTCGCCGGCAAGTTTGGCCGCGCCCAGTAGGGCGGCCAATGCGATGAACATAGTCATTATGTCGTGTGGAGCGAGATGCGGCATGCGGTGAGCCTTGCGATCGTACCAAAACAAGCCGGGACTGTGTGTAACACGGGCTTGGGCGTATCGCAACACGCCAGTTCCGGGGTTCAATCCATTTAGGGCCTTGTTCCAAATTGAAACGGGGTGAAGGTGTGAACGGAATCCGCATTCAGTGTGGGCCTCAAACTGCTTACTATCTAATTGAGCGCACCACCCTTAGGCGTCTGGAATTCGATTACCGAAAGTGCTACAAAACGAAAGGCTTTGAACAGGTGTGTCCGTGGCGGAAAACTGCAGTGCCAAAGGCTGTAAGGTCAACGTCCCCGCAGGTTTAGCCGCGGAGCATCTGTGCATCATGCACTTTACGCTTTTCGTTGAAAATGAATGCGCGGAGATGCGGAGGGAATCCGCCCTCGGTAATACCAACCACGAACGCCAAATGGAATTCATCACCAAGATTTCCGACCGCGGCGAGGCGCTGGTGAACGTGGCAACGAGCGGATTCCCGATGTCCGATGAATTGAAAGCCCGGGTACTGAGCACTTTGCTCACGTTGATGAATACGCGGGAAAATATGGACCGGGCGGCCATGCGTCAGTCGGCTTTGCGCCGATTTGTAGGCTAATCCTGCCTTTCGGAATCAAATTCTCCAGTAATTTTGCTGATTCAGTCGTCCGTATTTCTACGTGCCTATGTAACGAGCGTAGAGGGAGCGTGCGACGGCGGGATCTTTTGTTCCTTTGACGATGGCGCGGCCGTCGGCGAAAACCGTCATTTCGTAGGGCGGAATGCGGAAGCGGAGCAGGAATTCGTTGTGATGGAGCCCGGCGGCGGAGCGCTTTGGCGATCTGGCGGCCCAGAGCTCGTGAGATCGAGCTTGCGGTTGCGTTCGTGAATCTGCACCGAATCGCGCCCGCACATCGTGACGTGGGGCTGAGCATCTCCTTCGAGGTAGGTGAAATCGCGGCGGACGCAGGCGCGGCAATCGGGATTGCGAGCGACACGGACGGATTGAAACCGGCCGGTCCAGACGTCGCAGGAAATCGAGGCGACCGTTCAGGGCTTCCGGTTTCCCGGCGAGACAGTTTCATGGCTTCGGCGGCTTCGATCGATGCAATCACGCCGACGGCGGCGTTGAGCACGCCAGCGGTGTCGCATGTGGCTTCGGCGCCGAGCGCCGCGGATTTTTCTTCGCCTTCCGGCAAGGCAAGCGAGGCACGCGGTTTCACCGGGACGAATCGTCATCGTGACGCCGTAGCTGCCGACAGCGGCGCGTAAATCCAGGGGACATTGAGCGAGATGGCGGCGTCGTTCAGTAGCAATCGCGTCTCGAAATTGTCGGTGCCGTCGAGGATCAGCTGAAATCCGTCGAGAAGTTCATCCGCGATTCTGCGGCGGTCAGGTCCGCGACGATTCCTTCCACCTCGCACGTCGGAATTGATGGCGCGCAAACGGCGTTCGGCCGCGACGGCTTTGGGCAGCGCTTCGCGGGCGTCGTCTTCTTCGAAGAGAGTTTGGCGCTGAAGATTCGATGGCTCGACGAAATCGCGGTCGATAATGCGCAGCCGTCCGAGGCCCGCGCGCACCAGAGATTTGTGAGAGTACGTTCCCAGCGCTCCGCAACCCACCAGCACAGCGCTCGCGCCCACAAGCTTCTCCTGGCCGGCGTCGCCGATTGCGGCAAAAAGGATCTGACGGGAATATTTCTCGCGCTGGTCGCTATTCATTCATGAGAATCTATCTGGAGCGCAGATTTCTCAATTCTGAAAGATCATAACCCCTTTTCCCGTCCGGCAGGCAACGCGGCCGTGCTAACCTTTGCTCTTATCTTCTGGCGAATGAGAACTTCGTGGAAATCATTATTTTCGCGGGCCTGCTCGCGTTATTGGGGCAACGCTGCGACGAAATTCCTGGGGGCTCGGGCGCTAGTCTGCGTTCTGGCGGCGTGCCCTTCCGTTTACGCGCAAGAAAATCAAATCGAAGGCCAACGCGTCGCTGAAATTCGTATCCTGGATGAGTCCGGACATCCGGTCCTGTAAAAAGCCTGGTGCTTCCCTTTGAAATCGGAAAGCCTTTCGATTTTGGCGCGGAACGCGAGAGCCTGCGCGTCCTTTACCGCACCGGAGATTTTGCGGACATCCGCGTGACCGCTCTACCGGCAGACGGCGGACTGGGTGTGAATTTCGTGGTGCGGCGGAATTTCTACAATAACGTGGTGCGGGTGGGAGGATTGAAGGAGCCTCCCAGCGAAGCCGCCGCGCTGGCAGCGATGAGGCTAAGTCTGGGAGACCCGTTCCGCGAGAGTTCTTTGCGCGAAGCACTCGCGAGGCTGAAAGATACCTTGCGCAATGAGGGGCTCTATCAGGCGGACGTTAAATGGAGCTCTCACGCCGCACGAAGACACGCGGCAAATGGATGTGCTAGTGACTGTGCTGCCCGGCCCGCGTGCGGTAGTTGGCAATTTCAATGTGAAGAACAACACGCCTTACAAGGATGCCGAGCTGATCGTTCGCTCGAAGGTAAAGCTGAACAAACCGCTGACGTCGGCGCGTCTGACCCGGGCCTCGCAGCGACTGAAGAAGTATCTGGTCAATCAAGGTTACCTGGGCGCGGGCATATCTGATCACTGCCGGGACCTATAACGCGCAGACTAATCTGGTCACTCTGAACTACGAAGTCACGACCGGGCCGCGCGTCAGCGTGAGCTTAACGGAGCGAGCATCGGCACCGGGAAACTTCGACAATTGCTGCCGATTTATGCGGAAGGCGCGGTGGACGAGGATCTGCTGCAGGAAGGGCGCCGCAACATTCGCGATTATTTTCAGCGGCAGGGATATTTCGACGTGGACGTGCAGGTGATCTTCTCATGACGACTCAACCAAAGCGCCTGCGCGCTGATCAGCTACGACCGTGTCGCGCGGCGACCGTTTTCGGCTGGCGGGCGTGGCGATTTACCGGCAACAAATATTTCGGCAAGGATTTGCTGGATGGACGGCTGTCGCTGCAGCCCGCGTCGTTTGCTTTGAGCGGCCGATTCAGCCAGAGCCTGGTGCGCGACGATGTGAATTCGATTCGCGCGCTGTATCTTTCCAACGGCTTTCGGATGCGAAGGTGACGTCCGACGATCGACGACAATTATCAGGGGAAAAAAGGGAACCTGTTCGTCACTTTTCAGATTGTTGAGGGCCCGCAAACGCTGGTGAAAGCCCTGAAGATCGAGGGCAATCACGCGCTGGGCCTGAATACGGTGCTTTCCGTCGTAGGATCGTCTCCCGGGCAGCCCTATTCAATCGCATCGGTTTCGAGCGATCGCAATAACATTCTGGCGATGTACTACAACGAAGGATTTCCTGAAGCGCATTTCGACGATTCGACTGTGCCCGCGGACGTGCCGAACGAGGTGCTGTTGACGTACCAGATCACGGAAGGCGAGCGCATTGACGTGGCCAAGGTGCTGCTGACCGGCTATCAATATACGCGGCCGGGAATTATCGCGCGGCAGGTGGCGATCAAACCGAATGGGCCGTTGCGCGAAGGCGACGTGGTGGAATCGCAGCGGCGGCTCTACAACCTCGGCGTATTTACACGCGTGCAGATTGCGCCGCAGAATCCCGCCGGGACTGATCCCGACAAAACCATGGTGGTGGACGTGCAGGAGGGCGGGCGTTATACCCTGGGGTACGGATTCGGATTTGAGGTGCAGCGAATCGCGGCCAGTTGCAGCGCAGCAACGAAAAATACGCCGGCCTGCAATCCGAACGCTACCGAGATTGCTGCCAGCCCGCGCGGCATTATCGAAATTTCGCGCGCGAACATGTTTGGCCGCGCGCAGACGCTTACGTTCAAAGTGCGGGCCAGTACTTTGCAATACCGGTCGCTTGCTCTCGTACTCGGCGGATAATTTTCTTGGCCAGCGAGCGCTGAGCGCGTCGCTGACAGGATATGCGGACAAAACCCAGGACGTGGATACTTTTACTTCCATCCGTTATGAAGCTGCCTTTCAGATTACGGAAAAACTTTCGACTTCGAGTTCGCTTCAATACCGCTACTTTTTCCGGCGGGTTGTCGCTACCAACATCAATCGGACGATTTCACCGGAGGAAATTCCGCTCTATAGCCAGCCTACGCTTGCGTCGGGTTTCGCTATTACGTACGCGCGAGACCGGCGCGACAATCCCGGCGATCCGAAATCGGGGACTTTCAACACTGCCGACGTGAGCTTTGCCTGGAAAACTTTCGGATCGAGCGCCAATTTTTACAGAATCTTCGTGCAGAATTCGTCGTTCTACGCGTTTGGGCGCAACTTTGTGTTTGCGCGTTCCACGCGTTTCGGAGTTGAACCGCCCTTCGGTAACAGCCAGGAGATTGATATTCCGCTGCCCGAACGATTTTTTGCCGGTGGCGCGCAGTCGTTGCGTGGATTCAGCTTGAACCAAGCCGGTCCGCGTGACCCCGGTACTGGTTTTCCCATTGGCGGTCTGGCGTTGCTGATTTTCAACCAGGAATTGCATTTTCCGATGAGCCTGCCGTTCATCGGCAACCGACTGGGGGGAACTTTGTTTTATGACGCCGGCAACGTTTACAGCGACGTGAACCACATTACCCTCGCGTGGAAATCGGCTTCGCCAACGGAATTGAATTATTTGTCGCATACCATGGGCTTTGGTTTTCGCTATGCGACGCCTATTGGGCCGGTGCGGGTGGATTTTGGCTACCTTATCAATCCGGCGGAATATACGGTGACGCCTACTCCCCCGACCGTTCCGCCTACTGAAATTTTCCATGTGTCTCATTTTGGATTTTCTTTCAACATCGGGCCGGTCTTTTGATGCGCAGTGTGACGGTCATTTTCGGATTTGTGGCGTGGCTGATGCTATTCGCAGCGGTGCACGCCTATGCACAAATTCAGAAGCCGGCCGATGCGCCAGCCCCGGCTGCGGGATCATCGGCCGCGTCAGCCCCTGCGACCGTTTCGCCAACGGTGCATTCTGCCGGCTCGCCTGCGGATTCAGCCGCCAGCGGCGCTGGGGATCGTCAGATCGATGGCGTGGCTGCGCGGATTGAAGACGACATTATCACGGAGAGCGAGATTCGCGAACTGGCTGCATTTCAGCAACTCGTGGACGGTAAGGCTAAATCACGGGACGAAATTTTGCGCGAGCTCACCGATCAATGGCTGATCCGTTCCGAGGCTACTGAAACGAAATTCGCCAAGCCTTCGGCCGCTGACGTGGATCGGGCCTACGCCGAATTCGTGAAGCAATTTGGCTCGCCGGAGGAATTCCACAAGCGGCTGGCTGAGGCCGGATTGAGCGAGGCCGCTGTGCGGCGCATGGTCGAACAGCAATTGTATCTTTCCCGGTTTATTGACTACCGCTTCCGTCCTTCGGCGCAAGTGAGCGACAAGGAAGTGGACGATTATTACCGCGATGAATTTTCACCACAGCTGAAGGCCCACGACGAGCCGATACCGCCGCTCGATGACGTCGAGGACACGATTCGCGAAGTGCTAATACAGCGAGCGATCAATAATCGCGCGACTAAATGGCTGAATGACACGCGGCCAAGTCTGAAGATTGACATTATGTCGCCAGTGAGCGGTTCATGAGCCGGCGCTGGCTGCACTCGGTGTGGATCGTGGCGTTGGTTATCGCTACTGTCGCCACGGGTGTGTTTGTCGCCTTGGAAACCGGCGCGGTGCAGCGCTGGGTTCGCTTCAGGTTGATGCACGATCTTGCGGAACGTACCGGGACGCGCGTGGAGCTCGGCGCATTTCATCTGCACATTCTTCCACTGCACGCGGAACTCGATAATCTAACGCTGCACGGCTTCGAAGGCGCCACCGAACCGCCGCTTTTTCATGCGGACCGGCTGGACGTGGGCATCACGATTCTTTCCTTCCTTCACCGTGAATTTAAGGTGGATGAACTCGTCGCGCAGCATCCGCAGATTTACGTGCACTTGGCCAAAGACGGGACCAGCAACATTCCGACGCCGAAGATTGCCGCGAGCAATCGCCCCTGGCAGGAAACGCTTTTCAATTTGCGCATCGGACGCCTGGAAATTCGCGACGGCAGCGCAGATTTCAACAACCGCCGCATTCCCTTGAATATCAAAGGACAGAATCTCGCTTTTCTTCTGCAGTATGCGACCTCGGCCGCGACTGCAGGCGAGGACGCTTATGTCGGAAGCTTGCGCTGGGATAAGGTTCAACTCGCCTTGCAGCGCGATATGCCTTTTGCCTTTGACGTTTCGGCGAAATTCACGCTGCATCGAAATGCGTTTGAACTCGATCAGCTCGCCTGGAAAGGGCTGCATTCAGAATTAAACTTGCGCGCTGAATGGCCGGACTTCGCCAAGCAAGATTGGATGCTTCACTACCGCGGGCGCCTTTCACTGCAGGACATTCGCAACATCTTTCGCTCGCCACTCACGCCGGACTTGATCGCGGATTTTTCGGGGCAGGCTCGTTACAACACCAGCGACTGGACCGGCAGCGGGCACTTCGACGGGCACGACGTGAAGATGACATATCAGTGGTACCACTCCATCAATATGCAAACCTGGGGCGATTACGAATTCTCGAAGAATCAGCTGACCGTCCATAATCTTTCCATCCGCGCTCTGGATGGGGCACTCGACGGCTGGCTGAAGATGGATATGCGCACGCTCGCCTTCCAAACCCAGACGCACTTCCATCACGCCAGCCTTGCCGACGCTCTGGCCGCGTTGAACAACGTCGATTTTCCGGTCGATACACTGCATTGGAATGGCGGAATTGACGTGGATTCGTTCAATAGCTGGACCGCGAATTTCAGACACTTCCGGACGAAAGGCCAAATGCGCTGGTCGCCTCCGACGGTTCTGGCTCCTGGGATGATTCCGGTAACCGCGCACATGGGATTTGATTATTCAATGGACACGGAAGTGGCGTCGATCAGCAATGGCGAAATCACTACGCCGAGCACTGACATTCAAATGTACGGCGACATCAGCGCGAAGGACACGGCGATGGAGTTGACACTCACGGCCGAGGGCCTTACCGATTGGGATGACTTCATTAATCGCCTGCGGGGGGTTAAGGCCACAGCAGTCCGAATAGCCGGAAATGTTTCGTTCCGGGGGCGCATTCTCGGGCCGATTGCGGGTCCGACGTTCGATGGACATTTTCAGGCATCGAACGCGCAATACGATAAATATTTGTTCGACGAGCTTGATGGCGATCTGGATTACTCGCTGGATGGTTTCAGCCTGAAAAATGCGCTGGTGAAACGCGGGGAAGCGGCCGTCAATCTCGATCTGATGATGCAATTCGACGGCGACTGGAGTTTCGTTCCGTCGAGCACTTGGTCGCTCGATGCTCATACGCAGCACGCGCCGACTCAGGATTTGCAGGCGGTGGTTGGGACGAATTATCCAATCACAGCGATACTTTCGGGGACGATGCACGGAGGCGGCACCAGCGCTGCGCCGCTTCTTGATTCACACGTGGTGCTGGAGGATATCGACACGAGGGGTTTTCACTTCGACCGCTTCGTCGCGGAACTGCATTGCGCGCACGATGAAATCGGAATGAGGAACGCCGAGCTGCGGCGCGATACCGGCCGCGCTTCCGGAAATGTTGTATATCACCCGCAAGAGCAGACTGTTCAGTTCAACGTCAGGGGCGAGGCGATACTTCTGAGTCAAATTCAGGCGCTGCAAGGAACGTCGCTGCCGATTGGCGGACAACTGGAGTTTGCGATTCATGGCAGCGGCCCGGTTCGCACCCCGGCGGCACAAGGAACTTTCGACCTGGCCCATTTAAAGGTGGGCATGGACGAAGAGGGGAATTTTCATGGAAGCCTTGATTCCGACGGCAAAACCGTACGGATGGCTGTTAATTCCCACGCTTCGAACGGGCAATTGAGCGGGGAAATCAGCGTCGGTTTGACAGGGGATCAACCGATATCCGGCCGGCTTTCGGTGCAACAGTTCGATCTCGACCCTTTGCTTAGAGCCGGTTTTCATCTGAAGAATATTACTGCCCGTAGTGTCGTGGACGGGAATTTCACCCTGGCAGGCTCGCTGCGCAAGCCGGACACGATTGAAGTGAATGCGGATATTTCGCGAATTTCGTTTGCTTACCTTTTTGTTTCGCTGCAGAACGACGGACCCGTGCAGTTTGCTTATCATCGAAATGAAATCCGCATTGCGCAGGCGCATCTGAAGGGCCCGAATTCAAATTTTCGGATCAACGGCTCCGCTCGGTTCGACCGCGAACGGCCCGTTCATGTGGAAGTGACTGGCGAAGTGAACTTGGCTCTGCTCAAGGGAATGATGCCGGAGATAAACGCGCAGGGCGATGCCAATGTGAACGTAACGGTGCAAGGGACCATGTCCAAGCCGCGAATAACCGGGCGCGCGACGGTGCGGGATGCATCAGCGAACTATTCGGATTTCCCAGTGGGGCTGAGCCACCTGAACGGCGACCTGGTTTTCGATACCAGCCGGCTGCTTTTCGAAAATGTTACTGCGGCTTCCGGCGGCGGCATCTTGGCGCTGACCGGGAGCGTGACCTACGGCGAGGAAGGGCCGGTGCGTTATGAAATTACGACCAAGACTGCGCAGGTGAGAATCCGTTACCCGCAGGGAATGAGCTGGCTGATGGGCGGCACGTTGCAGCTTTCCGGAACCAGCGATCGGGCGATTCTCGGCGGCAATCTGGAACTGAAGCGTCTGTTGTTTGCGCAGGGCGTGGACATAACGGCTTTCTTCGGGTCTTCTACGGATACTTCCACTGCGGCTGCGACCTCCCCGTTTATGAGAAATCTTACTTTCGACATTTCCGCGCATACCAGTCCGGGCGCGCGAATCGAATGGACCGGGGCGCAGGTGGAAATCGACAGCGACTTGCATTTGCGCGGAACCTGGGACCGGCCGATTTTGCTGGGGCATATTCATGTGCTTGGCGGCGAAATGTCGTTCCGCGGAAATACTTTCACTTTGACGCGTGGCGATGTGAATTTTGCGAATCCGTTTCAGTTGGACCCCGAGCTTAACATCGAAGCGACATCTACGATCAGCCAGTACCAGGTGACAATTAACTTTTCCGGCCGGGCCAGCAAGTTGAGTTTGAGTTACCGGTCTGATCCGCCGCTGCCGGATTCCGACATCATTGCGCTATTAGCTTTGGGCACGACGGGGCAGGAAAGCGCGCTGCGTTCTTCTGCGGGTGCTGGACAGAACTATGGGGCTACGGCGCTGCTGTCGGAGGCGATTTCCAGCGGGCTTGGCGGCCGCATCGAACATCTTTTCGGAATCAGCCATTTTCGAGTGGATCCGTTTTTGGCCGGGACCGCGACGGAATCGAACGCTTCGGCGCGTGTGACGATCGAGCAGCAGGTGACGCGAGATTTGACGATTACTTATTCCTCGAATGCTGCTTCCGACCAGGAGCAGCTTATTCAGGTGGAATACCATGTGAAGCGCGATCTTTCAGTGGTGTTTCTGCGGGATGTCAACGGGACCTACGGTTTGGATATTAAATGGGTAAGGCATTTCCATTGAAGGCTGAACGTTGTGCGGCGGAGTTGAGGGCCTTGGATGCGAATCCAAGATCGCCTGCGGCGAGCGGCGTTACGACGCCGTGCTGCCCTTTCTACTTCAGGGTTAAAAGGCCGTCGCGCAACATTTAAATCTAAAACCGGGCACAGCAAGCAGCGCCCCTGCGGATGCATATCAATCGGGCATCAGGAATAGCGACTCTGGCGCTAGTTGCACTCGCCATGGAAATGGAAGATCGCGGAAGCGGCGCCATTTTTCTTTATAGACCTCCGCTTGCAGGTGATATGTGTCGGCTTCGGGGCGCAAGCTGAGAAATAGTGTGATGCGAAACGGCGTTTCCGAAGTTCGAACTAGCCAGCACTGAAAAGTATTTTCCTCTGTGTCCAGCTCCCCTGAAGAATCCAGGAAATTGACGTGATGCGCGCGGATTCCAATGTATTTGGGCGTTTTGCCGCTTGCAGTCGGTACGCGCACTCGGCAATCCCAATCGAGCGCTTCGACAGTGCCATCCACATTCACGCGCGCACGGGAAATATTCTTGCACCCCGTGAGGCGCGCGACTTCTGCATTTGGCGGGCTGGCGGAAGATTTCTTCCTTCGCGCCGAAAGCGGTGATGCGTCCTCGCGAGAGAACCAGCAACTGTTCGCCAAGCCGGTAGGCTTCCTCGATGTTGTGCGTGACCAGAAGCACAGGCCGCCGGTAGGTGTTGAAAGTTTCCTGCAACTGCGCTTCTACCTGCGCGCGCAAGTGTGTATCGAGCGCTGCGAGAGGTTCATCGAGCAGCAGCGCCTCCGGCTCGATTGCCAGAGCGCGTGCCATTGCGGCGCGTTGCTGTTCGCCGCCCGATAGCTCGCGAGGATAGCGTTGATCGAGCCCGGTTAGGTGAGTGCTGGCAATCAGCGATTTGATACGCGCGGTTCGTTCTGCAGTCGCCAGAGATTGCAAACCGAATGCGATGTTTTCGGCGACGGTGCGGTGCGGGAATAGCGCATAATTCTGGAACAGCAGGCCGATGCGGCGATCGCGTGCCGGAACGGCAATCTTTTTTTCGGAATCGAACAGGATGCGCTCATTTAGTGAGATATGCCCGCGCCCGGGGCGTTCCAGGCCCGCGATGCAGCGCAACAACATTGTTTTGCCCGCGCCCGAGGCGCCGAGGACGCTCAGTGGAGCGTCGGCGGCACGAAACTTTAGGTCCAGCGTAAAATCCGCGAGTTTCTTTTCGATTTGGACTTCGAGTGGCACGTCAGCGGCTTCCTAACCGCTGGCGGTAGATGTGATGCGTGTGCGTCCAAAAGTAAAGTCCACTGAGCAGGGCGAGAGAAATTGCTACGTCTACCGCGCACCAAGCCAGGGCTCGCTCGATTTCATTGGCCTCTACCGCAAAATAAATCGCGATCGGGATCGTTTCTGTCCGTCCCGGAATATTTCCCGCGAGCATCAAAGTTGCGCCGAATTCACCCAGGGCGCGAGCGAAACAAAGAATCGTGCCGGCAAGTATGCCGGGCCAGGCGAGGGGAAGCGCGACTTCGCGATATACGCGCCATTCGGAGGCGCCGAGAGTGCGGGCTGCCTGCATTAAATGTGGGTCTACTTGTTCGAGGGTTGCGCGGGACGTGAGGTACATCAGGGGAAAAGCGACAACCGTGGCTGCGATCACCGTGGCTGGCCATGAAAAAACTACCGTCGCGCCGAGTTGCAAGAGCAGCTTGCCGAGCGGGCCATTTCTGCCGAAAAGCAGGAGCAGCAGAAACCCTACGACGGTAGGCGGCAGGACTAGCGGCAGGATGAAAATGCCGTCAATCAGCGCCGCGCCAGGGCCTGTGCGGCTTTCGCGCCATGCAGCCGCGGCCAAGCCCACTACCAGTGTCACGGCTGTCGCCGTTAGGCTGGTTGCGAGCGATATCCACAGGGGGGACCAATCCATCGCGAGGATTGTAACTGGGTCACTTCTTTAAGGCTGATCTTTTCGCTGAGGCGAAGCCGTACTTTTGGAAAATGTCGTGCGCCTCGGATTGTTCCAGGAATTCCAGAAAATTCTGGGCAGCCTCGGCGTTTTGCGAGTTCTTCAGTACGGCCGCGGGATACACGATGGAATCGTGCGAATCGGGCGGGGCGGTGGCGACCACACGCACGGTGTGCGAAGTCTTGGCGTCGGTGAGATACACCAGGCCCGCGTCGGCGTTGCCTGTTTCAACATAGGTGAGCACCGCACGAACATCTTTCGCGTAGACAATTTTCTTTTCGATCGCGAGGAACAAGTCCATATGTTCGAGCGTTTGCTTGCCGTACATACCCGCGGGCACGGTGTTTGGTTCGCCCAGCGCTATGATTTTTACACTCGGTTGCGTGAGATCGCGGAAATCCTTTGGCGTCGTAGAGGATGCAGGCGCGACCAATACGAGTGTGTTTGTAACGATGTCATGCCGCAAGTGAGCCTCGATCAGGTCCTTAGCTGCAAGATCGTCCATCGGTTTTTCGGCTGCGGAGAAAAACAGATCGACGGGAGCACCCTGTTCGATTTGGCGTTGCAACGTTCCGGAACCACCGTAATTGAAAGCAAGCTTCGAGCCGGGATGCTGCGCTTCGTACAGGTGGCCGATTTCGTCAAGAGAATCCTTCAGGCTAATGGCGGCAGAGACAGTGATGACGATGGGTTTTTGCGCTAGGGCGTTTGACGCCAAGGTTGCCGTGATGCCAGTCAAACAGAAGAACAGGAGGCCCCGAAGGATGAATCTCCTCGATTTCGCGCCGCTCTGCTGATGTGATCGTTTGGTGATATCTCGCATGTGCCTAGCGGTCATGATCTAGTGTTGCGGTGCCGGTGGCGACAGCTTGGGCGTTGTGGCTGGCGCGGAACTGGGTGGAGTTCCCGGCTCGGGCGCGGGACTCGGCGAACTGCCTGCTGCTGGAGCTGGAGCTGGCGCCGATGGGTCGGGCGGCAGCATCTGCTTCAGTTGCGGATATTCATCGGACATGTTCCGCAGCACGGCGATGGCGGCTTTCTGATCGATCTGCGCGCCTGCCTGTTGCGATTCCTGGGCCACCTCCGGCATGACCTTGACGACTTCGCGGCCCAATGGGGTTTCGTAAAACTTTGTTAGCGCTTGAATGTCTTCAAGCGAAAAGTGTTTGGCGTAAACCGGGACGATGGCGTCGGTGACGGCGGATGGGGGGGCGCTGGCTGTGAATTTCTGCGAGAACGTTTCCATGAACTTCGACAGCTGGTCGGGAGGGATGGCGCGGCCCATTACGTTGTGAACCTGACTGGTGATAGCAGTGTTGATATTGTCAC
Source organism: uncultured Acidobacteriota bacterium (assembly GCA_963842255.1). Lineage (GTDB taxonomy): Bacteria > Acidobacteriota > Terriglobia > Acidiferrales > UBA7541 > Palsa-295. The sequence goes on along the minus strand of CAWJGI010000021.1, from coordinate 4,317 downwards.
CCATTTTTGAGACTTCGGTGATTTCCATCAAGTGGCGGATGGCCGCTTCTTTTGCTGGATCGACCTTTTCCGGGGGTGTGGTCCGGTCTGCGGGCTTCGCATCGCCGGACTCGGTTGTTGTTCCCGGTGCGTGCTGAGGGGCCGCCGGTTGGGCGTTGGGCGTTTGCGCCATCGCCGGGAATGCTGTGCACAGCAGGGCGGCGATTAGTGTGGCTCGTAGCTTCATTTAAATCTCCTGTGATTCGAGTGCCGGTGACCATGCTGGGTAGGCCCGACAGGCGAATCTTAGAATCGTATCGAACGTGGGGCGGAGATGCAATTCGGCGGCGCGATTTGTTGGGGGCGGCTGGCGCCTTTATCGTTTTGCTGCGGGATGACGGTTTTGGAGTTCCACGGGGCTATGATACGTTTCAGTTTTGGCACTGCTGACCGTGAATTACGAAGCGAAGAGTCGATGAACACTAAGACCAACTCTGTTGTGAATTCGGTTGTGGGTGCCGGCTTCGCGGCGGCTCGCAGTGAAATGGTTGCGAAACAAATACGGGCTCGGGGCGTTAGCTCGCCTCGCGTGCTCGATGCTATGGCGTCTGTGCCGCGTCACGAATTTGTCCCGCCTGCATCGGCCGCTTCGGCTTATTCCGATGAGCCCCTGCCTATCGGAGGCGGGCAGACGATTTCGCAGCCTTTGATGGTTGCGCTGATGACCGAGTCCCTTTTGCTCGATGGTTCGGAGAGTGTGCTGGAAATTGGCGGCGGGTCCGGGTATCAAGCGGCGGTGCTGTCATTGCTGGCGCGGGAGGTTGTGGTTGTGGAGCTGCAGCCCGAGCTGGCGCGCGCCTGCAGGGAGCGTCTGGCGCGGCTTGGATATTCGAATGTGCGGGTCGAGGAAGGAGATGGTTCGCTTGGTTGGCCGGCTGGCGCTCCTTATGATGCGATTCTTGTTTCAGCTGCTGCGCCTGCGCTGCCTCCTCCGCTTGTTGATCAGCTTGCTGAGGGCGGCCGGCTGGTCGTTCCTGTTGGCAGCGCCGAGCAGCAGGACCTGATGCGGATGGTTAAGCGCGACGGTGGCGTCACACAAGAAAAACTTTCGGCTTGCCGGTTTGTGCCATTGCTTGGGCATCACGGATGGCATAGGGGGCCACAAGAGGCGGTGCAAGGCACTACGAGCGACGAGACCCCAGGCTACGACAACTCGGGTGAGCGGGCCTTAGGCCACGGCACGTCGAGCGAGAAAACCTCGAGCCACGAGATCTCGGGCTTCGGGAACAAGCATCAGGGAGGCTCGCACCTCCGACCCAGCCACGACGGAACTGCGCGCGAATGACAGCGCCTGGTCCCGAGCTTTCCATCATCATCCCTGCTTATAACGAACAGAACCGGCTTCCTCGGACGCTCGCACGGATTATCGAATATTTTTGTATGCGCCCGGTTTTGTCTGAATTGCCCGCGGATTTCACGCCCGACATGCTTGAAATTGTGATCGTGGACGACGGATCGACGGATCGAACGGCGTGCATGGCTGAAGAATGGACGCGGGAGATGCCTATTGTGCGGCTGGTATCGAACGGCGACAATCGCGGGAAAGGGTACAGCGTGCGGCGCGGCATGCTGGAAGCGCGCGGCAGGCTCGCCCTTTTTACCGATGCGGATTTATCTTCGCCGATCGACGAGATCGCGAAACTTTTGGCGGCTCTCGCGGCGGGCAATGATGTCGCTATCGGATCGCGCGCGCTGGATCGGTCATTGATTGCTGTTCACCAATCGCGGCTTCGCGAATGGGCGGGGATAATTTTCAATTGGCTGGTGCGGATTGCCACCGGGTTGCCGTTTTGCGATACGCAATGCGGCTTCAAAATCTTTCGGCGCGCGCCTGCGTGCGTCGTGTTCGAGCAACAGCGCATTGAGGGTTTTGGTTTTGATCCGGAAGTATTATTTCTGGCGAAGCGGCATGGATTGCGCACAGCGGAGATTGCGGTGCGCTGGGCGCACGATCCCGCGACGAAGGTGCACGTGATCCGCGATAGCGCGATTATGTTCGTCGATTTGATTTATATCCGCTGGAATTGGTTTTGGGGCCGCTATCCGAAACGCGCTCGCAAGAGTTAGGGATTATTCCTTGCGCGGTTGCGCCGTTGGTGGCAGTAGCCCGTTCAAGCGTAGGTAGATTGCCGCGGCGCTGTAGTGATCGGCGAAATCATTGGTCAGCGCCATCATCGCCGCCGCGCGCGTGAGGCTGAAACTGCCTCGCGTGAGAACCACTTCTGCTAATTTCGAATCGTCGACTTTCGCCAGCGATTGCGTGCAGAAATCGAACGAGGACTTCAGGGCTGCTGCCAATGTTTCCTTCGGGTCTGTTTCCTTCAGCTCTTCCATTGGGGGCGCTTCTGTTCCCGAAATCGCCGCGCATAGCCGGAAATTTGAGCCTGCCATGTGCATGACGAGATGGCCAAAAGTGATCTGGGCGGGCGTGGGGCGGTAACTGAATTTGTCCGCGGGCATTTCGTCTACGGCCGCGGAAATATTCTTTGATTGCCGCTCAAGTGAAAAGCGGACCGCGCTGGCTACGGGACTCGCCTCGGCTGTCACCCTAGACGACTGTGTTTGCGCTGCAGGCGGCGGTTGCGAAGACATCTGCGCTGGTCGGGTGAAGGGACAGATTGCCGCTAACATCAGAAAGCGTAAGACCCGGTTCATTTTTGGTTCCTCCGTGGCAAATCCTGCCGAATCAGCTTAGCCGGACAGCGGGATTGGGACAAGTTTGCTGTTCGCGCGGCCTTCCAGCGGAAAAGCGAATCAGCCGGCGAGACGCCGGCGCCACGACGCGAGTCTAAAGTCCTGGCAACTTTGCTCTGCAAAGTACTTGACACTGTTCTGTCATCTGCTACGATCGCTGCAATGTCTTCTTCCGGACCAGTTCGCGCCGGCATCAACATACGCAATTCCGCAACGACTTCTATTGACGACCATGCCCGCGATAATTTGCGCTTCATTCGCGAAACAATGGAGCGTGCCGGGTCGTTTACCGCTGTTCCTGGATTGGGCGGCGTGGCTATGGGTATCACTGCTTTGGGCGCGGCTGCCATTGCGTCGCTGCAGGATTCCTCGTTGGCGTGGCTGTTGACTTGGGTTGCGGAAGCATTTATCGCCATCGGAATTGCGAGCTGGACTACCTATTCGAAAGCTCATGACGCTGGCAGCGCTCTTTTCAGTGGGCCTGGACGCAGATTCGTGTATAGCTTCGCTCCGCCCATTTTTGTCGGCGCGCTGCTTACGATCGTGCATCTGCGCAGCAGTGAAATTGGACTAATGCCCGGGCAGTGGCTGTTGCTTTACGGCGCCGGAGTCGTGACCGGCGGCGCGTTTTCAATTCGAATTGTCCCGTTGATGGGGCTGTGCTTCATGGTGCTTGGGACTGTGGCGCTATTTTGTCCTTGGACCTGGGGGAATGCATTTTTAGCGGCTGGTTTCGGGGGACTGCACATAATCTTTGGAGGAATTATTGCGAGGAAATATGGTGGCTAAATCCGGCGCATATCGACGGGAGCATGCAGAAAGTGAGGATAGGCCGAAGCGGAATTCCCCAGGTTCGACACGTGCGCCTGAAAATACGGCGACCAATCTCGACCGGCTCATTCACGAGCGCACGCGGCTTGCAATCGTCAGCGCGCTGGCGGTGAGTGACTCTTTAACTTTCAATGAATTGAAGCAACTGCTTCGCGCCAGCGACGGGAATTTGAGCGTTCATGCTCGCAAGCTGGAAGATGCGGGCTATCTCGGTTGCAAGAAATCCTTCGACGGGCGCATGCCAAAGACTGAATACTCGTTGACGGCGTTCGGACGGCGTGCCCTGGAAAAATATCTGGACCACATGGAAGCTCTGATCCGCGTGACGCGCGAGGCTTAGACTCCCCAAATTTTTTTTGCCTGGACGCTCTATGAATAAAAGTACTTTGAAGATGGTTTCGCAGCCGAAGCTTCATGTCGCTATTTTGTTGGACGGTAACGGGCGCTGGGCTTCGGCGCGAGGTTTGGGGCGTTCTGACGGGCACCGGGCTGGCGTTGAGGCTGTGCGACGGATCGTGCGCGCTGCGCCCGGGCTCGGAATTGGAACCCTGACTCTCTATGCATTTCTTCGGACAACTGGGGACGGCCTGCTGGCGAAGTTTCCGCGTTGCTAGCCTTGCTTGAAGATTACTTTCGGACGGAATCAGCTTCATGCGCAGCTGAGGGCATTCGGCTGCGCGTGATTGGGCGGCGCGATCGTTTGCCTCGTTCTTTGGCGGAAGCTATTGAAACCGTTGAGAGCATTACGGCCGC
>CAWJGI010000020.1:0-63411 GCA_963842255.1 uncultured Acidobacteriota bacterium | reverse complement strand
GCCGCGCATTGATAGTTTGGGGAATGTGCTTTATAATTTCGGTTTGCCGCTAGCCTAGCGACGCGGCTGTATCGCCCTGCTTCAGTGGTCGCGCAGACCGGCTGGCCTATAGGAGATTCATGAAAGAAGGAATTCACCCCGATTATCACGCCGTGAAAGTGCATTGCGCTTGCGGCAATACGTTTGACACGCGCTCGACTTTCAAAGGGCAGATGATTCGCGTGGAAATTTGCTCGAATTGTCACCCGTTTTTTACCGGGAAGCAGAAATTGATCGATACCGCCGGCCGCGTCGAGCGGTTTCAGAAGAAGTATGCCGATAAGGCTGCTTCGCTGAAGAAGTAACCAGGCACTTTCAGCTACAAGCGGAAGTCTTAAGAGCCCCGGACTCCAGGATCCGGGGCTTATTGTTTGAGCCTGCTCTCACCCTGCCGTGAAAAGACCTGCGCTGCCGGTGTACAATGCGGCGTAGAAATGGCCACGCATTTATCGCAATCGTCAGGTGCTCCTCTCAGTTCGCAGGTGGAAACCGCTGCGCCCCGCGTAACCCTTCGCAATCATTTCGCGCACGCGTTTGATTCGGCAATCGCCGCAGCGCGCACTTGCTATTCATCTCGCCTGATTACGCCGGAAGAAGTTACTGCGAAGCAGCGCGTGACCATCGGATCGGCTACTTTTTTTGGTGGGCACCACACCGTTTATCAGCATGCGCATTTTGAATTCGGCCTGGAAAACATCAGCCGGCAGTTTGTGTGGTCGTTCCTGCATGCCCATCCGTTTTACAACTCCGAGCAACAAAGCCAGCGCTACGTGCGTCTCGACCGGGCCCAGGCCTACGTTCCTCCCGAGAGCGATAACATTCGGCCCAGAAGAGCGTGCGATTTACGAAAAAGCTGTTTCGCGTGCATGGGCGTATTATCGCGAACTTACGCAGCGTTTTAGAGCCTGCCGCTCGCGAGATTCTTGCAGATATCTGGCACCTGAGCTCGATGTCTCACCCCAAACGGGTTCAGAAAGTGCAACGGCAATCCGAGAAACGCGCGATTGAAGTGGCGCGATACGTTTTGCCGGTCGCGGCGTTCACCACCATGGTGCACACAGTTTCCGGGATCGTCTTGCACCGGCTCTATCGCATGCAGGCAGCCAGCGATACGCCGACTGAGGCTCGCCAGGTGATCGGCCAAATGGTTGCGCGTGTTCGCGAAGTCGATCCGGAATTTTTCGAACGTTTCGGAAATGAACCGATGGATGCGCCGCCCGAGTGGGGCTGTGCCGCGCATGATGGTGAAGTTTTCGCGCGCGAATTTGATGCGAAGCTTCGCGGCCTGACTTCGAAGCTCGTGAATTATTCCGCTGGCGCGCTGGGCGTAATGGCTGACGCATTTCGTGCCGTGATCGGGCTTTCTGCTTCGGAATGTTCCGACGCGGAAGCTCTCGATCGAATGTTGAACCCCGCCCGGAATCCGTACCGGCGCGAAACGTTGAACATCGGCGTGCACGCGCCGCTAATGCGTCCTCTGCAACACGCCAACTTTACATTCGCAAAAAAAATCAGCCATACCGCTGACAGCCAGGACCAGCGGCATCGCATGGTTCCGCGTTCGCGCCCGCTGCTGACTTTGGCTGATACACGCCCCCCGGATCATGTGACGCCCATGCTGATTCGTGACAACCCGCGCGCGTTTGAGATTTACCAACAAGCAATGGAAGAAGCATGGGCTGCAAAGAATGAATTGCTCGACCGCGGCGTGCCGCACGAATTCGCGCTGTACTTGCTGCCAAATGCAAAATCCATACGCCTGGTCGAGTCCGGTTCGCTGCTGCACCTGCTGCACAAGTGGACCATGCGCACCTGCTTCAACGCGCAGGAAGAGATTTACCAATCTTCGATCGAAGAAGCAGAACAAGTGCGCCTGGTATTTCCCGAACTCGGGCGCTTACATCGGGCCGCCGTGCCATCTCCGTGCCGGCATTTCCAGCCCCATCTGTACTGAAGGCTCGCATTTCTGCGGTGTGAAAGTCTGGCTCGATTTTCCCAACATTCAACGCCGGATATGACCCGTCGCGGCAGCCTGGTTTACTACCTGGCGTCCTGGGCGCTAGGTTGTTTCTTTATGGTGGTAGTAGTTTGGTGTTTGGATATGATCCAGGCCTCGCGACAGGACTTACTGCGAGAAGCAACCGAGGGATTCCTGTCGTCTGGTCGTCTACGGTTATCTATTTGGCGCGCCTACCGCATTGCTATTTGGTCTGCTGCTTCGCCGAATTATGCGTACATTGAGCTGTAAGACTCCCGCGCATTGGGCTGCGGTGGGAGCAATTCTTGCACCGATGCTGGCTGTGATCCTGGCGCTCGCAAGCCGAAGCATTGCGCGGATTCTTCCGTCTAATTATGCATCGATATTGTTTTTGTTCGTCGGAGCGGATGCTGTTCTGAAAGCGGGCTGGTGGTTGGCCGTTCCAGCGGGCGCCGCGACAGGTTATTATTTGGGCCGAATTCAACGTGTGTTCACGCCTTTGCCAGAAACAGGGCGAAATTTCAGCGCTTGAGCAGGCGCGTCATATTCGGCGTCACAAGTTGGTAGCGAATTCCGCGCCAGCGAATGTTCTTGGTCACTAGTGATGCAAGGAAATTCCAAGCAAATAGAAATGGTACGACGGGCGCCAGCACTGGACACACCCAGCCCCATTCGTGCAATTTTCCTTTCCATCCCGGCATCGCTTCAGTTACCGCAATCGTTCGGATCGCCCCTTTCATGGAAGCCAGCAGCGGGATCGCCAATGCCACGAGCAACAGCTGGCCCCAGGGATCCCCGTCGATAATGCTGTAGACGATGAGTCCGGCCGCGAACAGCAAGGTGAAGGTGTAACTCAAATGAGCGATCGCGCCCATTTGCCAGCGGCGCGGTGAATAAATGCGGGTGATGAGAATCTGCCGGTTGGTAAATTCCAGCAGTTCGGACATGGTCCACGGATGCAACGTGGCGGCGAAACATTCCGGACAGAAAACGATCGGCTTTGACGCTTGTTCGAGCGCATAAGTCATCGCCAGATCGTCGCTGACCGCGCCTTTCCACGATTCCAGTACATCTACGTCATCGAATGTTTTCCTGCGGATTGCAGTGCCGCCTCCCCAACAAAAATCGCCAGTGGGTTTTCCCAAAGTGGTGGCGACAGCGCCGTTCCACGCCGAGGCCAGGCAGCTCGCGAGCGATTCGATTCCCGAATCACTGGGGATTATCCATCGATATGCCGTGGTAGCGCCGATCTGAGCGTCTTGCAGCGGGGCGATCAACTTGGTCAGCCATCCACGCGGCAGGCGGACATCGGAATCGACGAAAGTGAATACTTCGAATTTATCCGGAGGCAGTGCCTCGATGGCCCGTTGCAGATTAAGAATCTTCTCGCTGGAATCGACGGGCGCGCCGGCGATTACAATGTGCGCCGGACGGGGACTGGCGACTTTCACGCGCTCGATCACTTTCAGCGCCGGATCCGTGTTCGCGGCTAGGGTGAAATAAATCTCGTAGTTGGGATAATCGAAACGAGTGAGCGCGGAAAGATTCTCTTCCAGGCCGCGTTCGTTGCCCTTGCAAGGGCAAATGAGCGCGGTGGTAGGCGTGTAAAAACCGGCGTGCGACGCCAGCCGCTGCCGGACCAGCCGAAACCAAGAGAGGCCGTCCCAGAGCGAGTACAGGCCCAGGGCGATCTGGATCAACACCAAAATGTAGAAAAGGATTTGCACCGGCGCGAGAATAACAAAAACGCAGACCCAGTTGCATAAGGTTGCAGAATTGACTTGTCCTAATCGCAAAGTTAGAATCTGTCCAAACTACCTGATGTCAGGCAGCTAAGCTCTCGACGGAGGTTCCTACATGTCCGCTGCTTCTGCTCAACCCCTGAATGAAGCGAAATTGCACCAGTTCATGATGAAAGCCGTCGGCGAGATGGGCGCTGCGATGAATACGGCGCTTATTTTAGTCGGCGATAAACTGGGTCTATACAAAGCCATGTCTGGCGCCGGGCCGATGACGTCCGCTGAAGTCGCGGCCAAGACCAACACAAACGAACGATATGTGCGTGAATGGCTGGCTGCCCAGGCCGCCGGCGGATTTGTGACCTACGACCCCGCCGCCGGCCAGTTTACGTTGCCTCCCGAACAAGGGATGGCGCTGGCCGATGAGAACAGCCCTGTTTTCCTGCCGGGTTACTTTCAGATTGTTGAGGCGAGTCTCAAGAGCGTTTCAAAAATAAGCGACGCATTCAAATCCGGAAATGGGGTGGGCTGGCATGAACACGATCCCGGCCTGTTTCCGGGTACGGAACGATTTTTCCGGCCGAACTACCGCGCGCATTTGATCAACGAATGGATTCCAGCGCTGGGTGACACCGAACCAAAGTTGAAAACTGGTGGGCGTGTAGCCGATGTCGGATGCGGACTGGGAACTTCCACGATCTTGATGGCGCAGGCGTATCCGAAATCCAATTTTGCCGGGTTCGATTATCATCCCGGATCCATTGAGTTGGCGCGAAAGGCCTCGGAGAAAGCTGGTGTCTCGGACCGCGTGAAATTCGAGGTGTCTTCCGCCAAGGAATACCCCGGCAAATATGACTTCGTTACGTTCTTTGATTGTCTGCACGATATGGGCGATCCGGAGGGAGCTGCCCGCCATGTGCGCAAGACCCTGGACGACAACGGCACTTGGATGATCGTCGAGCCGTTTGCGAACGATAAGCTCGAAGACAATTTGAATCCGATCGGAAGGGTTTTCTACGCAGCTTCGACCATGCTCTGCACTCCTGCTTCGTTGTCGCAGGAAGTAGGGCTCGGGCTGGGCGCCCAGGCTGGCGAGGGACGTCTTTCGAAGATATTAAAAGCGGCCGGCTTTAGCCGAGTGCGGCGAGCGGCGGAAACGCCATTCAATATCATTCTCGAAGCGCGTCCCTAGCGGCTGGCGGCTCGGCGCACTAATTGTTGCGGCGGCGCACGAAGACGCTGCGCAGAACTCGATCGGCGGCAGCGTTCAGCTCCAACTGAAATTTACCTGCGGCACGGCGGGCCTGTTCCATCAGTGATGGATCGAGAAGCAGTGCCGTGCGATCTGCGAACGGCCCGGAAGCTATTACGCGGCCAGCGCGGCCTGCTTGGCGCCTCGGCTCACGTGCAGTCAGCTTCTCGTACAACTCCAAGTCATGCCAGAAATCGCGGGCGTCTTGGTCCGTCCAACGAAGTGCGTTGCCGAGCGCGACAAAAAATTCTTCGCGAAAAAGATCGAGCAGCGGAATGGCCAGGTCCAGGCCCGCCTTTCTGGAACTTTTCTTTGCGCGCCGACTTCGCTTCGCGTCTTTCTTACCTTTCCTGACCTTCGGCTTGGACCGGCGACTGGCTCCGCGTACCGTCACATGCACTTTCAAACGCGTGGGCAACGCAGCTTCGGCACGCAGCACCATCGCGAGCAGGGCCTCGCGGCGAATCGTTTGCAGTTGTTCCCTGTAAAATGCTGGTTGATCCGCGCGGCCGGGCCTGCGGTTTTCGGCCGCATAAATATCGAGAAAGCGCGGAACCATTTCGTTGTGGTCGAGCGTAGTGAGCAGTAAGGTTGCCGCTTCTCGGGCGCGTACGACTAATTCTCGTGGACGGTAGGGCATCGGAGCTTTCTACCTGTACGCGATTCAGGCGCCAGCCGCAATGGGAAACACTTTTTGCGCGCAAAAAAGAGAAGGCTCGGGCGTGAACCCGGGCCTTCTCGGCTGTCTCCAACTCTAGTTAAGGTTTAGTGAAGCGGGCCGGCGACTGGAGGCCGGTCCTCGCCGCGCGGACCGCCCGGCACGGGGCGAACCGGCTTCTCGAATTTGCCCAAGGCGATCTCGAGAGCCTGTTCAGCCGTGCGAACGAAGTCGACTTTCATACCGTCGAGCATTTCCTCCGGCAAGTCCTCTTTCACGTTGGGTTCATTCTCGGAAGGAAGAATTACTTCCTGAATTCCCGCACGCTTCGCGCCCAGAACCTTTTCCTTGATTCCACCCACCGGCAACACAATACCGGAGAGTGAAATTTCACCCGTCATGGCCACCCGCGGGCGAATGGGCCTGCCGGTAAGCAGGCTGACCAAGGCCGTCACCATGGCGATGCCGGCCGACGGTCCATCTTTCGGCACTCCGCCCGACGGCACGTGGATGTGAATGTCCTGCTTGCGGAAGAAGTCAGGATCGATTCCGTAACGCTCCGAGTTCGCGCGAACCCAAGTGAGTGCGGCACGCATGGACTCCTGCATTACGTCTCCCAAGTGTCCGGTCATTGTGAACGTCTTCCCGCCGCGCATTTTGCTCGCTTCGATGAAGACGATATCCCCGCCGACCGGGGTCCAGACCAGCCCGACGGAAACGCCAGGTTTCTGAACGCGTTCCTCGACTTCCTTTTCCAAATGCACCTTCTGGATGCCGAGAACTTCGTGAACGACTTCCGGAGTGACGACGAGCTTGTCTGTCTGCCCTTCGGCAAGCCGCCGCGCTTGTTTGCGAACCAGCGTGCCGATTTCACGTTCCAGGTTTCGCACGCCGGCTTCACGAGTGTAGTGGCGGATGATTTCGCGCAAAGCCTCATCCGTGAATTCAATCTGCTCGCCAAGCGTCAGGCCGTTTTCCTTTGCTTGCCTTGCGATCAGGAACATCTTCGCGATGTGGACCTTCTCCTCCTCCGTGTAGCCGGTAAGCTCGATGATCTCCATGCGGTCGCGCAACGGCTCCGGAATCGGATCGAGCCAGTTCGCTGTGGCGATGAACAGCACCTTCGAAAGATCGAACGGAACATCAAGATAGTGGTCGCGGAACGTCGCGTTCTGTTCCGGGTCGAGCACTTCCATCAACGCCGCGGACGGATCGCCCCGGAAATCACGACCGAGCTTGTCCACCTCGTCCAACATCAGGACGGGGTCCATGGTCTCAGCGCGGCGAATGCCCTGGATGATCTGGCCCGGCAATGCGCCGATGTAGGTGCGCCGATGACCGCGAATTTCCGCTTCATCGTGCATGCCGCCCAGCGAGATGCGGACGAATTTGCGGCCCAGCGCGCGCGCGATCGACTTGCCCAGCGAAGTCTTGCCCACGCCCGGAGGCCCGATGAAGCACAGGATCGGTCCCTTCATGCCCGGCTGCAATTTCTTGACCGCCAGGTAATCGAGAATGCGTTCCTTGATCTTCTCGAGGTCGTAGTGATCTTCGTCCAGAATGGCCTGCGCCTTGGGAATGTCGATGTCCTCGGTGCCGGAAGTTTTGTTCCACGGCAGCGAAGTCATCCATTCGAGATACGTGCGCGCGACCATGTACTCCGCCGAAGCCGGAGTCATTTTCGCCAAGCCGCTTTAGCTCGCGTTCGCATTCCTTCTTGGCTTCCGCGGACATTCCGGACTCTTCGACCTTCTTGCGAAGTTCTTCGATTTCCGCTTGTCCGTCGTCGGACTCGCCGAGTTCCTTCTGAATCGCCTTCATCTGCTCGCGCAGCAGAAATTCGCGCTGGCTCTGGTTCACCTGCTCCTGCACCTGATCGTGAATTTTGTTGCGCAGGTCCAGAACTTCGCGCTCCTTGGTCAATTCGCTGATCAGCGCTTCCAGGCGCTTGCGCACGCTGAAGGTTTCCAGCAGTTCCTGCCGGATCATCGTGCTCAGCGACGGAAGCGTCGAGGCAACGAAGTCCGCCAGTCGGCCCGGCGAATCGATGCCCATCACTTCGGTTTGCAAGTCGTCGGAGAGCTGCGGCGAACGCGCCACCACTTCGCGGAACAATTCCTGGACGTTGCGCATCGAGCGCGGTCAGTTCCGCATCCGCGTTGATCGTCCAGATCCGGTTGCGATTCGACGCGCGCCTTCAGAAACGGTTTGAACCCGAGGACTTCCAGTCACGCGGATTCGTTCGATGCCTTCGAGAAACGCGACCACGTTCCCGTTCGGCATGCGCACCATCTTGTGAACTTTGGCGAGTGTGCCGACGCTGTGGAGATCGGTGCCGGTTGGCGCTTCGATTCGCGGGTCCAGCTGCGCCACCACGCCCAGAATCTTCTCCGTGCCCTCCAGCGAATTCAGCAGGGCCAGCGAACTTTCCCGGCCCACCGGCAGCGGCATCACCGCGCCTGGAAACAACACCGTGTCCCGAACCGGCAGAATCGGAAGCTCCGGCGGTATAACTCTGTTCGATTTACTCACATTTGTCCCCCTAGCCGAAAAAAGTACAAGCCTACAGTCAGCTAATCGGCTGGCTGTTAAGGTTAGATGCATCAGAAAGAAAAAAAGATTTCAACAAGTTACGCCCCATGCTAGCACAAAACTTGATAAAGACACACTAAGCTATCCTGAAGTCTGCATCACGCCTTCATTATGCAGTTGATTTAATTGACTTTATTACATTAGGCGATTTGCACTGTAGTCTTCCGAGCCAGCGGCAGCGCGTCCTCGTGAGTAATAATGCTTCCCTCGAGTTGGGCGTCCTCTGCTGAATCTAGGATTTCCTTGAAGCTGGTCCCGGCCTTAATCCAAGCTGGATCAGGTCGTCCCCAGTCAGCAGGCGCGCTGGGATGGACCTCGCTCGGGCGGCGTTTCAGCCAGGAACCGCCGCATGAACTCATAGTTTTCCAGGTTGCGATGGCTCGACAGGCAATCCAGCCGGTGCAGTTCAAGGTGCTCGTCAAAGCGATCGAGCCGGGCAAAGCGCTTCAGGGTGGCTGGCTTCATCTGCGGCACGTCCTTGAAACGCAGGTGATTGGCGACCAGCGCGGCGATCTGCTCGGTGTCCGCGTTCGAAAAGCGCAACCGCGCCGCAGATGTCTTCGGCCATGCGCGTGCCCACCTCCACGTGACGGTCGAAACCGAATCCGCCCGTTTGGACCTGAGGGGGGCGCGAATGTCGGCGGCTTGCCCACGTCGTGCAGCAAGCACGCCCCAGGCCAGAGTTGGCGAAGTTCCTGTCATCAGCCCCTCCAGCATCATCCGCGTGTGAATCCAGACATCGCCTTCGGGATGGAATTGCGGCGGCTGCTCGACGCCTTTCATGCGCGAAATTTCGGGAAGCAGCGGGAGCAGCAAGCCGGTTTCGTCCAGCAACTCGAATCCGCGGCGCGCCGCGCCTTCGGTCAGCAGCTTAGTCAGTTCATCGCGCAGACGCTCCGGCGAAACCTGAAGCAATTTCGGGCGCGAGCTTCTGAATCGCGCGCAAGGTTTCTGGCTCGATCGCATAGCCGAATCGCGCGGCGAAGCGCACCGCGCGAAGCATTCTGCAGCTTGTCTTCGCGGAAACGTTCTTCGGGCCGTGCCGATGGCGCGAATGATTCCGGCGCGAGGTCGTCACGTCCACCTACGTAATCGAGAACCTCGTCGTTTTCGGGATTCAGCAGCAGGCCATTGATGGTGAAATCTCGCCGCTTGACGTCTTCTTCCGCGGACCTTGCGTAAACACACCGCATCCGGATGTCGTCCATCGGAGTAAGCCAAGGTCCGAACGAAACGTCGCGACTTCCACCTGCAGGTCCTTTACTTCGGCTTCTCTTAAGTCGCCATCGCCATGGATTCCGCGGTGACTACCACGACGCCAAACGCGCTCCCACCGTCAGGCTATTCGGAAACATCTCTTCCACGCGATCGGGGGTGGCGTCGGTGGCTACATCGTAATCCGCCGGCTCGCGGTCCAGCAGTATATCGCGCACACATCCGCCGACGAGATAGGCCTGGTAGCCTTCGGCGCGCAGCCTGCTGCCGATCTGGTCGGCGAATGGGCGAGAGCTCATAACGCGATTATGCGGGAAAGGCGAGCAGCTTGGAAGGTTGGGATTTATGCGCGGCACGTCGACGACGTACGCTGAGTTTCGGGAGATCCTTACGGCAATCACTCGCAAGACCAGCGCGGTGATGTCGTCATGCTGGCGCGCGTAACCCACGAACGTATTCACGTCGCGCCATTACGCGATTCAGAATCGCGGCTGGCACTGCCAGAAGGCATCGTCAGGATCGTCGCCATTATTCGCGACTCGCCGAATTCTTCGCCCTTTTCGTTCACAGCCTCGGCAACGCCATCGGTAAAAATGAAAAGCAAATCGCCTGGCTGAAGCTGGACACGTTGCGGAGGCGTAATTAATTTCAGCGATCGGTAAACAGTGGCAATCCAAACGGCGGGCCACCGGTCGACAGGCGCTCCGTCTGTCCAGTCGCGCGCCGCAATATCGGATCGTTGTGTCCGGCATTCACGTAACGCATCGCGCGCGTTTCCGGATCGATCTCCGCCAGAAATGCCGTCGTGAATCGGCGTCCTTCAAGGCTGTGCGCGCGCGCGTAGCGATCAAGCCCTGTCACAATTTCATCCAGCGAGGCCGGTGTGGAGGAGAGCGCGCGCAGATCCGGACTGAAATGTAGCCATCAGCAGTGCGGCTGGGACGCTTTTGCCCGCGACGTCGGCAACTACAACGAGTAGAGAAGGTTTTCTCGCACCGGCATCCAGCACTGGCCGCAGAAACGCGTCGTAATAGTCGCCCGCTACGGTATTTTGCGGCCGCGTGGCGAATGCGATATCGATGCCGGGAACTTGCGGCGGTTCGTTGGGCACCAGCCACTGCTGGATTTCGCGCGCAATTTCCAGATCGCGCTTCATGGTGACGCGATCGCCCAATTCCAGAGCGCAGCAGCACGAAGAGAATGAGCGGTTCCCAGCCAGGCGAAGCCTAAATCGATCTGGCCATTCCCGAAGCGGAAGTCCGGATTGAAGAGAAGCAAAACCACCGCGACCAGCAGCAGGACCCGCCGCGCTGGCGAGAGCTTCATCAGCATGGCCTGAAAAGCGCCCATGCGGACAGCCTCATGCGCGTGAATCGTGATCTGTGCTGATTGATGGCCTCCCAATCCACGTCCCTCGAATAGAGACCGTATCCTGCTTGGGCTTCGGACTTGAACTGGCTCCACAGTTCGTTGAGCCGGAATCCTTCGGTGACGCTTTCCCAGAAACTGCGCAGTCGTTGACGGCGGGTCGGCCGTTTACCCTGCGCTGAGATTTGAGGTGTTGCCATGGAATCGTGATTATAGGGCATGGACTGCGGATTTCACCGACAAGAGGATGTCCCGGGCGCTCAAGATTCTGAGCATTAGTACCGGCGGCTCGACGGTTTTCATCGAGCCGCGGCTTTAAATTCGGTTCGAGTGACCCGACCGGCCCCGGCGAACGCTGCAATGCCCGGTCGGGCTGCAGGCGCCAGACCGGCCACTGCAAATTCAAGAACAATTACTAATTTAGCCATCAGTTTTCAGCTTCATCATTGCTCCGTCGCGTATGGGAAGCGAGCCGCCCAATTGCACTTTGGAAAATCCGAAGCGGTCGCGCAGACGGTCTGTCGCGCGCGCCAGGCGCTCAAGTTTTTCGCGGTGCTCGGGATCAAGCAGATCGAATTGCGCCGAGCCTGCGGAGAACGATGTGAGCGCCACGCCCACCAGCCGGAGCATCGCCTGGCCATCCCAGGCGCGGTGAAAAAGTTCGCGGACGGCCTTCAGAAATACCGTATCGAGATCCGACGGCTCCGGCAGCGTGTGGCTGCGCGTAATAGTCGTGAAATTTGCGTAGCGCACCGTGAGCGTGACGGTGCGCGCGTGAAGGCCGGCGTCGCGCAATCGCTTCGCTGGCCTTCTGGCAAAGATAGCTGAGCGTGGATTCGAGCGCCTCGCGGTCGCGCGTATCTTCGCCGAAGGTCTGATTGTGCGAGATCGATTTCGGCTCGGCATCGACGAAAAATTCGTAGGAATCAATTCCGCGCGCCTTGCGAAAGAGCGCCGTGCCCCATTGCCCGAACGTTTGTTCCAGGCCTTCCAAGCGGAGCATCCTGTAATTGCGCGATGGTTTCAATCCCCAGGCCTTTCAGCGCAGCGTCGGTAACTTTGCCGATTCCGGGGATGCGCCGGACTGCGAGCGGTGCAAGAAACGCCGCTTCGCCGCCCGCCGGGACCCACACAAGTCCGCGAGGTTTGGCCTGCTCGCTCGCGATCTTTGCAACCAGGCGAGTGGCGGCGAGTCCGCCGGAGCATGGCAACGAGGTAGCGGCGGTAATTTCCTGCAGAAGTTTGTGTGCGGCGGCGAGAGGCGGCCCGTGTAGGCGCTCCGTTCCGGCGAGATCGAGATAAGCCTCGTCGATCGATGCCATTTCCACGATCGGCGAATATTTCCCCAGAATCGTCGCGACGCGATCGCTCCACTGGCCGTAAAGTTCGTGGTGGCTATCGAGAAAAACTGCGTGCGGGCACAATTTCGCGGCGGTGCGCAGGGCCATCGCTGAATGCACACCGAATTTTCGCGCTTCGTAACTCGCGGATGTGACTACGCCGCGCTGATCGCGCTGCCCGCCGACGATTACGGCCTTTCCGCGCAATTCCGGGCGCGCCAGCAGCTCGACGGACACGAAAAACGCGTCCATATCAATGTGCAGAATCGAGGCGGAGGACTCCGCGTCAGTGGAAATGGGCGCGTCGTGCTTGGCTCGGTATTGTGCCAGCTTGGGCATGGAGGAAATTGCAGCTTAAATCAGGCGCGGCGGAAATGGAAAACATTGTTGCGGCGGAAACTATGTTGCGGGCGCGTTGTCCTATCTCACGCGTTCGGCCGCGAGGACGCGCGGGATTCCGGCCAAATCCGTGGTGATTGCAACCTTGGTCCACCCGGGTTGCTCGTCGAAAATTCCGCGCACGTAGTCCGCGGAATTGTGGCCGAGTTCAAGGACCAGGATGCCGCGTTCGTCGCAGCAATTCGCGCGCTTGGTCGATTAGTCGTCCGTAGATTTCGACGCCGGTGCGTCCGCCGAAGAGCGCTTCATGCGGTTCGTGGTCGCGGACTTCGCGCTGCAGTTGCGCTGCTTCGTCGAGGGAAATGTAGGGTGGGTTGCTTACGATTAGGTCGAAGAGCTGATGATTTCGTGCGCCAGATGGCTCGCTATTAATTTTCTCAGCGTCGGACCAATCCGCCGCTGCAATGGCGTTAGAAGATCACCATGCATGAAATGAATGCGGTCGGCGACTTTGTGCCGCGCGGCATTGCGTTGGGCGACTTCAAGTGCCGGCGCGGAAATGTCTGTCGCATATAATTCGGCGTGCGGCAGTTCCCAGGCGAGAGCCACGGCTAGGCATCCGGACCCGGTGCCGACGTCGGCAACGTGTAAAGTGTCGCGCGGAGCACCAGTATCCATGTGAATCTTGATCCCGCGCTCGCCCAAACGCGCCAAGGCGACTTCCATGACGTGCTCGGTTTCCGGTCGCGGAATCAGCACTGCGGGCGTCACTTCGAATTCGAGGCCCCAGAATTCCTGCTTGCCGGTGAGATATTGCGTCGGTTCGCCTGCTGCGCGCCGCGCGATCAGCGCGAAGAAACTTTTCCGCGTCGCCGGGATCGAGCGACTTCTTCGGGGTGGCTGTACATCCAGGCGCGATCGCGTCCGAGCGTGTGCATCAGCAGCAATTCGGTGGCGAGCGTGTGCGAAGGAATTTGCGCCGCGCGCAGTCGCGCCATGCCTTCTTTCAGCGCGGCTCGGACGTCTATGTGATTTGTCACGGCGTTTTCAGTTGCCCTATATGCGAGTCTCAGGCATGCGGGGTGCCCTAGAGATTTGGAATGCCGCTGTTGTGCGCGATCGCTGCCGCGCTAAAGGCCGGCGCTACATTTAAACCATGATGCTCGCTTGCATTTTCGGCACTTGCAGTCAGGTTACGCTTCGACCAGTTCCTGTTTCAGGCGCTCGGATTCGTAGTGCGTCGAGAGCGCGTCCACGATCGGTCCCAGCTTGCCTTCCATCACCTGATCGAGCTGGTGCAGCGTCAGGCCGATGCGATGGTCGGAGACGCGATTCTGCGGAAAATTGTAAGTGCGGATTTTTTCCGAGCGGTCGCCGGTCTTGATCTGGTCGCGACGCTCGGCGGCGATGGCTTCGTGCTGCTTGGCCTGCTCCATTTCGTAAAGACGCGCGCGCAAGACGCGCATGGCCTTGGCGCGATTCTTGATTTGCGATTTTTCGTCCTGCTGCGACACCACCAGGCCGCTGGGAATGTGCGTGATGCGCACGGCGGAATACGTCGTGTTCACCGATTGTCCGCCTGGGCCCGAACGAGCAAAACGTATCAATGCGCAAATCCTTTGCTTCGATCTTGATGTCAATTTCGTCGGCTTCGGGCAGCACCGCAACCGTGGCGGCGGAGGTGTGAATGCGCCCCTGCTGTTCGGTGGCCGGGACGCGCTGCACGCGATGCACGCCGCTTTCGTATTTCAGCTTCGAATAGACTTTGTTGCCCTGAATCGCGGCGACCACTTCCTTCATGCCGCCGATCGAAGACGGCGAGCTTTCCAGAATTTCCACTTTCCAGCCTTGCGATTCCGCGTAGCGCGAGTACATGCGGAAAAGTTCGCCGGCAAAGAGCGAAGCCTCATCGCCGCCCGTGCCGGCGCGAATTTCGACGATCACGTTCTTGTCGTCGTTGGGATCCTTCGGCAGCATCAGGATATTTCAGCTCGCGCTCGACGCTCTCGCGGCGCGCTTCAAGCTCGCGTTCTTCGTCGTGCGCCATCTGCTTCATGTCGGCGTCTTCGGCTTCCATCAGCAGTTGCTTGGTGCCTTGCAAACCTTTTTCGATTTCTTTCCACTCGCGGTATTTGGCGACCATTTCGGCCATGTCCGCGTGCGTCTTCGCGAGCTTCTGGAAACGCGCCGAATCGTTGTGGACTTCGGGCGAGGAAAGCTGCTGGGTCAGTTCTTCATACTTCGACTCGATGTTTTCGAGTTTTTGAAACAGCGTCAAGTTCGCCATGGCGATACCTCAAAGATGCAGAAAATCGAAAAGGGAAATTGGAAATTCGGATACAGCTACGCGGAAGCATGGCCCCGGGCGGGGTCGAGAGGTAGCGCTAATAGAACGCGGCGAACATTGCAGTCGTCATGGCACAAGAATATCGGCAATCCCGGATGGCGAGTCAACCGCTTCACTGCGAGTCAAAATTGGCTGTTAATCTGACGTCGATTTAGCACTCAAAACAGCAGATTCCCTCAACGTATGCTTGGGAGACCACGCAGCGGGTTCGGGATGCACGAGATGGAGACTCTCAAGACTTTCGGCGCAGCAGCTGTGTACTACGATGACGCACGCGATGAGTGAAGTTCGGAAACTTCTCCGCAACTATCGCGCGCGCGAGCGACATGCTGTGGGGCTTCTGGTATCCCGCGCTGCGCAGCGAACAGGTGCGGCGGCACAAGCTCGTGCGCGCGATGCTGCTGGACGTGCCGCTGGTGCTGGGCCGCGACGCCGCCGGAAAACCGTTCGCGCTGCGCGACGTGTGCCCGCACCGCGCGTTTCCGCTTTCCTTCGGCCAATTCGACGGCAAGAACGTCGAGTGCGCCTATCACGGCTGGCAATTCGACGCGCACACCGGCCAATGCCGCGCGATTCCTTCGCTCACCGAAGATTCGAAACTGAAATGCGACCGCATTTACGCCGGCAGCTTTCCCTGCGAGGAACGCGACGGCTACGTCTGGGCGTTCATGACCAATCCCGAAGGCCGCGGGCTCGGCGAACTGCCGCCCGCGCCGCCGGAATTGCCGACCTTCAGCCCACGCTACAAAATCGCGCACCTCTATGCCGACCTGCCCTGCGGCGTGGACCAGGCCATCATCGGCCTGATGGACCCCGCGCACGGCCCGTTCGTGCATCAAGCCTGGTGGTGGCGCAGCCGCCGCAGCATTCGCGACAAAGAGAAAAAGTTCGAGCCGATCCCCAACGGATTTCGCATGAGCCCGCACGCGCCCTCGGCCAATAGCGCGCCCTACAAAATTCTGAAACTGCTCACCGGCGAGCCGGCCACCACCATGATTGATTTCGTGCTGCCGAATCAGCGCTTCGAACAAATTCGCGCCGGGCGTTACTGGCTTTCCAGCCGCACCACGGTCACGCCGATCCGCCGCGATTTCTGCCGCCTGGATTTTTGCGCGGCGTGGAATATTCTGCCGTGGTTTCCGGTCGTGTCGTTCATCATCAATGTGTTCGGCCCGCGCTTCATCCGCCAGGACACCGAAGTGATCAAGAAGCAGGCGATGGGATTGCAGTACGAGGACCGCATGATGCTGATTGACGACGCCGACCGCCAGGCGCGCTGGTATTTCGAATTGAAAGCCGCCTATCAGGAAGCGCAGCGCACCGGCGCGCCGCTGCGTCATCCGATGTCTGGGCCAGTCACGCTGCGCTGGCGATCGTAAGTCTAGGTGGCAACTCGAGATCCACGGCCTTGGCGCGTATGAAGCCCTGCCCTTTCGCAAAACAATGATTGCCATGGGGACTCTTACAACTCTCTGAGCACACCGGCCATTGGTGGATTGTTTCTCTGCGAGTAGACGTAGTGCTAAGCATGTGCCGGGCCTACGGCGCTCATTCGCGACTTGCTAGTTGCCAATGCTGCTCAGGAATGGATAGTGTTCCGCGGCGCCCATGAAGAAAAGCATCGGAAATGACAGCCAGAATCCCGCGCGCGAGGTGATGAAGCCCCATCGCGCCAGGCGTTCCGCTTCTGGTGGCAGGGGCGTGCCTTGTTCGGCGGTGGCGCGCGTCCAGGCGATCAGGCGTTTTTGCACCCGCCACACTATTCCCCAGGTGTTCAGCAGCATCAGAAAGCCTATCCCGCCGCCGACGCTAATGCACAAGTGCGCGTTCGAAACTTTCGGCCCGCTATTGAGATCGAGGACGAGCCAAGATGCCGCGATCACGATGATCGCGATTGCGATCGTTCGCACCGCGGGATTATCTCAGGATTCCCTTGCTCGGCAACTGGAATGGGTAGATCAGCCCGTAGGCCACGAGCCATACAAGCAGCCACCATCCGAACCAGCGTAGCGTCAGCGATGGATTTCCGGAGTTGTGTGCGTCGGCTGAAAGAATCGTGAAGTAATAGCGCAGTCCGACCAGGACTGTGATCAACGCGGACCATCTAAACCAGCTCATCGCACGCGACATCATCACCGGGTGCACCTTGGCTCTCACTGACGCATCGAGTTGCTTCATCGTGGGGAAGCCCACCAGGTTGAAAAAATAAAGCAAACCGATCCAGATGAGTCCGAAGATGAAGTGCAGCCAGCGCAGCAGGATTAGTTCGTTGGCGGAGCCTTGCGGGAAACTGAATTGTGGGAGGAGTGTGTGCGCGGAGATCGCGATGATAGCAGCAACCATAAATCCTCCTGCGAATGCGGGAAGAAGCTTTGCGCCGCTACGCTATCGGAATACGAATGAGCATGTCAACGACTCCGATAGCTACTGCTTGAGCTTCAACCCATTCACTGGCAGGCAACAGAGCCGGCTACGCCGGCGCTACGACTCCTTGCGAATGGATGTGCGGTGGCGGGTCTGTTTGATCCCGGGAGGACCGGTGTGGGTTTCGACGCAAACGAGCCGAGGTGCCGCTAGGGTGCCTCGGTCTGGCTGAATTGTGCCAGACCGGCCGCTACAAATTCAAAAGCGGTTTCAACTTCAAAAGGCACTTTCTAAGCATAGGTGCCAATTACCGTGGGGAGGCTCGACGATTTTGGTTGAGCCGGCAGGGTTGAAATCGCCTGTATCATCTAACGCTCGAGTTCGTCGCGTTGTGCTTCTGTTTTTCGTTCTTGATTTTGTGCAGCGCCCACCCGGCGTGTTCTGCGATTAATAGGTCATCGGAGCCTATCAGCCGTTCCAGTAACCTAACGATACGGCGATGTGACTGAGATCCGCTCGGCGGGCATGAGTTACCCAGGGCTACACAGGCGTTACGTACCAGGCCGCACCATTTCGCGCGTTTGATGGCGCTGCCGCGAAAAATCTTGCGGAATTCTTCCTGGGTCAACGAGGCCAACCATTCCAGCTCTGGTGCAAACAAGGTACTTAGACTTTCCGTGGTTCCGTTTTTCGTTGCTTCGCCTTGCTTCGCTCCGTTTTCCGTTTTCTCTTCCATATCGTCTCGCATTTCGGGGCGATCTGCCGCGGCCGGAAAGCCGCGAGTTGCGTCATCGGCGATTTGCGATTCCACGGGCAGACGTCCTGGCAAATGTCGCAGCCGAATACTGCGTTACTCATCATCGGCCGCAGCTCCTCGGGGATCGTGCCCCGAAGCTCGATCGTCAGGTACGAAATGCATTTTCTCGCATCGAGCACATATGGAGCGCTAAACGCCTGGGTGGGACAAGCATCCAGGCACAATGTGCAGTTGCCACACAAATCGGGGACCGGAGGCTCACCCGGCAAGAGGGACGGTGCCAGCTCCAACGTGGTGATGACTACGCCGAGAAAAAGCCAGGAGCCGAGTTGCTGGTTAATCAAGCACGTGTTCTTTGCGAGCCAGCCGAGGCCCGCGTATTTCGCAGCAACACGCTCGACAATCGGCCCTGTGTCCACATACGCCAGCGCTTCGAATGGCTCGAAACAGCATTCGCGCATCCGCGCGACCAGAGCGTTCAGCTTATCGCGCAGAACTCCGTGATAATCATCGCCCCAGGCATATCGCGAAATCCATCCTCGCACTGAACCATCGTCTTGAACGGCTGCGTGCTCGGTCGAATAGGGGAGCGGTGAATTGTAATTCAGCGCCACGACGATCAGGCTGCGTGCACCTTCCATTACTTTCCGCGGCTCGGTGCGGCGGGCATCCCACAGATATGCCATTTCGCCAGCATTTCCATTCTCCAGCCACCCCGGCATGTGCGCTAGCTCCTCGAACGCCTCTGCCGGGGCGACCGCGCACAGATCGAATCCGAGCTGGCGAGCTTGGCCGCAAACCCACTGTGTTCGTGCTCCCGGGTCCATTCCGCTTATGATGCCATCGACGTCCGGCGTGCGGTACAGGATACCTAGGGCATTCCTTTAGTTGGTTTCTCTCGTTATCGACTGTTACAATGCCCGCCATGGCAGATTGGCGGCAAATACAGGCGCGAATTCGCAAAGCGAAGAACAGCGTCGACGCTAAAACGAAACTTTCCGAGCTGTATCGGCGTACCCACGACGCGATGGTCGCATGGGAATTAGGTTTCGTTGAGGAGAAAGCCGAGCGAAACGATGAGGCGGTGAAATGGTACACGATAGCCGCCGAGCGTTTTCGCAGGGCTGACTGGAGGAAGAAGGCCGAAGAAGCTCTAACCAGGCTGGGCGCCCCCTTGCCTGTGCCGGGGGCCAAGCCCAGTCCCGAACCCAGCTTTGCCCCATCAAACGTGCCGAAACCTGAGCCCACGGAAACTGCCACAGAGCCAACCTCCACGGCGGGTTCGCAAATGGCAAAGTCGGAACCGCATCTTGCGCAAGGCGAGATGGCGGAGGAACCGGGCGCAGAGGGCACCGAGGAAGAAGAGACTCAACCGGGGACGACTTTGTCGCCGGAGCCGAAATCCCAGACCGCAGCCGAATCCCAGGATTTTGCGGATTCCACGGGGAAGAAGAAGCGTCGCCGTGGACGGCGCGGCGGACGAGGCCGCCGCCGCAAGGGCGCGCCTGCTCCTGCGTTGCCATCGAAATCCTTTGCAAGCACCGGTGGAACCTCGACGCAAGTTTCACCGGCTCCGCAATTACGTTCGCAAATTCCCAAAGCAGCCGAACAAATCGAGCCCATGCGGGAAGAATTTACCGAATCTGTTTCGGCCGCTTCGAAGCCATCGCACGAAGCCGAGCTCAGCGCCCGAAGTGAACGGCCTGCTCCCATGCTCCCTTCCGAACGCACGGCGCATGGACGCGCAGGCGATCCTGCGCTGGCGTCGCGC
Organism: uncultured Acidobacteriota bacterium; assembly: GCA_963842255.1. Taxonomy (GTDB): domain Bacteria; phylum Acidobacteriota; class Terriglobia; order Acidiferrales; family UBA7541; genus Palsa-295. The sequence goes on along the minus strand of CAWJGI010000020.1, from coordinate 43,652 downwards.
ATGTCCAAACTGGAGTCGATGCTGCGCAGATTGGTTTCAAGCCCGCTGCATCGCCTGGACGAAGCCGATGCCGCGCCGGCTGGGCCTGGAGTGTTCCTGCTCTCGGATTCAGACCAGATCACTTCATATTACGTCGAGGCGTGCCAGACATTGCGCGTCGGTTTAGGAAATCTCGCGCGCGGCAGCGGACGAAGCACAACCAAGCCAACCCGTGGCGGACGCCCAGCCTTCGATAGCGGACTGAAAACGAAACTTGCCGAACATCTCGGCATTGGCGAAGCAAAGGTCTCGCAGTATTTGGCTGAGCACTGCGTGGTCCGGTGGATCCAGCTCGATGACGATGCTCCGCATCTGGCACACTTTGCGATCGGCGTTTTGCGCACGCCATTGAACCTGGATTGACCGGTCAGTAACAAAGGCGAGAGAACCCCTTTAGACTCTTACCGTTGGCTGCGCCGGGCTGCCGTTCGACCCCTCAAAAGCACATTTCGGCGCAGCGCCCTAGACCTGCCATCTGCATGCGTGCAAACTCAAGTAGTATAAACGCTTGCGGGCGGAGCAGCTCCGCTGCAGCGAGGCTCCGGGGGTGGTTGAGCCTGTAGTAGAGGCATTCTTCTAAGGGGAAGGTGGATCGATGCAGAGTTCGTTCGGCACAAAAGTTTGGAAATCGTTTGATTGGACGCTGTGCAAGACCGCGGGCATCACTTTCGACACGATTCAATTTTTCAATAAATACAAACCAAATCCTTCGTTTACGCCGAAATGGTCTGATAAGCCGTTGCTGAAATCATGGGAAAAATCGAAACCGACGCTTGGTTGGCCGCGCACGACCGATTCGCTTTGTCCCGATTGCGTCCGAGAGGCGCGCGATCTGATCCTTAACGGGACCAAAGACTGGACGGATCTGGTCCACCAGAAGGTTGGCGAGATCAAAGCGCAGATTATCGAGCGAGACGGTCAGGTCTGGATGGTCAAAGAATGTCCCATCCACGGCAAGTACGAAGACTTGATGGCCATCGACTCAAAGTTCCTGCAATGGATTGAAAAGAATTTCCCCGGCCGCGATATCCCGGCTCACAACGATGAAGGTTTGCACCGCCACGGTTCCAGTACGGTTCGCCACGGCCGCGGTTCGGTTCTTACCGTTGACCTGACCAACCGCTGCAACATGATGTGCGATCCGTGCTTCATGGATGCAAACCAAGTTGGCTACGTACACGAACTTAGCTGGGAAGAGATTCAGGAAATCCTGGAGAACGCGACCAAGATCAAGCCGCGTCGCCAGATGTCGGTACAGTTCTCTGGCGGCGAGCCGACCATGCATCCGCGTTTTCTGGATGCGGTGCGCTATGCGCGCAAAGTTGGCTACAACAGCGTACAGGCTGCCACCAACGGTATCGAATTCGCGAAGAGCAAGGAATTCTGCAAGAAGGCATTCGAAGCGGGAATGCGCTACGCCTACCTGCAATTTGACGGCATCGGCAACGATGCGAACAGCCATCGCCAGGTTGGCAATCTGTTCGACGTAAAGCTCCGCGCGATCGAGAACATGCACGAAGCCGGCATCGAAATCGTGCTGGTTACAACCATCGTCAACAACGTGAACAACGATCAGGTAGGCCCGATCGTGAAGTTCGCGATGGAAAATCCGAAGAAAATCTCCTTCGTGTCCTTCCAGCCGGTTTCTTTCACCGGCCGCGACGAGGAAATCACGCCCGAACGCCGCATTCGCCAGCGTTACACCCTTTCGCACCTTGCGCAGGATGTCAGTGCGCAGGTTGGAAAAGTGGAACCCACTCGCGACTGGTTCCCGATTTCGTTCATCAGCACCTTCGCTGGCTTCTCCGATCTGGTTCACGGGCCGGATTCGCAGTGGGGTGCGCTTTCCTGCGGCTGCCATCCGAATTGCGGCGTCGGCACCGCTCTGATGATCAATAAGGAGACTAAGGAGTGGGCCCCGGTTCCGCGCTTCCTTAATGCACAGCAACTCACTAAAGACGTTGCGGCTATCACCGATGCTGCCCGAGGCAAGAAGTTCTCTAACTTCATGATGGCCATGGCAGTCCTGAAAAATTACAGTCCGTTCCAGGGCCCACCGAGTTTGCGGCTGAAAGATCTCTGGAAAAAATTCGACAAGACCTGGGCGCTTTCCGGGAATGCGGATAAGAAGTATGGCAAGGTTTCCGGAGACCGCACTTACGAAGACGCTATCAAGCGGCGCAAGGAAGATCCCTGGAATTTTCTTTTCATCGCCGGCATGTGGTTCCAGGATCTTTTCAACTACGATTTTCGCCGCACTGAAATGTGCATCATTCCTTACGCCACACAGCAGGGCGAGATCTCGTTCTGCGCGTACAACACCGGCGTGGGTTGGCGCAAGATTATCGAGAACATGCACAAGAACGCGACCGTCGCCCAGTGGTATAAGGAGCACGGCAAGCATGACATTTTTGCCAAAGGCAAAAAGGTTAATCTGGAAAGCTACGAGCACTCCCTGCGGATTGACGCTGAAGATGCCGGCCGCGTTCGTCACCTGGAGCACGACATTCCGCTGACTGCGGCTGAAGAAAACCGCATTCGCCGCAAGAAAGCGCTCGAAGAAGCCGCGAAGGTCCGCAAGATTTACGAGGAATTGGTGCTGAAGAAGTCGAGCGAGCCTGTGGTGCAGATTGGATCGATGCAGCAGATTTTGAATGCTGTTCCGGGCGCAAACGTCAAGCCCGTTCAGATCGCGTCAGCGAATGGCCAAGGCAACCGCGCAACCAAGATTGAAAAGCCCGAAGCCGAAGCAGCGCTCGCCGGCGACTAACTTACAACCAAATCCACAGGGTTTATTTGTCCAAACAGCCCCGGCTCAAACTGGGGCTGCTTTATTTCGGTCGGTTGATCCCGAGCCCCATCTATAATTCCGCGGCATGCGGGATCATCACAGTTTTGAGGTCCTTTTTTCTGCCTGCGACGGTCTTACTGGCGTTTGCGTGATTGCTATGGATCGCGAATAAAAAACCAGTCATAGCACGATGGCGTCGTAAAATATTGCAGTGGGGATTGCTTATCGCTTCGTTAACCATGGCGTGGTTCTTCACCGAGTGCCTGCATTTTGTAAAAACGAGAGAACCGGCTAACGGAATTGGGCCGGTTATAAATTGTATAGATTTACTGTTTTGGATGTTATGTCTCGCTTCTTCATTGGCTCGAAAAGGAGCGGGCGGAATACTTCTACTCTTTTGGAGTATGATGGTTTTTGCCGGGATTTTTGGAATCGATTCAGCCATGGTCCCTTGAGGTCTTGCGGGAAAAAGGTAAAGCGATGCCCATATACGAATACGTTTGCGACGATTGCAGCGAGCATTATGAGCGCGTCGTGATGAACCAAAACGCGACGGTCACGTGCCCGAAATGCGCAAGCTCGAAACATACCATCCAGCTTTCAGTGTTTGCTTCTCCTGCCAACGGAACAAAATCTTCGGGTAATCCCTCTTCGGGGTTCTCTGGCGGCGGTGGCTGTTGCGGAGGCGGTGGTTGCGGTTGCCATTAATACGCTTATCGCCTGGACGATTCCCTTGCAGGGACGAATCAATTCTAATTACGCGCTTGTAAAAAGAGCCATTTCGCCAAACCTGGTTCGCTGAATGCGACGTCCCAGACGTTGTGGCCGATGCTCGGATATTCCGTGTACTTCGGGTTGCCTCCCGCTTTCCGCAAGTCCGCGGCCCACATTCGCGCGCGGCTGACCGGCACGGTGGGGTCTTCTTCGCCTTGAAATATCCATACCGGAACTTCGGCAACGCGCGCGATCATGTAGCCATCACCGTAGCCGCATAGCGCGATCGCTGCCGCGAAACGCTCAGGCGCGATCGACAGTGCCGCCCACACTCCTTCGCCTCCCATCGATTGTCCTGCCAGGTACTCGCGCGCTCGGTCGATGCTGTACTTCTGCTCGACTGTCGCCAGAATTTCCAGAGCCAGCCTTATCGCAACCGGCGGTGTGCTGGTATGCGGGCGTGCCCAGCCTTTGCTCGCATCCACCTGCGGCGCCAGGACGAACGCGTGATACGCCGCTTGATTTTCCGGCGTGGTCCACAGATGCGAGCCTGGGTAATTTCCGCCTGTCAGCTGCGAAATATTGTCCGAGCCGCTCCCAGCGGCTCCGTGGAGCCACAAAATGATCGGATATTTGTAGCTGGGCTCGTAACCGGGTGGCACGAACAAGCGATATGGCATTCCCTCGCCGCTTTGGCTGCGGTAAGAACCTGCCATAAATCCCCTCGCGGCATTCTCGGGAGTTTTGTTTTGCGCTGCGATCGACTGATAGGGAAACGTAAGACAAATCGCGACGATGGCAGCGATTGCAACGCCGACAGCGGCAAGAAAAGACTCAAAACCGCTTAGGGAGCCAAAACGCGACGGCCGCCTCCGCACATTGCTCCAGCGTTTGTCGATCCGCGTCTGAAAACGCATTCACGCGCTCGCTCTCCACGTCAATTGTACCCACGACGCGCGAATCGCGCGGATCCAGAATTGGAATGATGATCTCCGACAGCGTGCTGCCAAACGCAGCGAGGTAACGCGGGTCGTTGCGTACGTCGGCCGCTATCACGTCGCCTTCTGCTGAATCGCGGAGCCGGTAAGTCCTTTTGTAACCGGGAACGTGGGATACGCGGGCGCGCCCGGGCCGCTCCAGCCGATAATCGAAACCAGTTCGGTGCCTACATCGTACACTCCTACCCAACGATATGATGCCAGGGCACGGATACTGTGGGCGATTTGTTGCGCGCGAGCGGGGCGATCGCCATCGCCGCCGGCCATGAAAACGAGTTTGTTGAGAGTTTCTTCTACGGACATTTTTGCTGCTCCGGGGTTAGCGGGGTTTACAGACTTGGCCGTTGGAAGCTAAGCATTACACCGCAAACTGCGCTCACCGCTCTTGAAAATGTTCAGAGACCAACCGCACCGATCGATTCTTCAAACCCAGCCGGCGGGGACGCCTTCGCTATGGCTGAGGGTAATCAATGTCGGTCGGCCGCGCTCACTTTCCTGATTGTGCCGGTTCCGGAGGATGGCTTGCGAAATATTGCGAGATGCCGGCAGAAAGCTGTTTGATTCCAGCGGCGACGTTCTTGTCCATGGCTTCGACAATAGCCGGCACGTTCTTTTCATTCACAGGCTCATCATGCGCGTATGCCTGGGTCCAGACAGTGGTGCGAGTCGCAGGATTGTACAGCTCGAGCTGAAGTGAGAAACGAGCCACAAGCTCGGGTTTGTCGACGCCATAAAAAGAAATCAAGTGGCCGTGAATGATGTAATCGCCGCGCACGCTGCTGGTGACGCGAGAAACCGAGCGGTATTGTCCGGAAGCGCGAAGGTTCGAAATCAATGCCTCCTGAATCATGTCGGCAGGGGGTTCGGCCCAGCGATCGTATTCATACGTGCCGAGTTCCACCGGCCCCGATCCGTAGACCAGCCGATCGTCGCGGTAAAGATGCGAAGCTACGAAACGGCCCACGAGGAGGGTCACTGGAAACTGATTGGACGCGGAGGTGGACGGCGGCGGATTTGTATCGATGATGTAATACTTGACGGGGCGTGGCGCGCCACAACTGGCGGCCAGGATACTCAGCATGACGAGTGAGGTAAGTTGAATACGGCGGCTCAGCACTCTTGGCTCCTTCTCGCGCTAACTTTTCGTGGCGACTTAATCCGGCGTCGCTCCACGTATTGTTATTTCGGCAAATCCGATCCGGGCTGGTGTTCCTTGGGCGCCGCCGCGCGAATCAACGTATAAGGCCGCGTCTTGATGGACTGCGTAAACGAATTCAAGTTTTCAGTCACGTGCCGCAGGTTGTCGATAATCTCGTCCAGATTTTCCTGATTGCTGCTGATCGTGCCATTCAGGGAGGTCAAGATCGAATTCGCATTGTCCAGGGCTGTGCGCAGTTGCAGTATGGCTTGGCGTATGTCGGCTCGATTCTCGGTGATCACTCCATCCAAATGCAGCAGGGTATCGTTGGCCTCATCGGAGGTTTTCTGGAAGCTGGCAATCAGAGGCTTCAGGTTAGCTGTAGCTTCGTTGACGTGGCCCAACGTCTGGTGTACGAGCGGGCGATCTTCCTTGAGCATGCCGCGAACATCGCTCAAGCTGCCGGCAACATTGGCACGATTCTCATCGTTCAGCAGATCGTTGACGCGATCGAGCGTGACCTTCAATTCCACCACGCGGTCATTCAGATTCACAATCAGTTGCTGCGCATTGGGCGTAAGTTCGGAAATTTTGTCGGCGATGTCGGAAAAGCTGGTGTATTCGGCCGACTTCAGGAAGTAATCCTTCGGCGCGCGAGGTGCGGCATTCGTTCCGGGCTTGATGCCCAGGAAATTTTCGCCCAACGGGCTGGTGCTGGTGATCAATACGGTGCTATCGGTTTTGACCGGGACGCTGGGATTCACCGAAAAATCCACTTTCATTCGCGTCGCGTCCGTCGGATCCACGTCGACTTTGCTGATGCGTCCTACCGGAGGGCCGCCGGCGTAGCGCACTTCGGTGCCCGGTCCCAGGCCGCCGGCATTCTTAAAATATGCGTGGTAGGGAGTGTTTCCCTTCTCGAAACTGCCGGAGAGAATAAACAAGGTGGTAATCAGCAAGGCAGCGACTACGATAACAAAAAGCCCCACGAATGCTTGCTCGCGCTTCGGTTCCATCCGTATCCTCGTTGATTCCCACGCGGCGACTCGCGGGAGCACCCCTGATTGCGGGGGAGTATAACACGCCAGAAAAAAACCGCCAGAAATCCACCCGCCACTGTTTCCGACTATTGACGCGTCGGGGGAATATCGCCCGTCAGCATCTGCAAATAATCAATTTCTCCGGTTAGTTCCGGCTCCGGCACGCGATCCAGGAACTGGCGCACGCGCGGCTGCTGGCTTTTCTGCAGCTCTTTCGTAGTTTCATTGGCTACGATCACGCCCTTGTCCAGAACGATCATGCGATCCGCGATGAGGAAGGCGCTGGCAAGTTCATGTGTCACCACCACGATGGTGATGCGAAACGCCTTCTTCAATTTCAAAATCAGTTCATCGATTCCCGCTGCGATGATCGGATCGAGGCCCGCGGAAGGCTCGTCGAAAAACAAAATTTCCGGGTCCATGGCCATGGCCCGCGCGATGGCAGCGCGTTTTTTCATACCGCCGCTCAATTGAGCCGGCATATAACTCTCGAATCCGGACAAACCCACCTGATCGAGTTTCAGACGCACCATGATTTCAATCGTGGAGTCGTCCAGGCGGGTGTGCTCTTTCAGGGGAAGCGCGACGTTTTCGCCGACGGTCATTGAACCGAAAAGCGCTCCTCCCTGAAACGACATGCCCATTTTCTTGAGCAGTTCATCGCGTTCTTCCTCGGAGATCGAGGCAAAATCTTTTCCCTGAATCCAGATTTCACCGGAACTGGGCCGCTCCAAGCCCACCAGAGTCCGCAGGAGCGTGCTCTTGCCCGAACCCGAGCCCCCCAAAATCACCATGGTCTCGCCGGCCGGCACTTCGAAATTGATACCGTGCAGAATTTCACGTTCGCCATATTTCACACGCAGGTTGCGCACGGAAATAGCGGCACCGGTGGACGTTGGCGTGGTGGCGATTTTTGGCGTGAGTGGTCGAGACATGAACTAACGCGGAGCCGTAATGTAGAAAATTGTGGTGAAAATCAGGTCCACGATTACAACCAAAAAAATCGATTTCACTACGGCCGAAGTCGTGGATCTTCCCACTTGCTCCGAGCCGAGACCGGTCGAAAAACCTTCCTGGCAGCCCACCGCCGTAATCACCAGGCCGAACATGAGCGCCTTGATCAAACCATTGACGATGTCTGTGCTCTTCAGCGCATCGAGTGTCGCCTGGATATAAGTTCCCCAAGTGAAGCCCGCGGTTGTGACGCCGAACAGGCCGCCGCCCAATACTCCCATGAAATCGGCCCAGCACGTGAGGCAAGGGACCATAAGCATCATCGCCAAAAATTTCGGAGCCACCAGAAATTGAACCGGCTCGAGCGCCATGGTCTCCATGGCGTCGATTTCTTCGTTCACCTTCATCGTACCGATTTCAGCCGCGAACGCAGAACCGGAGCGCCCGATCACGACGATGGCGGTCATCAGCGGCCCAAGTTCGCGTGTCATCGAAACCGCGACCGCGCTTGCCACCAAATTCAGTGCCCCGAACTTACGCAACTCGTAAGCGGCATTTAGAGCAAGGATGGTGCCAACGAAAAAAGAAATCAACGAGGTGATGGGAAGGGCTTCGACACCGACCGACATGGCCTGATGAACCGCGCGGCTGAAGTGGAATTTCTTACCCTGGAAGGGGGCGACGAAGACCGCCCGCGCGGCGCCGCCAGACAAGCGCGCTAAACTTCCGACGTAGGCCAAACCGTTGATAGTGGCCGCGCCAATGGTCTCTGTAAATGGCATCTGTGATTCCGGACGGGTGAAATTCTCAGATGGAACCCGAGCCAATACCGCCCGGAAAATTATCTGGCGGGCGCCACATTCGGGCTACCGCCCCGCAACGCATCCTGTTCGTTGTCGTAGACTTCGAAAACCTTGATGAGACGGGTCAATTCAAGCACTTCGCGTGCCGTTCGGCTCAGACCATATAGCGCAAATGAACTCTTCAAATCGCGCGCGACTTTAAGCCCTTCCACCAGCGACGCCACCCCGGCGCTGTCAATATACCGCACCTTTTCAAGATTCACGATCACTCGGGGAGATTTTTTGGACTTCAGCTGCTCCATCAGGACTTTGCGAACTTCGGGCGAATTATAGAGCGTAATATCGCCCACGACGTCCACAATCGTGGCGTTACCGGATTGACGTGTAGAGATATCCATCAGGATTGGCCCCACGCAGGGGTTAGAGTGTTTTGCCAGAGATTCCCCTCAGATGCAATCACTTTTCCGTTGTAGGTGTTGCGCATCAGCTACTTACGAAGGTCGAGGGGCATGTAATCGCGAAGATCGTAGCCCAAGTAAACCTGGCGGGGGCGCGCGATTTTCTGCTCGGGGTCCAGTAGCATCTCTTCCCATTGCGCTATCCAGCCCGAAGTGCGGGGAATTGCAAACAGTACCGGGAACATCATCACCGGGAAGCCCATGGACTGGTAAATCAAGCCGGTGTAGAAGTCCACGTTTGGATACAGCTTGCGCTTCACGAAGTATTCGTCTTCTAACGCGATCCGTTCACATTCCAGGGCGATTTCGATCAGCGGGTTCTTGCCCATCACGTCGAAAACTTCGTAGGCAATATGTTTTACGATGCGGGCGCGCGGATCGTAATTTTTGTAGACGCGATGTCCGAAGCCCATCAGCAGTTTTTCGCCGGCCTTCACGCTCTTGATGTACGCCGGAATGTTATTGATCGAGCCGATTTCCAGCAGCATGCGGAGGACGGCTTCATTCGCGCCTCCGTGCAGCGGGCCATAGAGCGCGGCAGTGGCGGCGGCCGTGGCGGAATATGGGTCCACGTGTGAACTGCCCACCACTCGCATCGCCGTCGAGGAGCAATTCTGTTCGTGATCGGCGTGCAGTATAAACAGGACGTCCAGCGCTTTTTCCAGCGTGGGGTTCGGCCGGTATTTCAGCTCGGTAGTGCGAAACAACATGTTCAGGAAATTGCCGCAGTAGCTGAGGTCGTTATCAGGATACACAAACGGCATGCCCAGCTGGTGCCGGTAAGCAAAAGCCGCAAGAGTCGGCATTTTCCCGATCAATCGATAGGTCTGCTTGCGCCGCGAATCGGGATTAAAAATGTCCTTGGCATCGGGATAGAAAGTGGAAAGGGCGGCAACCGTGGAGATGAGCATACCCATCGGGTGCGCGTCGTAATGAAAACCATCGATGAATTTTTTGATGCTCTCGTGAATGAAGGTGTGGTGGGTGATGTGATAGGCCCAATCGGCGAGCTGCGATCTGTTGGGAAGTTCACCGTAAAGAATTAAGTACGCGGTTTCTACGTACGTGCTTTTTTCGGCGAGCTCCTCGATTGAATAGCCGCGATACCGCAGAATCCCTTTGTCCCCGTCGATATAAGTGATCTTGCTCGAGCACGATGCGGTGTTGGTAAAGGCGGGGTCGTAACCCATCATGCCGAAATCAGGGTCGTGAACTTTTATGGGCCGCAGGTCCAGAGCGCGAATCGTGTCGTTCTTGATGGGGAGTTCGTACTGCCGCCCCGTGCGGTTATCGGTGACGCTTAAGGTATCGCGAGGAGTCACGGCAACAGATTCGTTGCTGACTAAGGAACCTGGTTTGGTCGGATTCATAACCGGACCTCTCGAATCGGCGTCTGTTGCATTGGGCGCGGTTCGCTTCTTATAGAATGTACACCCGATTGGCGCAAGCGTGGAATGCGTTTCCACGGCTTGATGCCAAGACCTGATCGAAGGACCATACGGTACTGTACGGCAAGCGCCAAGTGTGCTGACCAGTTTCAAGCGATAGAATCTGCCAGGCAGTTCAAACTCGATATGGTCCTCCAGGCGACAGGCATCGGGGCTTTCGGGAGTGAATGAATGGGTATGCTCCCAATGGCGAACCGGTCCCACATGCACGAGCAGGAGTCGGACGAGATTCGACCGCGTCATGCTCTTGGCATGCTCGCTGAAGAAAGTGCTTTCAGTCCAGCTGGCTCAGGTAATCCTGGTTTGCCCGGAGGTGAGCCAATCGATTTCTTCCAGCATACGAGTCTTGCCAGCTCCGGTCGGCCCAGGAGCAACAGATTCCCCCGCGAATTGAGCCTGACGCGAAACACCCGGTACAGATCCACCAAGGCCTGTACTGCTTCGTCCTGCTCTACAATTTTCCGGCGCAATCCCGCTTCAAAATCGCGGGGCTCGACGCTTCGGCGTCCTCCATCAAGCAGTCGTGCCCGACACGCATCCATCTTGTTGCCTCCTTCCGGTCCTGCGGCACACCGGAATCCGCCAGCGCGAGCTGCACAATGAGCCGGATGGTAAGCAGAAGGATGGCGGCCAAAACTTTGCTCACCGAATGAAGACAAACCTTTTGCATTCAATGAGCTTGTCAATCTACAGGACTGGCATTGAGTCCCGCGAGCTGGAAAGAATGTTCAAGCCTCACACGGCTCTACCGCTATGGCACGGTATTAATGTGGTGTTAAAAAAAGCTTCCGCCGCCTTCAACGCCTTGCATCCGCAGCTCTTTTTCCGTATGGTGTGTGCGATTCCCGAGAAACTGAATGAAACGTGTTCTGGTAATCGAAGACGACAAAGATATCGTAGAGTTGGTGCGCTACAACCTGGAGAAAGATGGCTATCAAGTCGTCTCCAGCGGCGATGGCGCCACAGGTTTGGCGCAAATCAGGAGAGCTGCACCCGATCTGTTGGTGCTCGACCTGATGTTGCCCAAGCTTTCCGGACTCGAAATTTGCAAGGAAGTTCGCAAGGACGTGAGCCTGAACCGCATTCCCATTCTGATTCTTACTGCGAAGGGAGAGGAGGCAGATCGCGTAGTAGGGCTTGAGCTCGGCGCCGACGACTACGTCACCAAACCCTTCAGCCCGCGCGAGCTTGCCGCACGAGTGAAAGCTCTGCTTCGCCGTGCGGAGCCTGGCACGCCTTCCGAAAAGCCTATTGAAGTGGGTGCATTGCGAATCGATCCGGCTGCGTATAGAGTAACCCGGACAGGAAAGCCTGTGCCTATGAGCACGCTTGAGTTCCGCCTGCTTTATTTTCTCGCGGCGCGGCCGAATCGCGTGTTCACAAGGGATCAGCTCCTCGACGCCGTATGGGGTACGGAACGATTCGTCACGCCGCGTAGTGTCGACGTTTACGTGCGCCGGCTTCGAGAGAAGATCGAAACTGATCCTCAACATCCGTCGTTTATGAAAACGATACGGGGCGCAGGTTATTTGTTCGAGACCCGTGCAAGCTAGAATCTTCTGGAAACTCGGATTTACCTACGCCGCTTTAATCCTGGCAGTCTTACTAGCCGTAGATTTGTATTCCATCCGCGTAATCCGCAGCCAGGCGATACGCTCGGTCACTGATGAACTCGAGTCATTGCTGAACTTAGCTTTAGCCAATCCTCCAAGCTCCGCTGAGCCCGTTGAGCTCCACAGCTGGGCCGGACGCGTGGCTCAGTGTGGCGCGCGTGTAACCATCATCGACAATACCGGCCTCGTGCTTGCGGACACCGCGGTAAATCCCGAAAAAATGGAAAACCATGCCGACCGCGTGGAATTCCAGGATGCGTTGTCACACGGCTCAGGACAGTCCGTGCACCGCAGTGTTTCACTCGATCGCGAGCTGGTCTATCGAGCGCAGAAGTATCAACCAGCGGGATCGCCTCCGATCGTCATTCGGCTGGCGCTGCCGTTGTCGCAAGTTGATCTTTCGGTCGTCGAATTACGGCAGAGGCTGTTAGTCGCAACGCTGGTCATGCTCGGCGTGGGTGTGATGATATCGCTCGCCTTCGCCCGGATGTTCGCCGATAGGGTCGAGAGGCTGAAGCGTTTTTCGCAACGCATCGCTGAAGGCAATTTTCAAACTTTGCTTCGCGAGGGCCCGCGAGATGAGCTCTCGGACCTGGCCGACACCATGAATCAAACTGCGGAGCGCCTGGATCGCGAGATCCGCATGTTGAGCGGCGAACGCAACCGCTCCGGCGCGATCCTGCGAAGCATGGTGGAGGGAGTGGCCGTCATCGACGCCGAAGAGCGCCTGGTTTTTTACAACCGCGCATTCTCGGAAATATTCAACGTGAACGGAGCCAGTGGCGAAGGCCGCCCTCTCATCGAAACCGTCCGCAATTCGGACTTGCTGGGATTGATTCGCAGAGCGTTGCGGGGCGATGAAGGGCTGCAAAGCGATATTGTCATGGGCATCACCCAAACCCAGAATTTTTCCGCGACGGCGGCACCGGTAAAGGCGCTCGAAGCTTCGCTTGCGTCCGACCGGACAGCCCCGGGCCGAGCCCTGACGCCAAGCGAAAAACCTTCGGGCGCCGTAGTGGTATTGCATGACGTCACCGAGCTCCGGCGACTCGAGCGCGTTCGCCAGGATTTCGTGGCCAACGTCTCGCACGAATTCAAAACTCCGCTGACGGCTATACAGGGGTTCGCGGAAACATTGCTTTCAGGCGCACTCGACGATCCCAGAAACAATCGGCACTTCCTGGAAATTATTCGCAATCACGCAATCCGCTTGGCCCGGCTTACCAACGACCTGCTGAAACTGGCGCGCATAGAGGCCGGAAAACTGGAAGTGGAATTTTCATCCGTAGGACTGATGGAGCTGATTGAATCCTGCGCTGATACTTCGCTATTAAAAGCGGATCGCAAGCGAATCACTCTTGAGATTGAAGTACCTCCCAGACTCCCCTCAGTGCTTGGCGATGCGGGTCTGCTGCGCGATGTGCTGCAAAACCTGCTGGACAACGCTATTCAGTACACGCCCCACGGTGGACACATCCGTGTCACCGCTCAGGCGCGTGAACGCGACGCAGTAGTAACCGTAGAAGATACCGGCATCGGAATTCCGCTGGCCGACCAGGAACGAATCTTCGAGCGGTTTTACCGCGTGGACGCGGCGCGCTCGCGCGAAGCCGGCGGCACCGGCCTGGGGCTTTCCATCGCCAAGCACATCGTCGAAGCTCACGGCGGAAAGCTGTGGGTGGACAGCGCAATCGGCGAAGGCTCGAAGTTCTTCTTCTCGATTCCTATCGATCGGTAGAGTAACAAGCGCGGTTCCGGGAACTCTTGCCCAACCAATAATTACTCCTATAGCTCTCAGTACCTGTCTTCAAATATTCACGCGCGATTTACGCCCTTGCAACCCACAGAATTCAGGCTGTAACTGGTGATATTTATGCAGAATGGGGCCCCGGTTCGGAGGAAATAGACTCGTGGCGATCGCGAAATCGAACGGAGAGGGGATTTTTCAAAGCGTGCTGGTGAATTACCTCATGTCACAGGCCCGCACGGTCGAAGCATCGGTGAACCGCGCGCTATGGGCTCTGCTCGAACGCAACGAACGCCTGGCCAGCGAGGTGTTCCTCACCGAGCCGCGCATCAACGAAATGGAAATTTTGATCGATGAACATGCCATCCGCATGCTGCGGCAGGCAAGTTTGCAGGACGCCGACGTTCGCCTGATCGTCGCCAGCCTGAAAATTAACAACGACCTCGAACGCATGGGCGATCTCGCGGTGAATCTAAGCGAGCGGGCAATTTCCCTCGCCGCCATGGGCGATGTGAATGTTCCGCCCGACCTCGAGCCCATGACCACCGCCGTTCGCGCAATGGTCTCAAAATGCCTGGGCGCCCTGATTTATCAAAATGTGGATTTAGCCACGCAGGTACTCGAAAGCGACGATGTCGTGGATCAATATCGCGATCAGGTTTTCGAATCGCTGCTGGCGGGCATGACGCAGAATCCCGCGCTGGCGGCGCCCAATCTGCATTACGTGCTGGCTTCGCGCCACCTCGAGCGGATCGCGGATCATGCCACCAACATCGCCGAAGATATTTTGTTCTGGGTGCGCGGCCTGGAAGTGCGCCACGGACGCGCCAAACAAGTGGAAATCAACGCCGAGAGCACAGAAGCGGCCGGCGCGTTGTAATCCAGATTTCACGCAGCACTCATTAGCAGTTCAATTGCGCGGTTTAGCGTGAATCAGGGTGAAAGTGTTCGAGTGCAGATTTCAAGCAGATTTCAAGGTAGGCGCTCGATACACGACTTCCGAGGTTTCGGCCCCGCCGCCAGCGGCGGCCGGCACCCACAAGTTCCTGCGCGGCAGCATCGCGCCGGAAGCAACGCACCACGTTACTCCCCTTGCGAGGCGCGGCTCGTCCACACCCCCGGGGCCGCGCCTCCACCCCTTTTGAAGCTGCGGCTTATTTCATTTCCAATTCGCGTCGATGTAACACGACTGTAACAATACAGTAAAACAATGCAGGGGAGGAGAATCCGCAGACATGAAAAAGAGCGTGCTGGTTGTGTGGCTACTGTTGGGCGTTGCCGCCGCAACGGTGACGTCAGCCGGAACCGTGCTGTTGAACGCCGCCGGTGCAACTTTTCCGTACCCCATTTATTCCAAGTGGTTCGATGTGTATCATCAGCAACACCCAGACGTTCAAATCAATTACCAATCCATCGGCTCGGGAGGCGGCATTCGGCAGCTCCAGGCCGGCACTGTGGATTTTGGCGCATCCGACGGGCCGATGAGCGACGAACAGCTGGCCCAATCGAAATTCAAGATTCTGCATTTCCCGACGGTTTTGGGTGCCGACGTGCCCAGTTACAACATTGCGGGAGTTACGACTGAATTGAACTTTACCCAGAAGGCCGTAGCCGGCATCTTTCTGGGCTCAATTACCAAATGGAACGATCCTGAAATTAGCAAAGCAAACCCCGGCGTGAATTTGCCGAACGCCGACATCGTCGTAATCCATCGTTCTGACGGCAGCGGCACCACTTACATCTGGACCGATTTCCTGTCGAAAATCAGCGATGAATGGAAGAACAAAGTAGGAAAAAGCACCTCGGTAAATTGGCCCGTTGGCCTTGGAGGCAAGGGAAATGAAGGCGTTTCCGGCTTGGTAAAGCAGACGCCGAACGCCATTGGTTACATCGAGTTGGTCTATGCCGTGCAAAATGGTATTGCTTTCGGCAAAGTACAGAACGCAGCAGGCAAGTTTGTGAAAGCGGATTTAGCCAGCGTCACGGCCGCGGCGGCTGCCGATGCCAAGAGCATCCCGGCTGACTTCCGCGTTTCCATCACCAATGCGCCGGGCGCCCAGTCTTACCCCGTCTCCAGCTTCACCTGGCTGCTGATTCCCGCGCAGATCCAGGATGCCGCGAAGCGTGATGCCATCAAGGGTTTTTTGAAGTGGATGCTCACGGAAGGCCAGAAATATAACGAAGGTCTGACATATGCGCAGCTGCCAAAGGACGTTGTTACCAAGGAGCTTCAGGCGATCTCGCTGGTTCAATAAATGTCCGTAGCCACCACCACCATTGAGCATCCGGATCCGCCTTCGAAGGCGCGGCCTCGTGGATTTGTACAGCGTCTGCGCCAAGGTGATGAAATTGCGCACCTGATTACACTGGTATTCGCCGCGGGCATTCTGCTGATCACTTCGATGCTGGTCTATGAGCTGTGGCGAAATTCGCATCTCTCGCGCGAGAAGTTCGCATGGATGTTTCTCTGGACCAGCGTTTGGGATCCGAATTTCGATAACTACGGCGCCTTGCCTTTCATTTACGGAACCGTGGTTACCTCCGCGCTGGCCCTGGTGATCGCGCTTCCGTTAGGTCTGGCCAGCGCTATTTTCCTTTCGGAGCTGGCCCCGCGAAGCATCAGCGACATTATATCGTTTTTGATCGACCTTCTCGCCGCCGTGCCCAGTGTTATTTACGGCTTACTCGGAATCTTCATCGTTGTTCCACTGATGCGCACTACGGTCGGCCCGCTGTTGATCAATACCCTCGGCAATGTCCCGGTTATCGGTGCATTGTTCAAGGGACCGAATTATGGCGTCGGCTTTCTGACTGCGGGAATTGTGCTGGCGATCATGGTGGTTCCGTTCATCATTTCCGTTTCGCGCGAAGTTCTTTTGACAGTCCCGCGCGAACAACGTGAGGCGGCACTGGCAATGGGCGCTACGCGATGGGAATCGACCTGGCAGGTGGTCGTGCCATGGGCTCGCACTGGAATCATGGGTTCGGTGTTCCTGGCCCTGGCGCGCGCCTTGGGCGAAACCATGGCGGTGACCATGGTTATCGGCAATGCGCCCAACATCCGCGCTTCGCTCTTTTCTCCCGGCGACACCATTGCTTCGACGATTGCGAATCAGTTCACCGAAGCCACCGGTGATTTGTATTTGAGTTCGTTGATTGAGCTCGGCTTGGTGCTTTTCCTCATTACTTTCATACTCAACGGCCTGGCGCGCATTCTGATTGTGGCCACCGAACGCGGGGGAGGCCGCCCGGCATGACCAGCGCGCGGATCCAATGGCGCATGGCGTTGAACTACGTCATGCTGACGCTCACAGGCGTTGCGGCGTTCGGGGTAGTTGCGGTTTTATTCCTGATCTTGGGATATTTGATCTGGCACGGCGGCGCTTCTCTTAACGTGAACTTCTTCACGCAGCTTCCTAAGCCCGTGGGTGAAACCGGGGGCGGCATGGCTAACGCAATCGTCGGCAGCCTGAAGTTGCTCTTTCTCGCTGCGATTATGGGTCTTCCCTTTGGTTTGCTGGCTGGAGTGTATCTCGCGGAGTTTGGCGGAAAGACATTCTCATTCGTCGTGCGTTACACAACGGACCTTTTGAACGGAGTGCCCTCGATCGTCATCGGGATATTCGCCTATACATTGGTCGTGCTTCCGGTGAAGCACTTCTCGGCCGTCGCGGGTGGCGTAGCCCTGGCCATGATGGTCATTCCGATCACAGTGCGCAGCACGGAGGAGTTCCTGCGAGCCGTTCCTGGCAGCATGCGCGAAGCGGCCATGGCCCTAGGCGCCAGCCAATGGAAGACAATCGTGACCGTAGTGCTTCCCGCCGCGAGTGGAGGTATTCTGACAGGTATGCTGCTCGCCCTCGCGCGCGTCGCTGGTGAAACCGCGCCATTGCTTTTCACCGCCTTCAGTAATCGCTATTGGAGCGAGGGCTGGGGCCAACCGATCGCGTCACTGCCTGTGATGATTTATACCTATGCGATCGCACCGTATGACGACTGGCACCGGCAGGCCTGGGCTGCGGGCTTGGTTCTTTTGGGCTTAGTGCTGCTGTCTAATCTGGGGGCGCGCTTCATCCTGGCGCGCACCAAGGTCGTCTAAAAACAATTAGGGGTTCAATTGTGAGTGGTGCACCTCAATTCGCGCTATCAGCAAAAGCACTGAGAGATCCGGCGCTTATGGAAAAAAAGAACGCACCAATATCGGAGCACTCGCTGCGTCTGAAAATTTCGAATCTGAATTTTTTCTATGGCGCCAAGCAGGCCGTCTTTGATTTGAATTTGAACATCCCCACCAATCGGATTACCGCGCTCATTGGGCCGTCGGGCTGCGGCAAATCCACATTTCTGCGCACCCTGAACCGCATGAATGAAACGATACGCAATACTCGCGTGGATGGCGCGGTGCTGCTCGACGGTCAGGACATCCACGGAATGGACGTGGTGGGCTTGCGGCGGCGCATTGGAATGGTTTTCCAGCGGCCCAACCCATTTCCAAAATCTATCTACGAGAATGTGGCGTACGGGCTGCGCATCAACGGCTACAAGGGTCGTCTGGACGACCTCGTGGAAAAAAGCCTCCACCGCGCCGCGCTGTGGGAAGAAGTGAAAGATTATCTGAAGAAATCCGCGTTTGCGCTTTCCGGGGGTCAGCAGCAGCGGTTATGCATCGCGCGGGCGTTGGCGGTGGATCCGGAAGTGCTCCTGCTCGACGAACCGTGCTCCGCTCTCGATCCGGTAACGACCGCAAAAATCGAAGAATTGATGTTTCAGCTGAAAGATAGCTGCACCATGGCGATTGTCACCCACAATATGCAGCAGGCCGCGCGCGCCAGCGATTACACGGCGTTCATGCTGGATGGCAGGCTCATTGAACACAGCGAAACTTCCAAGCTATTCACGACGCCGAAGGATCCGCGCACAGAAGCGTATATAACTGGCCGCGTTTGGATGAGATGCCGGATTGATTGAGGCGTTCTGGCGTTTTTGGAGTCGCGTCCGAGTGGGCGATAATGCCAAAGCGGAGATAGATCTTTCGCTGCGCTCAGATGTCGTCATCCGGAAGGGAGCTAAGATCTTTCTTCAGGGTGAGGCGCGCAGGTGAATTGGGGGTCGATAGCAGGCCGGGCGTGCAAGGACCGAGGAACCATGGAACGACATTTTGAACACGACTTGGAAGAACTGAAGCAGCGGCTGCTGTGGATGGGGAGCCTCGCCGAACGCGCCGTGCATCAAGCGGTGCACGCCGTCTTGGACGCGGAGGAGCACCTGGCGGAAACGGTCCTGTCCGAAGAAGACGCGATCAATGAAATGCAGATCGAAATCGACGAACGCGTCCAACGCCTGCTCGCCCTGCAGCAGCCCATGGCCGCCGACCTGCGTTTTCTGCTTGCGGTCTCGCGTATCAATGGAGATCTGGAACGAATTGGCGACCAGGCTGTCAACATCGCTCAATCAGCGATGCGAATTTTGCGCCACCCGCAGGTTAAGCCGTACGTCGATTTACCGCGAATGAGCGAATTAGCCGAAGCCATGGTGCGCGACAGCCTGAACGCGCTGGTGCGCGGCGATCAGGATCTGGCGCAAAGCGTGATGCGCCGCGACGATCAAGTTGATCGGCTACGCGATCAGCTCTTCCGCGAACTGCTCACCTATATGATGGAAGATTCCGCACAGGTCTTCGCCGCCTTCGAGTTAATCCTGGTAGCGAAAAACCTGGAGCGCATTGGGGACCATGCTACGAACATTGCCGAAGACGTAATTTACTTCGTAGCGGGCCGCGACGTCCGACATCCGGCATTAGATCGCCGCTAATTCCATCCAGAACCATAATTTCGACTGTGACCTGCTGCGGTCTGTAGCAGGTAAGTTTTCCGCAATGTAGCGCCGCCTTCAGCGCGGCATTCCTATAACTTCTTAGATTCTAGTCAGTGCCGTGGCTTCGTCTTCGGCCAAATCCAGATCAATCCCAACCGCACCATTTTCAGCAGCATCATCACGCGCTTATTAGGCGCGAAATAAGTGGCTTTGCCTCCAGCGCGTTTCAGCGTAGTGAACGCCCGAACCAGCGCCCCGATTCCTGAGCTGTCCAGTTCCGTAACGTTGGCAAGATTCACGGCGACGTGCGTGTTTCCGCTGTCGATAAGCTGCTGCACCTGGTTACGAAAGGACTCCTCGGCATCGCCGAGTTTGAGCGCCCCATCCAGGTCCAGAATGGTGGCCCGTCCTGCCTTGCGGATACCGATATTCACGTGTCCCTCGCTGCGCTGTGCAAAGCTAACCGAATTGCGCCCGCCAATCAAGAGAGGATGCCATAAACTCGCAGATCACTATGGATCGCTTAGGAATGCGTATTTTTCGCTTCGGCTTCAAGCGCAATGGCAAGCTCCGCAACCCCGCGGCAGATTTCCCGGGTATCCACGGCTGCGAATCCCAGCTGCAATCCTTCTCGTGTTGGCCGTCCGCGGGTATACCAGCTCAGTGGAATCACTTCGACATTTCTCTGGGCGGCGGCTTTAAACACCCCTTCCTCTGTCAGACCTTGTTTCAACCATCCGACGGTCTGCAAACCGGCTTCTATCGTTGAAATCTCCAATAGCCCGAACAGCTTCTGCCGGCCGCTCTCGACCAGCACCGACAAACGTTCGGCATATACTTCTCGCATGCGCCGCAGGTGACGGACGAAGTGTCCTTGCGTAATGAAATCGCAAAGCAGCGCTTGCTCCAGTAGTGGCGCGTGGCGGCAGGTTATTGAAATCGTGGCTGCGAAGCGGTCCACAAGATCCGCGGGAATCACCATGTGTCCCAATCGCAGCGACGGGAACATTACTTTGCTGAAGCTCCCTGCGAACAGCACCAAGCCGTTGCGATCGAGTCCTTGCAGCGCAGGAATTGGACGTCCTGAGTAGCGATATTCGCTGTCGTAATCATCTTCAAAGATGAGCGCCTTCACTCCGCGGGCGCGCTCGAGCAACTCCAGACGTCGCGCCACGGACATCATAATTCCCAAGGGAAACTGGTGCCCCGGAGTTGCGTAGATCAATCGCGCTCCTTTCAAGGCCGCTGCCGTTGCTTTCATTCCCTCGTTATCCACGGGTATCCAGGAGATTTTGGCTCCAAGCGCTGCAAACGCAAACGCCGCTCCGGGATACCCGGGGTTTTCCATACAGACGCTATCGCCTGGATTTAAGAAAAGACGTATTGTCAAATCGAGCGCTTCCTGAGTGCCAGAGACAATTGCCACCTGCTCGGGAACGCATCTTACTCCCCGCGACGTTTGCAGATAATCAGCCAGAGCTTCGCGCAACGGTCTGTATCCCAGCGGTTCGCATGCCATCAGCAGACTCGCCGGCGCACGACGGAAAAGACGCGCCGTCAGCTGCGCCCACAGTGTTGTGGGGAATAAATTGAGCGCGGGCAAATTCGCGCGAAAAGCGCGGCTGCGGCGATTTTCAAAATTCGGAAACAACTGTGCACGGCGCGCGTAATTGGAGAGCAGGCGACGAGGATCTTCGACGCGCGCGTCGATTCCTCGATTTTTCCGGACGCGACCTGCAGCAGATCATCCGGCAATATCCTGCTGACGTAGGTGCCGGATCCCAGGCTTCCTTCCAAGTAACCCTCGGACTTGAGCTGTTCGAAAGCGTTGACAATTGTGCCGCGCGACAGCCCGTAGGTGGCGGCCAGATTGCGTGAAGAGGGGAGTTGGGCTCCGGGGCGCAGCCGCCCTTCGAGAATCTCTCTGCGCAGAGCCTCGTATAACCAACGATGCGCGGCCATACCCGGCTCGCGAGGCGCGACTGTCAGATCGAAAACTGCTGCGGGTCTCAACAAAGGGGACAAAGTGGTATAGGCCATTTATTGAAAGCGGTCCTTTTCGACTGGACCACTTTTGCCTATCTTAGGCCCAGGAGAAACCAATGCAAGCGACTCTTTCAAAGTGGGCGGGCGTCTTAGGTCTGATCACCTGCAACCTAGCGGCCGGCGGCTACAAGGTTCTTGCACAGCCGCCCGCGCATTCATGGCAAAGCAAATCTGCGGTCCAAGCGCGGGTCGCGTTTTCTCAGGCTTTGCCGCAACTCGACGGCGCGCGCCTTAAGGCTTCGGTGGTTGAGGTCGTTTACCAGCCCGGCGGATATTCCACTCCGCATAGTCATCCCTGCCCGGTAATCGTTTACGTGCTTGAAGGAACTCTGCGAGAGCAGCTGCGGGGCGGGTCTGAGGCTACCTACAAAGCAGGCGAAAGTTTCTATGAGCCTCCAGATGGGGTTCATGAGGTTTCGGCAAATGCCAGCAAAACGCAGCCAGCAAAATTCCTTGCATATTTCGTTTGCGATCGCGATACGCAGCTCAGCGTTCCACCGCCGGAGAACAATCCCGAAGGAGGCAGATAATCGTGCACAGCACTTCGACGAATTCTGCGGAATGCAAACCGCAGTTTGCGGCAAGGGACGGGCACCAAGGAAACTACCAGCGGCTCGCGGTTCTTTATGTCCGTTTTGCCCTCGGTGCCGCGTTTCTATCGGGAATCGCCGACCGCTTCGGCCTCTACACGGGACGCAACGTGGGATATGGCAACTTCGCTGGTTTCGTTGATTACACCGCCAAAGTGAATTCCTTCATGCCTGCGTCCACGATTCCGTTCCTCGCCTGGGCCGCTACGGCTGCAGAATTTACTCTGGGCGTCCTACTGATAATTGGAATCTGGCCGCGCTGGGTGGGCCTGGCGAGCGCGCTATTGCTTGCGCTCTTCGGAACTGCAATGGCCATTTCGTTCGGCATCAAATCGCCTATGGACTACTCCGTATTTTCCGCGTCCGCGGCTGCGGTATTGCTCGCCGTCAACTCGCTAGGCTCGCAAGCGAAGCAAGAAAGTGATCCGGCATAAACTTATAGGCCTAACAAAATTCGAGCACAAATTAGAAAAGGAGAATTAACGATGAAACGCACTCTAGTTTTGATTTTCGCGTTGTCAGCCGCCGCCGTTGCAGGGCACAGTGTTTCTTTCTCGCTGTCTGCCGCAAATGAGAAAGACCAGCTTCTGCAGGTTCGTGAAACGGTGTGGCGCTCCTGGTTTGCCGGAGACCTGGCCACACTCGAGCGCCTGGTGCCGCCGGAAACAATCGCCATCAGTGCCAGCGAACAGAACTGGGAAACACAAAAAGAAATTATTCAAGGTGCGGCGGATTTTCATAAAGCGGGCGGGAAGCTGATTCGGCTTGAGTTCCCCCGCACGGAAATCCAGAACTTCGGCGACGTGGCGATGACCTACAGCCAGTACGTGCTGGAAACTGAAGTGGGCGGCAAGCGTTCGACATCTTCAGGGCGCGCGACAGAGATTTTTGTGCGCCGCGCGGGACAATGGGTCAATCCCGGCTGGCACACCGATTCCGTAAAATAACAGAGGATGAATTCGCACATCCTAAGACGGTCACTGACGCACGACCGACTGCAAGGGTTATGCGACTTACCCGGCACAACTGACAATCGCGACCCATTATCACTGCAAGGACTGCGTTGACGCAACCCCTTGACGGATCGTATAATTGGGGTTTGTCACTTGCTTCAGGAGGCAGCATGTACGCCGTAATTCGCAGTGGGGGAAAGCAATATCGCGTCGAACCGGGCAAGACGATTCGCATCGAGCGGGTCGAGGGGAAAGTCGGCGGCAAAGTCACGTTTGACGAAGTGCTCGCCGTGCGCAACGACGACAAGAAGTTCGCCTCCAACGATGATATCGCCAAGGCCAAAGTGATCGGCAAGATCGTGGCGCAGGATCGCGGACCTAAGATGCTAAGGTTCTGAAGTACAAGACGGGCGGTCAATACAATATCAGCGCGGCCACCGGCAGAATTACACTTCTGTCCAGGTCAGCGACATCCAAATTTCGTAGGGGTTTGCCATGGCACATAAAAAGGGCGGCGGGTCCTCAACAAACGGACGCGATTCGCACGGACAGCGGCTAGGGATCAAGCGGTTTGGTGGGCAGCTGGTCACCGGCGGCAGCATTTTGATTCGTCAGCGCGGGACGCGGTATAAGGCTGGTCGGAACGTCAGCCGCGCGAAGGACGACAGCCTGTTTGCCACAATTACAGGCGTGGTGCGGTTTGAAGATAAGGGTGCGCTCGGGAAATTCATCAGCGTTTTCCCTGCCGAAGAATCTCGGTGGGTGGCGCCGATCGGTCTGAAGCGGCTTTGCAATCTGCAGCCGCATACTAAGGTTTTGACATTCAATACGCGCTCGGTTACATGGGCGCGTATTTTTATTTTTGGACCAAGCGACGGGCAGTTTTTAAGCGATCCACCGACGCCCAGGGGTCGTCGCCAGCATCTAAGAGGGCGGGACTGAGATCCGCCCCTACACAGCTGTGGGGCGCGAATGATGCGAGGCTCCATCATGCCGATTGTAAGATTGCCAATTGTGACAGTGTCGGCAGTTTGGGTCTCGATCGCGGAGGCGGGCTGTTAGGTTACAGGGTGATCTGTGTTTGCCGATGAAGCGAGAATTTCGATCAAGGCTGGCGATGGTGGGAACGGGTGCGTCGCGTTTCGCCGGGAGAAGTACGTGCCGCGTGGCGGGCCGTCGGGCGGCGACGGTGGGAATGGCGGTGATGTGTACATCGAGGCCAATCCTCACGACAATACACTGCTCCGCTACCGCTACAATCGCGAATTCAAAGCTGGGCGCGGCGGGCATGGCGAGGGTTCAAATTGCCACGGCAAGACGGCTGAAGATCTCGTCCTGAAAGTACCCGTCGGAACCGTCGTTTTTGACGCGAACACCGGCGAGCAGCTTTTTGATTTGGCCCAACCTGGCCAACGCGTGCTCGCGGCTCGCGGCGGACATGGCGGTCGTGGTAACGGCAACCCGCATTTCGCGCGGCCGTGGCACCAGGCTCCGCGTGAACATGAGGATGGCAAGCCCGGCGAAGAGCGCCTGTTGCGCCTGGAACTGAAGCTACTGGCCGACGTTGGACTGGTGGGCTTCCCCAATGCTGGAAAATCCACATTGATCTCGCGCATTTCTGCGGCACGGCCGAAAATTGCGGCGTATCCGTTCACCACTCTCGAGCCGAACCTTGGCGTTGTTTCTGCGGACCCCGATGCAGTGCCGGGACAAGGGCGCACATTCGTTGTCGCGGACGTACCTGGGCTGATCGAAGGCGCACACCAAGGCGCGGGCCTGGGCACGCGCTTTTTGAAACATCTGGAACGTACGCGTCTTATTGCGCATCTGGTGGATACCAGCGATGCCAACGACCGTGACCCGATCGATGACTTCGAAGTCATCATGCACGAACTGGCGTCGTTTAGTCCGGGGTTGGCTGAGAAGCCGATGATCGTTGTGGCCACCAAGCTTGACGCCACGACTCATCGCGAACATCTCGACGAGCTGCGTGATTTTGCCGCCAAGCGCGATTTGCAATTTCACGCTGTATCTTCAGCGAGCGGTGAAGGAATCACCGAGCTTATTCGCGCCATGGCCGATGCGCTCGATCGCCTCCCCAAAGCGGCTATGCCATCGGAGATGGAACAGCAGCCCAGTGCGAATGCCGCCGCAGCCGAGGCTTTCCCGAACCAAAGACACGGATCCGCAGAAGCTCATGCATCGCGCAGGCGGGAGGATTGTTGACTTCGCACGCCCACCGGTCCCACGGGCAGCACGGCCGCTCGATTGCGCTTTTTGGTGGCACATTCGATCCCATTCACTCCGGACACATTGCCGTGGCGCAGGCGGCGCAGAAACGTTTTCACCTCGACGCGGTTCATTTCGTGCCATCTTCACGTCCGCCGCACAAGAGCAAGCCGGCGCTCACGCCGTTTGTGCATCGTTACGCCATGGTCGCGCTGGGATGCGCCAATCATTCGTATCTGCATCCCTCGCTCGCCGAAGCGCCCATGGACGGCGCGACGCCGCACGTTTTCTACACCATTGATACGGTAAGGCGCTTTCGCAGGGATCATCCCGACGATCATTTATTTTTTATGGTGGGCGCGGACCAATTTTTGGAAATTCCGACTTGGAAAAATTACGAGGCCCTGCTGGATTGTTGCGATTTCATCATCGCGAGCCGGCCGGGCTTTCGTCTGGATGCTTTGCGCCTGGTCATCCCGCCGGAAAAATTCGGACGCACAAAATCCGACGATCCACACAAAATTGTTCTGCGCAAATCGGTGGTATATCTGTTGACTACAGTTTCCAGCCATATTTCTTCCACCGAAATCCGGCAGCGGCTGGATCGCCGCCAAAGCATCCACGGGCTTGTGCCCGCGCCCGTGGAGGAATACATTGTTGGACAGGCCCTCTATCGGTGACGCCT
Source organism: uncultured Acidobacteriota bacterium (assembly GCA_963842255.1). Classification (GTDB taxonomy): domain Bacteria; phylum Acidobacteriota; class Terriglobia; order Acidiferrales; family UBA7541; genus Palsa-295. Next base: position 17,592 of record CAWJGI010000020.1, on the reverse strand, counting down.
AACTCTCTCGATCCCGAAATCCAGCTGGCCGTGCAAGCGGCTCAAGATAAGCAGGCTCTGGATATTTCCGTTTTGAACCTGAGCAATTCAGGAGCGTTTGCGGATTATTTTCTGCTTTGTTCCGGCTCCAGCCAGCCGCAGATTCAGGCGATCAGCGAAGCCATCGAAGAAAATTTGGACCGCCACGGGCGGCGCGTAGCGCATCGCGAGGGCAAATCGGGCGCCGAATGGGTGCTTCTCGATTACGGCTATTTCGTGGTGCACATTTTCAGCGAGCGTGCGCGGCAGTATTACGATCTTGAACGCTTGTGGCGCTCCGCGGAGCGCGTGGATTTTCAGGAGCCTACTGACGCTGCCGACGCGCGGGGGAAAACGGATGGGAGCACGCGAAAGCCCGAGCTGCGCACTGATTCCGAAGGCAACGTCAGCCAGCAATGAGCGCTTTGGCAGTTTCTGGCGACAGCAAGGAGGGCCACGCTCTTAATCTTAATCTTAAGCTTTACCGCTGGAATACTGAGATGGAAAGCTCCCTCCGCTTTCGCGACTGTGGCGATGCGCGCGCAAAATCCACTATCGGGCTGAAAACCAACCCATGAACGCCGCCTCAATTTCGTGGGTCGCGGTTGATCCTGCCTCCAAGCACGTTCTCGACCTCGCGGAAAAAGTTGCCGGTGCTTCGACCACTGTTCTCATCACTGGAGAGAGCGGCACCGGCAAAGATCAGCTGGCGCGCTGGATTCACCAGCATGGTCCGCGACATGACGCGCCGTTTCTCAAGATCGATTGCGCCAGCTTGCCTGCGGAGCTTGTCGAATCCGAGCTTTTTGGCCACGAGCACGGCGCGTTTACCGGAGCAGTGACGAGAAAACTCGGGCGGCTTGAAATGGCGCAGGGTGGAACCATTGTTCTGGATGAAGTAGCTGCGCTGGCGCCCGGTATCCAAGCGAAACTCCTGCGCGTGCTGGAGGAGCGCACGTTCGAGCGGCTTGGCGGCATGGAAACTTTGCGTATGGAAGCGCGCCTGATTGCTTTGACCAATACGGATTTGAACAAGGCTGTTTCGGACGCGCGTTTTCGAGAGGATCTTTTCTTTCGTCTCAATGTGCTGGCGATCGTGATTCCATCCTTGCGCGCAAGACGTGCTGACATTCCGGAACTCGCCGCGCATTTTTTGGCGCGGCTCGGCCCCGTGCATGGGCGGGCCGATCGGTCGTTCGATCCCGCCGCTCTCAGGCAGCTGGAGTCCTACGAATGGCCCGGGAATGTCCGCGAATTGAAGAATGCTGTGGAACATGCGTTAGTGTTTGCGAAGCAGGCGCAATTGCGCGTTGAAGATTTCCCTGAGATTGTGCGCAGCACAGCAAACAGCGCGCAGGGCGCAGGCGGATCGCTTCGATCGCTCGAGGATGTAGAGCGGGACGTGATCAAGACCACCCTTGAGGCTACGCGCTATAAAATTGGACGATGTGCGGACGTCCTGGGAATTAGTCGCAAGACGCTCCTGGAAAAACGCAAGAAGTACGGCCTCCTCTAAGTAGGGGGGACTGCCGGGTGGTTTGAAGCGTTCACATGAAAATTCGCCTCGTTATGCTTGGTAAGACTCGCCGCGAGGAAGCACGGGCGTTGCTGGACGATTACGTTGCTCGCGTCCAGCACTACGCCAAGTGTGAGATTGTCGAACTTCGCGACGGTGGGCCTGCGGCGCTGCGCAAACTGAAAATCGATTCCGGCGCGACCGTGGTTCTGCTCGACGCTGCGGGCAAACAATTCACGTCGCAGAAATTTGCTGGTTGGCTGGGCGATCTGCGCGATCGTGGCGTGCGGGAGCTGGATTTTCTGTGCGGCGATGCGGAGGGGTTTTCTACGGAATTTCGCGCCAGCGCCAAGCAGCGCATCTCGCTTTCGACGCTTACCATGCCGCACGAGTTCGCACGGGTAATTCTGGCGGAACAAATCTACCGCGCTTTGGCGATTTTGGCGGGGCATCCGTACCCCAAGTAATGTCGCGCGCCCTAGCTAGTTTCTGTCGCGAAACCCCTATTTTGACGAAAAAATTTAACTGGGCAATAGAGATTTCAGGGATTTAGCGTGCCTGGACAGATGTTCGCAGAGCATTGCGGCCATGGATTTCGGAATCGAATGGAACAGTACGCGTAAGAAAAATGCGTTGGCCTCACGGAGAAGAGCGCGGAAAGATCGTGTTACGCGGCTCTTCGTCTGCCAGACGATCGTTTCGATAGCATTGCCACAATTCTCATCAGGTTGTTGGCAAGCACGGCAGCACCTACCAATACCTCAAAGCGTTGGCGCCCTTCAGCAAGACAACGCTTCATACCACGACCGCGGAACAGCACAGAGATGCGCCCCTCGATGCCGGCTCGAAAGCGCTGTCCTTTCTTGAAGGCAGGACTCTTCTCATACGCTTGGCGCTTCGCCGTTTTCTTCCCGCCACGCTGCGGGATGCACACCACCTTGACGCCCTTTTGCTTGCAGGACTTCACATTGATCTCACTAAAGAAGCCTCGATCGGAACTATACAACTCGGGAGAGCGTCCGAAATTTTCCTTGTGGCGTTTCAGAGAAGGTTCCACCTGCTGATCGTCGCCAGGGTTTCCCTGCAGCACTTCATACTGGGTAATCAATCCTTGGGCACTTTCCGCGAGAAAGACTTTGTGACCGAACTCCACCGGTGTTAGCACCTTGCCGCGCTTGATCAAATCGGTGTGAGTTTCAAAGATGGAATAGATCTTTTCGGCATCGGGAACTTGCTCTCCTTGGAGCACGCGACGGCGCGCCTGATCGATCACAGGGTCTCCCAGTTCACAGTAGTGGGCGATTTCCTTGCGAAGTTCGTCGATAGTCAGGTCGGCGGCCAAATCCTTGCCGCGCGCTTTCCGGGTCTGCTGCAATACTTCTCGTGCGCTGTTCACGACCTCTTCGGTTATTGCGATGAGTTGGCGATATTTCTGGGCTTGTCGCTCGTGCCGTTCCATGGGCGTCATTCGCTGGATTTCTTGCATCCGACGCCGTGCCGCTCACGGCCTCGGAGAGGCAGCCGATTAATGATCACGACCACAATAAGGACTGTCGGTCGGATGATGGATGACGGCCTGCAGCGTCTGTGGAGTCCTAAGGCGCGGTTGAACGCTCGTGCCTAGGCACCGGCCGCAGATCCGTGAACTGGCGCAGGTAGCCGTCGGCGATTCTTCAGACCTCGTTCCAGATCACGTCGTACGGCCTCGAGCATCTCTTCATGGTCGTCAAGAAAATCGGAGATGCTCTGCAGTTGCGGTTCCAGCAAGATGCCCTGCTGCAGCAACTCCCAATCGGCGAAACTGATCTGCGGCTTCGTAGCCCTGGGCACCTTTCAGCCCCCCGCTTTTTTCGTCGCCTGGTCCCTCTCCCGCTTCAATGCTTTGACATAGCGCGGTGCAGCCTGGTAGAGCAGATCCTGCAGAGCACGCCCGTTTTCCAAACAACGGCGTACCTCCGGCACAAGTTCTTCGGGAACATAGACAGCAAACCGTCGTCCTTTCAGGCGACCGTACAGGACGTAACTGGCATGCTGTTCGCCTGACAAGCAAGCGGGGCAGTTCTCGCGAACGCAAGGACTGCGTCGTAAGCTCAGCGAGCCAAGAACGGCGGGCCCGAGGCTTTCCGTTTTGCATTCTGGAACCAGCGCCAGACATCAGAAGGAGATTCGGATTGGACAGGCTTCATGTATTACGTGTGCCACAGTGCACACGTACATGTCAAGGGAAAAATGACGAGCAAAAGTCTGCGAACGCCTGATTTGACGTAGTATTTTGCGTTTCGCGACAGAAACTAGCTAACCTTACACAGGCTCCTCCATGTCTGCATGCTTGGCGCGGAGTGCAAAGCAGATCCCTCAAAGCGTCCGCTAAGAACGCGGCTCGGGATAACATCGGATGGGGTGACGGTCGAGGATGCTTGAAAGAACCTCGATCGGAAACATAAAAGGGATCCTTTACTTCGTTCCGGATGACGGCGTTGAGGGATCGCAGCGACATGAAGATTTTTCTCATTGTCGGACGCCATTGCGCACCGCGCTTTTTGTACACGCTTTTAGGGATCTGCTGTCGGTCTGGTTTACTGCTACTCCCATCGCACTTCTGGATTTCGGCTTCCGGCCCGGACTTTGGAATCGTTCGCTTCCAATACTGTGGGACAATGAGGGACTATGGGAATCAAGATTACCCAGGACGCCGGCGCACCATCAGCTTCCATCGAGCTGATGATCACGCATCCGCTGCCCGATTATGATCTGGGAACGGTTTCGGCGCCGATTCCTCGCGATGTGGATCCCATGCTGGCTTCGCAAGGGTTCAAGGATTTACTCGACGAAATCCGCACTACGCTCGACCGCGAACTTTCCGGCAGCAAACTGGAAATCACGCAGCTCACGGGCGCGATTTCACACGATCAAGCCGTCTATCATCCGGGCATTTGGGTTGTGCTGCGAGAACGTGATGCCGCCAAGGAAATGTCCGCCGAGGCGCGGCAGCGCGTTACTGCCATCGCTGAAAAACTGCGCAGCACTTTCGATCTTTCCTGATTGCGAATTCGGCTCTGGTGCAAGAGGCACCGGTTCCAGCAAGGAGAAGCTGTCCGGTTACAACAGGTCGCACGCCTCGCACAGCTTGGTACGGACGGCACGCGGATCCGGATTGGCGGAAGTGGACCATCGCGGAGGCGCAAACGATGTTTGATCGGGCCGGGCTACGTTGGGCTTTTTGGCAACTTGGAACACGGGACGTGTCACCGGCTTTCAGGCCTCTGACAAACGCTGATTGCCTTCGGCTAATGAAACCCAGGAGAGATGCTTCGCTCAGCATGACGGCGCGACGCGGGCTGCTAGCGTGTTAAAAAGTGTGCCATGTGAGAATGGGAGACGGCTGACCCCGTGATGACTGGTGCGCAGTTAACATCGCATAGCGATGCACATTCCTGTTCGATGTCCAGCCGTCGATGAGCTTGCCAACTTGAAAGTTGGCCTTCAGCTCCCCCCAATCTCGTTGACCCAACGCGACAGTTTCGGATGCTTAGACGAACGCTAACCTGGAGGACCCGTGGTCATGCTTCGCGCAGCGAAGCATCTCTCTTCGATTTCGTTATTTCTTTTCGAAAATGTCCACCGAGGCGCGCGTTGTCTCCCAGTCCATTTGCATAGTGCAATTGTCGGCGTCCCGCTGAAACAAAATCTCGAAATTCTCCAAGGGGGAGGGAAGCTGCGAAACTTTCATGTCGACTCTGAGGAGATCGTCTTTCTCGCCCGGGTATGGCACACCCCACTCGCCGGTTTTCTTGCTGATGATCAGCGTCCACTTGTCCTTGTTTGGGATTGTGAACAACGTATAGCTTCCCGCCGGCACGGTTTTGCCGCCCACCATGAGATCTGTATTAATTACAAACGTTGTCGCTTCGTTCGCGCCTGCGCGCCAGACCTCGCCGTAAGGAACCAGGCCGCCAAAAATCTTGCGGCCTTTCGCCCGCGGGCTGGAATAGTCGACCATAATCGTCTTGCCGTCGGCGAATTGAAATTCCGCATGGGCCGCGGGGCTTGGCCGCTTGTTTTTATCTTGCTGTTCCTGAGCGTGCCCAATTCCCGCCATTACAAACGCAAAAACAATAGCGCTACAAAGTACCAACAATCGCCGCATATTTCCTCCTGATTGATAAATCGCCAAATGATTTTTCAAGCCCCCAAAACCGCCCTATCATAGCCGAATTCGCGGCAAACAAGCGCGCTGCCGCTCTGGCCATAGCCACGGCGGCCTCCGTCTCGAGACATCGCAAAAATCTCAAAAATAGACATGGCATCCACTGCATTTTCAAGGTTTTCCGCAAGCGCCCTACAGGAATCCTGGTATTACAGAAGTATTACAAATCCGGGACTCGTAGACTGCTAGCCTAGCTAGGTTATGAGCACCACAAAAGAACAGACAGAGGCCCCCATGAGTCAGCCATCGATTCAGCAATCCATAAACGCAATCGCCCGCCCCCTCGCCATCCTGAAAAAAACGCAAAAAAATGATGGCGAGATAAATTGGGTAACGGCCATTTTCATGGGCTTGTTTCACCTGGGCGCGATCGCTGCGCTGTTCTTCTTTTCGTGGGAGGCTTTTTTTGTTGCTGCGTTTCTCTGGTGGGTGGCCACTAGCCTGGGTATCGGAATGTGCTATCACCGGTTGCTGACGCATCGCGGCTACAAGGCTCCTCGCTGGCTTGAATATCTCTTAACGGTTTTTGCGACGCTGGCGCTCGAAGGCGGCCCGATTTTCTGGGTGGCTACGCACCGCATTCACCACAAGTATTCCGACCACGAAGGCGATCCACATTCGCCTGTTGATGGCACCTGGTGGTCGCACATGGGCTGGATTTTAACGGGGAAATCCATGCACCACGATACGACTACCCTTGCGCGCTACGTTCCCGATCTGGCCAAGGACAAATTCTACGTTTGGATCACGAAATATCATTATGTGCCAATGATCGTGCTCGGTGTGGTGCTGCTGGCATTGGGCGGGCTCCCGTTCGTGCTGTGGGGAATTTTTCTGCGCACCGTTGTGGGTTTGCATTTTACCTGGCTGGTCAATTCCGCGACGCATTCGATCGGCACGCGGCGATTCCAGACCCGCGACCTCTCGACGAATAGTTGGTGGGTGGCGCTGGTGACCTGGGGTGAAGGTTGGCACAACAATCACCACGCGCATCCTGTTTCTGCGCGCCATGGGCTTACCTGGTACGAGATTGACTTCAACTGGTATTGCATTTGGGCGCTGAAAAAGATCGGGCTGATTACAAAGGTCCACACCGCGAAAATTTCCGAGATGAAGCGCGAAAACGAATCCATCATCGGAAGAACGCTCACCCCGGAAATTCAGCGCGAACTCGCGCCTGTGGAACTTTAGTTCCTCCGCCATTTGTGTCTGTCACCGGATCGTCCTGGTCCGGCAGGTCAGGCCGACAGTACATTTTTGCGCTACCCTCCCCAATAGCAACACCTAGCACAATCCCCTCGTCCGCAGACGCCGCGACTGCCGCTTCGCGGTACAATTCCCTTTAGATACTGTGCAAATAACGAGTCGCAGGAAGACAATCGCATTTTTTGTCGTGCTGGGTTGCGCGCTGGTGGCGCTGGCCGTGGCCCTGAACGTCGGCTGGATTATTCTCAACTGGCGCGAAGGCGTCCTGCTGTTTTTCGGCGTGATATTTTTCTTCGCGATCATTGCGGGAATGATTCTGAACACAATCTTTTTGGTGCGAGAAATCCGGCGCAGCGAGCAGCACGGCAGCTTCATCAACGCGGTGACGCACGAACTGAAGACTCCCATTACTTCCATCCGCCTATATCTTGAAACTCTTCAGAGACGTGACGTGGACGAAGTGCAACGCCAGCAATTCTATCAAGTGATGTTGTCAGACACCGACCGCCTGCTGGGAACTGTCGAGCAGGTGCTTAAGGCCGGCGAAGTGGGCTACAAGCGCGGGAAGCGTCACCATATTGAGGTGGATTTCAGTGAGCTGGTTCGGGAAGCGATTGAACTGGCGCGCGTGCGTCATCATCTTTCCCCGGGCGTGTTGCACTTCGATTCCGCTGCGGCGAATGTCGGAACTGCGAGCAAGAACGGTGGGCCGATCCTGCTGCACGGGGATCCGGCCGAACTTCGGACTGCTGTGTCAAACTTGCTGGATAATGCCGTGAAGTATTCCGGCGACCATGTAGATGTTTCCGTACGCATCGATACACCTGACGATCAAGTAGTTCTCAGCGTCACCGACCACGGCATCGGCATTCCAGCGCCGGAGCTGAAACGCATTTTTAAACGCTTTTACCGCGTGCCCGGGCGCGCAGGTCTTCAGCTAAAGGGGACGGGGCTGGGCTTGTTTATAGTTCGGGCCATCGCTCGCGCCCATGGAGGCAAGGTTTATGCGGCCAGCGAGGGTGAAGGACGCGGTACCACATTCACCATCGAACTGCCGAGGAACCTGGCATGAGCCGCGTCTTGGTGGTGGAAGACGAAGCGCACCTGGCCACAGGACTGCGTTTCAATATCGAAGCCGAGGGGCATTCCGTCGAGGTTTCGGGCGATGGTGAGACTGCGCTCGAACGCTTGCTCGAAAAAAAAGAAAAATTTGATGCGGTTGTTCTGGACGTGATGCTTCCGGGCAAGGACGGCTTCAGCGTTGTGGGAGCCCTGCGCAAGGCGCAGAATTACGTTCCGGTACTTATCCTGACCGCGCGAGGGAAACCGGAAGACGTGCTCGAAGGATTTGCCGCGGGCGCGGATGATTATCTGCCTAAGCCCTTTCAGCTGCCGATTTTTCTTGCGCGGCTGCAAGGCTTGTTGCGCCGCAATCAGTGGCTGCAAAAGGGAAACAGAGATACAAGAGGCCGCGGCGGAGGCAGCGGCGATAAGGACAAAGTTGCCGCGCCAACTGGCACCGATGATTCCGCGCCCGAACCCGAGGTGTTTACATTCAATGGCAAGACTCTCGATTTGACACGCTGGAATTGCGCATTGACGGCGCCGTGATTCAGCTGACTTTGATGGAAGCGAAACTTTTGCGGCACCTGATCCGCAGCAAGGGCCGCACCGTGTCGCGAAAATCGATCCTGGAAGACGTATGGGGCCTCGTGGAAGACACCGACACGCGCGCCATCGATAACTTCATCGTTCGGCTGCGCCGCTACATCGAGAAAAGCCCGGCCAAGCCGCAACACCTGCTAACCGTGCGAGGCGTCGGCTACCGCTTCGTGGCTTGACCTTTCTGCAGGCTACGCTCACTATTCTCAGGCTCGTAGCGCGGCGTCTCGCCGGCTCTTTGCAGCAGTGTGTGCTGCTTCCAATAAATTTGTAAGGACTTCAACGCATGCCGGAAGGCAAGGGTTTGCTGATCGTTTATACCGGGCCGGGCAAAGGCAAGACGACTTGCGCCTTGGGTACCGCCTTTCGCGCTGTCGGCCAGGGTTTGCGTGTGATGATGGTGCAATTCATCAAGGGCTCGTGGCATTATGGCGAGCTCGATGCCGCCAAAATGCTGGGTGACGACAAATTTGAAATTAGGCCGATGGGCCGAGGCTTCGTGAAAGTTGGCGGCGCGGAAACCGATCCCGAAGACGTGAAAATGTGCGAACAGGCCTGGGAGTTCGGACGCCAGCAGATTTACAGCGATAGGTACGATCTGGTGGTGCTCGACGAGATTAATTATGTGATTAGCTATAAAATGTTAGACGCGGAACGTGTGGTGGATGCGCTGCTGAAGCGGCCAGAGCGCGTGCATGTAATTTGTACCGGACGCAATGCGCATCCGAAACTGGTAGAAGCCGCTGATCTTGTCACCGAGATGCGCGAAGCGAAGCATCCCTATACAAAAGGCATATTGGCGCAGCGCGGGATCGATTATTAGCAGCAAATCGCTATGGATCGCTGAACGAAGAACGCGCATGCAAATTTGGCTCCCTCCGCTAGCGAATAAAACGACAAAAATCCCGAGCGTTGTGCGTGGTTGAAGTGGAATGCTGAGCGAAGCAAAGCTAGCTGCCGGTTTCCGCCAAGGCCACGATTTCTGGTTGCCGTCCAAAGGATACAGGACCGCACAGACGCGGAGAAGGCGGAGAAACCCAAAGGCCGCAGGACAGTGGCCGCCCGCTACAAATGCTACTGCGGGACACGTTAAGCTCGGAGACTAGAGTTTCTATTTATGGCTTGGTTTAAGCGCGAAAAAAAACCGATCGAAAATCCTACACCGGTGGAAGAGCGCCGTGTGCGCGCCGAGGGCATGTGGACCAAATGTAGTTCCTGCCGCGCCATAATCTGGAAAAAAGATCTGGAAGCGAACTGGGAAGTTTGCCCTAAGTGCGAGCATCATTTTCGTCTCGGTTCCCGAAGGCGTCTCGAGCTGCTGCTTGATGATGAGATGTACACCGAGTTCGACGCCGATCTGGCCTCGAACGATCCTCTCCACTTCACTGACACTCGGCCCTACGCGCAGCGGCTGAAGGAAGCGCAGCACAAGCTCGGAATGAAGGACGCAATTCTGAGCGTGGAAGGGCAGTTGAACGGGCGTCCGGTGATTTGCTGTTTTCTCGATGGAATTCGGATTCATCGGCGGCTCGATGGGCGCAGTCATCGGCGAAAAAGTTGCGCGGGCCGTGGAACGCTCGCTGGCACAACGCCAGCCGTTGATCGTGGTTTCCTGTTCCGGCGGCGCGCGCATGATGGAAGGTGTGGTGAGCCTGATGCAGCTCGCCAAGGTTTCAGCCGCGCTGGCGCGCCTGGATGAAGGCAAGCTTCCTTTTTTTTCTATTCTCACCGACCCAACCACCGGCGGCGTTACCGCCAGCTACGCAATGCTTGGCGATTTGAATGTTGCAGAGCCCGGTGCGCTGATCGGTTTTGCCGGCCCGCGCGTGATCGAGCAGACGATCCGGCAGAAATTCCGGAAGGATTTCAGACTGCCAGTTGCTCGAACACGGATTCCTCGATGCCGTTGTCCCTCGCAAAGAATTGAAGCCCTACGTCAGCAAAGCTCTCGATTTTTTGTCAGTTAATCCGATGAACTTCGAGAAATCCGTCAGCGCCTTATTGTCGCTCGGCCGGGAGCTTGCCTCACCGCAGCAGGCTGGCGTGCAGAAATTCGGGCTGGAAAATATCTCCGCGCTCGCCCAGGAGCTTGGCCAGCCTCAGCGCACTGCGCCCTGCGCGCATATTGCCGGCACGAACGGAAAGGGCTCGACGGCGGCGATGCTTGAATCCATTCTGCGCACTGCCGGGTTTCGCACTGGGCTTTATACCTCGCCGCACCTCGAACGGATCAACGAGCGCATTCGCATCAATGGCGAAAACATTGCGGATGGCGATTTCGCTGAAGCCTGGATGCGCGTGCATTCTTCAATCGAAGGTTTGATGGCCTCGGGAAAACTCGCGGCGCATCCGACGTTTTTCGAGTGTGTCACCGCGATGGCGTTTGCAGCCTTCGCGCGGAAGGACGTGAACTTCGCCGTGTACGAAGTGGGGCTGGGAGGACGCCTGGACGCGACCAATATTTCGAGCCGGCAGTGGCCATACTCACCCCCATTGATTTCGATCATGAAAATTATTTGGGGCATTCCATCGAAGAAATTGCCTCCGAGAAAGCTGGGATTATCAAGCGTCACGCGCAGGTAGTCAGCGCGACGCAGCGACCGGAAGCGCGCGCCGTGATCCTAAAACGCTGTACCGAAATGGACGCTCGTCTAATCGAAGTCGATGCAGTCACCAGGATTGAAGATTTCCACAACTCGAAAGGATTTTACCGAGCCAGGGCTGTATTTCCCCCATCGGCCGCGAAAATGTCCTTAGCTCCCGCACTGCCGGGCCGATTTCAAATTGGCAACGCGCTCACCGCCGCAGCGGCCGCACGGCTGCTCGGCGACGGTGGTTTTGAGATTGATGATGCAGCAATCGAGAAAGGGATCGCGGCAGTGAAATGGCCGGGGCGTCTCGAAAAGCTCGCGATCAGTCCCGATATCTATCTCGACGGAGCCCACAACCCGTCGGGCGCGCGCGAATTGCTGCAATTCTGGAAAGACAACTATGCAGGCCGGCGCATTGTTCTCGTGTATGGCGCCATGCGCGACAAGGCCGTGGAGGAAATCGCCGGGCTGCTTTTTCCCTATGCAGACACGGTAATTCTCACCGAACCGCGCAACCCGCGTGCCGTGTCTGCTCCGCTGCTCGCAGAAATGACCGGCCATCACGCAAAAAAAGCGCTCATTGTCGGCGACCCCTACGACGCCCTTGAAACAGCAATCAAACTGGCGAACTCAGACGACGCTGTATGTGCTACCGGCTCCCTATATCTGGTGGGAGATCTCCGAACATACTGGAGCAGCCGCGCTGCGAGTGCGGTCGCAATACCCAATGCTGCCTCCGAAAGTGTGTAGGTTTCTACCACAATTGGTACGAGCCCGATTCAATTTGCAGAATGTGTGAGCGGGCTCCCGCCGCGACTCCCAATACCGCTCGCTGTTGACGATTGCGAACATCCCGTATTTCCCATGACTGGACGACATTTCCCATCCCCGCACGCATCAAACTGTTTTTGGAACCGCAGCGAATTAATTTTCTGAACTAGTTGGTGATTTGCTGCGTTTATTGCTTTAGCAGACAACAAATTTACAATTCGCACGTCTAACCAGCACAAACGGGGAGGTCCAAATGAAGCGCGACGATCGAAGGCAAAAGCTGGAATCATTCGGCCGCGCACCCGCGCTGTTATCTGGCGCGCTTCGCCAATTTCCAAAAAAGATGTGGCTGTACAAACCGTCGGCCGACCGCTGGAGCATTCACGAAATCATTCTGCATCTCGCCGATAGCGAAGCCAGCGCTTACATTCATAGCCGCCGGTTCATCGCTGAACCGGGCAGCGAGGCTCCGCAGTTCGACCCCGCACGTTGGGCCAGTTCGCTGGGATATTTTCATCAGAGCACGCACGAGGCCCTGGAGATTATCCGCCGGCTCCGGAAGATGACCTATCAACTGCTCGCCGCACTTCCGGAACATGTGTGGGAGTTCCAAGTTGCGCATCCGAAGAATGGGGAAATCAACCTGGATCGCTGGATCGAAATCCAGGAGCGCCACATCCCGCATCATATCGATCAAATGCGGCAGAATTATGACCAATGGCTCAAAACGCATCCGCCCCGCAAACGCCCTTCATTTTCGCGCGGGTCGAGAGTTCCTCCGAGCTTGATCTCGATGTCCGCCGAATCCATCTAGCATTCCGGAATTCGCGCCCGGCCTCTCACTCCCAATGCGCAAGGTGCTCGCCGTAAATGTGACTATCCGCCAAGCCGGGTGACTGGCGGAACCGATCGTTCTGATTACCTTTGCCGCTCGTTTCTTGAACCGACCGCAATATTGCCGCGCTTGGCTTGGAATGATACGATGGCACTTCCATGAACCCAGACCAAGCCCCGAAACCGCGCGTTGGAATACCCTATCGCACACGAAAAGAAGAACTTAGCAATAAACGCGACGCTTATGACAAGTACCTGGCCGCAGTGCGCGTCGCAGGCGCTGAGCCCGTTGAAATTTCACTGCTCCTTGCACTTCCAGAGTTGTTGAAACTCGCGAGTGAACTGGACGCACTGGTGCTGCCCGGAAGTCCAGCAGACGTCGAGCCGTCGCGTTTCGGCGCTGCGCGACATCCGAAATCAGCTGAAGCGGATCCGGACCGGGAGCGCACGGACTTCGCGCTGCTCGATCACGCCGTTTCTGGGTTCAAGCCGGTGCTCGCCATCTGTTACGGTGTGCAGAGCATGAATGTTTTTCTGGGGGGCTCGCTCATCCAGGACGTTCCCAGCGAAATAAAAACCAATCTTCAGCACGCATGGATTGGCCGCGAAGAGCCGGAACCGCATCACAACATTACCCTGGACTCGGGTTCACGCCTGGCGCAACTCGCCGGCACGAACGAGGCGCGAGTCAACAGTTCGCATCACCAGGCCGTGCTCGAACCGGGCGAAAATCTTCGGATCGTTTCTCGGGCGCCGGATGGCGTGATTGAAGCCGTGGAATGGTCGGGCGACTCGAATTGGATTACCGGCGTGCAATGGCATCCGGAGCGAATGGTCGCCAGCGACGATCTGGCACGCGCACTATTCCGTGAACTGGTAGCGGCGTCGCGCAAGGCGACTGCGGCGACCTGAACGGGCACAACTTCCAGCAGCGTAACCGATTTCGGTTTTCTAGCGCTTGCAATTCTAAGCTTTCAAGGATGCATCAATTCGGGGGTCACATGATTTCGTTGGCAGGGAAGGCCGCACTGATTACCGGAGGATCGCGTGGCATCGGGGCCGCCACCGTGAAGCTTTTCGCGCAGGCGGGCGCGGACGTGGTATTCAACTTCAATCGAAATAAAGACGCGGCCACGCAAGTGCGGCAGGAAGCCAGCAAGCATGGTACCCGCATCGAATCACTGAAGGCCGATCTCGGCAAGATGGCCGACGCCAAAAAACTTATCGATTTCACGCGCGAACGGCTAGGGCGCATCGACATTCTGGTGGCGAACGCCGGGATCTGGAACGAACACGACGCGCCCATCGAAAAATTGACCGAACGCGAATGGGATGACATGGTGCGCGTGAATCTGAAGAGCGTTTATTCCGTGATTCATTTCACCGCGCCGCACATGATTGCGCAGAAGAGTGGCAAAATTGTGGCCATCAGCTCTACGGCAGGGCAGCGCGGCGAATCGTTTCACACTCATTATGGCGCGACCAAAGGCGCGATTATCAGTTTCGTGAAGGGTCTCGCGACCGAACTCGGCCCGCACAATATCCTGGTGAATTGCGTCGCGCCCGGCTGGGTGGATACGGACATGTCGGCCTCGGTCCTGCGCACCAAGAATGGCTTGAAGTCGGCGCTGGTTCCGATTCCGCTGAAACGCGTCGGCACGGCCGAAGAGATCGCCGGGCCGATTCTTTTTGCTGCTTCCGATCTGGCAACCTTTATCACCGGTGAAGTGATCAACGTTAATGGAGGTTCCGTACTCTGCGGATGAGTTCCGGGACCATATTCGTGCCTGTAGCGATGATGCGCCGTGCTGTCGCATTTGTGGCGTTGCTGACTTGCGCCTGGATCGCCTCATCTGCACGCACGGGTGCGCAGGATCAGGACGTCCTTCTACCCGAGCAGAGTGCCGCGAAAGCCAAGCTGATTTTACAACAGGCCATCGATGCGCTCGGCGGACCTGCGTACCTGAATGTTCACGACGTGACCTGCACTGGCCGCCTCAGCCAGTTCGGACATTCCGGCGATTTGAATGGTTTCGAAACCTTTATCGATTACGCTCAGCCTCCCTTAAAAGACCGCACCGAAAATCTTCCCAAGCGCAACATCATCAATGTAAATGACGGCGACAAGGGCTGGACTCTCGATCGTGGCGGTGTCTCCGAGGCGACGATCACCGACATTGCCACGTTTCAAGAAGACATCAAGAAAGACATCGACAACATTCTTCGTCACCGCATCCACGAGTCGGGGATGATTTTTCGCTACGGCGGGCTGGATGTAGTGGATTACCAGGAAGCCGATTGGGTTGAGTTGGTTGACAGCGAAAATCGCACTTTCCGGGTCGCGATTGCGCGCAACACTCATCTGCCGATTCGCAAAGTGGTGGATACGCGCAACGCCAATACGCGTATGCGCACCGAGGAAGTGGAATACTATTCCAATTATCACCCGATAGATGGCGTCGAGACGCCCTTTCAAATCACGCGCGAGCGCAACGGCATCAAGGTGTATCAGGTTTTCTTCGAGAAGTGCCAGTACAACACCGGAGTCTCCGACGCGCTCTTTACCAAGGAGTCCCTCGAAGAGCGCTGGGCCAAAGTCGGTAAGAAAGACAAAAAATCCAAAGACAAGTCCGCCAGCGCCAGCAACGACAAGAACTGACGTGTGTCGTCATGCTGAACGAAGTCGAAAGACCTCTGTTCGATTGCAGCCTGCCCCAGTAGAAATATGACAGCCACAGGCCCGTTCCCGAACCATACTGGCGAGGGTGAGGCTACTCGTATTCGCATGGCGGCGGAGTATAATCAAGAGATGCCAACAACGCAGCAGAGCGCACAGATGCATGGCACAACGGTGTTGTGCGTGCGCAAGGATAATAAAGTGGTGCTTACCGCCGACGGTCAGGTGACGCTCGGCGACGGAGTGATCAAGCACAGCGCGAAAAAGACGCGCCGGTTGTACAACGATAAAATCGTGGCGGGCTTTGCGGGCAGCACTGCCGATGCTCTGTCTCTTTTCGGGCGCTTCGAAGGAAAACTTCAAGAATTCCATGGCAATCTGGCTCGCGCAGCCGTAGAACTCGCCAAGGAATGGCGGACCGACCGTTCTCTGCGCCATCTTGATGCTCTGCTGATCGTCGCCGATGCTAAAGCTACGTTTTTGATCTCCGGCAATGGCGACGTGATTGAACCGGATGACGGCATCTGCGCCATTGGTTCTGGTGGTTCCTACGCCGTGGCCGCGGCCCGCGCGCTTTCCAAGTTCACCAAGCTCAACGCCAAAGACATCGCCGCCGAAGCCATGCGCATTGCCAGCGAAATTTGCATCTATACCAATGCCACATTCACTGTGGAAGAGTTATGACCGATAAACCGGAGAAAGACATGGTCCTCTACTTGTCGGGCACTGAGTCGCCGGCGCCCGAACCTGAACCACTGCCATCGTTCGATGAGCTCACGCCGCGCGAGATCGTCGTCGAGCTCGATAAATATATCGTGGGTCAGAATCTCGCGAAAAAAGCTGTGGCCATCGCGCTTCGTAATCGCGTTCGCCGGCAGAAACTTGCGCCCGAACTTGCCGAAGACATCCTGCCGAAAAATATTCTGATGATCGGGCCTACTGGGGTTGGGAAAACCGAAATTGCCCGCCGACTTGCGCGCCTGGCCGGTTGCCCATTCGTCAAAGTAGAAGCCTCGAAGTATACGGAAGTGGGTTACGTGGGACGTGACGTGGAGTCCATGGTTCGCGATCTGGTGGAAACCGCGATCGACATGGTGCGCGAGGAAAAACTCGACGAAGTTGCCGAACGCGCCGAGCAGTCCGCCGAGGACCGGCTGCTGGATTTGCTGCTGCCGCCTTCGCCGCTGCCTTCGGACGTGAACCCGGCCAGCGAGATTCAGCGCCGCGAACAAGTGGCGCGCACGCGCGACAAGCTCCGCACCCAGCTTCGCGAAGGCAAGCTAGACCAGCGCATGGTGGAGGTGGAAGTCCGCGAACGCCAGATGCCTTCGTTTGAAATCATCACCAATCAGGGCGTCGAAGAAATGGACATCAACGTGAAGGACATGCTCTCCGGCATGTTCGGCCAGCAAAAGAAGAAACGCAAAATGACGGTGGCCGAGGCTTTCGACTACTTGATCCAGGAAGAAGAGAATCGCCTCATCGATATGGATCAGGTGACGCGCATCGCCGTGGACCGCGTGGAGCAGATGGGAATTCTGTTCATCGATGAAATCGATAAAATCGCCGGCCGCGAGTCAGGTCATGGACCGGACGTTTCGCGCGAAGGCGTGCAGCGCGACATTTTGCCGATCGTCGAAGGGACGACTGTGAATACGCGATATGGCATGGTCCGCACCGATCACATCCTGTTTATCGCTGCGGGCGCGTTTCACACTACCAAACCTTCGGACCTGATTCCTGAACTCCAGGGACGATTCCCGATTCGCGTGGAACTTGCCTCGCTTTCCGAAGCCGATTTCATTCGCATCCTCACCGAACCCAAGAACGCTCTTATCAAGCAGTATATCGCACTTCTCGATACCGAGCCTTTCAAGCTTACTTTCACTGAAGACGCCATCGCGTCCATAGCCAAGTTCGCCGCCAAGGTGAACGAGCATACCGAAAACATCGGTGCGCGCCGTCTGCATACCATTTTGGAGAAAGTTCTCGAAGAAATTTCCTTCGAAGCTCCAGAAATGAAGAAGAAATCGTTCAAAGTGGATGCTGCATACGTGCAAAAGCAGCTGGCAAATATCGTCAAGGATCAGGATCTCAGCCGTTACATTCT
>CAWJGI010000019.1:0-67691 GCA_963842255.1 uncultured Acidobacteriota bacterium | reverse complement strand
TCGCCATCAGAGCCGATGGCCAGCCGTTGCCAGTGTGGCCGGGATGACCTGCCCGGGCCATGCACAGAAATGCGTATACCTGGAGCCGCCGCCGGACGCGGCCCCCACTTCTCGCGCCACCGTCTCCATCGCATCCTTCGAAAACTTCAGTCCCGCTTCACTGCCGTCCCAGTCAATCAAGAGTACATCGCCCAGGCCTACCTGCTCTGTGGCCAGCAAGCTCGCCAGTGGATGACCCAGATACCGCTCAATCGCGCGCTTTAAGTGACGCGCGCCATATTTCAGATCCGTCCCTTCGCGCAGCAGAAATTCCCGGGCGGCGGGCATCGCGCGGAACAAGAAGCGGCCTTTCGTCTCAAGCACGCGCCGCTGCACCATTCCGAGTTCGATCTCCAGTATCTGTTCCAGTTGCTGCGACCGCAGCGGATGGAACGCAATCGTCTTGTCAATCCGGTTCATGAATTCCGGCGCGAATTTTCGCTTTGCCGCTTCCGCCGCCGTACGCTCCACTTTCTCGTCCATTCGCGGCGCGGAATCGGCTGGCTCGGTTGGTGCAAATCCCATCCCTCCGGTCATCAGCTCCGTGATCTCGCCGCCACCCAGGTTCGAGGTCATGAAGATCATTGTCTGTGACAGGTCCACCCGGCGGTTGTCACCTAGCGTCAGGGTCGCTTTGTCCAAGATTCCCAGTAGCAATTGCCACAGCGCGTCCGACGCCTTCTCGATCTCGTCGAACAGCAAAATGGAAATCTTCAGCTTCTCGGTGTGATATTGAGCCAATGCTTCCTGGGTGATCAGCGGATGCGTCTCGCGATGCCCCAGATATCCCGGCGGCGAGCCGATCAATTTTGCGATCTTGTGCGAATGCTGGAATTCCGCGCAGTCCACTTTGATTACCGCTCGCGCGTCGCCGAACAGCACCTCGGCCGTGGCCTCGACCACGCGTGTCTTGCCCGCACCGGTCGGCCCGAGGAACAGCAGGTTCCCCAGCGACCGTCCCGGTGAGTTCAGGCCTGCGCGAAACACCTGGTAAAGATCCACCACAGCCTGCACCGCTTCATCCTGCCCCACAATCTTCCGCCGCAGCCCTGCCTCGAAGTCCCGCGACTCTACGCTGCGCTGAGTCGGATCGAGCTGTAATGCATGCGCTTGCATATTCGTACTCCCTTACTGTTGCCAAGAGTCTCCACCGAACCGGGCTCAAGGCTCCGTGTCGGGATCGCCGGCCTTGTTGCCAGACTGCATGTCGCTTTCACTTATTCGTGAAATTTTCACCAACTACCCGCGATCCCGCTTGCTTCAATAGACAAGGACGTGGACGAGGATTCATTTGCAGCGCACCGAAATCTATTCGTATCCGTAGAATTCCTCGGCGCGTATGTTTTCCTCAGCGACCCCTGAGCCGATGAGCATCTGACGCACACCAGTAACCATTCCGGGAGGACCTGCAATGTAATAAATCGGAACGCTCAAATCCGGAATCCATTTGGACAGCATTTGAATTGAGATTCGCCCTGTTTCTCCTCGCCAAGGAATTTTTGCCTTTTCCGGTTGTGTGACGGTGCAAATGAGTTTGTAACGATTGTTGAATTCCTCCATTTCCTGCAACTCCTGCAGGAAAGCTGCTTCCTCAGGGATTCGAACGGAATAGAAGAGGAGAATTCTACGAGGGGATAGCGATTCCGTTTCACTCCAGACGAGGCTACGAAAAGGCGTGATGCCGATCCCGCCGGCTAAGAGCACTGCTGGGCGCGTGCTGTACCGCGGGAGAGTCATCCAACCGAAGGGGCCCTGGAGAAGAAGCTCGGTGCCGAGCGCCAACGAATTGAGTGTGCGTTTGAACGCGGTGCTGCGCAGGCGCATGGCCACCATCAAATTCCGTTCATGCGGTGCACTGGCGATCGAGAGAGCACGAGTATTGCCTCCTGGGTCCGAGTCGCCCGGGGTGAGCAGAGTAAAATTAAAGAACTGGCCGGCCTGGAATTCGAAATTCGTGGGTTTCTCAAAATAGAAAGCAGCGGTACCGGCACACAGAGCCTTTTGAGCTTTCAACTTTGCTTTGTAGGGCGGCATATGATTGTCTATCGCCTCCTTGGTTCGTCTGGCCCATTAGGTCCAGTTGACCGACGATCGTCCGGTCGAGGACGTCGAAGCTTCTAATTAGGTGACCAAAGCGGATGGACTTTTATTCCCAGAAGCGGCAGGCTTTCATATCGATAATCAGCAGAGCAGCAACCTTTCCGATTCTTGCTTCAGAAAATCGGTCATGAGTGCGGGTTCAGGAGCGAGGATAAATAAACGCTAAAAGTCAGCGTCGTTGCTGCTGACGGCGTGCCTGTGACGTTCCCGGTGCTCGAATTGATCGAGAAACCGTCGCCGAGCATAGGCGTGTTGCCCTGAACGCGACGCTTTGTTTTCGACGTCGGAGTTCCGAAAACGAGGCGCGTGCTTGAGTTGAACAATCGGAAATGCTTACACCTTCACATTCCACAACACCGGCACAGGTACGCTTACTTGGAGCGTGATGATAGGCTTTCCTGCGGGCGGGCTGTCATTGCGCAGTTGTCACTTGCCCCTGGGTTGTTGTGATCGTGGGCGCGCCGAAGTCGTCGAAACGCTTGCCCGCGTGGTACAGGGCGCGCAGGAGCAAGTCCATGTCACGCCCATGTCGGAATCGCCTGGAATGGTCGCTTCGACAGTGACTCTCTGCCCAGGTCAATTTTCCAGAGGAGATGATCCTCGACGGAGATACGGGCGCGGTCGAGTACGTTCCAACAAGCTAGAAAGCCGAAATTGGGATGAGATTCGACCCACTGACTAAAGCTGTGAGAACTTGACGTCGCTCATACCGTACGCACCCAGGTTGATGCAGGACGCCGTCTATTCCTCTCGAAGAGCGGTCATCCGCTCAGCCGCCGCGGCCCGCCTCGCTTACCTAGCTCTGCTCAACGTCGGCAAGAGTGGTAAGCGAGACGCCATCGGCGTCATTAGCGTCGAGCCGAACTCCTCCGCGTATGGCCAGTTCGTCGGCCCAGGGTTTTCCCCCCGCGACGATAAAGAGTTGCATCACTTAGGCTGGAACGCGTGTAGCGCGTGCCTCTGCCCGCAGGCCCCACACGTTCTGCACAATTTCGTCCGACACGAGGTGTCGAATCCATGCGTGTCTTCATCAACGCATCGCACCAGAAGAGCTTGCCCATCTCGGCCCGAATGTCAGCCGCAAATCCGTTGATCTTTCAGTTTCCGCCGTGGTGGATTGGACTCCCGGCCATCCTGAAGGGTTGGGTCGACCGTCATTACACATCCGAAGGAGCAGCATCATTACCGGGCATGAACTTGTAACCTGAACGGTGCAGGGTTAAAAAATAGCGGGGGTGCGCAGGATCGGGTTCGAGTTTTTGCCTGATGGAGAGTATGTGATTATCAACTGTTCGCGTAGTCGGGTAGTTTTTGTATCCCCACACCTCATTCAAAAGTTCCTGCCGCGAAATCACCCGGCCGGGTGAATGCGCAAAATATTTCAGCAACTTGAATTCCTGCGCGGTGAACGCCAGAGAACGGCCGCTGCGTGTAACGACCATGCTGGTAAAGTCAATTTTCGCATCGCCCACATTTAGCAGGTCGTGTTGAACGGAGGCGACGGGAGCATTTGATATATCTGCCGGTAGTGGACTGCCGCGCCGCATCGCACGGCGGACCCGCGCCAAAAGCTCACGGGGACTGAACGGTTTTGTGACATAGTCATCCGCGCCGAGCTCCAGAAGAAGCACCTTGTCTTCAACTTCGCAGTTCGCGCTTAGCACCACGATCGGTACTGATGCCGCGTGCGCTTTGAATGCCCGGCAGACTTCCTTCCCTGGCAGATCAGGAAGCTTTAGATCGAGCACCACTACACTGGGCGTTTGCTTTCGGAAGCTCTCCACCCCAGCGATACCGTTAGATGCAATCTGAACTTCTAACCCGTCAGCTTCAAACAAACGCTTCAAGGTGCGTTGCATTTGAAGGCTGTCTTCAACCACCAATACCGTATCCACGAGAAATTTCCTTCGCCTATAGAGTGCGCTGCCTTAAGGAATCGTAATCACAACCTTCCTACCTGTGCATTGGATTCCGGATATTTGTAGGCCTCTACGGTCTGCGCGAACGGAAATACCCTTGCGGCCTTCGGATGGAATCGCCCATCCGCCAACCCTGGTCGTAGACATACTTCTTCGCTGCTGGCACCTTCTCCGGATTACGCGCGACCTCCATTAGGGAATATCCATGAATGCTGAGTCCCTGCAACAGCACCGTTACCAACGGAAGGGGTGTGGGTTGCATCGCAAGCCAACCATACTCAAACACAATGCCGCCGATTGTAGAAGGTTCGGCGAGTTTTTCCAAAAATGCCCCGGCAACTGGATCAAAGATCACCCGTGCGCCCTTGCTGCTGGTAATCTCCATTACACGTGCGACCATGTCTCCTTCCTCAGTTGCGATCACGAGGTCCTCACCAAGGGAAAGCAATTCAGCTTTTTTGTTGCTCTTCCGCGTCGTCGCAATCGAATAATACCCTCCGCTCACGCGATCTCTATCAACGCCGTCGAAGCGAGCCGCCTACGTTCCCCGTGACAGGGTCGATGTCGTCGGAGCCTTGCAGCGCTGGCTCAAAGTTGTTGTTATCGTTGCTCACTGAAGTATTGTCATTCATCACTGTGCCCGGAGAGCTACGTCCAAATTGTTGTTGGTTGAGAAAGAGTAGCCCCCATCCGAACTCTGGTTTGAACTGGAATAATCAGGATCGCTATTCGTGACTGAGTAGCCCGAATATCCATAGCCTGGATAATACGGATAACCGAAGCCCGAGTACGAGCCGTACCAAAACGGGTCATATCCGTAAAATCCCGGCCAGCCCCAACCGAAGTCGAAGAAGGGTCCGAAGTCAAAGCCGCCGAAGCTGCATCCAAAGCACCCGAACCCTCCGCGGAATCCCAATCCGCGGCCGAAGCCCCTGGGGAATCCGCCAATCGAATTGCCGCGGAACCCGTTGACGCCAGCATAGCCGTTATGGAACCCCGTCGACATGCCGGAGAAAGAATGACCACTCGCGAATGAGGTGTTCGTTGCCCCGCCGAAATGAGTTGTAGCGAGCGTGGTATTCCCGAAGCGCGATCCCGAAAAGTTTGCATTGGTGTGCGAGCTGGAAAACGAGGAGGAGCCGTGCGATGTGCGTCCGAAGTCGCTGTTGTCAATCTGCGAGAGTGCACGATTCGTCGAAACCGCGGATGAACTGCGCAAACCTGCTGTCATCGAATTCCCGTTGCGTGCGCGGAGGTTTCCGCCCCCTGGTGCGGCAGCATTAGAGCGCCCACCGCCTCCACTGAAGCGTCCGCCACCGCCACCGTGCACGCCGCCACCACCGACGCCGTGCTGTGCAAAGGCGGAGCCTGGCGCACAAGTGAATCCGATCGTAACCATAACCGCGAATAACACCTTGAAAAAGGTGGACTTTGTCATCTGTTTATCCTCCAAAAACTATTCGAACTGCAGCGGGCACCAGATTCTTCGAGCCATGCGCCTACTAGATCTGACTCAAACAAAGAGCGGAACCAATGCCGCCTACCCGGCACGACCTGCGCACCGGAACAGCACACTACAGCCTGAACGGATCCAAACGCGCGATCTCTTGGCATCGGTGCCATCTCCCTAAAAGGTAGACCGCTCCCCGGTTTGATTTATTCTGGGCCGCCATCGAAAAGCCACTCGCGGTTCCCGGAAATCGACCTTCGAAGAAGCACTGAAAGAGGGCTGAAACGGTTCGTTTTGTTCTAATCCACGCGATGATTACCTCCAAGCCGTCTTTGGCGCGTTCAAACCGCAGAAATATTGGCGAGGACGAATGCCAGAAGGATCGTCGTGAGGGTTCAAATTGGAGATCGGGCTAAATTAACGAGAATGCAAGAAGTGAGACTAATGAGAACCTCTGATGATTAGAAAGCACCTGTGATTGATGGAATCGTGTTAACACGTCTCGAAGCCGACAGAGTGCAGCAAGCCGTTTTTAGCGGACCTTACCGGCGAACCTCGGTTCGGAGACGGCTATAATGTCACCGTGAAAGGTCTTCAGCCGCTCGATCAGTCTGGGCATTTCCGTGCCAAGCAATTCCGACAAGCGGACGTGGAAGCAAAAAGAGTCGCGGAATCTGTACTCGAGAACGACTCCTGCCCCGTTTGCATTTGTCATTTTGCGCCTGCCCCAGCGAATGCCGCATCCAATTCAGCGAGATGCTCGCGCACGGCCTGTACGGTTAAATGCGAAATCGGGATGCCCAGGGTTGTTCTGGTCAGCGGCGAATAGAACAGGACCACCGATTCTATTTTGTCCGGAATCTCTTTCAAAACGCCCACGTATCTCCCATCTCCGGCCGCAACAATTGACGACAATTTCGGTTCGCCGAAGCCGAACGCTGGCGCGGTATCAATGTTCTGGTCAGATCGCTGTATGGAGTTCTTCATACTCTTCTGAACCGCGTTGCTCTCGTGTTTATTCCGCCAAATTTGCTCTCAGTTGGTTCCGAAAAGGGGAATACCGATAGGTTTTTGGCGCGTTGTGAATACCCAAAAATGCAAAGCCGCTCGATTTCTGGCTGGCGCTGACCGCCCCATCATTCATTACTGACAGCTTGCCACGTCGTTCGAGGCATCTTCCGACGAGCAGGCATGGGTCTGCGAAGACATCTCTTGCTCTGACTGATGCTTCAAGATCCACAGCCCGTCGCTGTTCGTGATGTAAACCAAGCTGCGTGCGTCATCCGCGAGAGTGCTCGTTACGCCAGAGAAAGTTAGGATTGTCCTCGGATTCGCAGGATCACTCAGATCGAGCACCTTTAGAGTCTCGGTGGAAATCGTTTCCGCCGTCGCGGTGCCCGACGCTTCGGCCAGAGCCAGCTGCCCACTGACCAATTGCAACTTTCCCGTGGATGCCTGGTTCGGCCACGCGTCGCTCTTGATGAGGATGGGCTGGTCGGGCTTTGTGACGTCGACGATCGCCAAGCCTTCCTTGGAAGCCTGCTCGACGTACAAGTATTGTTTGTTGCCATGTTGCTGCAGTTCCAATTGACTCACGGCGGCTCCGTTCAGCTTCAAGTGCGCGACGACAGACGCCGGTGGTAAGGCGGGCTTGGCGGCTCGATGTTTCGCGCTGGCGTCTGGCGACATCACCACGAAGAATGCGAGCAGCGCCGCAGCGGCGGCCGCCTGTTTTTGTAAGATTGACTTGGAAACGACTTTCATCTTTCTCTCCGTATGTCCTCACATGCGTTCATCTCTTAAGACCGCCGGTGTCGCCGGATTATTCCCGGCTGTTGACCCCTTGTGCCATCCAGGCAGAGATCTCGTAGAAACGCCACATTCGGTCCACTAACTAGCCAAGGGCGAAGCCCTTGGCTAGTTGGAAAGAGAGCAGCGGTGGCACTGTCGGAGCTTCGTCAACGATGTAAGTACGATCAGCAGGATGTCCGATGTCGAGCTTGAAATAATAAGTAAGGCCGTACTTGGGATAGTGTTTTTCAATGAGGTAAGCACCAAATCCAAGTTCAAGGAGGAAATCCACAGTGATTTCGACAAAAGATTCGCCAACAACAGGACGTTTCTTGTGCGGGCCCTGCACCACGGCCACCTTCAGGTGCGGAAAACGCATTTGCAGATAAGCGGCCGCAAGCTGGCCGGTTGCTCCGCCCCCCAAAACTAAGACATCGCTCGTCAGGGGGTCTTTCTCAATGTCAGCAAGAATCAGAGCCTATACTCCATTGACGTGATATAGCTCCCGATCAGTGCCACAGATCGGCAAGTGGTATGCGGAGCGTAAAGTGTGGCCCGGAAGTGAGCAATGCGCTGCCCATTGCGATTTAGACGAAGTCCGGATCTGCCCATAAGTGGCCCAGGTGAAAAACCTTTCGATGCGCATCCCGCCTGCCGCACAGGTCAGAATTCGAAGAACGCAACGGGTCTCGGCGATTTCGTTGGCCGAAATTGCCTACTCGTTCCGTCTGTTCGACAACGTCCAACAATCGGCCATAATTGGCGGTTCGAGGACATCACGCTCTTACAATTAGATGACCGGGGCGGAAGCGCTTTTATTCCAGGAACGACAGGTTTTCACATGGATGATCTGCCGGGCAGCAAAGGTTTGCGATTATTACATGAGAAAATTGGCCATAAACACAGATTCACGAGCGCGGGAAAATACCACGCGATCCTTTCGGCCCAATTGGTTCTGAAAAGGCTAAGCTTTGAGATACGCGAAAAGGATAACTGTGCTGGTTTGTAAATGCTTGGTAGGGCGCGACTTGGATTACCTCGCGGAGGATGAATGATGCGCGCGGTACGTATCGGGATCATTCATCCTGCCGCAAGTTGACAAAGCGAACAGTTAATCAGACTTCCGGACCGGTTGAAGCCGCGCTGGGTCTACACCTCGCGCGTGGCAGCGTCCGCTTCTTCCGCCAGTTGGTTCACGACACGTAAGAACTTCGATGTCTGCCCAACAAATAGCCCATCCGCTGTGAACGATGCGATGGTCGCCACAGCGCCCCCAAATCTGTCATCGCTCGGCCGAATCACCGCGCAGTGAGGCAAGTCCGGGCTGATGAATTCGCAGGGAACGGGAAAGATCAGGCTCGGTTGAACCCGACTGGGGGGTTGCAGTGGTGGATTGTTGAAAAAGTCGGGAAACGTCAGTCCGGATATGGGGTCCGTAAACGGCGCCACCGGCTGTTGCACTCCATTGCCTGCAAAATCCACCCATTCCAGAAAGTGAGCGACTTCGTCTCCGCCAATGCCAAAGGCGATCTTTAACACCTCCAGACTGCTGATTTTCTGGCCAAGCGCCGCATAAAGACTCGATCCACCCTGCTCGATGTATCCGAAGTGAAAGCCCGCGACATTGGCGATCGCCTGGATGTGATCGTTACCGGGGAAGTTGGGGTTGGAAGCACCGTTGAAATCGTTGTTGTTCCTCGGAATGGCGGTAACATTCTTGAGTGTCAACGCCTGGGGAAAAGTGGCGCCAAAGTCTGGGTTTGTCGCGCTGCGATAGCGGACGTACCAGCTCGTGTCCACGTTGAGGTGCATGAGGTTCGTGAGGCGGCCGATGTCCTGCGCTCCCGTCGCCTGGCTGCCTTGGAGTGTGCGGAACTCGTCGAAGTTGACCGGGTCTGCGCCCTTGGACTCCAGGTATCCATTGAGGAAGGCGGCATGGCTGATTTCGTCGATGGTGTTGCTGGTAATGTATTGCGGGCCATCGCCATCGAGGTTTGACAAGGCGATCTGATAGTTGTTCAACATTTGGTTCGGGTCTATCTCAATGGGTGGATTATCGCCGATCCCACCCAGTTCCGCATACTGGGTCCAAAGGTCTGATTCAATCAACTCGGCTGCGGCCAGAAATCGAAGAATTGCGATATCCCCCGCTGTAAGACGGCTACTACTTTGCGTCGTGGTTTGAGCAAAGGTTGATAATCCGCGGGTCAGTAGGCCCGCTCCCATAGTCGCTGCGCCTGCCGCCAAAGCGCCCTTTTTCAAGAACGAGCGCCGATTGCTAATCTCAGCTTCCGATCGCTTCATTTGTCTCTCCTTGTTTTGAAATCGATTCTGATTGCGTTCAGGCACATAAGCCTGATCCGAAAATCGAATCGATAGTGACTGCTCTTGCAACTGTTGTTGTCACTGCATAGTCAAATCGACGTCTAGTTTATGGACGACTGTTTTTGCAATTTTGAGGCAATCCTAGATGTAAAAAGGCTGGCTTGCTGCCGTTTTACACTCTCGATGTACAGACCGTATGGGCCCCGTTTTTATTCCGTAAAATTTCTCGCTCGAGAAAAGAGCAAGGATTCGACCACAGAATGTCGCTTGGCGATGCTCCACGAGGCTGGACACATGTCCTCGTTCCGATCCGACTCGAAATGACGGCGTTTTCATTCGGAGACCACTCATGCGGTCGCCACTGCTGTTCGTCGCGAACTCGGGGTTGTGTCTCCATTCATAAGACTTGTGAGGGTTTGACGAAGGCGCCCCCGCGCACGCGATAAGCTCGACATCACCGAGCCCGCTGGCATACCGGTGATATCTGCGATCTCTTTGTAGGACATTCCCTCAATTTCACGCAGGATGAGCACTTCACGAAAACTCGTCGGGAGATTCTGCAACGCCTGGCGCAACAAGGCAGCATTGTCGTTTTGGAGCGCAACCTCTTCAGGATTGAGAGCGTGATAATCAGCAGGGAAAAGGTTCTCGTCAAATTCCATTGCTTCTTGCAGTGGCCGGTTTGCGTGCAACCAGCTATAGCAAGTATTACGCACAATTTTCATGAGCCACGCACGGGCATCGCCGCCGCGGAAGCCAGGAAAGAATCGAAATGCGCGCAAGTACGCTTCCTGGACAATGTCCTGTGCGTCCTGAGGGTTGCCGGTCAGCCAGCGTGCGAGGTTGTGGGCGGCGTCGAGATGGGGTAGTGCGGTCTCCTCAAACCTTGAAAGATAGGTGTGCTCGAGCATTAAGAGCCTCCGTGCGACCTAGTGATCTATTCAATCGCGTGGCGGACCTCACTATGGTTCTTGCTTTGAGATCGGTGCAATGGACGGGCAATTCTTTCGTGCTGGAGTGGCAGTACCCTGGTAACTGCCGATTGGCGTTAGACTTACAGTAAAATGTCCTGGCCGCTGTTCAGGCAGATTGAAAGCGGTGATACACTCGACTTCAACCGAGGTCCCTCGCTACGCTAGAAAATAGACAGCTTCGTGGGCGGTTCCGTTTCGGAGTTTTCGAGCTGGATCCTCGTGCCGGCGAATTACGTAAGCATGGCCTACGGGTCCGACTTCAAGAGCAGCCTGTACGAGTCCTCGTAATGCTGCTCGAACGCCCCGGCGAAGTTATAGGTCGAGAGGAGATTCAACGGGAACTTTGGCCCGCGGACACGTTCGTCGATTTCGACCACGGACTGAACAAAGCCATTAACAAGATCCGTGAAGCCCTCGGCGACTCGGCCGTAAGTCCGCGCTTTGTGGAAACTGTGGCTCGTCGGGGTTATCGGTTCCTCGCCGAAGTTAAGCTTGTCGAATCCTCCCCCGCGTTCGCACCGGAACCGTCCACCCTTCATCCAGATACAGCACCGCATGTGCCACCCGAATCCAGGAAGCCGAAGCTTCTTCGAGCTTGGCTTTGGGGGATTCTCGGGATCTCAGTGTTCGTACTACTCGTCCCTATTGTCCTCTGGAAGATTCATTCCCGAGAGCCCACCCACTCTGCGATTCGCTCTTTAGCAGTACTTCCGTTGGAAAGCCTATCGAATGATGCGTCTCAGGATTACTTCGCCGACGGGATGACCGACGAGTTGATTTCCGACCTCGGCCAGATCAGCGCGTTGCGTGTGATTTCGCGTACCTCCGTGATGGCTTATAAACACGCTCGTAAGCCTCTACCGCAGATCGCTCATGAGTTGAACGTGGACGCTGTGGTTGAAGGCACTGTGCTTCGTTCCGGCGATCGGGTCCGCATCACGGCGCAGCTGATCGAAGCCGCTGCGGACAAGCACCTGTGGTCACAGAGCTATGAGGGTGAAATGAAGGATGCCTTAGCGCTTCAGAGCAAGGTCGCGACAGCCATCGCGGATCAAATTCGGATCAATTTAAATCCACAAGAACAGGCCGCGCTGAAAAAAGTAACGGTTGTTAATCCGGAAGCTTACGAGTCCTATCTCAAAGGACGCTACTTTTGGAATAAGCGAACGGCCGATGGCTTGAAAGGTGCCTTAGCTTATTTTAATCAAGCCATTGAAGAGGATCCTGGATACGCCCAAGCATATTCCGGCTTAGCCGACACATATGCATTGTTAGGAGATTGGCAGTATGGAGTGATGACGCCGAAGGAAGCATTCCCTAAAGCGAAGGCCGCGGCGACGAAAGCCCTGGAATTGGACAGTACGCTCGGCGAAGCCCACAACTCGCTTGCATTTTGCTTGGATGCCTTCGACTGGGATTTGGACTCCGCCGGAAAGGAATTCCAACGCTCGATTGAACTGAACCCAGGCTACGCAACCGCTCACCATTGGTATGCCTGGCATTTGAGTCTATTGGGTCGGTACGACGAAGCTCTCGTGCAGATGCGAATAGCACAAAACCTGGATCCACTTTCTCTTATCATCAACTCGGACTTGGCAGAGCTTCTTGTCATTGCCCGTTCTTACGACGAATCGATACGACAGAGTCGCAAGACAATCGAAATGGATCCCAATTTTGCTCTCGCACATAATCAGCTGGGTGTGGCGTACCTGCAAAAACACATGCAGGATGAAGCGGTTGCAGAACTGCAAAAAGCGGTCCGCCTTTCTGGGGGCAGCCCAACATGCATTGCCAATCTTGCTTCCGCTTACGTTGCATCGGGCAAGAGAGACGAAGCGGTAAAGTTGTTGAGCGATCTGAAAAGGCGCTCGGACGTCAGTGTTTCAGATACACCCGAGGTTGCGGCAATTTATGTGGCTCTCGGAGATAAGGATCAAGCAATGAGATGGCTAGATAAAGGATACGAGGAGCGATTTAACCCGGGCGTCTTGCTGCGGCCGGGCTTCGATCCTCTACGCTCGGATGCGCGCTTTTCAGACCTTTTACGCCGTGTCGGCCTGCCGTTGGAAAGTCCATCAGGGATATAGAACACCCTCGCGAGATGTTGCACGAGAACGCACGCTGATTTGATTGCATGTCATTTCGGACCTGTTTTTTTTGAAGGCCGCATTGGATTCGACCAATTGCTCGCGTACAGCCTCTGCGGTCAATCGCGAAAGCGGGACGCCCAGTTTTGTTTTTGTTTGTAGCGAAATGAACAGCACGATCGATTCCATCCTTTCGGGAATTTCCTTTAAGATGCCGACGTATTTTCCGCCACCGGACGCAACGATCGAGGATATTTCCGCCTCGTTCAAACTCCGCGGCACAATGTTCTCCTCATGCGTCGTAACATCTACCGGTTTCATATTGTTCCATTAGCTTGGTGGCTTATTCCGTTACTGTGTGTTTCCCTGTTGAGTTGTTCGTTAGGCACATCCGCCACTCAAATTCGTGTGATTCCAAGGTTCAATCGGCTGATTCTGCAGATAGACTCTGCGGCCAACCAACTACGTACGTGATCCGGACGGGCAACATACCTCCAGTTTGTTCGCCAACCTCCCATTCGTATCCGCTGGTCGCGAGTCCCTTCGTCATCTCGTGCAGCTCCCCGAGCGAGTACGCTCGTAGGCAGGAAATCAACCCGTCGAAGAAAAGAACGAGAGGAACTACCGGAATCAAGTACGTCCAAACCAGCCGCGACCAACGAAACGGCCGCCGGAAGGGCACGAATAACCAGGTTGCGACGGGAATGAACAACAAAGATAGCAACGTTAGAGTGTGCCGTGCCGAGGCCTCAAAGATACCGATGGCCTGTCGCTTGTTAACACAATCTTGCAGAAGGCTCCGAGCCTGGTTAGGGTTCAAATGGTGGAAAGAGGAAAAGAGCGTTCTAAAACCTTGAAGGTAGCTGGGAATCTCCGTTGCGTCGACGGAGTGCTCGAGAAAATGAAGTTTAGCGGACGGGGATTCCTGATCTTGAAGTTTCGTTGTACAAGGGTATTTGTCCGTCAGGAAGACTTCAAGCGTCGTTCCGTCCATTTCAAAGTGGCGCAGGAGGGACGGCCACGGCCCGCCTGCCCCCGAGCACAAGTCCACAACGCGTTCAGCGCCGCACTCCTCCAGTCTTTTCCCTAACAGTTCCGTAATCGGCTGATAGATATTTGTGACATCTAGGATCATCTGCAAGCCATCGACGAATTGATCCCGGAGGAATTGTGGGAACCATGGCTGGTCGTGAATTTCGAAGAGTCGCACGGAATACCTCTCTGTTGAACTTTTCATGCCTGCATAGAAACCTTGACTCTTCGGCTTGCGCCATTCAACGGAGTTGCCAACTTTGTTTTTTCTTTACCGCGGAATCGTGCTCTGCCTTGGAATGCAGAGTGCAGCCAATCTCACGCGTTAGCACAGTGGAAGGTAAATTTCAGTCGGTCCATCACAGGCGAACCGGCGATCAGCTTACTGTGTTGAGTACCGTCCCGAAGTGCTTTCGGCAGCAACTCACGCAGTCGCATTCGAGCTTTATGCAACTGTGACTTTGAATTTCCCGCCGAGCATCCCAACATCTCGGCGATCTCGTTGTGGCTGTATCCCTGAATGTGGTGAAGAATAAACATCGCCCTGTATCCAGGTGCGAGCTCATTGATAGCCGCTTGAAGAGTGATGCGATCAACCACACCATTTAGTCGCAAGTAGGGGCCTCCCAATTCCTTAGGCGGATTGTTGGAATCCTCCTCGGGGGCGGTAACAGCGTCGAAAGATGCACTTGCCACGGGGTTTTTTCGGAGCCTCATCAGAACGATATTGACTGTCATCCGATGCAGCCATGTCGAAAAAGCCGATTCGCCGCGAAAGGTGTCGATCTTACGGAATAACTGCAGAAACACTTCCTGAGTCAGATCTTCAGCGTCCGTCGGGTCTTCCACCATACGAAGGCACAAGGAATAGACCTTTCGACTATGCAATCTATAGATATGCTCAAACGCAACGGCATTGCCGTCTTGAGCCAGTCGCAGAGCATTGTCGTCAGTGACCTTTTCCGTTTGTTTCGGCGCTTTCATGGCACGTCCCCCTGTTTGCTGTTTGGTCCGACAAACTGATAAAAAACAATCGCTGCGCTCCGAAACTGACGCTTTATATCGGACCCAAGCTAGTCACCGGCCATGATGGTGTCTTGTTTGTCCCTGGCAAGTTCGGTCTGCAACTGCTTCGGGTACAGGAATTCATGGCCCGTCTTTTCACCCGGATAGAACCAGGTCACAAGCGCCTGCGGCTGGGACTCACGCTCCGCGAAAGTGAACGCAGTATTGTCAGTTGGTTCCCGACGGTCAGTACCAATCGTGAAGATGGTTGCATATAGCGTGGTTCGATCGGATCCGAAGATACGGACCTGGTTATGTTGGGTAATATCCTCAGGTAGCACGAACCAGTAAGTTCCCGCGGGTAGGACGTGTCCTGGGATCTGGACGGCCTGGTTAAAGGTTACCTTGGTCGCTTGATTCGACTCATCCGCTCGTGCAACAGGCAGGAAGATCAGAAATGCAAGCAAGAACACAATGGTGGCAAAATTCTTGACGACAACGACTCTCTTCATAACACTCCTTTTGTAGTATTGCGGGCTGGCTCATGCTCGCAATCAGATTCGTAACTCCGAGTTAGTTTCTTTCAGCACCGTTAGGACGTGTCTCTTCGTGTCCAACTCGCATCGAGGTTTCGTCCATTGCTTCATATGTAAGAACTGACTGACCGGCGGTTTTATTCCGGGGCGGTCTTTTGGGCTGCAAGCAAATAGAGAGGACAACGCGAGCAAAGCAGAAATGGGACTAGCGCACTCCGAACAAGTCCGTATTTTCCGGAAGTCTTCAGGTGAAAAATGCCGTTGCACGGATGAGGAACTCAATCTGGGGCGAACAGCTTTTTGTGTGTGGCATTAACCAAGCCAGCTTTGATGGCTCCTTGGGTAGGCTACATTGCCAACGCCGGTGAACCGAAACACTTGAACAATTCAATCGGAAGCTGCTCAAGAGCGTGCCATGTTTTGTTGGTTTGCAGATTCGACGCTTGGCCGCAGCGATGGCACGGCTCAGTTGGTGAGCAGACTCTGAAGCTGCGCAAGGGCCGAAGGTGCGGCATCGGTAACGGCGCAGAATTCCATTCCCCCTTTGCGCCACTCGATCCATTGATAGCCCTGCTGTGAACCAAATCTCGTAGCACCGTCTTTCTCGTCCGTGGGCCAGATGAACACGTTCACGAAATGTTTGCGGCGGGCATAGACCAGAGCAGCCACGGAGCGGCCGTGAATAACGTCGATGCGGCCGCCTTGCAATGGAAATCCTTGATCGGCGAAATCCTGGACTGGCGGCGAGAAATCTAGTTTACCGTCGAACCAAGGCTTCACCGTATGTTGATCGGTCGAGACGATATCGGTGAGATGTCCGGGTTGGAGCGACCTCAAATGGGCGTCGACAATCTCTGCGGCAAGCACATTTTCATAGTTGCCGGTACGATGAAGGGAGATAACCCGCCAGCCTATGTAGGCAACCAGAAGAAACGCCGCAGCGACCGCGAGCCAGTGCCAGACTGTGCGAGCTGGGAACACAGCGACAGGCCTGTCAGAACCGATGGAGGCGAGAATTTTCTTGCGACAAGGGGCAGGCGCTCTCTCATAGAGTTCCGCGACATTGATGGACGCACGCAAGGAGTCCAGAGTCTCGAGTGCGTTAACACAATCAGGGCACTGTGCGAGATGGCGCTCGAATTCGGCGGCACCAATGGCGTCTAGTTCGTTATCGAAGTACCCATGAAGAACAGTGGCGGCACGGTCACAGCTCATTAACGGTCTCCTTATGGTCAGGATCCAAAAGTGCCCGCTGCAGCTCACGGCGAGCACGCGAAAGTGTGGACATGACGGTGCCCATGGGGATGGAGGTAATGGTGGCTATCTCCTTGTAGGAACAGCCCTCCAGTTCGCGGAGCACGATCACCTCCCGAAAGCGTGGCGGCAAGGATTCGAGAGCCTGAGTAAGCCGCCCGTGACGGTCTGATGTCATAGCAAGCTCTTCGGGTGTTGGGCCCGAGGGCCCGTGCAACGATTCATCGAACTCGGTCATATCTTTCCCGCGGCGATTCTTGTCCAGCCAGGTAAAACAGGTGTTGCGCACAATCTGGAGCAGCCAGGCGCGCACATCCCCACCGTGAAACCCATGGAAGAATCGATAAGCACGGAGCATTGCCTCTTGCGCGGCGTCTTCGGCATCCGTTCTGCTTCGCAAAAGCCAACGGGCGAGGTTGAAAGCGGCGTCCAGATGCGGCAGGACGAGTGTTTCGAACCGAACCTGATCTTGCGTGTCCAGCACGTTCGAACCTTCCCTTTGGCAGGCTATTCATAGGTAATGACTACCTCAGGGCTGATTTTATTCCCGTCTTTTGCTTTTTTTTTGACGAATAGAAAACCAGGCATTTTCCCAGGTGCGGGAATAAACAGAGCAGACCGGCAGTATACAAAGACGAAGCAAGGCCGAGAACGGCGCGGAGCCTTCCGGGTTCTGTACCGCATTTTCGTCCTACAGAAAAGCAGCCACAACAAGGATGAAATCAGGAGGATTTATGGGCGAAAAGACAAAAGACGAGATCTTGCACGATCACAATGATGATGGAGTTGACCGGCGTGGTTTTTTGAAATGCATGGCCTGGGCTGGGACTGGCGCACTCTGTGTGATGCAGGGGGGCGTGCTGAAATCCTTTAGCATGAGCCGTATTGCAGGATTGGACCCGAAGAAAATGGCAGGCGAGTTGAGCTTCGTGCAGATCAGCGACAGCCACATGGGATTCAACAAACCGGCCAATCCCGATGTCCCAGGGACGCTGAAAGCGGCGGTGGATAAGATCAATGGTCTAGTGACGCCACCGGAATTCATGCTGCATACGGGCGACATCAGCCACCTCTCGAAACCGGAAGAGTTCGACACCGTCGATCAGATTTTGAAAGGCGCAAGCGCAAAAGATGTGTTCTACGTGCCGGGTGAGCACGACGTGCTGAACGATGATGGCCAGCAGTACTTGGAACGCTACGGAAAAGGCACCAAGGGGGCAGGGTGGTACAGCTTTGACAAGAAAGGTGTGCACTTCATCGGGCTGGTGAACGTGCTGAACTTGAAGGCCGGTGGACTGGGCACGCTCGGCCACGAACAACTCGAGTGGATGGAAGCCGACGTCGAGCATCTGAAATCCAACACGCCCATCGTGGTGTTCGCTCACATTCCATTGTGGTCAGTGTATCCGGAATGGGGCTGGGGCACAGAAGACAGCGCCCAGGCATTGGCTTATCTAAAGAAGTTCGGCTCGGTAACCGTCCTGAACGGGCACATTCACCAGATTATGCAAAAGGTCGAAGGAAACGTCACTTTTCATACGGCGATGTCAACGGCGTTCCCGCAGCCTCAGCCTGGGAAGGCCGATTCGCCGGGACCGATGAAAGTGCCGGCAGAGCAGTTGCGGAGCGTGTTGGGAATTACGGACGTGAATTACATGCAGGGCCAGCACGCGCTGGCGGTAGTTGACTCAACCCTGGCATGAGCCGGACAGGAATTCGCATCGATTAGACAACAAATTCTGATGAAACTTAGCGAGGAAACAACCATGAAGAGCAGAAGTGTGTGGATTGCAGGTTTTGTGATGGCAGTGATCGTGGCGTTGGGACTGCTGTTGGCGGGATCACCGAACGTTTCGGCAAACGATCCCCATGCAACAACTTCGGAAGTGAAGATTGATAATTTCAGCTATGGACCAGCGACCGTTACGGTGGCCGCAGGAACGACCGTGACTTGGACCAACCACGACGATATTCCGCATACCGTTGTCAGCGCGGATGACCCGAAGGCATTCAAGTCTAAGGTGATGGATACGGATGAAAAATTCTCCTATACGTTCACTAAAGCGGGAACCTATACCTACTTCTGTTCGATTCATCCGAAGATGACGGGCACCGTGGTGGTGAAGTGAGGGGACGATGAGCGTAAACCCCTTCGACGTCAAAACGGCATTTCTCGCAAAGCACGCGCAGCATGTGGTGCTCATCCATTTTCCGATCGCGTTGTTTATTGCTGGTGTGGGATTTGACCTGTTCGCGCACTGGACGAAACGACGTAGTTTGGCGGACGCGGCTTACTACAATTTGTTGGTGGCGGCGATTTCGACGGTGCCTGTGGTCGCGACTGGAATCCTCGCGTGGCAATTCGCACTTGAGGCTCAGCGAATCAAAGGCATTCTGTTGGAACACATGGTCCTCGGGTGTTTTTCGACCGTGGTGATCTGGGTTATCTGGTGGATTCACTTTCGCGTGCGACGCAGCGGAAACCAGCTACCCGCTGCCCGCATCCCGCTTGAATTATTGGGCGTCACTGTCATAGCGCTGACTGGACATCTCGGTGGCTTTCTGAGTGGTGTAAATGGACCCGGATAGACGCACGGAGTATCGCGGAGTACGCACTTCTTCTTGCGCTGCCACGCAGAATTCTTATCCGGTGATGAACGGGCCAAGGTCAGCTGCTTCACGGAGGCGATGCATTGAACGAAGGATTCCTTGGAACGGCGGCTCCATTCTACGCGGATGTAGTTCTGCTCATCGAGATTCTCATGGGAGTGGGACTCCTGATCGGTGCAGTGCTCGCACGCATGCGCAGGTTTCGGGAGCATGCGTGGTGTCAATCCGGAATCGTGCTCTCAAACTTGGCGGTGATCGTACTGACTATGGCTCCATCATTTTACGTTCATGTGGGTCCGAAGATACCGCTCAGACTTGGCAAAGCGTATTACGCACTGGCCACGTCGCACGCGGCGCTCGGAACGTTTACGGAGGTCGCCGCGTTGTATATTTTACTCGCCGCGGGCACAAAAGCTTTGCCATCCAAATTACGAATGACTGATTACAAGCCATGGATGCGCAGTGTGCTGGTGCTCTGGTGGCTCGAGCTCGTGTTGGGACTGGCAACATACACTCGCTGGTACGTCCCGCACCCGTTTTCAAGATAACCCGTGTCGATAGGGATGTACTTGAGTGCACACACTTCGGTCCCGCGTCTCGGCAACCGCAGTTAGGCGCAATATTCGGGTCTGTGATCCATTTTCGAGGACGAACAAATGAATAGCGTGTCGCGAATTGTTTGCTTGTTGGTGTTGGACGGGTTCGCGGTCGCCGCAGGCTTCACCCGTCCGTCGACTAGCTATCAGGCGGACCAGGGTGTGCAGGTGATGGACGTTACCGCCAAGAAGTATGACTACACTCCGTCGCCCATTCGCGTAAAGCTTGGCGCTACAGTGCAATTGAGAATCACGTCTCTCGATAAGACGCATGGCTTCAAGATCAATCTCTATCCCGACGGATCGAACACGAAAGGTGATCCGGGACTCATCTTCAGTTCGGGTGAAGACTGTTTCAAGATCGAGAAGGGCACTACAACGACAGTGCAATTTGTGGCGCGTTCACCAGGAACGTATTCGTTCCATTGCTGCAACCGTTGCGGGATCGGCCATGGTGGGATGAAGGGCCAGCTTGTCGTCGAAAGGTAATCTCGTGGCATTCCGGTTTGCAAGACAGAAACTGGAGAGGAACTCTGAAATTCGTCTATCCGCTCGAATGTTCAAATAAGAACCACGTCCTCTTGACCCTCCACCCGGAATAAAAATCGCAGCACCGTGGTCTCTACACATAGAAGTGCTGCGACTGATTGGGTCGTTGCTGAAAAACTTTCGAAGTAAAACTATGGCGCACGACAACGAATGCGCGAAACCATGGGAAATCACCCCTCGTACGTCGTTGTCCAAGCCAGAAAAGAGGACAGACAAAATGAAAGTCATGCTTGGAGTAATACTCTTGGCCTGCGTACCGGTAGCCATCGCAGAGAGTCACTACGCTTATCCAACAGAAAAACTTGCCGAGTTTGTGGTCGAAAAACTGGAGGTAGCGTCGATTCCCTCTGCGATTCGCCCGAAGCTCGCACGAGGAAAAACGACTTTGGGCGATTACGGATTTACAACGCAGAGGGTCGATGAGAAGGAAGCGCTGGTCAAGGCGCCGCAGGGTAGTTCGCAGATGGCGATCAGCATTTTGCAAGAAAACACTTCTGGAATCTACGTTTGCGTGAATGGCCAGGGCCAGAATCAAAACAGCGGCCCTATTCAACGAGTGTTGCTGCTCAAGCTGAATAATGCAAACGGGCTCTTGAAAGGCCGGGAAGCTTCGAAGGAATTCGACAGTTGTCCGGTGATTGGCGGAGCCTCAGCAGACGGCGGAGATTGATTGGGTTTACGGTTCAAAGGCGGCTGTAAGCAAATGCTCTTGTTACGCTCATTAGGAACCAGCGACGGTGCAGCGTATTTGTGGCCCTCATGCTCAATGTCACGACCGCGTTTCGGAAACGTAAGCAATCTTTTCCAATAGAGTGACAAGGCTGTGACAAGTGGCATTGCAAATCCATAGACCATAGTTCGGATGTTAGGAAGCGCAGTCATTGCAGGATTTAAAAATTATCGAACTGACGGAGGAAGTAGCATGTACGCAAAAAGTCTTTTGATCACAAACTTTTGTTCAAGGAGCAAGAAAAATATCATGTCCAAGACGGCTCTAACTGTCGTGCTTACGCTGTTTATCGCTATGTTTTTTGCTGGCCGCGCAACCGCGCAGAGCACCAGCTATGCCCAAACGAATCTGGTGTCCGATGGCGCCGTAACCGCACCGAACACTGATAAACATCTCATCAATCCCTGGGGAATCGCGTTTGTGCCCGGCGGCCCATTTTGGATTTCTGACAATAACAGCGGCTTCTCCACCCTATACGACGATCAAGGCGTCCCGCAATCCCTGATTGTAACCATTCCGCCGCCATCAGGCACACCGGGCCCGGCAACACCAACGGGCATCGTAGCCAACTCCACCGCGGATTTTGTGGTGAATGGCAGCCCGGCGTTTTTCATTTTCTCCACCGAAGACGGAACCATCTCGGCCTGGACCAGTGGCAACAACGCCGTACTCGAAGTCAACAATCCAAACTTCAATTCCGGCACCGACCCTGTCTATAAAGGTCTCGCGCTTCTCACCAACAGCACCGGCAATTTTCTTCTGGCTACAAATTTCCGCAACGCGCGCATCGACGTCTTCGATTCCACGTTCAAACCGACGGCGCTTACTGGAAACTTCACTGACCCCACTATTCCAGCAGGCTTCGCGCCGTTCAGCGTGCACGTAGTCAACAACCAGGTGTACATAGCCTACGCGATGCAGGATTCCGCCAAGCACGACCCCGCCAACGGGCCGGGCAACGGCTACGTCTCACTATTCGACGCAAACGGAAATTTCATACGCCGCGTAATTTCGCAAGGCTCGCTCAATTCTCCCTGGGGCCTCGTCATCGCTAGCGCCAATTTTGGCCAGTTCTCGAACGACCTCCTCGTCGGCAATTTTGGCGATGGAAAGATCAACGCCTTCGATCCTTCAACAGGCAATTTCATCGGCACGCTGAAGGATTCGAATGGCAACGCCCTGGTCAACGGTTCCCTCTGGGAGCTCGTTTTCGATCCCACCGGTCAGACTGGCGCAAAAGACACGCTTTATTTTTCCGCGGGTCTGGTAAACGAAGGTGACGGCTTGTTCGGCGCAATTGCGGTTGCTAAAACGCAGCCTACCACCGCAACATTCTCCATCGCCGCTGCCTCCCCGTCGCTGACAGTCGTGAAAGGACAATCCGCTTCAACCACACTGACAGTTACCCCGACGAACGGCTTCGATAGCGCCGTATCATTTTCATGCTCCGGCTTGCCCGGCGGCGCGACGTGCTCGTTTTCTCCAACCACAATCACACCCACAAGCGGTCCAGTAACAACTCAGTTGACGATTTCCACGGTGACCACCGGAACATATGGAGCGGCATTCAAGCCGTTCGCAGCAATCCGTGGAACTCGCGAAGGTCCGTTGGGCTTGGCATTGGCCGGATTGCTTTTCGCGCTCCTGTATTTCCTGAAGAGAGCGTCGAAACACGGCAAGGGTGCCCATCGTGTGCCACGGTGGATTGGCATTGCTGCCGCTACGGGCCTACTCGTTGCGGCGGCCGGCTGTGGCAGTTCAAAAAGCACAACCCCCACTGGCACAGGCACACCAACCGGGGCGGCTACAGTTATGGTCAACGCCACGTCCGGCACCATGATGCAGTCAACATCGATTGCGGTGACAGTGAACTAGGGCCAGACACTGAGGAGGGTGCCTGCAATGAATGTCAAAAGAAGCATCCAACGGGTGACGGCTGCGATCGTAGCAGCTGTCATCCTTACCCCTCATTTCGCAAATGCGAGTGGTCTCGACACTTCAGTGGTCGAAATGTTTCCCAAAGAAGTTGCTGAACTCAGTTATCTCGATTTAAAAGCGGCGCGCCAACAACCGTGGTTCGCAGTGGCCGAACAGAGCCTGCTTCCGATGCGCTTCCGCAAACTCGAGTTTTTACTATCGAATGCAGGCCTTAATGTCGAAACCCAGGTGGACACGCTGGCGTGGGGAACAGTTCCTGCTACAAAGATCGGTGCGGCAGGTTTTGTCGGCGTGGCCGCCGGACATTTCTCCCCCGGCACGGTCGAAAGTTATTTTGGCCAGCACAATTTGCCCATCGATGACGAACAAGGTGAGCACTTGTTGAACATCGGCGGCAACACAAGCGATCTGTACCTGGCATTTCTCGATCCCGAAACTGCGGCATTCGGCCAACACGCAGCACTCGCACAACTTTTAGCAGTACGTTCCCAAGGCAACGAAAGCTTCGCGCAAAATTCAGTACTAACTGCTCTCGTTAAAGATGCGCGTCAAGACTCCCTAACCTGGTCGGTCTGGAATAAAGATTACGCTCGCGCGGCCCTTCAACAATTGCTGCCGGCGGAAGCGCAAATTCCGCAAGCTACAGTGTTGCTCGATCACATCCAGTCCCTGGAATTCGACGTCACCGATCAAGATGTTCTCTCAGCGCGATCGGAGATCGTCTGTTCGTCTCCCGCAGAAGCCTTCATGCTTGCGGCTCTGCTGCAGGCGGCCATAGCCTATCGCAAGCACGAAGCCGCGCAATCCGGATCGCAGCCTTCTAACATATTCGACGGGATCCGTATAAACGCGTACTCCACGCGCGTCGAAATTGAAGTTCCCGTAGGCCCTGACCAGTTAGATTCCGCTATTCGAAGTGGCGATTTCCTCAATCTCCTCCAATAAAATGACTCCACTCGGAATGATTACTGCAGCACAAGCAGCGGTGCGTTGCGATGCGGACTGGCGTCGCCGGTACATCCACCTGGCGATGCGTCGAGGCTTCAAGGCTCCTGTACGGGCCGATGAGCTTATCAAGTTTTGTCATGCAAAGTTGGAACCTTGATGGAAGCTTTTAAAGTTAGATTACTAAACGGTGCGGTAGCAATCCTTGTCGCTGACGAAAAGCCCCTTTATTTGATTACAAGCGCGGCCTTTTACACCGTTGAAGATCTAATCGCTGGCGAGAAGCCATATCTCCAAGAGGATCACGGCGAATCCATTCGGCCAGTGATCGACTGGAACAACGCGGTTGATCTGGCAGCCGCTAAACGAGTGGGCGGTGTATAAGATTCAGCGTTTTACGTCCCTTGTGGACCTGAATATTCGAACCGACGATTGGAGAGACACGATGAGAGCCATCGCGACTGTAGCATTCTTTCTTGTACTTTCGGTCGTAGCGGTTTTCGCACAAGAGGGCCAAAAGCATGGCACATCGAGACCCGTCACCGTGAACATCATAAATGTGAAG
Source organism: uncultured Acidobacteriota bacterium (assembly GCA_963842255.1). Classification (GTDB taxonomy): domain Bacteria; phylum Acidobacteriota; class Terriglobia; order Acidiferrales; family UBA7541; genus Palsa-295. The sequence continues at coordinate 43,246 of CAWJGI010000019.1, read as the reverse complement.
GGCCAGAGTGTCGGAACCGCTATACTTTCCGAATCACCGCACGGCGTGAGGATCGATCGAGTGCCGAATGAAATGGATGCGATTGGAGGTCAGTGACTCCACATCGAGAAGTCCCACCCCTGTAATGCAAGAAAGCATTCCAAGCATCAGGTTCACCAAATTGCTGCGAGCATCCGCTCCTTCGGTTTTTCCAATCCGGTTCTGATCGATCATAACAATACGATCATCGCCGGCCATGGGCGGGTGGCGGCAGCAAAATTGCTTGGTGATCGTCGGGGCGACATAATTGATCAGGCCGGCGCGTTCAACTCCTAGGCTGTCGAGCAAGTCAAGAAAAGCTTTGGGATCGGCCGAATAACGTTCCACATCGGCGAAATCCTTGCGTCCGCGTTTTATCAGTTCAAGTGCCGAAGGTTTCATCATGTGGTGCGGCATGATGTGAACGTGAATATCTATGATCGGTTGCACGTTGACGATGGCGCGCGACGCCTTGGCATTGGTCGAGGCGTTCGGCTACCGTCGCGTCGCCGCAGTAGTCGGCCATGATGCAGGCTCATTTATAGCAGCATGGTGTGCACCGCAACTCGCAATCGTCCGGCGAATCCACCGTGGGCGGCGTCATTCTGATGAACATCCGCCGTCGCGCTCTCTGCTAAAGTTGTCATCTGTTGCATGGCCTGGACTGACCGCTCGACGAGCGTGTTCAGCTCTGGAAATGCACCTTCCATCTCTGCGAGTAGCTCGAAGACACCCGGCTCCTCCGTCTCATTCGAAGAAGTTGCCCGGCGGCCAGTAGGTATCGCACCTTCGGTGCCAGCACTGTGTGGGTTGACCTGCAGCTTTCAGAAGACGATATACGCCAATTGGATGCGGTTTCGGATCCGGGTACTCCGTACCCGAAGTGGATGGTCCTTCAATTGGACACGGCCGAAGACCCGCGCTCAAAAGTTTTGCATCCGGAACGGTACGCCGACGACGGTGCTTGGAAAGACCTTCGTGGAAATCGCTGGTCACGCTGAAACGGAATTAACTTTGGCGAATGGCGCGAGGAGTAAGGTGATCGCGTTTTAGGATGGCCTGTTAGGAAACGCCTCAAGCTGCGTGGACCAACAAAGAAATCTCGTTAAGCCTTTTCCCCTTCCTTAACCGAGAAATTTTTGAGGCGTAGGGCGGAATTGAACCGCCGATAAGGATTTTGCAGACTCATGCCTTACCACTTGGCCACCGCGCCATCAAAAGCGAGGATGTTCAGGCAAAACTGTCAAAATACCTTTCCCTTCGCGCGCCAGATCCAGCGCGAGATCGAGCTCACGGACGACCTCGGAGTCTAAGAACGGAGCCTTGCGCGTGAGTCTTTTTCTGTCTCTTACGTGCTGCTTCGATTGGCTTGCCCTTCCAGAACCGGTTCCAGTTGTCGAGCGAAGTGAATGTGCGGCTGCGCATGCGGTCGATGTAGAGAGTTCCCCGCAGATGGTCGATTTCGTGCTGGAGAATTCGGGCATACCACCCGGAAGTGTCTACCGAGTGTTGCTTACCGCGTTCATCCAGGTATTCCACCCGGATTGCTCGGGCGCGTGGAACCACTGCAGAGAACCCGGGGAGACTTAGGCAGCCTTCGTAGAAAGCGGCTTCTTCCCTATCACTGGGGGTGATTTGCGGGTTGATGACCACGTGGAAAGGCACCGGTCGGCGCTGCTTCTCGGCAAGTTCCTGCGGCGGTATCGCCTTCAACAAGTGCTCGCTGTCTTCGATTACAGCAAGCTGAAGGGACAGACCGACTTGGGGTGCGGCCAATCCGACGCCGGGGGCATCATGCATCGTCTCTCTCATGTCGCGGATCAGTCTTTGGATCTCCTCACCCAATATTTCTTCACGTGTTAGCGGTCGCGCGGCTTGCCGCAAAACAGGGTTTCCCGCCTGCACGATCTTCAGGTGCACCATACCTCCACCCATTTCGCTCAACCCTCAATCTTTTGGCGTGCTCTATTGCTTTTTCATTAACAGTCCAGATCGGCGGCACATTCAACGAACGTCATCAAGGATCATTTGTCGCCAAGTGGGATTTCCTCCGTTGACGTACTGCTCTGTCCGACGGGGTTGAGCAAGTATATACGGAGGAACTCGGCCTCCTTGCGATAGGCATCGAGGCGATGCTCGGGTTGGTGATAGCCGGCACGTTGGTCGAAATGACAGATGACGCGAGCAGGAAATAAGATTCCAGAAATCATAAAGAAAACGGCAGCTGAAAAAGAGGGCGCTGTCGATACCATGCTCGGCGGCCTTCCTCTTCCACGATACATCCCACGCGGTGCGAGTTCCTAATCTGCGCTTCGGTGTTATCTCCTTTGTCGATGTAGAATTACGCGCAAGCGCCAGTCGCCCGGAGTTCGCGAGGTTGAATGCAATGATGATGTTTCGCATGGGAGCCCGCTGCGAATGCCGGTCTTATGTATCGGTTCTAGTAGGGTCTATGTTCAGGACAACATCGCAAGCGGTACTGAGCACAGATCAGCTCGAACAGACTGAAGCCCTCCGCAATCTTAGGCTGGCGGTGACGCTCATATGCCCGCGCCCGGGAGTGGAGAGTGCCCAGGAGAGAAAATGGGCAGGCCAAGAAAAAGGAGTCCCTTTTCCTTTGCGCTTGGGAATGATATGCAGTACGTACTCTTGAGACGATTCTCAATCCGATCGGCCCCGAATTCATGGTGTCCCCGGCAAGAAAGCATCGCCTCTGCCTAGAATCCATCGCGCGGCCATCCAATTGATTTCGTCGAAAACGAAAACGAAACCCAACCCCAGCAGCAAAGAGCTCGTTCGGCATCGAACGAAAGGAGCTTCGCCATGAACCCCATCACCAAGGAAAGAAATAAACTTGGATTTGTCGGAGTCGGTTACATGGGTCATCCGATCGTGCAGCGCTTGCTCGCAGCCGGCTTCCACGTCGCCGCTTATGACCGCAATCGCAGCAAGGCCGAGGCACTGGTTTCCTTTGGATGCACCGTCGCGGAAAGCATCGCGGAACTTGCCTCCACGTGTGATGTCTTGTTGTCGTGCCTTCCCACCGACGAAGCTGTTCTGGCCGTATATAAAGGACCGGACGGCGCGTTCGCCCACGCGCTGCGCGGCGCGCTGGCTATAGACATGAGCACGGTAAATCCGCAGACGTCTCTCGAACTCACGGAACTCGGTTCCGAGCGTGGCCTTGAAGTACTCGACGTTACTATCTCCGGCAGCACTCCCGCCGCCGAACAGGGCGCTCTAATCTTGTTTGGCGGCGGTGACCAGGGCTGTTTCTCCGCGGCCGAATCCATTTTCAGCGTGATCGCGCGAAAATATTTTTATCTCGGGCCCAATGGGTGCGGCGCGGTAATGAAGCTGGTCGTGAACGCCCTGCTGGGAATTGGAATGCAGGCGATTGCCGAGGCCGTTGCTTTCGGGGAAAAGTCTGGCCTTAAGCGCAATCGCTTGCTGGAGGTGTTGTCCCAAACCACGGTCGTCGCTCCCGCACACGCCGGCAAGCTGCAAAGAGCGATGCAGAACGATTACAGTCCGCAATTTCCGCTGCGCCTGATGCATAAGGATTTTGGCCTGATTCTCAGCCTCGCAGCCGCGGCTGGCGCCGATATGCCCGCCACGCGAGCCGCTTACGAGGTCAATTCGACACAATTCACCCAAGCACCGGAGCTGGATTTTTCGGCCGTCATCTTGGAGATGGAAAAGCGCGCCCACCTGGGTTCAAGCCATGATCAAAATGAAACGGCTCGCTTGCGTGTTGCTATTGATTGGCGTCACCGCCGTGATGGCGTCATCGCAGAAAACGGCAGACGACTACGTATCGCCGTCGGCAGCCGTTCCGCACGGCAAGGCGCCCAAGATGCAGGTTCAATTGCTGAATCCAGGGGAACCGACCAAACAATACGCGGTCATCTTCTATCAGGGCGATGAAGCTTTTGCCGGACTCCTGGAATTTGCCGAAAAGTATCACGTCACTAGCGCGCATTTCACGGCGATTGGAGCTCTGAGCGGCGCAACGGTCGGCTGGTTCGATCCCCAGCGCAAAATGTACAAAAAGATTCCCATACGTGGTCAGCACGAAGTGATCGGCATGAGCGGCGATATCGCGCTCTATGAAGGAAAGCCCATGATCCACACATGGTGGTGGGCAGCCCAGAGGGCACCACGCAAGGCGGCCACGTTCTCGAAGCAAAGGTATCACCGACATTAGAAGTAATGGTCACCGTCGATCCGGTAGCGATGCAGAAGCGCTTTGATCCGGATACGGATCTCACGCTGATCGATCCAGCTTTATAGATTCGTAGCCTTTTATTCCAGCCGAGCAGTTCAGTCACCATGTTTCCAGGTGTATCTGGCGAATCAGATCACGGTACTGCCTGATGTGCCGCCACCAATCTCAGAAGATTTTCGGACTGGGAGTGCGAAAAACAATTCTCGAAATCCAGCCGAGCCACTACGCCTCAGGGGCCCCGTCATTCTCGAACGAGTTCATCGGCGGGAGAATAGATAAGAACGCTACGTCCCGCCACGCCCACTGACAGCCGCCGTAGCGAGTAGAAGAACGGTCTTGGGCCTGACTTGATCTCAGATGCTTCCAGTCTGTAGTAAGCATCTTCGCAACGCACCACGCGTGGTGGAATCCAATCCTGTTTTGGCCGCGATGCGCGAATCTCCAGTAATTGATCGTCTCCGACTTTGCGGAAGTACAGTTCATCCTTCTGTTCACCGGCTCGCGCAGTCAACACTCGTTCACGCACCGCGTCCACCAGCGATCGCGCGTTGACCACAACGCGCCGCGATAGGTTTCATTGACTCGCCGCAGTATGCCGCCTAACATAAGCGCCGTATGTCTGAGTCATCGCAACCCCTCATCGGCTGCACGCTTTCCCACTACCGAGTTATTGAAAAATTGGGCGGTGGCGGAATGGGCGTCGTCTACCGCGCCGAAGACACCAAGCTAAAGCGCCAGGTCGCGCTGAAATTCTTGCCTGAAGATGTAGCAAAAGATCGCATCACCCTCGAGCGCTTCGAGCGCGAAGCGCAAGCTGCTTCCGCGCTGAATCATCCCAACATCTGCACCATTTACGATATCGACGATTCCGGCAGTGCTCCATTCATCGCAATGGAACTCCTGCGCGGCGCAACTTTAAAGCATCGCATCGCCGGGGGCCCTCTGCCGCTGGACATGATTTTAGAGACCGGCATCCAGGTAGCCGATGCTTTGGACGCGGCTCATTCCGAAGGAATCATTCATCGCGATATCAAACCGGCAAATATTTTCGTCACCGATCGCGGCCAGGCCAAAGTTCTGGATTTCGGCCTGGCGAAACAAATGGCCGCTAAGCGCAACATCGGCGAAACGGTTACCGTCGGTGCGGCCACGCTCGATTCCGACCCCAACCTCACCAGTCCCGGAACTTCTCTCGGCACCGTTGCTTTTATGTCGCCCGAGCAAGTGCGTGGAGAAAATTTGGACGCCCGTACGGACCTGTTTTCTTTCGGGTTGGTCTTATATGAAATGTGCACGGGACGCCAAGCCTTCAACGGCAACACTACCGGTGTGATTTTCAACGCTATTCTCGAGCGTGAGCCCACGGCGCCCACGCGCCTGAATCCCGACCTGCCGGTTAAGCTGGAAGAGATAATCGGCAAGGCGCTGGAAAAAGATCCGAAGATGCGCTATCAGCACGCCGCGGACATTCGTTTGGATTTGCAACGTCTGAAACGCGATACAGACTCCGGCCGCTCAGGCCGTTCTTCATTCGCCGCAACCCCGCCCGCTGCAGCCGTGCCTCTTACGTCCGGCGATTCTTCGAGCGCCATTAATAATTCGGGCGATGTGTCCGGGTCTGCCGGCTCGTTAGGTGTGCCGCCACTCTCCTTCTCCGCGCCGCCTCTCAATGCAATTCCCTCCGCCGGGCAATCCTCGGGCAATTCTGTCGCAATCGCAGCAGCGAAGAAAAGTAGGTCTGGTTTGGGTGTGGGCCTCCTGATAGCGCTGCTGCTACTCGCGGCCGCCGCGTATGGCGTCTATGCGCTGATGAGCCGCCGCGCTTCTCCGCCGTTCCAGGATTTCACCATTACCCCGCTCACCAGCAGCGGAAAAGTCCAGACCGCGGCCATTTCTCCTGATGGAAAATATGTGCTCACCGTGGTGACGGACAAGGGGCAGAGCAGCTTGTGGCTCCGTCATGTGGCCACCAATAGCAACACCCAGGTGATCGCTCCTTCCGATGAATATTTCAACGGCGTGGCGTTTTCCCCCGACGGAAACTACCTATACTTTCGCAAGGCGGACACCAACGTCCACGATGTTTACACGCTTTATCGCGCTCCCGTCTTGGGCGGAACCCCACAGCCGGTGGTGCACGACATTGACCGTGGTCCCACCTTTTCACCCGACGGCAAACGCATCGCCTTCATTCGCGAGAACGATCCCGAAGTCGGCAAGTACTACATTCTGATTGCGGGCGCCGAGGGCTCCGCGGAAAAGACTCTTTTCACCGGGCCCACCGACCTGTTCCCGCTCTTTTTGGCTTGGGCTCCCGATGGCGCGACCATCCTCGAGCAGCTAACGCAGGTGGATGGAAATATCTCCGTCTTCGACCGGATTGACACAGCCACGGGCAAGAGCTCGCGCTTCGCCTCCTTCAGGGCTTACTACATACCGAATGGAATCTGGCTGCCGGACGGAAGGGGACTGCTGGTGAGATACCAGGGCCCGCAAAACGGTTATCAGCGCAACCAAATCGCCTTCGTATCGGCGCGCGACAGCCAGCTTCACGCAATCACCAAGGACACCAGCGACTATTCCTCTCTCAGCGTTTCCGCCGACGGCCGCACGCTTTCCGCCGTCCAGCAGAAATCCTACTCCGGCCTGTACACTTTTCCTGCTGCGGGAACCGGTAAGGACCTGCCTTCTCCCGTTTTCCCGCAGGAGAAAACGGGCGACAATTTTGACTGGGCCGGCTCCGGAGCTTTTTACTTGCCGATGAATTTGAAGATATTTCCGGACTTCGCTGGACGGGAACTCCCAAACCCAAATTCTGGATCAGGCCTCCACCTTCGATCTGGCCGCGTGCCCCGATGGACACACCCTTGTGTATAGCCAGGTCGGAGGAGCCGGAACAATTGGCATCAACCTCTGGCGCATTAATTCCGATGGCTCCAACCCCGTGCAGTTGACCAACGGTAAGAACCAAAACGCCGCGGTATGCTCCCCGGATTCCAAGTTCGTATATTACCGCTCCTCCGGAAGCGAACAGCTCTATCGCGTTGCTCTAGCGGGTGGGGAGCCTGAAGCGGTGCCAGGTAGCGATGTGCCGCATGGCATCGTGGGTTCGTCGGTTCTGGGCATTTCTCCCGACGGGAAAACTCTCGCGTTTCTTTCCACTGTCGAATTGCCCGGTGCCGGCCTCACCAATGTGCAAAAGATTGTGCTGGTTCCCCTCGATGCCGGTCCGCATCCGCAGGCGCGGATGCTCGATGTGCATCTCGGCACATCCACGGGTCCACGCTTTTCGCCCGACGGAAAGGCCTTGGTGTACACCATCCGCCAAAATGATGTGGACAATCTTTGGCTGCAGCCGCTCGATGGCTCTCCGGGCCGCCAAATCACGAATTTCCCCAAAGAACAAATCCGCGTCTGGCATTTCTCGCCGGATGGCAAGTCTCTGGCCATGATTCGCGGCCACGTAGAATCGGACGCCGTCCTTCTGCAGGACACCACTACTACAAAATAGAGCGCAGGCGGCGAGCGCTTTTCCTATGAAGATTTGCCATTCGTACGGAAGACTTGCCTTCAGGGGTTCAAGCCTCTAGAACGGGAAGACATGCGCGGGAATTTAATTTTAGGAAATTCGATTCCGTTGCACGGAGGACCCATCAACTTGTCGTTTGTTTCAGGTTTTTGCTGATTGCTGTAAGGTATGAAGCGATCGCTGTTTTCGTTTGTCGCGGGGAGATCCGAGTGGCCAACGCAGTCAAACTTTTCTTCCTGATTCTTAGTGCGCTCTTTCCCATTGTTGACCCGCTGGGTGGAAGCCCTATCTTCTTGGCGCTTACGAGCGAGTACTCGCCTGAGACACGAAGAGCACTCTCGCGAAAGGTTGCCGTTAACAGTTTTCTGCTGATGATCGTCTCCTACTTTATTGGGTCGCAAATTCTTGGTTTTTTTGGCGTTTCGCTGCCGGTGGTGCAAGTTAGCGGGGGCCTGGTTGTTGTCGCCGTTGGATGGGCCATGCTGATGCAGAAAGACGAAGCGCGCGATCCGGCACGGAGAAATATTCAGCCTCAAGACGTATTTCGACAGGCGTTCTACCCCTTAACGTTGCCTCTGACGGTCGGGCCCGGATCCATCTCGGTCGCAATCACTCTGGGTGCGAATTCGACGCATCGCTACGGAATCCACGTTTTGCTTATCCTTGCGGCGCTGATGGCGACTGGCCTGATTGGTGTCAGCATCTTCCTCTGTTACGGATTCGCGGATCGGCTTGCTCGAGCGCTCGGAGAGACAGGGATGACGGTCATTATCCGGCTGTCCGCATTCCTGCTAGTTTGCATTGGTGTGCAGATTATGTGGAATGGAATCATAGCGCTGCTGTCCTCTGTCCAATTTCACGTCGGATAGTAATCAATTGATTCAGCTTCGGCTCTGATTGCCGTCAAATCCACTCACTTTTCGACATCCCCGGGCTAACCGGAATGCGGCGGACCATCCCATTAGTTATTCCTTTGTGGGAGGTTATGCTTTTTGCGTTTTATTTCCTTCAATCAGTTTGCGGATGGTTTCCGAGTTGTCGACGAACTGTTAAGTGAGCCGGCCTGGAGCTTCTAAGTGTAATCGCGACTTTTCGCCAACAATCCCTGGTCGGGATCGATTTGGAAGAGATGAGATAATCTACGCTCGGGGCAGTCGGGGCTGCAGGAGTACCAATCATGAAATCTTCAGCGTTCATTGCAGCGAGTGCGGCGGTCATCTTGCTACTCGGCCTGGTGCACTTGCTTTACACCTTTCGCGGGCCGAAACTGCACCCCCGTGACCCAGACCTTGCGGCCAGAATGATGGCCGTTTCACCCGTCATCACCCGAGAAACCACAATGTGGCGGGCTTGGGTTGGCTTCAACGCGACCCATAGTTTCGGCCTTATTCTCTTTGGCGCTCTGTACGGATACTTCGCGCTTCGCGATAGCGCATCTCTCTTCGACTCCTGGTTCTTGCTTGCGCTTGGCTTCGCACTTCTACTTGGCTATTCAGTCATCGCCAAGCTCTATTTTTTCACTGCACCGTTTCGCGGAGTCGTGCTTGCCGCGGCTCTCTACCTTCTTGGAATCGTTGTAGGCTTAGCTCAGTTGAAGTTCAGATAACTGCTGCAACCCGATTGCAATCGAGACCTGAGCGTCGACTACGTCGAAACCAGCTCAAAACCAGTGCCACCGCCCAAATCTAAAACGCGCAAGCCGGAACGGTTCAGGGGCAAAACCCGTGCAAGTTTTCCCGCGCCAGGTCAGGACGCAGCCTTCCTGCAACAGTATTCAAACAGGACGCATATTTGTCTGCGCCTCGAAATCGCACAGTGCCCAGTGCACTCATTTCGATCCCCTAAGGAACGGCGGGACACTTTTAGCGCTGCGCTAATCGGAAGCGAACACCAAAGCATACACAAGCAGCAATAGCCGGGGATAGAAGCCGAGCAGCACCTCGTCCTGTTCGTGCGAGCCAAGACGCTCACAGATTCCGGGATCTGGAATTTGTCGGGGAAAACGAACACCTGCATTGCACAGAGATGGAGTCAGGAGTAAGTTAGCGGTTGGATGGGAAAGCCAGACGCAAAATTCTGGCCGAAGAGGTGGCTCCGTGAACCGTCGCGATTTTCTGACTTACGCCGGCATCGTGTCGGCAAGCCTCGCGTTGCGAGGCGCCGAGCCACTGTTTGCGCAGAGCACAGCGCCTGACAGTTGGCGCATATTCGAAGTCACGACCCGCGTTGAAGTCCTGAAGCCTTTCGGCGCAACACGCATATGGGTGCCTGCGGCACTCATCACCGAAACACCCTTCCAGAAGACGCTCGCGAATACCTTCGATGCAGGAGCAGGGACTGCGAAGAAGATGGTCGCCAGCGAGTCCGATGCGCTGGGAATCATCGTCGCGGAATATGCCGCGGGGGTCAGGCCGGTCCTCACGGTCACTAGCCGGGTGACAACGAGGAATTGTGCGGTGGACCTTGCTGCGCCCGGCACGGCGAGGAAAGTGAGCCCCTCGGAGTTGGAACATTTCTTGCGTCCGACGAAGTTGCTGCCAACAGACGGCATCGTGAAAGACACCGCGACCCAGATCACCGCAGGCGCGAATACGGATGTTGAAAAGGCGCGCGCTATTTATGAGTGGATTGTCGAAAACACATTTCGTAATCCGAAAACGCGCGGTTGCGGCGTTGGTGACATCCGCTTCATGCTTGAGTCCAAAGATCTGAGCGGCAAGTGTGCCGATCTCAACTCACTATACGTAGGCCTCGCGCGGTCGGCCGGCCTCCCGGCTCGCGATGTCTATGGAATTCGCACCGCCAAATCGGAAATGGGATACAAGAGCCTGGGCGCGTCATCGGAAAACGTGACAAAAGCACAACACTGCCGCGCAGAGGTTTATCTCGCTGGCTACGGATGGGTTCCCGTCGATCCCGCGGACGTCCGCAAAGTAGTGCTCGAAGAACCGCCCGGCAATCGCCCTCTCGACGATGAAATGGTGAAGAAAGCCCGCGCGCGCCTTTTTGGATCGTGGGAGATGAACTGGACGGCCTACAACTTTGCGCATGATATCGCTCTGCCTGGATCGAACGGCGCAGCCATCGGCTTCTTGATGTATCCGCAAGCGGAAACGGCCAACGGTCGGCTCGACCCCCTTGATCCGGATGGCTTCAAGTACGAGATCACGTCGAGGGAGACCGCATCTACCGGCGGATGAAAAGAACGTTATCGCGCATCCTGGACTGGTATCTGTGGTGACGGGCTCGTCAGACACAGCATAACTGCGACGGCTTCAAACCTCAGCTATTCCCAGAACTTTCCCACACGGTGATTTCTCACCTTTCAGTTCTAATTGTGGCTTACTTGCCTTTCTCGGACGGGTAGCCTTGATCGACCCAGTCTTTCGCAAAATTATTAGGCAGCAGGAGAACGCGCAAGTGGTTGAATCCCATGGAGTGAAGCGTTTCGAAGGCAGGCCGAACGTTCGGACAATTCTCGAACGGGCAGCAACCGCAGTAGACGATCACGTTTGAAGAACGGTCAATCCCTTGCGCCCATTTCTTCAGCTCGTCCATCCCTTCAGGCCTCGAAGCTGGACCGTGAAAGACGGCTCCCGGAACGTGCGCGCCTTCATAAAGAAATCGAAATCCGGTGCAAACAATCACGGGGCGATTGCCGTCTTTCGCCCCCGCCATTTCTTTGACCAGGTCGGCTGGCTTAACAGTTTCAGCATCGGTCCATGGCTCAGATCCAAGCGCCGGGGCGGAGCCGACAATCGTCCGATCCTCCATTATCTGCGCGGATAGCAGATGCGAAAGCGAGATCGCGGTGAATGCGCTAATGATCAGGAGAACGGGCACGATGCTAGGCACTTTTGCCAGTAATGACTTGATCTTCGCCTTCACATTCACTTCTTTCCTCCGCGTTGTAAAACACCGCTCGCGAATCTAAAGCCATAGCGGGATTGATGAGCAAACGGTACCAGAAGTTATGTCAAGGTGTGACCAATCTGAGTCAAGGTGTGGGCCGATTGAATTTCCAAAAGGTCGCAAACCGCCTCGCGGAAAAGCCCGCTAGCCACCAGTCGCGCTCACGATAGGCGGTGTCTAGAGAAGGCTTCATCCCTGCTTCCGAAGTCAGTGTGTATGGAGGCAATCCCGCAGCGAGCGGACTACGGTGGAAAAGACATTGTGCGCTCTTCCGCCCAGCAAGCCGGTCGCGCTGATGGCTATGACCAGAATTACGGCAGCCATCACAGCGTATTCGGCGAGATCCTGGCCTTCATCGCTGAACCAAAAATTCCGTAGATCCTGCAAAATAGAATGTCTTGCGCCACCCAAGGGTAAATCCATGGCCTGCCCCTTTGCCAGCAGTTCCCGACTGTTTCGGCTCGAACCTGCCAACTTCTGGTCTCGGCTCGTATCTCGGTGTCTAACGAGTGCCGATGCAGAGGGGCGATCGTTAGTGCCGCGGGACACTGGCCTTGGTACTACTAAGACTCAGCACTTCGCCTGCCCCTATCGGATTCGCTGAAAAATAATGGGTTAAAGTCCCAGAGAGCATAGAGCCCGAGGAACTTATTTATCCTTCTTGTGCAAATCAGAGTAGCTCTGTCTGCGCATGTGGAGATGTCCTTCCTTTCCCAGGGTTCGTCTCGAAAGCTGCAAAGCATCGCAGCTCGCGACGCAAAGGCTGGGATGGCTATGCGCCGCTCTATCCGTTTTATCTGCGCGGCGAGGCGTATTTGAAATTAGGACGAGGAAAAGAGCCGGCCGCGGAGTTCAAAGAAAATCCTCGATCACCGGACCATCGTCATAAACTTCACGACCGGCGCACTTGCGCACCTAGGCCCCGCCTGCGCCTACGCGTTACAGGCGACACCCCCAAAGCCCACGCTGCATACGATGATTTCTTCACACTGTGGAAGGACGCCGACCCCGACATCCCCATCCTCATTGCCGTCAAATCCGAATACGCAAAACTGCGGTAGCAGATCGTTCCCCGTAAGTCCGGGGGCGGGAACTAACAGTCCTCGTTGCGGCTCTCTCACTTGACGCATCACGAAGGCGGATGATACCACTGCGATAGTCCAGCTAACTACTTTTGCCCGGTCAATGCACAAGGAGAACGATCATGAGAGCTCGCAGCCTATGGCTAGGTGTTTTGGTGATTGCATGTACAGGCGCGGCGGTAATGCAGGCCAAGGCAGTGGAAAATCGCAGCGTGGCGCAGGTGCTGAATCACAGCGTGATGGGAGCGGAGAAGGAATTAATGTCCGCCGCGGATGCCATGCCGCAAGACAAGTATTCGTTCGCGCCGACCAGCGGGGAATTTAAAGGCGTGCGCACCTTCGGCGAGCAGCTCAAGCATGTCGCCGCTGTGAACTATATTCTGGGTGCGGCCATCCTGGGTGAGAAGCCACCTGTTGACGTCGCAGGGGAATCGGGGCCGGCCACGATAAAATCGAAAGCTGAAATTATAAAGTTCGCCAACGATTCGTTCGCTTACCTGCACAAGGCCATCGATTCCATTGACAAAAAAAACATCCTGGCACCGATCAAGAGTCCGTTTGGGGATGCTCCTGCGACTCGATTGGGGCTGGCGGTGCTGGGAGCGCAGCATATATTCGACCATTACGGGCAGGTAGTCGAGTATTTGCGCATGAATGGAATCGTGCCTCCGGCCAGCCGATAGCCTTAACCGCGAAAAGATGCAAGGAGAAACAAGGCGGTTTTGGGGAATCTGGGTTTTACGGACGGTCGGTCCGACCCGCGCAGACGCCTCGAGCGGAATGATGAGATTCCGAGCTCGGCGGGTAAAGGAAAGCTGCGAGCGCAACGGTTGGCCCTACCCGAGACCGTTACCATGGAAGAAAATGGTGCGGGCCGTGCTTGGGTCTTGGCCGCGCAAGGACGAGCAGTATTACGGCTAGCAACGATATCGCGCCCAACCCGAAATAAATGTCAACATACGCAAGCAGCCTGCTCTGGGTAATCACGTTGTTTTGAAACAGCTGCAACGCGCCGAGCTGTGGGTCGCTGCCTCCGCCAGCGTTGCGATGAATCAGATTCGCATATTGCTCAAGAGTAGTGCGCACGACGGGATCCAGGCGATTGGCTACGTCCAACAACCGCTCGGAATGCAAGGTCTGGCGGTGATCGAACAGAACCGTCGCTGCTGTCACGCCGAACGTATTTCCCACCTGTCGCACGAAGAAATAGCTCGAGGAGAGGTCGTTCAACTCCGCCGGCGGCGCATCGCCGCTGACGATGCGCGAAATGCCCAGGAGAGGCGGTCCCAGCGAGAACCCCTGCAAGAAAAGCGCAGGACCTATCACTATCGTCGGCGTGGTGGGCGTAAAAAGATAGACAGTCAAAGCGCAGGTTACGACCATCAGCGTGAGCCCCGCGCCGACGGTGAAAACCGGCCCGAACCGGGGAACAAGAAACCATAATGCAAAGAAAAGTCCCAGGATGAGGCCGGAGGTGTAACACGAAATAAAACCGCCGGTCTGGGTCGCACTGTAATCCTGAACGAATCGAAGGTACTGCGGCGCAACATAAAGGCCGGCCCCGAAGAGCGCACCTATAATCAGGATTATAGAAAGAGCTGTGCGCAAGGTCCCGCGCCGCCAGACCGTGCGCAGATGAAATACCGGCGCGGTATTTTCGATCCGGCTATCCCACCATAGGAATACGACAAAGCAAACCGCAGCCACAAGCAAAGTGGGGCCAACCCAGGAAGATTCGAACCACAGATCGCGTTCACCGCGGCTGGTGGCAACTTGCAAGCAGGACAGGGAAGCGATCACGAGCATAGCCCCGAGATAATCTACGTGCTTTTCCGCTGGCCGTCGAAACAGAAAACCAGGCGGGAGCAACTTCCAGATTAGCACCGCACCGAGAGTCATGAATGGGAAATCAAGCAGGAATGCGTAGTTCCAATGGAAGGTGTCGTCGATCCATCCCATCGCAATAGGATATGTAATCTCGAAGAAACCCAGAACGATGTAAAACGCGGTAAACGCCTTGAGACGCTCTTTGGCCGAAAACATCACACCGCCCAGTATTACGGCGCGTACCAGGAACGCGCCCCCGCCGAAGCCCATGATCAAACGCGAAACAAGCAGCGAGCTCAGGCTGTGCTCGCTCAGGAAGCAACCCGTCGCGCCGATGGAATACAAGCCGATGCAGTAAAGCAGATGCTTTCTCGCGCCAATGACGCGAGTCATCCAACTCCCCAGAGCCATCGAGCAGAGAAAGCCGAGATTATAAAGGGTGATCACCCAGCTGATTTCATCGGAGTTTGCGCCCACGTTGCCCTGCATGTCCGGAAGCAGCACGTTGATGGAAAGCCGATTGGAGATTTCGATGGCGGTCACCAGGCTAGCGGTCAGCATGATGGCCATCCTGTGACGATACGACAGGGCCATCAGCGTCTTGCTGATGAACTGTCCTTCTTTCTCTTCCCATGCGTCGTAGCTTGGGATACTAGCGAAATAGCCGGCCACGCGTTCCTCTCCGCTCAGCGCGTGTAGACAGTAGCTTCCACGTTCATGCCTGGCCGCAGCACCAGCTGCGGATTGCCCGACGGTTTGACCAGAATTTTCACGGGAATACGCTGTACCACTTTTATGAAATTTCCTGTGGCGTTCTGCGGCGGAAGCAACGCTTGCCGCGAACCGCTCGCGCCCGCAATCGAGTCCACCACGCCCTCAAAATCCTGGCTGTAAGTATCGACGTGAAGACGAGCCCTCTGCCCGGGAGCGACGTGGGCCATCTGCGTCTCTTTGAAATTGGCGGTGACGTAAATCTGATCGAGGGGCACGATGGTGAAAAGCAATTCCCCCGGTGAAACGTACTGCCCCAGATCCACGGATTTTTGCGTGACTTGCCCGGTGATCGGGGCCGTGATGTGCGTGTAGTTCAGATTCAGCTCGGCTTGTTGGAGTGCTGCTTTCGCACGTTCGACCGCCGCCAGCGCCGATTTGTAACTGGCTTCGGCAATGGGCACTTGCTGTTCGCGGGCCTTGGTTTCCAGCAATTGGGCCTGCGAGCGCGTTAGCTTCGCCTGAAAGGAACGCGTATTGGCGCGCGCAATCTGGACCGCCTGCTGAGCAGCCGACAGCTGCTGCTCGGCCGCCAATAGTTCGCTTTTGGCCACGCGCGCGGCAGCATCCACCGCATCGAATTGAAATTTGGAAACATCATCGGTAGTCAAGAGCGGAGTGTAACGGGCCAGGTCAGCCTGGGCACGCACGTTGGTGGCTTGTTTCGCGGCTACATTGGCTTCGGCCACTTGCAGATTCGCGGTGGCGGTTTGCTCCAGTTGTGATTGAGAACTTGCGTAGTCAGCTGCGTCGGAATCTTTCTGCGCGGACGCGCCTTGGGTGCTCTTGGTGGTGGTTTCACGCGTCAAGCCAATTTGGATTTTCGCGGAGTTTGCTTGGGCCTCCGCGAAATCGAGGTTGGCCTTGGCCTGTTCCACCTCCGCTTGATACTCGCGCGGATCAATCTGGACCAGCAGGTCGCCTTCTTTGACGGGCGTGTTGTCGTTGATCAAAAGCTTGACGACGTAACCCGGAACCTGTGGTGCCATGGCCGTGATGTGGCAATCCACCTGGGCGTCGTCCGTGGTCACGCTGCCGGTTAACACATACCATGCCACTGCGATCACGATCAGGGCGACAACAAAAACGCCCTTTACGTAAGGATTCAGATTTCGAATCCACTGACGCGTCGAGAAATGCGCTTGCGGCACCGCAGGGTCACCTGCCGTTGCTGATGGCGGTGGCGGCGTTGGCGTAGTAGAAGTAGAACTCATCTTTCAGTTCACCTTTCACTTCGTATACATGGCTTCGATTTCGCCGGTAGCGCGGGCGAGCGCTGCGCGGGACAAGTTGAATTGGTACAAAGCGGCAATCTGATTATCGCTGGCTCGGGCCAGTTCGTCCTGCGCGGTAATTACTTCGACATTGGTGGTGACGCCTGCTGCAAACCGGCGTTGTGCTTGTGCTACTTCCTCCTGGGCCAATGTAAGACCGAGATTGGCGACGTCCACCGAATTTCGCGCCGCTTTTAATTCATCGATCGCGGATTTTACCTGGTCGACGATCTGGGCTTCCTGCTGGCGGCGAACTTCGGCGATACGATCTTCTTCCAACTTGGCGCGTGCTTCTTCCGCCCGGATTCGGCCGCCGGTGAAGATGGGGAACTGCAGGGCGATCTCGTAGGTGTAAGCCGCAATGCCTTTATCAAATTGCTCTCCTTGGTAAAGCCAGAAACCAGAGAAATCCAGTTGCGGCAGGCGCTGTTCACTCGCCGAATCCCGCGATAATTTTGCGATGCGTTGCTGTGAATTGAGTGAACGCATCTCCGGCCGCGACGCTAACGCCTGAGTGAGCAGGGACTGCCTGTCGAGAACGGGCAGGTCGAAGAAATCGAGGTGGTCGGCTACATCGAGTTCCTGGTCGCGAGGCAGGTCGAGGAGTTCCGCCAAACCGTACTTGGTCGTGTGAGTCAATGTTTCAGCATCGATCAAAGTCTGGCGCTCGTTTTGCAATTCGACATTGGCTCTCACTGTGTCGATACTCAATCCGATTCCCGTCTTTTGCAGCTCGACCGCCTGTTCGTAGAGCCGTTGCGCGAGAGCGACGCGAGCGCTCGCGGCATCGCGCGTCGCTAGGGCGCGAAGAATCATCAAGTATTGGTCCACGACAGCGTTGACTACGATCTCGCGCGTGGTCTGTTCGTCCGCACGAGCCTGGCGGGTGCCTTCGCGACCGATTTGGTATTCGCGGATTTTCGGGAAGTCGACGATGGTTTGCGAGAAAGCAGGACCGGCTTGGATAACCTGGTAGGGGCCTGCCGCTTTCCGCGGCGATTTCTCGATACTGCTGAAATTATATTGATTCAGCGAGCTGGCAGCCTCGATCATGGCCTGGGGAAGCAAAGCCGACCGGGTGATCTGGCTATTGCGATCGCTTTCGGAAACCAGCACGCGAGCGATAACGCGCTGAGGATTTTGTTTGAGCGCGAGTTGCACAGCCTCCTTCAAGGTGAGCTGCAACGGTCCGGCGGCTGCTGTCGGCGGCTGCTGCGCGGAACAAATTACGCAAAACGATGCCCGCAGAAACAGCAGAAGCAGAGCGACAATTCGCCGACAACCTGGGGCCACGGGAAACCTCCAAGCACCAAAACCTAACGGATGGACAGCGCATTATAAGGGAAAATCGGCGGGGCCTGGAATGAACACGGTGATCGCTAAGTCTCAGATTTAGACGGTCTCGGTCTTGGAAGGAGGAAGTGGCCCAGCAGAAATTTCCCCGACCTCAATCCAATTTCGCTCAAGCAATCGCGGTCCTTGGGACGACAGAATCTGGATTGTGACCATGGCCGCCGGAACGAGCAGGATGATCGTGACCGAGACCCACATCAAAGCCGCCGCCAACTGTTGATCTTCGAGTGCGGAAATGGCGAAGACTCGGGGCGCAGAAAGATAGGACGAGTAAATAACGCGATCGCAAAACACGAGAAAGCCGGACAGCGCGTCGCAGGGAAGGGTCGCACAGAAAAGATACAGCGGAATAATCCATCGCGGCGATCGAGACCTGCTGGGCCACGGCTGAACGACAGGCCACCAGAATATAAGTCCAGCCGCGAAGAAAGACACGTGCTCGAACACATGGAGCCAGCTCAATCGCAGTGCCGAATCAAATACAGCCGGGATGTGCCACAGAAGCAAAGTAAGCGCTGCGATCAGCCACGCGACGATCGGTCGGGTTATGAAACTTCCAAACCATTTCACCCAACGCCACCGAAGAAATGGACCAACTGCGCCGCTAGCCAGTGTGTGCGGGAGTCCATGAAGCAGTGGCATCGTCGGTGCTGCCAGCAGGATGAAGAGCGGCGCGATGGTCATAAGCAGGAGATGCTGGATCATATGAATGGAAAGTGACACATCATCAAGCGCCTGAAGGGGCGAGCCAATTGCGATCCAAACCGACACAATCCCAGCCAGGAATGCGGCAAGCCGCCACGGTGAAACCAGATTCGGAAAAGCGGCGCGCAAACGCAGCCACCCACGCGCGTAAATCAGGGAAGTAAGACACAGAACCAGATCCAATCCAAGCGGAGAAGACCACGATTGCAAAACAGTTTGAGAATCAGCAGTCATGGAATTCTAGGGGTGGCCCGAGGGCGAGGTCTCGGCATCTGATTTGATGGCGATAGCACGCGATGCGTTCCTCGCTGGCGATTGTCCTGCGGGGTGCAATGTTTCAAGGAACGCGACAAGCGCCGTAGTCTCGGCGGGACTGAGATTCTTGCCGTACGCAGGCATGTTGCCACCGCCCTGAATCACTTGCCGAATCAGTTGATCCTGGGTCAGCCGCACCGCTACCCGGTCGAGAGCCGGCCCGCGCTTTCCACCCTGATTGTCGAGCGAGTGGCAGTTGTGACATTGCTTCACCTGGAAGACCAGGGCGCCTTGCCGCTCCAGCGCGGTCCGGTTGTGCAGAAACTCGGGGGGAACGGGATCGCCGCTCCACGCATCCATGACCGGGCTCCACGGCGCGTTTCCAGCAAGACGCGTGAACGTTCCGAGCGCTACCGCAACGAGCAAGATCGTCAATACAGCTACGGGCCTTCGCTTCCAGCTCTTTTCGCCTTCGCCGAAAACGAAAGGCAAAAGCAGGAGCGCAATAATTACGACTACGGGGCCGATGAGCAGAGCCGGAGTTTCCATGGAAGGCGGCAAAAGCGAGAGCACCGCGTAAAGCCACAGAAAGAAGTAGTCCGGGCGTGGCGCTGTTTGAATGATCGTCGGATCCGGCGGTCCCGACGGTCCAAATGGACCGAAGTAAACGGCACACACGGCGATCGCGGCCAGGATAAACGCCGTGAAAAACATATCCTTCCACACCGCGCCAGGAACGAACGGAATGCCATCTTTCTTGGTCAACTCGTGGTAGTCCTTAATATATGTGGCTTTCCGCACCAAGCGCCCGGGCATGGGCCATTCATTGATTCCAAGTTTCAGAACCATCAAAAGATGAATCGACACAAACGCGATGAGCAGCCCGGGAATGATGAACACGTGAAGAGCGAAGAACCGCGAAAGAGTGGCTCCGGCAATGATCGGACCACCTAGCATCAAAGTAACGATGGAAGGTCCCATGAAGGGAACACGGCTGGCGATTGACGCTCCGATTCCAAGGCCCCAATAGGCATCTTGATCGAATCGCAGAACTTGGCCGGTGAAGGCCATCCCGAGCGTCACGAGCAACAGCAACACGCCAACGATCCAGGTCAGTTCACGCGGGTATTTGTATGCACCAAACAAAAAGACCTGCACCATGTGAATCAGAACGATCGCCACCATGAAATCCGAACCCCATCCATGGAGAGCGCGGATGAACCAGCCGAGCGAGACGTTGTGATTGAGAGTTTGCAGGCTGCTCCATGCTTCGCCAGCCGAAGGCACGTAAATAAATGCCAGCATGATGCCCGTGACGATTTGCAGCATGAACACGACGAAAGCAGCGCTGCCGAAAACATAAAACCAGCTGGAAGCCTCGCGCGGTACGGAATGTTCGGCGGTCTCACGGATGGTGGCGCCGAGCTGCAGGCGCGCGTCCAGCCAGTCCCCAATGGATTTAATCAGGCGCATGGCTTTACATCTCGCACGATAATTGAGGCTTGGCCCGGTGTGGGCATCTCGCCGGCTTTAATCAACAGTTTTCCGTCGTCGATCCTATAGTGATATTGAAATAATCCTCGTTCGGGAGGACCGGACGCGCGGGAACCATCCTGGTAATAAACGCCGCCATGGCAAGGGCACATGAACAAACTCGACTGCGGGAACCAGCGAACCGGACACCCAAGATGCGCACAATTGATCGCAAAAACCTGGAAGTTTTGGCCATCCACATTTCGCACCCAGCAGGCGATATCTGCCGTATCACCATCGGTTGGATTCACAATAGGATCTCGATAGGTGGCTAGACGCGTCTGCCCGGCGGGAAATTGTTGAACATTCCCAAGCGCCACCCACGAGTCGTAGCCACCTTTTCGCGCGTGCGCGACGGGCGACATGAGGTAGCGCACGATCGGCACGCCCAGAATCACAGCGACGATCCCATTCAAGAAGATTCCGATCTTCACGAAAAGATCGCGCCTAGTAACGTTGGACGGTTGAGTCATCGAACTTCTCCAATGGATTTCGCAACGTTGGGATAAGCCTGCCCTGGGAATTTTGGCCGCTGGGAGGAAAGCCACGCCACCACGTCAGACACATCCTGTGCGGACATCGGTTTACCCGGAACATTGCCGCGCCAATCCGGGGCGCCTAGTTCAGGACGCCCTACGATCACAATGGTTCGCAATTCTTGATCATTGAGCAGGGCAAGAAATGATCCGTCCACAATCGAACTTGCTTTTTGTCCGCCTCGGCCCGCGTCGCCATGACACGAAGAACAATACGTGACATACGATTGCGATCCACGCGAGACATCGCCAGGCGACGAGGGATACGGCGGGGCGGTCGCGCCGCCCAGGGCATCTGGCTTCGACCAGCGTCCCCGAATCCCGCGCACAATCACCTCGATCTGTTTGTCAGTGAGCATGCCGCCGGCGCTTTGCGCAAAAGCAGGCATTGACGTCCCAGGAATGCCAGTTGTCGCCACGCGGCGCAGGACTTCATCATCCGCAATCTCCAGGTATACAGGATCACCAAGAGCGATCGCAGCTCCGCCTTTTCCATCTGGGCCGTGACAGCCGGAACAGTTCCCTCCATATAACACGTCGAAATCCGTGACCTCGCTGGGGATGATCGGGAGATTACCCGGGGTGGGCCGTCCCGGAGCGGTCGAACATCCGCACAGACCGATGGCCAAAAAGCACTCAGCCAAGACGGAAAAATAGAGGCGGAAACTCATTGCGGTCCATCCTGCCCGGGCTTATCTTCGGTTATTCCCTGCGCCTCGAAACCAGCGCGCATGTAAAACGGCATGAACTGCCGAATGCGAATTCGCGATTGGCGTGCCACGACCAATCCCGCCACGATGCCGAACGCGAACTGCGAAGCCACGAACCATTTCCAGTCGATGACCTTATTGAGCAAAGGATTTAGAAGTTCCAGCACGCTGTGCAGCAATCCTGTCCAAAAAATTGGAGCGATGATGCCTCCCAGCAGAATTGGCTGCCGAGGAAACATCGGGAGCATTGCGCCATACAGCAATCCCACCAGAACACACGTCAGCAGATGAATACCGAACGCCACAAGGAAACTGCTGACATAGAACTTGCTAAGAGACGCTGTGCCGAACTGTAAAGACTGAGAATAGACTGTCGCGGCAAGCAGGTTAATTGGGTACCAAATGCTTCCCTGCTTGAGAAGGCCGTAAAGGCACGCGAGCACCGCCATAGCCACGCCGCCGGCGAGCCCTCCTTTAATTCCAGCAGAGACTGGGTAGGTTTCCAGCGGAAGCAGCGCGCGGGGAAGTTCCGGCGCTACCGCCAGCCTCTCGACTTCGCGTCGCGAAGTCGAGACCGCAATAGCTTCGGCTTTGACCTGAATCTTTTCTTCCTTTTCGTGTGGCAGCACGTCCGTGAACCAGCCAATAAACCCGCTGACCGCCAGAATCGCTCCGAGAATGCTCACCGAAGCGCTGGTCACCAGGCCAGCCGCCGCGAGAGCGATGCCAAACGCGAGAACGATAGGCCAGGCTGAAGGCGCCGGCAGAATGATCTGGTTCGTTGCGACGGCGGGTGCTGGCGTTCTTGAATCGAGAGTATCCATATCGCTCCTGCGTCCCTAGCGCCCGACGATGTAGACCACGGTGAAAACAATCACCCAGACGACATCAACGAAGTGCCAGTACAACGAAAAGACCTCGACGCGCTCGCTGTGCTCAGGCTTTACCTTGCCCAACAAAGTGAAGATCATGACCAAGCCGATCACCAACAGGCCGAAGGTGACGTGAAAAGCATGCAGCCCCACAAGCGAGTAATATGTCGTGCCGAAAAGATTCGTGCTGACTGTCAAACCCTTCTCGAAAATCATGCGTTTCCATTCCAGGCCTGTGCCAACCAGAAAAATCGCGGCCAGAGCCATGGTCACAAACCACCATAAACCAAACGCGGCAACGGTTCGATTTCGTAAGGTCCTTACCGCGAGATGAATTGTCAGGCTGCTCGACAGCAAGCAGACGGTGATAAAGATCGGAAGTTCGAGCACGTCTTTCGGCGTGGGGCCCGACACGCTCTTCCCGATGTAAAAAATGTAGGCAACCACGAAAATCGTGAAGACGGCAGACTCAGCGGCAATCAGCGAGAACATTCCCACACGCCCGCGTGAAGGTAATACCCATGCCGGCTGATTTGATGGCGGCGCAATTGCAACGCTGTTCAATTCAAAGTCTCCCGTTCACTCATATTTCCAATCAGGATCTTCCGGATGCTTCAAGTCCCAAAGCGGCCGCCGGCTTTTGACCACAGGAATCACGGCGAAATCGTAATCAGGCGGTGGCGAAGTGGTGGACCACTCCAGCGTCCAGGCGTCCCACGGATCATTTCCCGCAGGTTCGCCTTTTAAGATTGACCACAAGAGATTGCCGACAAAAAAGAGCACTCCCGCAATCTGAAAGAACGTACCGATGGTTACAATAAAGTTCCAAATATCCCAACCGCGCCCCGGCTCGTAGGTGTAAATCCGCCGAGGCATCCCCAGCAGACCAGGGATATGCATGAAATCAAACGTGAGATGGAACCCGATCAAGAACAACCAGAAATGCCATTTCGCCAGAACCTCGCTGTACATGCGTCCGGTCACCTTGGGGAACCAGTAGTAAAAGGCGGCGAAGGCGGTAAACAGGATGGCCCCGACGATGACGTAGTGAAAATGCGCTACAACGAAATAAGAGTTGCCGAGCTGCCAGTCGAATGGTGAAGCCGCAAGCATGATTCCCGTCAGCCCCGCGATCAAAAACTGAAACAGGAATCCGATGCAGAACAGCATCGGCGCTTTCAGCTGAATCTTCCCGCCCCACATCGTCCCCAGCCAATTGAAGATTTTGATTCCAGTGGGAACAGCAATGACCATGCTGGTGACCGTGAAGAAGGTATTTCCATAGGAACTCATCCCCACCGTGAACATGTGATGAGCCCAGACGCTAAAGCTTATGAACCCTATGGCGATGGTGGCGGCCACCATCACGGGGTACCCGAAAATCGGTTTACGTGAAAACACAGGAATGATTTCGGAAGCGAACGCAAACGCTGGAACCACCAGGATGTAAACTTCGGGATGCCCAAAAATCCAAAAGAAGTGCATCCAGAGAACCGCGGAACCACCGGCCTGGGTATCAAAGAAATGCCCCCCGAGATAACGGTCGACGCAAAGCATGATCTGGGCAGCGGTCAGTGGCGATATCGCGAAAATAACCATCCCTGCCATGATCAGGTTCAGCCATGCCAGCAGCGGCATCTTGCCGAGAGTCATCCCAGGGCAGCGCATGCACAAAATAGTTGATATGAAATTGACAGCGGTTCCGATACTTCCAAATCCAGAAATCAGCAAGCCAAGCGTCCAAAAGTCTGTGCTGTGTCCAGGTGAAAATGCGCGGGAAGTAAGAGGCGCGTAAGCGAACCAACCCACGTCAGGCGCGTTACCCGCCCCGTAAAGGCCATTCCCGCCGACGAAACTGAAATACAAAAGCAGCCCACCGAAGGCGGTCATCCAGAAACTGAACGCGTTTAGCCGCGGATACGCCATGTCTCTTGCGCCGATCATTAACGGAATCAAGTAGGTGCCGAAGCCAAACAGCATCGGCATGACCACGAAGAAAATCATGGTGGTGCCGTGCATCGTGAACATGCGATTGAAAACCTGTGGCGAAACAAAATGGTTACGGGGAACGATGAGCTGAATCCGCATGATGGTCGCTTCGGAGCCGCCGATAATCAGAAAAAAGAGCGCGTACAAAATGTAGAGGATTCCCAGTTTCTTGTGATCTACGGTGATAACCCAGTCGTGCAGCCTCTCCCCGACGGGTCGCGCATCACGGCCCACTAAACTCAGCGCAATTGATTCTGACGACATCGCGATTCCCTCGCTCTCATCGCAGGGTCACAAGGTAAGCAGTAAGCGCATTCAAATCGTTTTCACTCAATTTCATTGCCGGCATCAACGAACCGGGCTTGATGGAGTCGGGGTCCCCGATCCACTTCTTGAGTTCTTCGGGAGTATTCGGCGCAGCGCCGGAGGCGATTGTTGCGCGGCTCATCAAATGGGTTAAATCCGGCCCGAAACGCCCGTCGGCTACGGTTCCGGAAATTGCATGGCAATTGATGCAAGCGGTGGATTCGAAGATCCTGCGGCCTTCGACTGCCCCGGCATCGGTGGCGGCTGGCTGCTTTTCATCGTGCACCCACTGATCGAACTGTTCCCGCGAATCGACGTAGACGCTCAAGAGCATTTTGGCGTGTTGCGTCCCGCAGTACTGCGCGCATTGCCCGAGGTAAACTCCACTGTCGTGGGGATCGATCCAAATATGGTTGACGCGATTCGGAATCAGATCAGTTTTTCCCGCCAGACGGGGCACCCAGAAGCTGTGGTCGGTATCCGCCGAAAGCAACGTAATGAAAGTAGGCGAGGGGTTCGACGGATCGCTGAGCGGAACGTGCAATTCATTCGCAGTGACGATGCCCAGCGCCGGATACCTGAACTCCCACCAGAACTGGTGACCGATCGCGACCACTGCGATCGCTCCCGGCGGCTGAGGCGCGTCTTGAACCGAACGAATCACGCGAGCGGTGGCAAGAAACAGCACCAGCACGATCAACCCCGGAATCACAGTCCAGGCAAGTTCCACCTGATTACTGCCATAAACTTGCGGTGGCTCACGGCCATCGTCTGCCCCGCGTCTGCGATATTTCGCCACAGCATATATAAGCAAGCCGGAGACAGTGACAAAGATCGCAGAGGTAATTACCAGGACCAATAGTGACAAATGGAAGATCGAGTCGGCGGGCGTCGATTGCGGTTTGAATATGTTGGGAGTTTGGGAAGGACTCGCCGGAGCTCCGAAACACAGCGTTGCAGCGAGGAAGAAGCCAACAATCAACACAGCGATGCCTGCCATCTTGCTTACAATGCTGCGAGCCTTAAGCGCCCGTCTTTTCTCCATCGCAGTTTCTGTAATTTTTGCCTTCAGCATCTTTCCCTGCTCGGTTCGCAAAAACTACATCGGTCTCTCGGTTGCGGCTGAACTGCATCCGCCGCGGATGATCTCCATAAGGGGCGTTATATCACGTTCGGACCGCAACTACAGTCTGATCGTCGAACGCCTCCAAACCTCTGGCATGGCATGCGACGGAGCAAAAGATGGCATCCACCACTCGGTCCGCTGTTTCCGCGGCGTTACTGCTGACTAATTTTTCAAGCCGCTCGGAACCAAAATACTCGCCGTTATAATCCATCGCATCGGTCACGCCGTCCGTGTAGAACACCACCAGATCACCTGGTCCGCAAGGCAGAGTGTGCTCTTCATATTTAGCATCTTCAAAAAGCCCAAGTGGCATTCCTCCCGCTTTCAACAAACCCGATTTGCCATTGCGAACGATTACTGGATACGGCAGCCCGGCATTTGCGATGCGAAAGACGCGTTCTCGCTCGTTCCAGGTGGCGTAGGTCAGCGAGAGGTATTTTGCTCGAACGGGCCGCTTCATAAGCGCTTTGTTCAACGTGCGAAGCATCTCCGCGGGCCCCAGTTCTAGAGGTTCGACCGATCGCAGAAGCCCTACTACTAAAGCCGCATAAATCGCAGCGGACGGTCCTTTGCCACTGACATCACCGATCGCTTCAGCGCTAATGGACTTATTGGCGTAGCGGAAAAAATCATAGAAATCGCCACCAACCGTTTGCGCGGGGACACATCTTGCTGCCAGATCCCAGCCAGCCTCGACAGGATGCCGCGTCGGCAACATCTCGAACTGCAAGTCTCTCGCAAGCAGCAGTTCACGCCTGGTGTCACTCTGCCGCCGGATACCTTCTTGCGGATTGCAGAATTCTTTGCTGGTTCTCCGCCCTTCGCAGAGTCTTCGTCTTTGCAAACTGCGCGAGTTCGGCGCTTCCTCCCAATAGAACGTTGGGTCGGCTTGCCTCCGATCTTCGACCAAGACTGCTTGACTCATCACGGCCCTCCTCAGTTAGAGCCGTCATTCTGAAGCGACTGGAAAAAGCTAACAACCCTCAATAGGAGCGTCTTTCGAGTACCGTAAAGGCACAGTCGCTGATCAAACTTTCGAGGTACTTAGACTCCCTGCACAACGATCCTGCCGTGACTCCTGCCGCTTTCCCCCTGGTGCGTGAGCACGTCGTAGGTTGTCAAACCAAACGAATGTTGCGCTCCATCGTCTGGATAACAGTGTCCAGCCGCCCGGCCAGCACCTGTTTAGCGAGGCTCAATGTGTAGTTTTTAGCCGTGTGGAAGGGCACATGCGCCGGCAGCGAAAGTGCCAATGGATCCACGACAGCATCCAAGACCACCGGCCCGTCTTTGTACGCGAGTGCCTCGGCGACAGCTTCTTTTACGTCGCCGGGATCTTCCAGACGTATCCCCTTCGCACCCATCGCCTCAGCCACCCGCGCAAAATTGGGATTCTTGAAATCCACGCCGAAGGGAACCAAACCCGCCTCCTGCTGCTCGATGTTGACGAAGTCGAGCGATTCATTGTTGAGAATCACGTGAATGACAGGGGACTTGTGCTGTACCAGCGTCGCGAGATCGCCAAGTCCGAGCATGGTGAAACCGCCGTCGCCGCACAGCGCGATCGTCTGCCTTCCCGGGTACGCCAATTGCGCTCCGAACGCGTTGGGCGCGGCATTGGCCATCGACGCCCATGAAAACGACCCGAAAAGTCTGCGGTTTGTTCCGCCCTTTATATGCCTGGCCAGCCAGATGCACGCCGTGCCGGTATCGGCGAAAAACATCGCGTCGTCCGAGGCCAACTCGCTGAGCGTCGCCGCCAGGAACTCCGGGCGGATCGGTTTGATGCCTGGTCCCTTTTCAACATAATGATTCAGCAGATCGTCAAACTCGCGGGTCTCTGCGAGATGCTTTTGAAGAAAACGCGTCTCGGTCTTTTGCGTCACCATGGGTAGCAAGACATGCAGCGTAGCCTTCACATCGCCCACCAGCGGCAGATCGACCGCGGTGCGCCGCCCGAGATGTTTCGGGTTCTGATCAATCTGAACCTTCTTTACGTTATCCCCCGGCAGAAATTCCGAGAAGGGAAAATCCGTCCCCAATAGCAGCAACAAATCGGCCTCGTTGATGGCGCGGTATGTTCCGCCATAGCCCAGAAGACCGGTCATGCCGGTTGAATATGGATTGTCATGCTCCAGCCATTGCTTCCCTCGAAACGTGTATCCCACGGGCGCTTTCAGCTTCCCCGCAAGCTCAAGGACTTCCTCTCGCGCATCGCGGCAGCCGTCGCCTCCGAAGATGGCTACGCTGTTCGCGTCTTCGATCATCCTTACAAGCTCTTCCAGATCCGTATTGGCAGGCCGTATAACCGGCTTTGCTGGAACTGTGACTGAGCGGACCCCCGTGGGCGCGTTGGATGAGGCAATGTTGCCGGGCAGCGATATCACAGTAGGCCCTTTGTCGATGACAGCAGTCAATATGGCGGTGCTGAAGACCGCTCTGGCTTGTCCCGGGTCAACGACGCGCCCGATGTAAAGCGCGGCGGCGTCAAAAAGCTTGTACGGATTCAATTCCTCGAACGCCGAAGTGTCCATAATGCTGGTCTCGACGTCACCAGCGATGGCGATGACCGGTGCGCCTTCCTTGCGTGCGTCCATCAGCCCATTGAACAGATGTGCAGTCCCGGCCCCAGCGGTGCCGCACACGACTGCCGGTACGCCCGTCATGTAGGCGTCGGCGACAGCAGCAAACCCCCCATATTCTTCATGCCTGACGTGCACGAATTCGATTTTCCCGTTTCGACGGAGCGCGTCGATCATGGGATTCAGAGCATCTCCGACGATCCCGTAACACCGTTTCACGCCGGCCTTCTCAAGCATCTCCCACATTAGATCCGCCACGTTTTTCGCCACCGCACACCTCCTATTCCTCTGCGAATATTTCTTCCCTGGGCCCGGGAGGCGCAACCTAGTCACGAGATGCTGCCCGCATACAGTTGCTCGAACAAGTTCGCATTCTGCCGATAGTCGTCACACGCTTTGCACAGCACGGAAGTAGGCTTGACTGAGTGGTCGGTGCGAAAGCCCATAGCACCAAATGCTTCGGCATACCGGGCCGACTAAGGCCTAAATCAACACCGCGAGGTGCGCTGTTACTGCCTGAACACCAGTTTATCGGGCTATGAAAACAGCCCCGGTTTTCCTCCCTGTATTGGCGGTTCGCTGGGCTATCAACCGCGACATTTGGCATGAGCCGACGCCTTCCGGCTGCGCCATGTCCTATGCAATCGACCAAGTTCAGATCTGTACTTGTCATTCGGGTCTTGAACAGCTTTTAAAGTCCCGCTGGCCTCAAGCTTTTCAGAGCAGATGCATCCCCGCGGGCAAGTCGCTGACTTAGATGATTGTCGTTAGCAGATAGGTTTACATTTTTTTTCCCACTGCCTTCCTTCGTTCCCCCGCTATTCTTACAACGACCGGGTTGCTTCGACCCCGTTTTTATGCAATGGGTGAAGGAAAGCCTGGCCGGTCGCGAGCGCCACATTACCACCGTCGGAATAGCGTACTTCTATGCAGGCGCATGGGTGCCCAACATTGCAGGGAAAGCAAAATCCGCGGACCCGGAGTTCCAGGTAGGACCGCACATCAGGATCGTCTCCCCTCATGAGAATCAAAGCGAGCTGCAGTTGAAAGACGGCGATAATGTTCCGACGGAATTTGATGCCGTCATCGAGATTCCTCGCGGATCAACGTGAAGTATGACTGGACAAGGCGAGCGGCCTTATCCGAATGGATCAGGTGCTGTATACACCCATGGATTAATCTGAAGGCTCGACATCAGCGTCGTTGGGATAATTACTCCACATGTAAAGTTTGTCGACACACGGCAGAATGGATGGAGTCTACCTCTTGAGCAATGTTCTTTGTTTCCTTTATCTTATCGACTGACTGTGAACCGGACGTAAACAGTCAAAAGTACTTGTCTCATTTCCCGCCGTTCCGGTCACAACCGTAAACTTGTGAATAGGAACTTGGGGCGGGTCGACGACAGGATCTTAGGCGAAATGACGCGTCCAAGAAATTCAAAACCAAAAACCGGAACTATTAGCGAGCAATTCTGGAAGACGAACGCGCGGCGCTGCCGGGGCACTATGGCCTTGTTAGGTCATCGGGCCGCGAAAACACCGAGCAGCTCGGGTTGGATATGCTGGACTTTTTAACCAATATCTAAAAGACAGCGTGATCGACGTTCTCTTATCGTCGAAGAAATCAACCACCGAAAATCCGTAACCATGAAGAAGGTACTTGTGCTCCTTCAGAGGGCGCTGTATCTAATATCTTGCGTGGACGTCGCCCACTTAACAAAGGCCACATCGAAAAGCTCAGCAGGCGATTTGCGATCTCTCCCGAGGTGTTTTTCGAGGATCTATAAATTTTGCAATTCGTGAAGAGTGCGCCCTTGATCACCCCCAAAGGCGGTCGGGGGCGTTTTTGTTTTTGCAGTTTGAATATACGAAGATCCCCCAAGCTCGTGAAGGGTTCCCCCATGCTCCGATGCTATTGCGACGAAATTAGCGTCATCTAATCAACCTTTGGTCATTTTCGTCGTCAGCTTCGATTTGCAGTATGAAACCGTCAATGGGAAGAAGATTCGTAAGCACGCAGCGCGGCGGCTCGCACGTTTCTGCGACAGATACACAACGATCAAATCTGTCCGTCCGCTTGCGGGTGATATTTTACGCCCCGTTAATTCCGAGCGTGAGGGCTCCGGGTCGCAAACGATTCAATCGTTCATCGAACTTCATTATCTGCCACACGTGAAGGAGCACAAGAAACCGGATGCATATCGTGTTACGTGATAGGTATGTGCCGAATGTGGCTCAGCGAATTTTGAACTTAAGGGTCTAATGCCAGACGAAAAAGTACTTTACCTTGTTAGTATGGACTGTCATCATTATTTACGCGTCCGGACAACGCTGGTGGACGGGAGATCTGGGGGATGAGGCTGTGGAAGGCAAGATACCGGTATCGATTCTATCCAGCAATGCTCGTTGCGAATCGACCGCGCCTGATTCGTGACTCCTGATGGCCACGATCTCGGACCAGCCGGACATCGAGATTGTTGGAGAGATTCCAGAGGAGGAGGATATCGTGGGCGCTGTGGAAGAAAGCCGGCTGGACTTTCGAACCATCGCGCTGGAGAAGTCAAGACGCTTTCCCCCGCTCTGTATCTCGATTCTTCAGGACCATCCACAAATCAACGTCATTGCGATTTTTCCTAACGCAAATAACTTTATGTGCTATTTTACGTATTTCCAAGTGCAATCTTATTTAATCGAAGCTTCCGATGGCGGGGTGCTCAACGGCTTGCCTAGCAAGACCCAGCCGTTCGAGAGGGTGCAATGACCGCTGTAGGCGCAGCTGGGAGCGCGACTGTCTGTCGCGGCGTGCGAAGGTGTGGTTTCTTGCTCGCATTCGCGATGATGATTTCGTTGTGGTTTGCCCCCCTCCTCCGCGCGCAATCGCAGCAGCAGGCGCGCATGCCGGGCTCCGAACTCTCACGGGAAAACTCCAGCTTGGTAGCTGCTTCGGCAGCCCAAATCAAAACAGTCCTGGTGGAGGACGGCGGGTTGATGGTGGAGCTCAAGCGCTGGATGGCCAAGGATGCGACCGATCAAGGGCAGATGATCACCGAATCGGATTCTACGGAGGACGCAATTTTCGAGCGGCTGCAAACCGACGTTCGGTTTCGCTCGGTTGCAACCTTGCTGCTGCAGCGCTACGGTTATCTATTACCAAAGGTCAATCCGGATTCGGAACTCGGGAAGCAGCAAGAGCTATTGGTCCAAGAGCGTGTGAAGTGGATTGCCCAAGAAGAGGAACAAGCAAGGTCGCAAGCAGCCGCGAAAGCTCAAGACCGGTTTGAGAAGGCGCGCCAGTGCGAGCAGGGCGAGCAATCAAGCTGCTCGGAACAGCAGCAACAGCGGCAGCAACCGCCGGCGTCTCGCCCATGGCCGCCTCAAGGTCAGGGGCAGGGAACTGTTCCCGGATACCCGCCTGGTCTTGAAAATCCAAACCAAATGAACCCGCCTAATTTCCAGCAGGGGCCGGGTGCGGGCAGCCTGGAACGTGCTCAACTTATGCAAACAGGCGAATATCCCGGCGACGATTCCTTTGCATTCTTATCTGGAAACGTTTTTGGATCTCCAGAATACTTGCAGGCTCCTGGAGGGTTTGGCGGCACGACCGGGGACGGAGGGGCGATGACGCCTTCTCCCTTCCAACAATTGCAGAACGGCGAAAACGGAGGCCTCGGCCCATCGCTCGGGGGAGACGCGCGCGCTGGATCGCAGGGGGGTCTATTTAGCCAATACAACAGTGGCGGCGAGCCCGCCGGTTCGTCATTCGGCCAGACCGATGTGAACCCGTTCGATGCGAACCGCACGAATCAGTACAACAGTGGCGGGACGGGCAACGACCGCTATCTCGACTCCTATTACAACTACAGACGGCCGTTCAATCGTTACCGAAAGCCGCAACTGCAACCCGTGGAAATGATCCGTCGGCCGAGCCCTTACCAAGACATTCCGTCGCTCTATGACATGTACATGCAGGCGCTCCCAAGGCCCACGACACCTCAGCGGTTCGGCATGAACGTCTTTGAAAATGAATCGGAGAATCCCGATTTCATCCCCATGGATCTCCCCGCAGGTCCCGACTACGTGGTCGGGCCGGGCGACGGCCTGTCAGTCAACCTCTGGGGTGGCGTATCTCGACGCATTTACGGCACGGTTGATCGGGAAGGGCGGATGAATTTGCCGGAAGTCGGCCCCCTGCTGGTCAGCGGCAAGAGTCTCGCGGAGGTCCAGCAGAGTGTTCAACAGGTCTTGCGCACGCAGTTTCGCGATGTGTCGGTCGACGTTTCATTGGCTCGGCTGCGGACGGTGCGAGTCTACATTGTCGGAGACGTGGGAAACCCGGGTGCCTATGACATCAGTTCGCTTTCGACGCCCCTGAATGCCCTGTTTGTCGCGGGCGGTCCAACCTCGAAGGGTTCACTGCGGATCGTGAAGCATTTTCGAGGCAACAAACTCATCGAGACTGTCGACGTCTATGATCTTCTACTGAACGGCGTAAGATCCGACATGCAACACCTAGAGAACGGTGACAGCGTAATGGCGCCTCCGATCGGCCCGCAAGTTACGATCGAAGGAATGGTTCGGCGCCCTGCGATTTACGAAATGACGGATGAGAAGAGCCTGTCGAGCGTCCTCGAACTTGCCGGTGGGCTGCTGCCAACCGCCACGCTCCGCCACATCGAAGTCCAGCGAACCATCTCCCACCAAAAGAAGACGATGCTTAGCCTTGATATTCCCGCATCGGACGATGATTCGGAAGCAACCAAAAAACTCGATTCTTTTCAGATTCAGGATGGTGATCGCATCAGGGTTTTCCCGATCGCTCAGGGCGACGAAGATGCGGTGTATCTCGACGGACATGTTGTCCGGCCGGGCCGCTACTCTTACCACGACAACATGCGCGTGACCGATCTGGTTTCCTCCTACAAGGATTTGTTGCCGGAACCTGCTCTGCAATACGCCGAAATTATTCGTCTCAACCCGCCGGACTTCCATCCGACGATGGAAAGCTTTGCGTTGCAAGATGCATTGGCCAATCCGCCGCAAGCGCCCGTTCTCCACGCGATGGACACGGTGCGAATTTTCAGTCGATTTGATTTTGAAAATCCGCCGACCGTGTCGGTTTTGGGCGATGTGCGGGCGCCTGGAACCTACCAGACCTCGGGACAAATCCATTTGGCCGACGCCGTCCATTTGGCAGGGGGGCTCGCGCCGGATGCTCAGACCGATGACGCGCAAGTGTTCCGCTCTATGTCGGACGGCAGAGCGAAGATTTTCAGCGTGAGCTTGAGTGCGGCGCTGGCCGGCGACCCCCTGGAAAACATCCTGCTGGAACCGCGAGACCGATTGTTGGTTCACAAGAACTCGAATGCCGAGCAGCCTGCGACCGTGACCATCGAGGGCGAAGTCGGAAAGCCCGGCCGTTACCCCTTAACCGGGAATATGACCGTAGCGGATTTGATTCGGGTGGGAGGAGGACTTAAACCTAGTGCGGACCCGCAAGTGGCGGATTTAACCACCTATCAGTGGGCCTCCGACGCGAAACTTACGGGGCAACACGAGACGATCTCGATTTCGGCGGCGTTGAAAGGCGAGGCCCAAGCCAACGCCTCCTTGCACAATGGGGACGTCCTGACGGTTCGCGAGCGGCCGGAATGGAATGATCTGGGCGCGACCATCACCGTGAGAGGCGAGGTTGGGGATCCCGGAACTTATGGAATCCGCCCGGGAGAGCGGCTCAGCTCTGTCCTCGAAAGATCCGGCGGATTTTTGCCGAGTGCTTACCCGTACGGCGCGGTTCTCACTCGCGTCGAAGTTCGGCAGCTCGAATCCAAAGAACGGGACAAGCTGATTCTGCGCGTAAAAGACGCGCAAACCAGCCTGGAAAACTTGCCGGAAACGACTCCGGCCCAGAAGCAAGCGAAGGCGATGGCCCTCGGCCAATATCAGACCACGCTGCTGGAATTAAACTCGAATCCGCCCCTAGGACGCGTCACCATTCGAATTTCCTCACATGTCGACCGTTGGGAGGGCACGGCGGCTGATATCGACGTGAGAGCAGGCGATACCCTCATCATTCCTAGGCGGCCGGATTATGTGATGGTCACCGGCCAGGTTTTTAATCCAGCCGCGGTTTCCTACCGGCCTGGGAGAAGCGCGAAGTGGTATTTAAGTCAATCGGGCGGACCTACGACGACAGCAAACAAGAAAGCGATTTTCGTGATCCGAGCGGATGGTTCGGTCATAGGAGAGAAAGGTAATTTGTGGGGTGGTAATTCGTTGGATGCAACGCTCCAACCCGGAGACGCGGTGGTCGTCCCCGAGAAGACCATAGGCGGTGGCGTGAATTGGGCGAATGTGTTCACGACGGCTTCGGTCGCTTCATCGATCGTGAGCACTGTCTTCATTGCCACTCACTACTGATGCAGCCGGCAATACCGAAAATTTGGAGACAGCTGATGTTCGCTTCATGGCTGAGCGCGATTGCCGCGGGTGTGCGGCCCGGCTGCTATGCGCAGGTCCGTGACCAGCAAGCCCAGACAGCGCCTGCGGTCAGCCCGGACGCGAGTTGCTGCGTCGGCGGTCCATCAGCAAGCGCTCGTTCCCCTGTAGTCTCGGACCAACAGGCGGGGTCTCCGGCGGACGCATCGGACTCTGAACCAAACGATAGGACTTACAACAACGCGTTAGGGCCGCACTTGCTGAAGGATTTCGCAGCGGACCAGAAAAGAATTTGGACCAGCTTCACGCATGTGCGATTGGTTGACGCCGACTGGCTCGTTCCACTCGGTACGGTAACAGGGTTGTTGTTAGCAACGGATACAGAAGTGAGCAAGCATCTTTCGAATTCGCCAAGCCGGATCAAAAACAGCAACGATTTGGCGAATTTCGGGTTGGGATCTATGGTAGCGGTAGGAGGCGGAATGTATTTGTGGGGTCATTTTACCCACGACGATCATAGGCGGGAAACGGGGCTGCTGGCCGGCGAAGCGGCAATCAATAGTCTCGCCGTGGCCTACGCATTAAAATACGCGCTGGGCCGCGAACGGCCTATGGAAGGCAACCCTCCTTATCAGGGGGATTTTTGGCATGGCGATGTTTCTTTCCCCTCCGAGCACGCTGCAGCTGCGTGGTCCATTGCTAGTGTCATTGCCCATGAATATCCGGGCCCGTTGACCACCATTCTGTCTTACGGATTAGCGTCTGCAATCACTGTGTCTCGTATCACCGGAAAGCAGCATTTTCCGTCGGATGCCTTAGCAGGAAGCGCTATCGGATGGTTCGTGGGTGAAGAGATTTACCGGCATCATCACGATCCTTCAGTCGGGGGCGGAGAGTGGCAGACCTATGCGGAAACGCAAGACCAGGGTCCGGAACGATCTTCGTCGAGCGCAGGTTCACCTTACGTCGAACTTGATAGTTGGATTTATCCTGCCATCGAACGGCTGGCAGCATTGGGCTACATTCGCTCCGGGTTTCTAGGCGCCAGGCCCTGGACCCGGCTGGAATGCGCGCACCTGGTTGAGGAGGCAGGAGAAAAGATTGAAGCCGAGGCTGCACCTCCTAAAGAGTCTGACCAGCTTTATGCCGTGCTCTCCAGTGAATTTGAAGCCGATTTGGGTCTCGGAGGCGGGGAGCGCTCGGTTCGTGTTGATTCAATTTATTCGACGCTTACTCAGATCAGCGGTCCACCGTTGAATGACAGTTATCACTTTGGTCAAACGATTATCAACAACTATGGCCGGCCGTACGAAGAAGGGTTCAATACCTACGATGGTTTTTCGGGCTACGGCACGGAGGGGATTTTCACGCTGTATGTCCGGGGAGAATACCAACACGCTCCTTCGGCGCCAGCCTACTCTCTGCCCGTTCGGCAAGCGATTGCCACGATGGATGACAATCCCGTCCAGCCGGCGACCCCGACAGCTACCGTCAATCAATTCCGATTGCTCGATACCTATGTCGCGGCTAACTACTCAGGTTGGAATTTTTCTTTCGGCAAGCAGAGCCTCTGGTGGGGGCCGGGCGACGGTCAGTCGCTGATGTTCAGCGACAATGCCGAGCCCATTTATATGTTCCGTATGAGCCCAATCGGAACTTTCGATATACCTCTGCTATCTCGTGTTCTTGGGCCATTCAAGACCGACTTTTTCATAGGCAAGCTGTCGGGAAATGAGTTCCCTCCGCGTCCCCTGCTGCACGGAGAGAAGATCAGTTTCAAACCAACGGAAAATTTGGAAGTGGGGTTTAGCCGCACCGCTGAATTTGGCGGAGTCGGTCGGCCACTAACCCCGGCCGCATTTTTTAACAGCTATTTTAGTTACACGTCGTCCGGGAGCTATGGGGCCAACGATAATCCGGGAAAGCGTACCGGCGGATTCGACTTCTCCTATCGGATTCCTTTTGTCCGGAACTGGCTGTCACTCTACACCGACTCGATCTCTACGGACGATCCATCTCCGATAGACGCCCCACGGCGCGCCGCCGTCAGTACCGGCCTCTACGCACCCCAGCTTCCCCGGATACCCAAATTAAGTTTGCGCATGGAGGCCACCTATACGGATCCGGCGACATCTCGCAGCAACGGCGGAAAATTCGTTTACTGGGATGTCTTTTACTACCATAACCAATATGTAAACAAGAATAATATTATTGGGAGCTGGGTGGGTAGAGAGGGTAAAGGATATCAAGCCTGGAGCACGTATTCATTCCGTCCGCGCACCAGCCTGCAGCTTGGGTTTCGGCACGTGAAGGTCGATCCCGACTTTATTCCCGAGGGAGAGACGGTGAATGATGGGTCGGTGAAATTTGATGTGTTGGTGCATCGCGATGTAAGCGTCTCGGCCACGGTTCAGTACGAAAGATGGCTGGCGCCTCTGCTAGCGTCCTCTGCGCAAACGAACTGGACATCCACTTTCCAGGTTACGTTTTGGCCGCAGTCCTGGAAGAAGTAGGTTCGATTGTTTTTCGGGTAGGGCGTTTAGCTGATGGTGAGGCGAGAAGGGAACGGGCTACATTGAGAAACTAATGGCGAGAAAATCCAAGCAACGAACCGGCTTTCGGCACACGGGAGAGGAGTCTCGCAACACGGATTCTACTACGGGGATCGGCTTTTTGCGATCGGAACCGTTCTCTGGCTCGACGACTCAGGCAAGGCTTTGTGCTGTTCCGCATGGAGGGCGGCTGTGAGTTCTTCGCGTAGCGCTCCTATTCGACACCCCGAGCCAGAATTCCCTGAGAGCGACTTCCCGGCATCGCGCCCACCGAATGAGTCGGCGGAGCAGCGCTCAAGCATCCTGGTCTACCTTCGCCTCGTGTGGAGTGAGCGCCTGATGTTAGCACGGGTGTTGCTTTACGCGCTGCTTGCCAGCACGACCATCGCTTTTCTGATTCCTGTAAGGTACAAGTCCACGGCGCGATTGATGCCGCCCGATAACCAGAGCAATCTTTCGAGCCTCGCCATGGCAGCTGCGGCGACATCAACTTTCACCGAAGATGGGCTCCAGGGCCTCGCTGGTGATTTCCTGGGGCTCAAAAGCACGAGCGACATGTTCGTCGGCGTATTGGGCAGTAACACCGTCCAGGACCAGCTAATTCAACAGTTTGACCTGAAGAAAGTCTACTGGGACAGGCACATCGAAGATGCGCGAGCAGATTTGGCGGCGCATACCGACGTCTCTATTGAACGCAAGAGTCAGATCATCGAGATTTCTGTTACAGACCGGAATCGCGAGAGGGCCACCGCTATGTGTCAGGCCTACGTCGAGGAGCTGAATCGTCTGGTATCGCAATTGAGCACATCTGCTGCTCGTCGCGAACGAATTTTTCTCGAAGGCCGCTTGCAGAACGTCAACAAGGACTTAGAGGCCGCCGAGAAAGAATTCAGTCAATTTGCCAGTAAGAACACGACGATCGATGTAAAGGAACAGGGCAAGGCCATGGTCGATGCGGCGGCCATCCTGCAGGGGCAGCTTATCGCTGCCGAATCCGAACTCGAGGGTCTCAGGCAGATCTACACGGACAGCAACGCGCGCGTCCGGACGCTGCGGGCGCGCGTTGATGAGCTCAAGGCCCAGCTCGAAAAAATCGCTGGGAAAGG
Source organism: uncultured Acidobacteriota bacterium (assembly GCA_963842255.1). GTDB lineage: Bacteria > Acidobacteriota > Terriglobia > Acidiferrales > UBA7541 > Palsa-295. The sequence goes on along the minus strand of CAWJGI010000019.1, from coordinate 4,543 downwards.
TGAGGACGTCTCCGCCTCGAGCGATGATCAACAGCAGGACTCTTCCTATCCATCGATTCGCAAACTACCACTGCTCGGCGTTACGTATGCGGACCTGTACAGGCAAACACAGATTCAGGAAACGGTCCTTAAGACTCTGACGAAAGAATACGAATTGGCCAAGGTCCAGGAAGCTAAGGAAATTCCGACGGTGAAGGTGCTCGATCCAGCCAGTGTGCCGGACAAGAGATCGTTCCCGCCGCGACTGTTGATCATTGTTCTGGGAACATTTTTTGCCTTTTCACTGGGTGTGCTTTTTGTAGTCGAATCCGCGAACTGGAAAAGCATCGACCCCACGGACCCAAGAAAGCGATTCGCCGAGGAGGTGTGGCTCGGAGTGAAAACCCGCGCACCGTGGATTGCGAAGAACGGAGCGGGAGCCGAGGGCCCGCAGCACCTTGTTCTAGACGAACCGAAAGGCCCAGCGAGGCACGACGACGAATCGGCATAAGATCGCCAATTCGTCTGTAAGTAGCTACAGATAAAAGAGTTAATGCGCAGGTGGGCCTGTAAGTGACGGGGCGGAGCTGTACCTAGGGTCACCGGAAAGGAATCCTAAATGAGCCGTGGCTATCATGCTTAGCGGGGCGATGACCATGAACGGCAGTCGGCTTGTAGCCGAATACCGCGAGCCACACTGGTACGCCGTGCAGACCTGCGCCAATCATGAAAAGCGCGTTCGCCAGCAGTTGGATCTACGAGTCGTAGAAACCTACTTGCCAGTATATGAGTCGGTGCGCCAGTGGAAAGACCGTCGCGTGCGCAGGGAGTTGCCGCTCTTTCCCGGCTATGTGTTTGTTCGTTTGGCACTCTGCGACCGCTTGCGAGTGCTACGAACTCCGAGCGTAGTCCGCATCGTCGAATTTGGTGGCCAAGCCACGGCCCTTCCAGATCAAGAAATCGAGACACTGCGCCGGGGTCTTACTCGCGAGCTGGGCGTCGAGCCGTATCCTTACTTGAAAGTTGGACGCCGTGTCCGCGTCAGGACGGGGCCATTGCAAGGACTCGAGGTATTCTGGTCCGCAAGAAAAACAGATCACGATTCGTCATCTCTGTTGACCTCATCAAGCGTTCGGTCGCAGTTGAGATCGACATGGCAGAGCTCGAGCCAATGCCCTGATCTTCGGCGTAAGTTGACGTGCTGGCATGCAAGCAGCCACAACAATACGGGTCTGGGAAGAATGGCAGCTTCCTTTGCTGCTTGGCATGTTCGGCGCTTGTCTGGCAGCATCATTGTTCTTCACGCCGCTTCCATTCGTATTGCTCCTGGGCGTTCCACTTTGTTTTTATTATTTCTCACGGCCCTATGACTTATTGTTATTGATGGTGTTTTTGATTCCTTTCAACTTTGTATTCAAAGTCGGACCGGTTCCCATGGCGGTGGAGTTGTTGAAGGTGTTTGCGTGGATTCCCATGCTGGTCCACCTTCGCGCCACCGAGGAGCCTTTTCGAACGAGCCGATACAATCGGTGGTTTGCCATCGTGGCCGGACTTCTTTTGATCTCAATCTTTCGTTCCGATACATTGCCCTTCACGATCAAAGAATGTTTGCGATTCCTCTCCAATATCGGCTTGTGCTATCTGGTGCTGAATCTGGTCGATAGTCGCGAAAAAGTGCTGCAGATCTTTCGAGTCTTGACGTATTCCACCTTTCTCGTGGCTTGCTATGGCTTCTATCAATTTGCAATCCAGGACTACGGAGGCCTGTTCTGGCTTATCAATCCGCGCCTGGACACCACTCTCGCCCCCGGTAGGGTTGCTTTTTGGGAATGGCGCAATCGTATTACGTCCGTGCTGACCTCCGAGCTCGAATTGGGTCACTACTTCAATCTCGGTGTGCCACTTGGCATAGCGCTTTGGATGACGGAAGGTCGCAAACGCCTCAGCTCCAAGTGGCTGTGGATGACTCTGACTATGCTCGTCGGACTTCTACTCACCTTTACCTTCGGAGCCTGGCTGGCTCTACCTGCTACTTGGTGTGTCTTTTTCCTCCTCTTTGACAAGAAACATAGATGGAAGATGACATTGGCGGCGGGTCTGGTGTTGCTCGTCCTCGCGTCCCTCTTGCTTTACGCTCCCGTCCGGACTTCTCTCACGGAAAAGGTTTTAGGGAACGGCGTAGGTGGCCTCGCTTGGGACGTGGTGACCCGGCTTGATAGCTGGGAATTTGCAATCAAAACGTGGTGGTCTCATCCACTTGTCGGAGTCGGCTACGGTAACTATCAGATCCTCGAATACGCCCACGAATACGTTCACTCTGAATGGGGTCCCGGGGGCAGTTCTCCACACGAGACATATCTGTTTCTGTTGGCCAGTCTAGGCGTAGTCGGTACGGTGAGTGTCCTCGTGATCACGTTGGGGACAATCCGTTCTAACCTAAGGTTGCGAACTGATCCAAAATTGGGCTTGATTGCATTGGCTTTGGCCTTTGCGCTAACAGCAAATATGCTCGGGTGGTTTGCCGATGACGCGTCCTTCTTGGGTGCCCATGCCAACTATCTTTTCTGGCTCCTCATCGGCCTCAGTGAAGCGATTTGCAACTTCAAAATGACCAGCGACCAGGGCACATCGATGAACGGCCGGCTCGGCGATTTCGCTGGTGGTTAGCGACTGGGTCGTGGGCCCGCAAGAGGTTGACATTCGTGAACGTTACCGGAAGACTAGGACAAACGGTTGTCAAGAACGCATCCGCAAATCTAGTGCGGCTTATCGGCTCAGGAATAGTCGCCCTGCTCTTGCCTCCGTTTCTTGTGAGGATGCTTCCAACCGCTACCTACAGCGCGTGGGCGCTCCTGTTGCAACTCACTCTCTATGTTGGCCTACTGGACTTTGGCATCCAAACGGCTGTTGCTAGATTCGTCGCTCACGCTGATGAGTTGAACGATTTGGAACAGCGAGACGGAGTTGCGAGCACAGCGGTCGTGCTGCTTTCCTTGGTGGCTGTCCTCGGTTTCTGCTTGTGCGGCGCATTGGCTTGGCAATTGCCACACGTTTTCAAAGCCATGCCGATCGACCTGTTGAGTCAGGCCAGACTGGCGCTGTTGCTCATGGGCGGGGCATTTGCAGCCGGCCTCCCGTTCTCGGTCATCCACGCAGCGTTCATCGGACTGCAGCGAAATGAAATACCCGTTGCCATCATACTTGCCAATCGGCTGACGATGGCAACTCTGGTCGTCCTGGTCGTATACAGGCATGGCGGATTGATCGCTATGGCGGCCAGCGTAGCATTAGCCAACGCACTTTCGTTCGCATTGTCGTATTTTGCTTGGCGTTCTTGGGCCCGTCACATCCGACTTCGGTATCATTGTTCCCGGGCTGCGCGAAGCAGATCGGCAGTTACTCCGCGGCGCTCGCCGTATGGTTTGCGGGAATGCTGATGATCAGTGGTCTTGATCTGACAATCGTGGGCATATTTGACTATTCGGCCACGGCTTATTATGGGTGGCGGCCACGATCACCAACTTCGTTGGACAAACGCAAGGCACAGTTTTTGCAGCTTTGCTGCCAGCGTCCGCCGTGCTGAACGCCAGACGCGATGCACAGAAGCTAGGCAAATTGCTCACCTTGTCGACCCGCTACGGGATGCTGCTCCTGCTGGCCATGGGCTTGCCGCTCATAATTATCGGTGGCCCGATCCTCCGGCTCTGGGTAGGCAAGGACTATGCTCTTCATAGCCTTCTGATCATGCAGGTCTTGGTTGTGGCCAACGTCGTGCGGCTCTCGGCCTTGCCGTACCACGCTGCTCTTGGGGACCAATCAGCAACAAAAAGTGATTCTATCGCCGCTCGCCGAAGGCATAACCAACCTCGCGGCAAGCGTGGTTGGAGCTTACCTGTTCGGCGCCATTGGTGTGGCCATCGGAACGTTAATCGGCGCTTTTGTCGGCGTCGGATTGCATCTGGTGCACAATATGCCGCGAACCACAGCCATCGCTGTCGATCGATCCGCGCTTGTCAAACAGGGCCTACTGCGGCCTCTCTGGTCTGCGCCGCTCCTTTGGCTTTTCTGGCTATCATCCGGATAGTAATCCGTTCTGCGTCAATTGGAGCCCTCTCTCTCTTCTACCGTCAGCGGTATGCTGGCCACCGCGTTTTTGTTTTGGAATTATGGCCTCATGAGTTCTGAACGCCGCCAACTGGGGGAAGTTGTCGGTCTCTCCTGAGGCGTTATGCGAGAAAGGCCACGTTTGGCAAAGTTGTGGACATTTCTTTTGAAATTCCCGGTGTGCGCTGCAGTATTGGCTTCATCAACTGGACCAGGGCAGAACCACAGCGTGACACCCCAGATAGAAAACATTCGCTTTGCGGATCAATTCGGTACATCGCAATCGGACTGCGGCGCGAGGATAAATCTGGCGGATGAGGATTTAGGGACATCACCGGGTGAGGTTTGGATTAGCCAGCTCTGCGGAACTACGATATCTACGCCCGTTACTCTGGGCGCCGGCCACACCCTGCGCTTCGTGCAGGGTGCTATCTATAACCTGAAGGCTACCATTACACTA
>CAWJGI010000018.1:0-49950 GCA_963842255.1 uncultured Acidobacteriota bacterium | reverse complement strand
CCTGACTTGGCCCAGGCGCAAGCCGCATTGGAGAAGAGTCATCAGCAACAGAGAATTGGCAGACAAGAGTTACAACCCTGATTTGACGGTTTCAGCGGGTTATATGCTCATGCCGAGCGGCTCGACTTTCCGCAACAACTACATGGTGGAGGGTTCGATCAACCTGCCCTGGTTGAATCGGCGCAAGCATGACGCCGAGATTTCTGAAGCCAAGGCTCAGGTCAGCGAGCAAGATGCCGAGCTTGAAGCTTTGCGGAACGCCGCATTCGGCCAAATTCAGGAAACACTGGCACAGGTGCGGTCCGCGAAAAAGCTCGCAGACCTCTATAAGAGCCTGCTGCAGCCGCAAGCTCAAGCCACTCTGCGCTCGACCGTCATAGCTTATGAGAATGACCGCACGGACTTCCTCAATCTCCTCGATAGCCAAGAACAACTGTTGTGGACATAGATCTAGCTTATTTCCAGTCCATGGCAGACTTCGAAATGCGATTCACTGATCTGGAACTCGCCGTCGGAGCTCCGATCGACAGGACTGGACAGCCCAATACTCCGGAGGTGACGAAATGAGCGGAGGCACTTATAAGCAAGCCTTTGTAATTAGCGTAGTCATGTGCGTGGTGTTGGCCGGCACGCTTGCGTATGTCATTCGTGGTCGCGTTCGTGTTGCACCAGCAATCGATGATGCGAACCCTGTAGTGGCCAAAGGCCCCGAGGTTTCGGAGCAACCGCTGGGAAGAACGCTACCTTCCTCCGGTGCATCTGTATCCCTCGCTCCGGTGCAACTTTCTCCGCAGCGGATGCAGGCAATAGGTGTGAAGACAGCGCTGGCTGAGATGCGAAACGTCAGCAATGAGCTGCGCGTGCCGGGCAACGTCGAGATGAATGAGAGGCAGCGCGCCTACGTGCAAACCCGTTTTCCAGGCTGGATCCAAAAGGTGTTTGCCAATGCCACATATCAGTACGTGCGCAAGGGGCAGCCGCTGTTCACCATCTACAGCCCCGATTTGGTCAGTACTGAGCAGAGTATCTACTCGCCAAGCAAAACCAGCAGACCTTTGCGGGCGACGTGCATGGAATGGCATCGCACGAGAGCGATTGGCTGCTTCAGGCGGCTGCCGATCGTTTGCGCCAATTTGGCGTGCCGCCGAGCGAGATCGCCAGACTGGAGCAAACCCGCACGGTGCAACATGATGTGACCATAGATTCCCCTGCATCCGGTTACATCACCGAATTCAACGCGCTTGCCAATCAATATGCGCAACCGGAAATATTCGGCCTGCGACTGGCTGCGCAGCACCGTCTCGTTGACGAGCTTCTCCACGTTGGTGCCCTGCACGCGCGCCAGAATCTGGTTGAAATTGGCCGGGCGCAAGGCGCCGCCTTTCGGCAGGGAGATGCTGATCGTCGCCAAGAATTCGCGCAAGGCCTCGACCTTCTCCAGCGACGGCTCGTCGTGCACGCGATAGATCAGCGGCACATGGGCGCGCTCGAGGGTCTCGGCGGCGGCCACGTTGGCAAGGATCATGAACTCTTCGATCAGTCGATGCGATTCGAGGCGCTCCGGCGTGATCACCCGGTCGACGGTGCCGTCTGATTTCAACAGGATCTTGCGCTCCGGCAGATCGAGATCGAGCGGCGAGCGCTCATCGCGTGCCCGCTTGACGGCGCGATAGGCCGCATAGAGCGGCTCGAGCACCGGCTCAACGAGCGCTTCGACCTCCACTTCCGCCCGTCCGCCGATGGCCGTCTGGGCTTGCGCATAGTGCAGCTTTGCGGCCGAGCGGATCAGCACGCGGTGAAAGGCGTGCGAGCGTTTGCGTCCGTCGGCGCCGACGACCATCCGCACGGCGAGCGCGGCGCGGTCCTCATTCGGTCGCAGCGAGCAAAGATCGTTGGAGATCCGCTCGGGCAACATCGGCACGACGCGATCCGGAAAATAGACGGAGTTGCCGCGCAGAAGCGCTTCACGGTCGAGCGCGGAGCCGGGCCGCACGTAGTAGGCAACGTCGGCGATCGCGACGATGACCACATAGCCGCCGCGGTTCTTCGGATCGGTATCGGCGACCGCATGGACGGCGTCGTCGTGGTCCTTCGCATCGACCGGGTCGATGGTGACGAAGGGAATTTGCCGCCAATCCTCGCGGCCGGAGCGATCGGCGGGCTTCGCCCGCTCGGCCTCGGCGAGCGTCTCGTGGCGGAAGACATGCGGAATTGCATGGGCGTGGATCGCGATCAAACTAACGGCGCGCTCGCTGTTCAATGATCCGAGCCGCTCCTTCACGCGCCCGGTCGGCAGGCCGAAGCGGCCGTGTGAGGATACGTCGACGGCGACGAGATCGCCGTCCTGCGCCTCCATGGTGGCGCCGGGCGGAATGGCGATCTCCTTGCCGAGCTGCTTCTTGTCGATGGGCGCGAGCCGTCCGCCTCCGGTCGGCAACCCGCGGAAAATGCCAAGCACGCGCTGCCTGGCACGATCGATGATCTTGATGACGCGGCCGCCATGGCGAACGGCGTCGCCCGGTTCACCGGCCTCTTCCACCCGCAGCAGCACCCGGTCGTTGACGCCGGCTACTTCCGCGGGGCGCGCGCGGCGAGGCACGTGGACGCGGATCTTCGGCGCGGCACCGTGCGCCTCCTCGTCCCATTCGGTCGGCACGGCCACAAGCTCGCCGTCCGCATCGCGCTGCGTGATATCGGCGAGCACGACCGAGGGCAGAACGCCGGCATGCTGCAGCTTCTTGCGACGGCGCTCGACCCGGCCCTCATCGGAAAGCTCTCGCAGCATTTGCTTGAGTGCGGCGCGATCCGCGTTCTTCAGCCCGAAGGCGCGGGCGATTTCACGCGTGCCGACCTTGCCGGCGTGCGAGCCGATGAAACTGACGAGCTCGTCCTTGGTCGGAAGGGTAGGGGGTGTCTTGCGGGATTGTTTGACCAAGGACCTGTTCGCGCCGCGGCGCGCTCGTTCTGCTCACCTATTTAAGAACTCCGCCCTAAGTTCGCCAGACGGCTACTCGGCGGCTTTCACCTTGCGCGCTGCTTTGGTTGGTGCGCTCGACTTGGCCTTCGCCTTCGGCGCTGCCGCCTTGCGCGCGGAGGAGCGGCGTCGCGTCGGCGCGCCGCCGCCCTGTTCAGCCTTGGCATCCAGCAGCGCCGCCGCCTCGGCGAGCGTGATCGCGTCCGGGTTCTTGTCGCTCGGTATGGTGGCGTTGATGCCTTGATGGGTGACGTAGGGTCCGTAACGGCCGCTCTTGACCAGGATCGGACCGCCCTTGCCGGGATGCTCGCCCAGCGGCCGGCCCGGATCGGCGCCGAACCGGCGCCCGCGACCACCCTTGGCCTGCTTCTCCGCAATCAACGTCACGGCCCGGTTGAGGCCGATATGCCAAACGTCGTCACCGGGCTCGAGGCTGGCGTAGCTCTTTTCATGCCGGACATACGGTCCAAAACGGCCGATGCCGGCGACGATCGGCTCGCCGCTCTCCGGGTGTTTTCCGACCTCTCGCGGCAGCGAGAGCAGCTTGAGCGCAAACGCGAGATCAACCGCGGCCGGATCGGTGCAGGGGGCGGGATTGATTCCGGCTTTCAAGCGCGCAAAGACCGCGCCCGCAGCGGCAGCCAAAACCGAAGCCCCTGCTAAGCCTGCGGCTCTCGCCGATATCCGCGCTGCCACGCAAGCCTCCGATCAAGAAGTCAAAGCTCCGCCCGCAAAAGCTGAAGTAAAACCGGCGGCAGCAGCCAAGCCGTCTCCACCGGTCTCGCCGACGCCGGCTGCGAAATAAATTGGAGCTCGAACTCAGCCTTGATCACAACCATCCCTCTCTCATCTCTTCCCGTATTGGATGCAATCTTGAACGCTGCCTGCACTTTTTTCCTGTTGATCGGTTATAGCTTCATCCGCGCCGGCAAAATTCTTTATCACAAGATTTCAATGCTTTCGGCTTTCCTATGCTCGATGACGTTTCTCGGCTTTTACCTTTATTTCCATTTTCACGCTGGGCTGATCCGGTTCGGCGGCCAGGGCTGGATTCGCCCCGTATATTTTGCTTTGCTCATTTCACACACGACTCTCGCCATTGTGACGGTGCCATTGGTCATCATTACGCTCAGCTACGCCTTGAGCGAACGCTTCAGCCGGCATCGCCGCATCGCGCACTGGACTTATCCGATCTGGATGTACGTCTCGGTGACCGGCGTCATCGTTTACTGGCTGCTCTACATCGCATACAAGCCAATTGGCGCGCCCTGGATTTCGCAAATGGTTCCAGCGCGGATCTGCGGTATTTTCGTCTAGATTGCAAATGACCTCTGCCGTACAAACGCAGAAATCTTTCGGCGGCCGATGGGCTCTGGCGATTGTTGTGCTCGCCCTGGCGTTTGTGCTGATGCCGTTTTTATTCTGGAACGCCACCTGGTTCGGCCGGCCCATCACCGACAATCAAATCGCAAAGGCTCTGGCCGACCGCTCCCATCCTCGCGAAATCCAGCACGTGCTATCGCAATTTGAAACGCGAATCGAGCGAGGCGATCCCTCAGTGCGCCGCTGGTATCCGCAAATGGTCGGCCTAGCGAAAGATCCAATCGACGAAATCCGCGTCACCGATGCCTGGGTCATGGGTCAAGACAACACCTCGCCTGAATTTCACACCGCATTGCTTGCGATGCTGAATGATCGCAATCCCATGGTTCAACGCAACGCCGCGCTGTCACTGGTGCGTTTTCAGGACGATTCGGGACACGCGCAGATCGTTTCGATGCTTCGGCCCTATGTAATGCCTGCGCCCATGGCAGGACAAATCGCCACGCGCCTCAAGACCGCCGAAATCGTGAATCCGGGCACGCTGGTGGCGCATATCGAAGCAGCAGGCAAGGACCATGAGGTACGTTCGCAAGTTCCCGGTACCGTCGACAAGTGGCTCGTTTCGAATGGCTCGAGGGTGACGGCAGGCCAGCCGATTCTGTCGCTAGCGCCCAATGAAAGCATGGCATGGGAAGCCCTTCGCGCACTCTTCTTAATGGGACGCCCGGAAGATTTACCAGACGTGGAGGGCTTCGTCCGCGGCGGCGACGGAATGTCGCCCAGATTGGGGTTCAAGCACAAGCAACCGACCGCGCCATTCGCGGACGTTCGACTCGGTAACGGCCAGCCGCCAGTCGCCGTGCTACTCGCCAATCGCTAGCTACTGACCTTCACCCCGAGAGCCTTGCTTTCTTCAAGATAAACCTCGCGTAGTACAAAATCCCAGCAACCGACTTCGCGTCGCAAATGTCCCCAACACGTATCCGCCTCTCAATTTCACCCAGCGAAAAAACTCGCTGGGTAATCTTCTCGTCGACCTCAGGACTTGCCGGTCCCTCCTTCAGACCCTTCGCCAGAAAAATCACCATCTTCTCGCGCAGGAACCCCGGACTGGGAAAAGACCGAGAAGTTGTCTCATGTAGCGCGCTGTATAGCCGGTCTCTTCCTGCAACTCGCGATGCGCGCCTTGCTTGAAAGTCTCATTCCCATCCCGCCGGCCCGCGACCAGCTCCCAAAGATATCTCTTGGCGCTATGGCGATATTGCCGGATCATCAAAACCCGCCCGTCGCTGAATACTGGCAGGACTACAACTGATCCCGGGTGCTCGATAATATCGCGGGTCGCTGTTACACGCTCTCGGCTCGATCACGCGTTCCTCGCGCACACTGAATACTTTGCTGGTGAACACCAGCCTGCTGCTCAAAACCTTCGCGATGGGTTTCGCTTTCGAAGCCCTCGCTATTTTGGAGTTGCGCACTATCGTCTTTTTCGCCATCTCAGCTCCACGCGCCGCTGGCCCGCCATCATACTAGCGCACCTTGGCAGCTCTTATCGGTCCCACTCAGCCACCTGCGCCTCCCGGTGGATATCAGCACAACAAGCCTGGCAATTTCTTGCCGCCTCGCACCCCCTTGCATATACTGCTTCGGACAAACCCATGCCCATCAATACAGTAATCGTTGACGACGAGCGTCCCGCCCGCGACGAACTCCTCTACCTCCTGAAAGGCTTCCCCGAAGTAAACGTAATCGCTCTCGGCAAAAACGGTCTCGAAGCGTCAGCCTGATCAAAGAACACGAGCCCGACCTCGTCTTCCTCGACGTCCAAATGCCCGGCCTGGACGGCTTCGGCGTAATCAAAAAGCTCCTCGAACGCAACCTGCGCGTCCCGCAAATCGTCTTCGCCACCGCCTTCGACAACTACGCCATCCAAGCCTTCGACGTAAACGCCGTTGATTACGTCCTCAAGCCCTTCGACAAAGCCCGCATCTCCAAAGCCCTGCAACGAGCCAAAAAAATGGTCGACGCCCAACACCTCGCCCGTGGAACGCCTGGAAACTCTGATGGGCCAGCTAGCCTTCCCGCGGCACCACCGCAAACCCGCGCAACCAGTAAAGCTCCTCGTAAAATCGCAAGAACGCATGTTCCTCGTGGACGCCGACGACATGATCTATTCCTCCATCCAGGACGGCACCATCACCATCTTCACCCGCGACTTCGAAGGCGTCTCCAACTACCGCACCATCGAAGAACTTTCCGCCTCCCTCGACGCCGACCGCTTCTGGCGCGCGCACCGCTCTTACCTGGTCAACATCAATCACATCAAGGAAGTCGTCCCCTGGTTCAAATCCAGCTACATGCTGAAAATGAACGACAAACGCGCCAGCGAAATTCCAGTCTCGCGCGCCCAAACCAAACGTCTGCGCGAGCTTCTGAAACTCTAAATGCTTGGCTCGCAACACCAGCCACGCCGCAACATCCTAAATTTTCACGGGGGCAATATGCAACGCCATAAACGATCTCGCTCGCAGCAATGTCGGCAACCTGCATCGTCGCGGCTTCTAACCCTGCGTCGCGCCAGCCTCGCGCATCGCGCAGCAAAATAGACACCGGCTCCATCTTCGGCAACGTCTCCGACCAACAAGGCTCGCCGCTGGCCGGCGCCCAAGTCACCCTAACCAATCTCAGACGCCAAGACAACCACGATCGCAGGGCTCAACCGACGGCACCGGCGAATACAGCTTCGACGGCCTGAAACCCGGCCACTACTCGATCCTATTCGAATCCAAGGGTCCAATCTCCAAAACCGAAGCAGTGCACGTAAAACCCGGCAAAAAACCAAAGTAAACGAGCGCCTAAAACCTCCGCGGAGTCAAAGACAACCATGATACTCGACTAGGGATGATCCGCATTCTTGACAAGCGCTGGTACCTCCACGCTTTTCGTTTTGCCCTCGCACTGTGCTAGCATCGCCTTACACTTCTCCATGGATTTTTCACTCAGCAGCGACCAAATTCTCATCCGCGACACCGTCCGCCAATTCATGGAAACGGAAATGCGACCCATCCTCCGTGAATACGAACGCGCCGAGAAGTTTCCCGCCGACCAACTCAAAAAACTGGGCGAACTAGGCTGCTGCGGCATGCTGATCCCGGAAGAATGGGGCGGCGCCGGCACCGACACCGTCAGCTACGCCCTAATGCTCGAAGAAGTCGCCCGCGTGGACGCCTCCACCGCCGTCGCCCTAAGCGTCACAAATTCGGTAGTCGCCGATCCCGCTCTGGAAATCCGGCACCGAAGCGCAAAAGAAAAAATATCTCCGCCGCCTCTCCCGCGGCGAAATTCTCGGCGCCTTCTGCCTCACCGAACCGCAAGCCGGCTCCGACGCCGCCGGAATCCAAGCCCGCGCCGTGCGCGAAGGCGATCACTACATCCTCAACGGCACAAAAGCCTGGGTCACCAACGGCGGAGTCTCCGGCGTCTACATCGTCTTCGCGAAGACCGACCCCGCAGCCGGCAGCCGCGGCGTCACCGCCTTTCTGGTCGAGCCAGATTTTCCCGGCTTTCGCATCAGCCGCTACGAAGATAAAATGGGATTGCACCTCTCGCGCTCCGCCGAAATTTCGCTGCAAGATTGCCGCGTCCCGGCAGAAAATCGCCTGGGCGAAGAAGGCCAGGGCCTGCGAATCGCGCTCGAATCGCTCGACGGCGGCCGCGTCGGCATCGCAGCGCAATCGCTGGGCCTGGCGCAAGGCGCGCTGGAAGCCGCGGTGCGCTACGCCAAGCAACGAAAAACTTTCGGCAAGCCCATCGCCGAATATCAAGCCATCCAATGGATGCTGGCCGACATGCAAACCGAAATCGAAGCCGCCCGCGCGCTAACACATTACGCGGCATGGATGCGCGAGAGAAGCGCCGGCAGCCGCGGCGCCGCACGCCTCGCGCGCAAAGCTATACGCCAGCGAAATGGCCAATCGCGTAGCCTACAAAGCCGTCCAGGTCCACGGCAGCTCCGGCTACTCGCGCGAAACCGACGTAGAGCGCTACTATCGCGACGCCCGCGTCCTGACAATTTACGAAGGCACCAGCGAAATGCAGCGCCTAGTAATCGCCCGCGACCTGTTGCGAACGCTGAGCGGCGGACGTCAGGGCGACGGATTTTCAGCCGCGCCGTAGAGTTGCAAGAAGCGCCGCAACGGGCATTCTAGGAGATCACTCTCAGCGTGGCTAAACGGAAACGAGTCCTCAGCGGCATGCGCCCCACAGGCCGCCTCCATCTAGGCCATTATTTCGGCGCGCTTTCAAATTGGCTGAAACTCCAGGAAGAATACGACTGCTACTTCTTCGTAGCCGACTGGCACGCCCTCACCACGCACTACGAAGACACGACCTCCATCGCCGAAAACACCCTCCAAGTCGCCATGGACTGGCTGGCCGTCGGCCTAGACCCACCGAAATCCACCCTCTTCGTCCAATCCCAAGTCCTGGAACACGCCGAGCTTCACGTCCTGCTCTCCATGATCACGCCGCTAAGCTGGCTAGAACGCGTCCCCACCTACAAAGAACAAATCGAAAATCTAAAAGGCCGCGACCTGGGCACCTACGGTTTCCTCGGCTACCCCCTCCTTCAATCCGCCGACATAGTTATGTACGGCGAACCAAAAAATGATTTGCTAGTGCCAGTAGGCGAAGACCAAGCCCCTCACGTTGAGTTAACGCGCGAAGTCGTTCGCCGATTCAATATCGCATTACGGGTTTGAGTATATCCAGATGAGTTTCTTGAACACGCTAACTGGCGCCGAAGCTGGTGAATTCTGCGACAGAGCCTTGATCCGAGGTCCCTCGATCCGGTTCCTGACCTTACCTCCGAACTGAGATCGATCTATTACAAACAGATCAGGGACAAAGTCATGGAGACTGGATTTCAGAATTTTCTGAATTTGATACCGCCAAGCTACTCCAGGTTTTTTAGGATGAGGCAAGAATTCGCTGAGCCAGCCTATCTCCCGACCGAAACCCCGCGCCTCCCCGGCCTAGACGGCCGCCGCATGGCCAAATCCTACGGCAACGCGATCTGGCTAAGCGATCCTCCCGACGAAATCCGCAGCAAAGTCCGCAACATGATGACCGACCCGCAACGAGTCCGCCGCACCGACCCCGGCCGCCCCGAAATCTGCCCAGTCTTCGCATATCACAAATTATTTTCGCCGCCGGACGTAATCGCCTGGGCCGACCACGACTGCCGCACAGCAGCCATCGGCTGCGTGGACTGCAAGAAAGAAATGGCCGACAACCTGGTCAAGTGGATCGAGCCCATTCAGGCACGCCGCAAAGAATTTGAGGCCAATCCACAGCAAGTTTGGGATATCCTCGACACCGGTTCCAAGCAGAGCCCAGAAGGCCGCGTAAACGCACCATGAAGCGCGTCCGCAACGCGATCTTTCAATGGGACGAAGCGCGCCAGTCCTCAAGCCGTCCAGCGGCAGGAAAGGTGGCAACAGGCACATAATGGCATCACCCTATCGCATCAACTTACCAGTGTACGAAGGCCCGCTCGATCTCCTGCTCGATCTAATCCGCAAGCAGGAGATGGACATCCACAACATCCCCATCGCCAAAATCACCGAGCAGTATCTCGACTACCTCCACCAGCTCGAAAAGCTCGACATAGACGTCTCCGCCGACTTCATCTACATGGCCGCGACGCTGATCCACATCAAATCGAAAATGCTGCTCCCAGTTGACCCGCTGCTGGCCGGAGAAGAGTCAGCAAGATCCGCGCGACGAACTCGTCCACCGCCTGCTCGAACACGAAAAATTCAAAAACGCCGCCCAGCTTCTCTACCAGAAGCAACAAGTCGAAGAGCACGTCTGGTCGCATCCCGATAAATCGCTCTACGGCGGCGACGAAGTCCAAGGCGAACTAGTAGTCTCGCTGGTAGACCTGGTCAAAACTTTCCAGCAAGTTCTCGAACGCCGCAAAGAAGTTCCAAAATTCGAACTGCAGCACGACACAGTATCCATCGCCCAAATGATGGACCGCCTCCGCCAGCGCCTGGTCGTCACCGACGATCCCGTCTCCCTGATCGAATTCTTCGAAACATGCGAAACCAGAAACGCCATGATCGTAGCGCTCCTGGCCGTCCTGGAAATGGTCCGCATGCAAGCCGTCCTGCTAGTTCAATCCGACCTCTTCGAAGACATCCGCCTGCGCAAACACAAAATGTTCGACGCAGTCTTCGCCGGCCCCGACGCCATGTCCCAAATCGAGGAGCAATACCTGTGATCCTGGTTGAACCGGGGGTTGCTGGCCTCCGCCGCGGAAGTTTTCGCTCGGCTGTGGCAACACTTACTCTGCTAGATCGCAGCGGAATGGCACCAAGGGGAAACGCATGACGCCACAAGAAATCCAAGCCTGACTCGAAGCCATCATCTACGCCGCCGACGAGCCCGCCACACTCGACCAAATCTCGAAAGCCCTCGGCATCGAAAAACCAGAAGCCCGCGCCGCGCTCGAACAACTCACCGCCGCCTACCAAACCGAAGACCGCGGCATCGAAGTCCGCAAAGTCGCCGGCGGCTGGAAGTTCTACACCAAAGCCCAGCACCACGACGTAGTCCGCAAATTCATCAAGAGCCTGCAACCGCCGCTGCGCCTGACCATGCCCGCGCTCGAAACTCTAGCGGTAATCGCCTACAAGCAGCCGGTCACAGTCCCTGAAATCAACGAAATTCGCGGCGTCCACGTAGGCGGCGTAATCAAAACGCTGCTCGAAAAGCGCCTGATCACCACCGCAGGCCGCAAAGAAGTAATCGGCCGCCCCATCCTCTATCGCACATCAAAACAATTCATGATGCGCTTCGGTCTCTCCGACCTGGACGAACTCCCCAGCCTGAAAGAATTCGAAGCCCTGGCCCAAGCAGCCCTAGGCTCCGACGAAGGCATAGCAGAGACGCAGCTAGACGTACAGTCGGAAGGTCAGCCAAATCTTCAAACGGAGCAGACAACCGAGGGCGATAGCCAAGGCGCCGCGTCCTTGAAGCTGCAGCAATCGAAGTCTCAGCGGAAATCGAGAGCGTAAAAATTGAACCTACGGAAAGCCTGAAGGACTCAATCGCCGATGCGTCGGGCGAGCAAGAAGCCGAATCAGAATATGCCGAGACGCCGGCTCAAGTCGCCGCAGAGACGTTCGCAGAATCGCCAACAATCGCGGGGAATTCGACCGCAGACGAGGAGCGCGACAACAGTCGCGCCGCAACCGCCTCTGGCAGTCGACTTCCAGGTCCGAGAATTAAACCGCATTCGCTCGATCAACGAATCGGGTCGAAACAGCCTGCTCAAACAAATGCCGACGCGTCATCGATTTTCTGCCAACGCGCGCCTACCCCCCATTTTTAACTCATCCATTCGCGTGTACCGCCATTTTCCGATAAGCTGTACAGGCACGATAGGAACAGCCTGTAAATTATGCTCGAAAGACTGCAAAAGATAATCGCGCGCGCCGGCATCGCTTCGCGCCGACACGCCGAGGAACTAATAAAATCCGGCCTGGTCACGGTGAACGGCGAAACCATCACCGAACTTGGCAGCAAAGCCGACGAATCCAAAGACCACATCAAGGTCCAAGGCAAACTGCTGCGCCCCGAAACCGAGCGCGTCTATCTGCTGCTAAATAAGCCGCCGGAAGTGGTCTCGACGATGATCGATCCCGAAGGCCGGCGCACTCTTAGCGATCTGCTCTACGGCGTGTCCCAGCGCGTCTTTCCAGTGGGACGCCTCGAGTATCACTCCATGGGCCTGGTCTTCCTGACCAATGACGGCGAGCTAGCGAACCTGATCCTGAAAGCGCACCACCTTCCGCAGACCTACGAATTGAAATTAAAAACGCTGCTCACCTTCGACGAAATCGAAAGTCTGTCGCGAGCTACCGGCGCGCGCATCGCACGGATCAAAGGAAAAGATGCCCCTTGGTACGAAGTAACGCTCTCAGAAGCGCGCCGTGACGCCCTGCGCAATCGCCTGTTCCAAACCGGCCATCCGGTTGAGAAGATCAAGCGCGTAAAAATCGGAAATCTTGCCATGGAATCATTGCCGACAGGAAACCATCGTCCGCTGTCCGACGGCGAGGTCGTCACGCTGCGCCGATCACTGCAAGCCGGCACGATTCAAAACGTCGCCGCCACTGAAGCTTCGCGCCATGAAAACCCGGCGTCGCGCGCACCTTCTGTGTCGGCACAATCAATAACGCAGCCACTCGCGGCGCATGCAGGAAAATATCTGGCCCACCCGGCGCGGCGGCCACTCGTGAAGCGCCGCCCGTTTCAGCCGAGAATTAAACCGGGGCAAGCGCCAAGCAAGTTCTCGCAGTCCAATTTCAGCCGTCACAAACCGTATAGCCCAGAGTTCAATGCTCAAAGACCAACCGCTACAGGTTCGGAATCCCTCCAGCGGCCTTTTGATCGCATCGCAGGACCACAAAACCTCAGTTCCGACGGTCCCAAGCGCTTCAAGCGGCCGTTCGAAGATTCACGCGGGCAATCCAGGCCGGTGGCATCCGGCTCAAAGCCATCCAAGCGGACATCATTCAATAGCCAGCGTCGGGCAACCCCGACCGCCAGCGTCCGGGCCGAAAACATTCAAGCAGCGATTCGACGGCCCGCGAGATCGATCCAGGCCGGCGGAATCAGGCCGCTCAGATTTCAGCACGAAAAATCTCGCGCCGCATGGTCCAAAGTCTGGCGCGCCGTTCAGATCAAGCCAAACGCCTCGCGTGCCAGGTGCCTTCGGACGCTCCCAGACAAAGTTCCGGCCAACGGGCAACGCTCCAAGCGTAAAATCGGGCGCGCCAAAACGCGGAGGCCCGGGCGGCTTCAAACCAAAACGAGGACGATTCACAGGTCCGAAGGGCAGAAGCTGAGACCACGCGCCGCATGATGAATCCTATCCACGACCTCGTACCACCCCACATTCGCGCGCTCGCCCCGTACATTCCAGGAAAACCAATTCAGGAGGTCGAGCGGGAATTGCAAATGCATCCCATCAAGCTCGCTTCGAACGAAAATCCGCTGGGCCCTTCGCCGTTGGCAATGGCCGCGGCACAAAAGGCACTCGCCGATTCGAATCGCTATCCCGACGGCAGCGGATTTTACGTACGCGAAGCGCTGGCAAAAAAACACGGTGTCCCCACTGAAAATATTATCCTTGGCGGCGGTTCCACAGAGCTGATCGATCTAGCGGCGCGCATCATGCTAACGCCGGGAGATTGTGGTGTAACTTCCCACGGTTCGTTCCCCCTATATTCCATCGCCATTCGCGCGGCCGGCGCGCATTTGCTCGAAATCCCGCTGCGCGATTACGCCTACGACCTGGATGCGATCGCCCGCAATCTGCCGGCAGAAGCGAAACTGGCGTACCTAGCAAATCCAAATAATCCCACGGGAACGATGTTCACGGCCAGCCAACTGGATGCCTTCCTCGCGTGCGTCCCGAAGACGGTCCTGGTGGTTGTGGACGAAGCTTATTTCGAGTACGTACAGCGCGCGGATTATTCGCGCTCGATTGCCGTGGCGCAAGAACGCCGCAATGTCATCGTCCTGCGCACATTCTCAAAAGTATTCGGACTGGCGGGCCTTCGCATCGGTTACGGCATCGGTCCCGTTGATTTGCTCGAAGAAATGAACAAGCTGCGCGGACCTTTCAACACTTCGGGGGTAGCGCAAGCGGCGGCGCTCGCGGCCATGGATGACTTTGAGCACGTTCGCAAATCCCTGGACTCAAATCGCGCAGGCATGGCCCAGCTCGCAACAGGATTCAAATCGGCGGGAATTGAATTCGTGCCCTCATTCGCAAATTTCGTTTTGGCCGAATTCGGCCGTGATGCCGAACCGATCAGCGAAGAGCTATTAAGCCGCGGCGTGATCGTCAGACCGATGCGCTGGATGGGATTGCCCACCTGCATACGCGTATCGATCGGTACGCGCGATGAAAATGACAAATTCCTGGTGGCGCTCAATGAATCGCTTGGAGCAAAACCTCACGCCCCAAAGGCAGGAGTACAACGATTTCTGGAAGGGGATTCTCGCGACATATAGACGCATAGATGACTCAGAAAACCGAAAATCCGGCGGAACGCTCATCGAACGCTGCTACTCAGAAACAAGATGCGTCCGCGGGCGATCCACTAACCGCAATTTTGAAGACCAGCCGCATCATCGCGGTGATCGGGCTTTCGAATCGGAAATTCCGCCCGAGTCACGGCGTCGCTGAATACATGCAGTCGGCCGGATATCGCATCATCCCCGTAAATCCAAACGAACGAGAAGTTCTCGGCGAGAAAAGCTACGCGAAACTCGAAGACGTCCCGGACAGAATTGACATCGTGGACATTTTCCGACGCTCAGAATTCGTTCCGGAGATCGTAGAAGCGGCCATCCGCATCGGCGCTCGCGCCATCTGGATGCAGGAAGGCGTAATAAGTCCGCAAGCAGCCGAAAAAGCACGCCGCGCCGGCCTGTTCGTGATCATGGATTCCTGCATCCTCAAAGAACACATCAAACGATTTCGAGTTTTCAACCGCTAGCAGATAGTTCAGCGGAAGCATCGCTACAAAAACTCTTATTTCGTTTTGTGATTTAGTCCGGCAGGGGCGGGTCAATGGCTTCGATCTCTTGCAGCATACAAAATTCACGGCTGAGCTGATCGCCGTCAGGACGGATATCGCGGAATCCGCAAAAGGCTACGAATTCCAATACAGC
This sequence comes from uncultured Acidobacteriota bacterium, assembly GCA_963842255.1. GTDB lineage: Bacteria > Acidobacteriota > Terriglobia > Acidiferrales > UBA7541 > Palsa-295. The sequence goes on along the minus strand of CAWJGI010000018.1, from coordinate 34,898 downwards.
CCATCCACAATCTCCCTCGCCGACTCGCAAACTGGGCGGTCGTCGCACGCAAGTGCTTTCCTTTTTCCGACTTTCACATCGACCTGGAAAACGAAGGCCAGTTACTGTGTTTGTGATTAACGGAAGAAGTGCCGTCCCAAAAACGAAAAAAGCCGCACAGCTGCGGGAGCTAGAAACGATAAACCACCAACGCGCGTTTCCCAGGCTCGGTCACCGCAACGGTCTCGCCGTCCGGCGCAATCGCAAAATTGTGAAACTCCAGACCCATGAAAAAACGGCTCAAAGCGTCCGTCGTAAAGTCCCACCCACACCAGATTGCCGGACTTCTGCGGCTCGCCGCGCTTCAGCAATACACGACGTCTCGCTGCGGTCCCACTGAAATTGCCCGATCGCCACGCGCACCTGCACCGGCTTCGCTGGACCGCCTACATCCCGCACTTCCAGCGTGTCGCCATTTCGAAAATACGCGATCTTCGCGGCCGAAGGCGAAATGGTCAAAAATCCCGCATACTCCTCCAGCGGCGCAAGTTCCTTACGTTTTCGGTTCAACCAAATCCAGCTGCACAATTTTCGGCGAACGCGATCGCAGTCGTGCTTTCCTCGATGGCAAAAGCCTGGTTGCGCTTGGTGTCCCACGAAACCGCCGAAAACGTGTGGCCTTCGAACAAGCACGCCTGCGTCTTGCCATCCGAAGGCCGCAACGCATTCATCTGCGAAAAATTCCGCTGCGGTCTTCGACAGGTAGACGAGCGTCGCCGCCATCCGCCAGCCAGTCGGGATTGAACGCATCCGAAAGCGTCGACGTCTTCGAGCCCTGAATCGTGATCTGCCGCCCATCGGTCATCCATCAAGTAAAGAATTGTGTTCGGCCGCACCGTCTGCTGCTCATCAAGCTGCTGCACCACGGTCCCTTGCGGCTGAGCCATCTCGAAGTATCCATCTTCACGGCAATCCGCCGGCTGTCCGGCGACCAGGTCAATGAATCCACCTGGTAGCTATGCTGGCGGCGGAAGCGGCGGATGTTTCCCTTCTTGTCGCTATCATCGCTCGGCGGCGGTTGCTGGTTCTTCCTCGGCGCCTGGCGCGGGATTGAACTTGTCGCCGTCAATAATCTTTCTGCCGTCTTCCCATCAATAGTCCCCACCCAGAAATCGTCGTGCTCCACGATGATTTTCTTCACCCGTTTCATCCGCTGTACGGCGTAAACAATCTGATTGTCCTGCGAAATCGCAAACGCCTGCACGTCCTGATCAAACGTCGCGACTTGCTTCATGTCCGCGAGCGCGATCAATGGAAGCGGCGAGAAGAAGAACACCGCCAGAAGCGGCCATGGAAAGCGCCGCGCGTCGCCGCGCGCCTGCTTGGACTGGGTTGGTCTCCGGTATTCATCAATTTGTTTTACTTTCGCGCGCCGCCTTTTTCTGGATCCGCCGTATTTCCTCCAGCCGCTGCCGTATCCGCGCTTCAAATCCCTGGTCCGTGGGATTGTAATATATCCGGCCCGCCAGACTTTCCGGAAGGCAAGTCATGTCCGTAACCTTTCTCTTCCGCGTCGTGCGCGTACTGATATCCCTTGCCATAGCCGATATTCTTCATCAGGCCGGTCACCGCGTTACGAATGTGCAGCGGAACCGGCTCGGCCATCGTGCTCTGCAAATCATCCTGCACCGCGCCATACGCCTTATACACGGCGTTCGATTTCGGCGCGAGCGACAAATACACCGCGGCCTGCGCCTAAGGCCAGATGTCCCTCAGGCGGCCCGAGCAATTCAAATGCCTGCATCGCCGCGATCGTCACCTCGCACCGCATGCGGTTCCGCGAGGCCAATATCTTCGCTCGCCATGCGCACCAGGCGCCGCGCAATGTACAACGGGTCCTCGCCCGATTCCAATCATCCGCGCCAGCCAATACAACGACTGCGTCCGGATCGGAATTGCGCACCGACTTGTGCAGCGCCGAAATCAGATTGAAATGTTCCTCGCCCGACTTGTCGTAAGGCAGCAGCTTCCGCTGCAGCACATCTTCCAGCAGCGCTCTGCGTCAAGCACGCGGCGGCCCTCGCGCGTTCGGCGCCGTGCCCATCACCAACGCCTCCAGAGTGTTGTATGCCGCGCGCGCATCGCCATTCGCCAGGATTGCAATGCGCTCCAGAATCTCCGCCGGACGCCTCCACGTTCTGCTTGCCCAGCCCGCGCACCGAATCCCGCAAGGCCCGATCGCAGCAGCGTCACGATCTGCTCCGGTAGTGTGCGCCTTCAGCACGTACACCTTCATCCGCGAAAGCAGCGGCGCAATCACCTCGAACGAGGGATTCTCGGTCGTCGCTCCAATCAATAAAATATTGCCCGCCTCCACATGCGGCAGAAACGCGTCCTGCTGCGCGCGATTGAAGCGATGCACTTCGTCCACAAACACAATCGTGCGCTCGTCCATAACGCCGCACTGCCTCCGCCTTCGCCATCACTTCCTTGATTTCTTTGATCCCTGAAAGCACCGCGCTGAAAGGAATGAATTCCGATTTCGTCATCCGCGCAATAATCCGCGCAAGAGTAGTCTTGCCGCACCCCGGAGGCCCCCACAAGCAGCATCGAAGTCAAATCGTCGCGCTCGATCTGCACGCGCAAAGGTTTCCCCGGTCCGAGCAGATTCCTCCTGCCCGATGAACTCATCGAGCGTCTGCGGCCGCATCCGGTCAGCCAAGGGCCGCCCTGCGCGCGATTCTTCCTCGGGTTGAATGGTTTGAAATAGTCCCATGTGCTCTAGAAGTTTTCCTCCTTCGCCTCGCCGCCTCATACAAAACAATCGACGCCGCAATTCCTGCGTTCAACGACTCCACCGTACCGGCGATCGGAATCGTGATTCGCACATCGGCGGCATGTTCGACTTCCGGCGGCAGCCCGGCACCTTCATTCCCAACAAAAATCGCAACCGAATCGCGCAAATCGCATCGGCATCGCCCAGTTGCGTCCGGCCGAGTCTCAGAATGCGAACTGGCCGCCACAATCTTCACCCCAGCCACCCGCAACTGGGTGAGCAACACCGGAATCGCCATCCCTCGCAGCAGCGGCAGCCGCAACGCCGACCCCGCCGACGCACGCAACGCCTTCGGCGACCACGGATCAGCGCTCCCGCGCGTCGTGACCGCGCCGGTCGCGCCAAACGCCTCCGCCGATCGCACAATCGTGCCGACGTTTCCCGGATCCTGCACCGCCAGTCATCACAACCAACCAGCGGCGAACCAGCACGAAACGCCGCATCAGCCGATCGCCGCGCCGCGCAACAAATCATCGAATTCCCACAGCGGCTGCCGAAACAGCGCCGCCACACCCTGCGGCGTCTCGGTACCCGCGACACTGTCGAACAATTTGTCGGTCGTCCGCAAGACCCGCGATCGCGGAATCCCCGCTTCGCTCTCACTAGCCAGCGCGCAAAATATGCTCCAGCTCGCGTTCGCCAGACTTCACTCACCAGCAGCGCCACAGCCTCGAATCCCGACCGCAGGGCATCCTCGACCAGCTTTCGCCCTTCGAGCCGACAGGCTGGTCCGCGCGCGGGCCCGTGCCGCGCAGCGCGCCGCGAAACACCTTCAGCCACTTATTCTCGCGGCTGGTAATAACATCGGCAGTCAAATGCCCGCCATCGCTCAAGCCTAACAAACGCCCCTGCCGCCGTCGAGTCCTAATTTGAATGTCTGCATGGCCATAGAACAGAAAGCAATTGTCGAATCAACGGGCCACAGGCTCGCGATCTGCTGTTTCGTCGCTGCATTCCGCGGGACAAATGAAGACAACGGGCATGGCCGTAGTGCCGTGTCCTGGCACATTAAGACAAACCCCCCGCTGTGCTGCAACTTGCTTCGATCGCAGGGCTTATGGTAGCTTGCCAAGCGAACTTGGGGCGCAACCCGCCGAGAGTGATCACTTGCCCGTCGAAGTCCTAAAAATTTCTACCGCTTCACCGCAAACACAATTGGTGGAATACGCCGCGGGTTTCGTCAAACGCGGCCAAGTTGTCGGTGTTCCCACCGACACGTTTTACGCGCTTTCCGTCGATCCCTTCAACCTGGCCGCGATCGAAGCCGTATATCGCTCCAAGGGCCGGCCGGAAACCAAAGCACTGCCAATACTCGTAAGTTCGATCGAACAAGCGGTCACGCTCATTCGTGATGTACCCGATTGTTTTCTGGTCCTCGCCAATAAATTCTGGCCCGGCGCTCTCACTCTCGTGGTCGAAGCCACTCATCGCCTCCCGCTGAAAGTGACAGGCAACACCGGGCGCGTAGCGCTGCGCTGGGCGAATTGTGAGGTACCCACAGCGCTGATCGAAGCAGTGGGCGGTCCTATCACCGGCACCAGCGCGAATCTTTCCGGATTTCCTTCCTGCACCAATGCGGCACAAATCGTCAAGCAACTCGGCGACAGCTTGCCACTGATACTCGATGGGGGCGACACGGGCGGAATCCTGGCCTCTACAATCGTCCGCATCGACGGCGACAACTGGACCATCGCTCGCGAAGGCGCGATTCCCGAAGACGAAATCGAGAACGTACTCCGCCGGTAATTCGCCATCGGGAAGCGCCAGAATTCTATCGGTTCACTTAAGCTGGGCCGAATCGAGAAAATTGTAATCGCCGCCGGGCGGCAGCACGATTGCGCTAAGCCTGTCCCGATGCACGCACACATTGTCCACGTACCACAAATTGATGTAGGGCTCGTCCTCCGCCACAATTTTCTGTATTTCCGAAAGCAGTGCCTTGCGTTCGCCTTGATCCATCTCCGCGCGCGCTTGATCGAGCAGGGAATCTAGCTGCGCGTTTCTATAGTGCCCGCGATTGGCACCAGCCGGTGGGATCTTCTTCGAACTGAAGACATACTCAAAGATGTCCGGATCATTATTCGCGCCAACCCACCGCAACGCATAGATCTGAAAACTCGCGCGCGTAATATCGGAGTACAAAGTCGCAAATTCCAGCGGCCGCAATTCCAGCTGTACTCCAATGCGCTTCCACTGGTCAGCAATCGCTTCGCTCATGAGCCGCGTGGACTCGTCCGTCGAAGTCTTGAGTGTCAAGATGCAAACGCACACCGCCCGGCCCGCGCGGAAAACCAGCGGCGTCGAGCAGCTGCTCGGCACGCCCGGAATCAAAATCGTATTGCCGCACGTTCGGTTCGAACGCCCAATGGCTCGGCGGCAATAAACTCGATGCCGCCCGAGCCTGCCCGCGCAGCAAGTATTGAATAATCGTAGCGCGATCAGTTGCATAGGCCAGCGCTTGGCGGACTTCGCGCCTAGCCAAAATCGGATCATCAAAATTGAACGCAAAGTATGCCAGCGAAGTTCCCGGCTGCTGCTCTGCCACAAGTCCTCGCTCCTTCGCGAGCGTCACAACCATATCCGGCGTCAGCGAATTTATCGTCGCATCCGCCGATCCTTTGCGCAGTTCCAGCGCGCGCACCAGCGCGTCCGGCACAATGCGGAGACGTACGCTTTCGATCTTGGGCGCTCCCCCGAAATAATTTTCATTCCGCGCCAGCACGATTTCCTCATCCGTCGTCGTGCTGACAAACCGAAAAGGCCCGGTCCCGATCGGATGCAGCGACATCTCTGGCCCAGCTCCGCGCGGCACGATGCCGATCGCCGGCGCAGTGAGGCTCCACAGCAGCGACGCATATGGCTCGCGCAAATGAATAATCACGGTCGCCTCATCAGGGGCTTCCACCAAAGCGACCAGTTTGAACGAGCCACGTTTCGGCGTTTTCAACGCGTCCAGAAATGATCGAGTCGAATGTGTATTTCACGTCCGCGGAGGTTAACAGGCGCCCATCGTGGAATCTCACGCCAGAGCGCAAATGAAAAACATACGTCAACGGATCAGGCGTCTCCCAAGATTGCGCCAGATCCGGAATCACTTTCATTTGATCGTCGTGCGCCACCAGACTTGAAAAGATCAGGCCATCGATGTGTTCGGAATAAGCGTCCGCACCAACGCGCGGATCAAAATTAGTAGGCGAAGCTTCAATAAGAAAATTGACGGTACCGGCGTCCGCCGAAGCTTTCGACGAACCGCAACCGGCTAAAAGTAGAGCGACACAAGCGAGCGCGGCAATCAGCGCAGCAGCATGGAAGAGGGCAATATGCTCTCTATCGAGCGTGTGCGTGCACCATTTTCCCAAGAACGGCGGGATGCTTGGCGCCAGTAGCCGAAGGCAAATTGTTAGCGCGCCCATGAAATGATTCGTAAGCCAGGACCGCGAAGGCAAAGGCCTCTTTCGCCTCAGTCGGGAATGCCAAAGTGCGACGATTTCACAATTTCAATACCCGGCAAAGCCGCCGCCAGTTGTGCCATCAACAAGTGGATTCTTCGGTACCACCGCCCGCGACAATCAATTCATTCACCCGCGCGCGCGAAAAAATAAAGCGCCGGAAAGCATCCGCAATGGAAAGCGCCGTAAAAATCGTGACAGTGCGCACCAAATCCTCCGAACGAGCGCGCCGCTTCCGCGCCCAGCTCAGCAGTTCGCCGGCATATTCCAAGCCAAACTGCTCGCGCCCCGCAGTCTTCGGCGGGCTTTGCCGCAAATACGAGTGCCGCAACATTTCTTCGAGCAGCGCCCGAATCACCTGCCCACGCAGCCCAATGCGCGCATCCTTATCGTAAGAACTGCCGCCGATGGGTAATCTGCTCCACCAGAGCATCGATCAACATGTTCCCCGGACCGGTGTCGAACGCGAGCACGTCTTCAGGCCGCGCACTCGCCGGAATCAAGGTGAGGTTCGCAATCCCTCCGATATTCAGCGCCACGCGCCCAAGCTTGTCATGGCGATACAGGAAGTAGTCGACAAACGGCACAAGTGGAGCCCCCTGCCCGCCGACAGCCATGTCCCCGGGACGAAAATCGCCAATGGTAGTAACTCCGGTCCGCGCGGCAATCACGCCAGGCTCGCCAATCTGCAATGTAGAAGCGACGCGACGCGAACCTAGAAATCGCGAAGCCGTCCCTTGATGGAAAATCGTCTGCCCGTGCGACCCGATCAGCGAAACTTTGCGCAAAGGCACACGCCAGCGGCTGCAGGCATCGATGGCCGCGTTGCCAAATTCCTCGCCAAGCAGGAAATTGAGCTGGCTGATTTCGGCTGCAGTGGTCGCAGCCGCCATTGGCAATTCGCAGAATTGCCTGCCGCACACGCACAGGAAATCGCGCATGAAAATGTCCTTCGAACCTGGCCCCCATCGAGAGTCGCGCGCCGGAAATGCGGACCAAAGCCACATCAATCCCGTCAGCGGACGTCCCTGACATCATTCCCAATACAAGCATCGCTGTTATGAGTCTAGAAGTTGTCCGCCGCCGTTTACAACAATGAATCCAGCGAAGGTTTACACAATGCCATCGCACGTCGACGCAAACCGTAACCGTGCGAAGACACTATAGCCAAGAAAAGCATTTGTAGCGTCGGCTCGATGGTTTACGTCCAGCCGGCAGCCTTAGCCTATGCTACGGACTAGCGCAAGATTGACCGGGCCCTAGGGCCCAGCAGATTGGGCAAAAAACTGCTTCTTCAGGGGGGCGGAGCCTTGCCTCCGACAATGAAGGCCCAGATTATGAGCGGCTTCAGCCCCTGAGGACAAAGGCTAACGTTTTTTCAATCAGGGCACAACTTTAGAAACATGCAGCGCGGATGAAAGCGCCGTGAAGCCGCTGACGGACTGAATTTCCACCAATCTCTCGAGGCTGCGTCGGAAGCAAGGAAACCGCAACACGCGTTACGACAACTGCTTCTGCAACGCCGCCAGCAAATTCATGGCCTCAATCGGTGTCAACTTATTCAAATCCGCCCCACGCAAAGCTTCCAGCACGGATTCATCAATCGCGGTGAAACTAGTCTGATGCGCGGCCGCCGGCATAGTCCCGCCGACGGCCCCAGGAGAAAGTTCCTGGCTCAATTTCTCCTCGCTCTGCTCGTGACCACGAAGAATCTCCCGTGCTCGCGCAATAACTTCGTGAGGTAAACCAGCCAAGCGAGCCACCTCAATACCGTAGCTCTTATTCGCGCTGCCAGGTTCAATGCGTCGCAGAAAAATAATCTCGCTCGCCAGCCTCCTGCACGGACACATGCACATTCCGAACGCCGGGCAAGCGCTGCTCCAGCTCCGTCAATTCGTGGTAATGAGTAGCAAACAGAGTCCGCGGCCGCGACCCGGAATGTAGAGCCTCCACCACCGCCCAAGCAATCGATAAGCCATCAAAAGTGGCAGTCCCGCGCCCCACTTCATCGAGCAGCACCAGACTGGCCGGCGTAGCGGTATTCAAAATCGCAGCGACCTCGCTCATCTCCACCAAAAAAGTCGATCTCCCGCGCGCCAGATTGTCCGAAGCTCCGATGCGCGTAAAAATACGATCCAGTATAGGAAGCTTCGCCTGCGAAGCCGGAACAAACGATCCCATCTGCGCCAGGATCGAAATCAGCGCGGCCTGCCGCAAGTAGGTAGACTTTCCGCCCATGTTCGGTCCGGTGATCAGCAGCAAAAATTGCGTTTCATCATCAAGGTACAAATCGTTGGGCACAAAACGCTCGCCGCGCTGTTCCAGAAGTTTCTCAATCACCGGATGACGCCCGCCCGCGATCATCATGCAGACCGCGCTTTCCTTTTTTCAGCCAACCCCTTATCCGTAAATTCCGGCCGCGAATAACTTCGCGTGGCGGCGATGCGGGCAAAATTCACCAGCACGTCAAGCTGTGCAATCGCCCGCAGCCGTCTGCCGCAGCCGCGCCGCCTCGCGAGCAATAGACTCACGAATCTCCGCATACAGCCTGCGCTCGATCGTCAGCACACGTTCCTCGGCAGACATGACTTTCTGCTCGTGCTTTTTCAATTCGGCTGAAGTAAAGCGCTCGGCATTCACCAAAGTCTGCTTGCGCTCATAATCCGCAGGCGCCAGATGCAAATTGGCCTTCGAAATCTCGATATAGAATCCGAATATCTGGTTGTAGCGAATCTTCAGCGACGCAATCCCCGTGCGCTGACGCTCGCGCTCCTCCATCGACGCAATAATCTGCCGCCCTTTCTTGGTGATGTCATACAACTCGTCCAGTTCGGCATTGAAGCCGCGTCGAATGACGCCCGGATCGCTCGGCAGGGCAGGCGGATCGTCAGCGATGCCTCGCGCGATCGTGCGGCGCACGTCGTCCATTTCATCCAATTGCTCCCACAACGCAGAAAGACGCGAGGCTGAAGCCGAGTGAGCATCAGCAGCAGACCCAATCGCACGGCCGGCGGTAGCGCCAATTGGGGCGGTGGCAGTGGCAACCGTGTCGGACGTCTCAGCCGACACCTTTGCGGATGCCAAAATCTGTCGCAAGGCAGGGACATGATCGAGCGAAGTGCGTAAAGCCAGCAGATCGCGCGCCGAAGCCACGCCAAGAGTAGTCCGGCTGGTCAGCCGCTCCAGGTCGAGAATCCCTTCCAAGGATTTGCGAATTTCCTCGCGAATCACGGTCTTCGATTTCAGCTCATCCACAGCGTCGAGACGGGCTTCAATTTCTGGCAGAGAAATCTCCGGCCGCAGGATCCACCCGCGTAACAACCGCGCACCCATTCCCGTCGCGGTATCGTCGATGGCTTTGAGCAAAGTTGCGGAGGCATCGTCACCGGCGGAAGGCTCGATCAATTCCAGATTCCGCGCCGTCACAGCATCCAGAATCATGGCATCCCGCTGCTCGTAATACGTGACCCGGTCCAGATGTTCGAGTCCGGCGCCCGCCGGCCGCAACGCGGGGTTCACGACCGAGTCTTCGGCGCTTCGCGCGCCGATAGCCGAAGTCTCACGCAAGTAGTGAACGAGCGCCCCGGCCGCCGCGATAGCCTGTGGATGACCCGACAGCCCGAATCCCTCAAGCGCGGCCACGCGGAAATGTTCCTCAAGAAGTCGCTTGGCGTAATTCGCCTCGAACACCCACTCATCTAGTCGCGTTTCGACCGCGCCAAGGCCATCCACTTCATCGGGTGCAGTCAAAGGAAATAGAGTCACAGGGCGACCCGATAGCACCTCGCGCGGCCGCAGAAGTCCAAGCTCATCGCGCAGCCGCGCTTCAGCTTTCTCGCCCGAAAACTCGGTAGCGCGAAACTCACCCGTCGATAGATCGACAAATGCGAAACCAATCACCGCCTCCGCGGCTCGACCAAAACCTCGTCCGATGGTTTGCACCGCACTGCTCGAACCGCTCGAGCGTCCGGCGTTGTGGGCAGGGCCGCTCGGGTGTCCAGCGCCGTGGGCGGCGCGAGTGGCCGACGATCCCGCACTCGCAGCGGCACCGGCAACGGCGGTCCGCGCCACCGCCGCCAGATAATTATTTTCTTTGGCGTCGATCAAGCCCGCGCCCGTCGCGGTCCCAGGCGTAAGCACCCGAACCACTTCGCGCCGTACAATTTTCTTACCCGGCCCGGGCACTTCCATCTGCTCGCAAATTGCGACCTTACGTCCGGCGCGAATCAAGCGTGCAATGTAACTCTCGGCGGCATGGTAAGGAACGCCGCACATCGGCACGGCCTGCCCCTTTTCTTTATTCCGCGCTGTCAAAGTGATTTGTAAAATGCGCGAGGCCGCCACAGCATCGTCATAGAAAAGCTCATAAAAATCGCCAAGGCGGAAGAGCAGCAAAGCACCAGGATGCTGCTTCTTCACGGCGTGATACTGCTGCATCAATGGAGACGTAGGTTCGTTCATGAAGGCGCCCGCTTTTCAGGCGGGCGATTTGCCTCGCTTAGTTGCGATCGCGCTAACGTCGCCGCTTCGTCCCGCCGCGATTTCAGCACTCACTGCGCTGTCTGTGGTACACACGCGCACAGCGTTTTCGTCGCGACGGATTTCCCGCGAGTCTTAATGATCAGTTTCGATCAACGGATCGAATCGATTATGATGGCTCACGCGCAGCTTTGGCAAGAACCTCAAGCTGGCCAGAATTGCGAACGCCTCTTACTCAGCCATGCCGCCAACTCGAAAAACCAAGCGCGAAATCGAGATCAAGCTCAGGGTAACGGACATCCGCGCCGCAATCCACAAACTGAACGCAATCGGCGCCACATCCAAAGGCCGCGTCTTCGAACAGAACACGCTCTACGACACTCCGCAATCCGATTTGCGCCAGCGCGGAAGCCTTCTGCGCATTCGAATCGAAACTCCAGCGATAAGGGGCAATAAACTGCCCAGCGCCCCGCAGCGGATTGTGATGACTACAAAGGGCCCGCCGGATAAGACGGGCCGAACTAGAAAGAAATCGCGCTACAAAGAGCGCGCCGAACGCGAAGTAGTAGTAACAGGCTTGAGCGCGCGTTCCTCCGATGCCGCACTCCGCGTACTCGGGTTCAAACCAAAGTTCCGCTACGAAAAATTCAGAACGAGCTTCCGCCTGGGAAACTTGCACTTAGACCTAGACGAAACCCCGGCGGGGAATTTCCTCGAACTAGAAGGCCAGCCCCAATCAATCGACCATGTCGCTGGCGCTTTGGGCTACGCGCCGAGCGCCTATATTCGGGGCACCTACTGGGAGGTTTATGCTGCCGATTGCTGTCGCCGCGGCGTAAAGCCGAAAAATATGGTGTTCGCTTCAATGAAATCGTCAAGACCCCACTCCTAGCAATGGAAGGCAATTAGTTGAACGTAGCTTTCATGGTGTCTCACGAGAAATAAATCGCCCGATGGCCCACTCTTTGCTTGACAAACCTTACGTCTGCATTTACTAGTCGATTCGGACATTTGCTCAAAGCAATGGAAAGCCCGTCCAAATCGGAACCGGGAAGTAGCAGCCCCGCCGGGTATCGTCCGCACCTCCGGCAAGGGCGGGGCACGTCCCACGAAGTCTGGATTCGCTGGACCTGCGAGTTGCGCGGGGACAGGGAGCTAAGGCCCGGCCTGCGGTAAATTCGGGGCGACACCTTGCGCCCGGGCCGGCTGGATTTGCCGGTCTCGGGCATTTTTTTTGCTCCGCGCTGGCCGTCAAGATGTCGCGACGCAGCACCAGCTGGGACCGCTCGTCCTTGGGCTCGCAGAACAGAAGTGAAGGAGTCAACATGCTGCACGCAACCGAAGTTCTTGGCGCCGAAACCTACGATTCATTCGGCAACTATGTCGGCAGGGTGAAGGAAATGTTCATCGACCCGGCGGAACAGCCCAACCGCGTGTCAAAGCTCCTGCTTGGCCGCGGCCAATACCGTCCGCTGCTAGCGCGTTACGATCAGATCAAATCGGTCGCCCCCGGCAAGATCAATCTCACCACCGACGAGTCCGCGCTCGAGTTGTATCACCCCAACGAAGCCTGGCTAGCCGTAGGCAAAGACCTGCTCGATCAACAAATCATAGACACCAACGGCCGCAAAGTAGTGCGCGTCAACGATATCGATCTAGCAGACCAGCGCACCAACGGCAACACCGAAATGCGTGTCACCCAGGTCGACGTCGGCCTGCCCGGCGCCGTCCGCCGCCTGCTGCAGGGGGTGGTGCCACCGATGGCCATCCGTCGAATCCAGCAAAAACTCCCGCCGCGCAAAATCCTATGGGAATTCGTCAATCTCATCGAACCCGACCCGCTCCGCCGCGTCAAGCTGCGCCTCTCCAGCGACAAGCTGGAAGCGCTACACCCGGCCGACCTCGCAGACATCATGGAAGAGCTCTCGCCCGACGAGCGCCAGGGAATCATCTCGTCGCTCGACGAAGAAACCGCCGCCGACACCATCGCCGAACTCGATAAGCGCCTGCAAACCCAAGTAGTCGAAAAACTCGACCCCGAGCGCGCCGCGGACATCATCGAGGAAATGAGCCCCGACGCAGCCGCCGACCTGCTAGCCAACCTCGAGCCCGAAACCTCCAAAGAAGTGCTGAACGAGATGGAACACCGCGAAGCCCACGAAGTCGAAGACACTCCTGAAATTCGAGCCGAATACAGCCGGCGGAATGATGACCACCGAAATCGTCGTCGCTGGCGACGAAGCCACTCGCGGCGAAGTCGTGGACTACATCCGCTTCCACGAAATCTCGCCCGATCAAGCTCGACAACGTCATCCTCATCAATAAAGAAGCGGCGCTGTCCGGCACAGTCCCGATCGCGCGCCTGCTCTTCTCCGATTCCGAGCAGCGCATGTCCGAACTCGCCTTCGAGCCACTGCTGTCGGTAACGACCGAGGCGCAACGACAAGGACGTCTTCGAGCTGTTCGACAAATACAATTTGCGCAGCCTCACAGTAGTTGACGGCGACAATCATCCAATCGGCACCATCACAGTAGACGACGTAGTAAGCCGCATGAGGCCAAACTCTAGCGAAGGTTTTGAAGGTCAGGAAAAGAAATTGTAGCGGCGGCTTGACCGTTTATGTCGAGCCGGCAGCCGCAGGCGTAAAGCGAATCAGCAATCCAGTACCTCCACAATGGCCGAACGAACCACCAACTCGACCACGCTCGCCGCCTGGAAAGCCCGCGGCTCCAACTTCATGCGCCGCACCCGCATGACGCGCCGCCGTCTCGCCGTATTTCTCGCCGTCGTCGGCCCCGGCCTGATCACCTCCAACGTCGACAACGACGCCGGCGGCATCACCACCTACACCACGTCTGGCGCCCAATTCGGCTACACGCTGCTCTGGTCACTAATTCCCATGACCATCGCGCTCTACGTCTCCGAAGAAATGTGCGCGCGCATGGGCGTAGTCACCGGCAAAGGCCTCTCCGACCTGATCCGCGAGGAATTCGGCTTCCGCTCGACCTTCTTCGTGATGATCGCAGCCCTGGCCGTGGATCTCGGCAACACCGTAGCCGAATTTGCCGGCGTCGCGGCGTCCATGCAGATCTTTCGGCGTCAGCAAATACATTTCCGTACCGCTGGCGGGAATCGCCGTCTGGCTCTGGTGGTAAAGGGAAGCTACCGTCAAGTAGAAAAAATATTCCTGGTAGCCTGCGCCTTCTACCTCTCCTACGTTGCGTCCGCGTTCCTGGCTAAACCAGACTGGCTGCTAGCGGCCAAAGAAACGGTGAGACCCACCATACATTTCAGCGCCGAATATCTTCTGATGCTCACCGCGCTGGTCGGTACGACCATCGCGCCTTGGCAGTTCTTTTATCTGCAAGCAGGTTTCGTCGAAAAGCGCGTAGGCCCGAAGCAGTACAAACACGCTCGCATGGACGTCCTCGTAGGCAGCATCTCCTGCATGGTAATCGTCTTCTTTATCATCGTCTGCTGCGCAGCCACCCTGAATAAGAATGGTATGACCAATATCACCGATGCGGCCCAGGCCGCCGCCGCGCTCGCCCCGTTAGCCGGGAAGTGGGCGGCCTATCTCTTTGCGTTCGGTCTGCTGAACGCATCGCTGTTCGCCGCCTCAATCCTGCCGCTCTCTACCGCTCACGTGATCTGCGAAGGCCTCGGCTTCGAAGCAGGAATCGATAACAAACTGAAAGAAGCCCCGGCGTTCTACGGGCTCTACACCGGACTGATCGTCGCAGGCGGCGGAATCATCCTGCTGCCAAAAGCGCCACTATTCAAAATCCTGGTGCTCTCGCAAGTAGCCAACGGCGTCTGGCTCCCGGTAGTCCTAATCTTCATCCTTCTACTAATCAATCGCCGCGACCTGATGGGCGAATACACCAACACCTGGGCATTCAACGTGGTGGCCTGGTCAGTCAGCATCATCATGATCATACTGACGCTGGTGCTGGTCTACACCGCGATCGCTGAGCCTTCCAGCGCAGGTCTCGGCACACTATTTCACGCGCCTTAGCATTGCCGCGAATGGCTCGCGGCGTTAGCCGTTTGGCCCGAACCGAAACACGATCCCGGTGCTGAACCGGAAACTGTTCTGCCGATTGTTCAGTCCGTCAGGAATTGTCGTCATGAAGTACTCGGCCTGCAGCGGACGAATCGCGACAACTCTGGACACCTTAAAATCCAGGCCGCCGCCCGCAGACATCGCGAAGTGGTTTTGCGCCCCCAAACTGCCCGATCCCGGACGTTGACGCAAAACCTCCCAGAAGAACCTGGGCGAAAGGTGTAACCAGGCCGCGCCGGAAATTCAGCCTGGGCCCAAAGAGATAAGAAAACGCGCCTCCGCTGCCTCCTGCGGTCGATCCGTAATATCCGCCGAAATCTCCCACAATACCGACCAAATTGTTTGCATTGTATTCCAGCTGACCGCTCCCGCCGTTCAGGTTCACCGATTCTGAAGGGGGAAAACCGCTGACCTTGGCATTTATGTTGAAGCGAATGTAATCGTATCCGCCATAAGCTTCCAGTTTCGGCGTTTCATCCTGCGCTTTCGCGGGCCATGCCGCCCCCAATATCCCAAGCAGTAGGAATACCGCACATGAAATTCTCACTTGCGTCTCCTCGTCGAAAGCAAATACGGGGCCCGGGTGGCCGAACTCAAGGACTGGCGAACTGCCCGCTGTGAATCGAGCAGCAGCAAACGGGTTGCCTCCTGGTTTTCCGCATCGCCTACATCTGGCGCATTGTCCCGCCGCTTGACCTTGCGTGCTATCAACCCGTGTGTTAGTTTTTCTCGCTGCCAGTCCCCGAGCGCATCCTTGTGAAAGCCACCGAACTTCTTAAAGCCGCCAACCGCGAAGAAGCCGAACTCCTCGATAAAATCGACACGAAGTCGTTACCCGAGCACCTGGCCGTGATCATGGACGGTAACGGCCGCTGGGCGCAAAAACGTCATCTCCCGCGAGTGGCCGGACATCGCGCAGGTGTGCAAAGATCGCGCGAAATCATCGAAACCTGCGCGCGCCTGAAACTCACGTGCCTAACCTTGTACGCCTTCTCGCTCGAAAACTGGCGCAGGCCGCAGACAGAAGTAGACTTCCTGATGCGACTGCTGCGTGAATACCTAAAACGCGAGCTCCCATCGATCCACAAAAATAACATTCGCCTCCTGATTATAGGGCGTTCAGAGCAGTTGCCTCCGGCGGTGCGCAAGGATATCGAGCAGGGTATGAGCCTCACAGCAAAAAATACCGGAATGAAGCTGGTGGTAGCGCTGAATTACGGTGGCCGCGCGGAATTGGTCGACGCTTTCAACACCATACTTCTGCAGGTGCGAGCCAATGGCATGTCCGCGTTCCGGGCAGACGAGCAAACCATCTCCGAGCATCTCTACACCGCAGGCCTGCCGGACCCGGACTTACTGATCCGGACCAGCGGCGAAATGCGCGTAAGCAACTTTCTGCTGTGGCAGATCGCCTACGCCGAGCTTTACGTCACCGAGACCCTGTGGCCCGACTTTGCTCGCGCAAGACTGCTTGAGGCATTGGTCGATTTCCAGAAACGCGAGCGCAGATACGGCGGTCTGGGCACCGCGCACGAGCGGAGCAGGGGTTGGGCGGCCGCATCCGGCAAGTCGGGCCGGGGCTGAAGCCGAATGCTTCTGCGCATCGTCACGGCCGCTGTATTGATTCCCATCGTCGTCGCGCTGGTGTGGTGGGGTCCGCCGGCGCTGTTGGCAGCGATCGCAGCCCTGGTAGCGATCCTGGCGCTGGTCGAATTCCTGGCATTGGGCGACAGGGTCGGGATGCGCGGATACAAAAAGTGGAGCTACGTTTGCACGGCCTTAATTTTCTACGCGCAATATTCCGCGGGGTTCGTCATCAAGCACTCATTCAGCGAAGGCATTTCGATCATTCGCGACGCGGCAGTCGGTCAGCTTTCGCTTGAAGGGGTGCTGCTGATTTTCATCTTCGGCTGTGTCGCTCTGGGTCTCTGGTCGCGTCAACCGTTGCATGAAGTCCTGCCGGCCATATCGATCAGCGCAGCTGGGATCCTGTTCGTCGCGCTGCCTTTCAGCTATATCGTCAGGTTAAACGAGATCGAGGGCGTCGGAAGGCAACTTGTTTTGTTCAACCTGGTACTTATCTGGGCCGGGGATATGCTCGCATACTTCGTGGGAAACTCGCTGGGCCGCGTGCCCATGGCGCCCGCATTGAGCCCGAAGAAAACCTGGGAGGGAGCACTCGGCAATCTGCTGGCGTCGTTACTGGTAGCCGTATTTTTCGCGCGATGGACGCAAATGGAGGTGCTCGTTCCGTTAGTCATAGCGGGCGCAGCTAACCTCGCCGGACAGGCCGGCGATTTGATTGAATCGGCTTACAAGCGCGGTGCAGGAGCAAAAGACTCAGGTGCATTAGTACCGGGCCACGGAGGCGTGCTAGACCGCATCGACAGCCTCATCCTGGCAAGCCCCATAGTCTGGGTGCTGTACCAATGGTTAGCCCAGGCGCGTTAGCATTACACACCCGCGCGAACTCAAATTGGTGCGACGAGGCCATCTCGGCACCGGGCAAGACGACGTTGGAACAAAGGGAGACCCGTTGCGCAACTAAACCTATTCGCCGGCCTTGGAAGCGAGCGCGTCCACAATCGCGATATTGGCTGTCAAATCATCCGGCAGGCCATGCCGCTGCTTCAAATAATCCGGCGAATTGTAAGAGATCCATACTTTTCCAGCAACGTCTTCGGCCACCAGAATCTTCAAAGGCAAATCGATTGCAACACTCGGCGACGCCAGCATAAGCGGCGTGCCGGCTTTCGGATTACCGAAAATCACAAGCTTGGTCGTCGGCATTTTCAAACCAGCATTAGCGGCTTCGCCGCTATGATCCACGATGGCAAATACTTTCACGCCTTTCGCGTCAAGAATCGACTTGAGCTTTTCAACGGTCTCGTCTGCGGAATGATTACTCGGCTTGACGACAATTCCGTTACCCTTACTGGCGGTCATCGGTTTCGCGCTCATCGCCTCCTCCTGACTTTGATAGATACGATTGCCGACTCCAAGGACGCCAATTATTTTTCAGGAAGCTGATCAACCTTCGCTCACATAATCCGCCAATCAGCTATAAAATAGGACTCATCATCCCTATGAAACGCATCTCCATACTAGGCTCGACCGGCTCCATCGGCCGCCAAACTCTCGACGTCGTCGTAGCACACCCGGGAAAATTCGAAGTAGTAGCATTGGCGGCGGGCTCGAACGTGCGCCTGGCAGCAGAGCAAACCCTCAAGCACCATCCGAGAATAATCTCCGTCGCAACTGAACCGGGCGCGCGCGAACTATGCGACATGCTGACCAAGCACTATGACGGCAAACCTTCAGAACCACTGGAGATTTTGTTCGGCCCGGAAGGAATGGAGCGCGTCGCCACCCATCCCGACGTCGAAATGGTTGTCTCAGCGGCAGTCGGAGTCGTCGGTCTCCCTGCGACCTACAAAGCCATCGAACGGGGAAAACACATAGCGCTTGCCAACAAGGAAGTGATGGTGGCGGCGGGCGAAGTCGTAACCGCCGCAGTAAAACGAACGGGCATCGCGCTGCTTCCTGTAGACAGCGAGCACAATGCCATCCATCAATGCCTCCGTGCAGGAGAACATCGCGAAGTAAAACGCCTGGTGTTGACCGCCTCCGGCGGACCGTTCCGAAAAACGCCCGTATCACAATTCAAAAAAATAAGACCAAAGCAAGCCCTGGCGCATCCAAACTGGAAGATGGGTCGGCGGATCACCATCGATTCCGCGACGCTCATGAACAAAGGCTTCGAGGTCATCGAAGCCAAGTGGCTCTTCGATATGTACCTCGACAGAATCCAGGTAGTGATTCACCCGCAGTCAACAATCCATTCCATGGTGGAATTCGTGGATGGTTCAATTCTGGCACAGCTAGGCGCGACGGACATGCGCATCCCGATTCAATATGCGCTAACCTATCCCGAGCGGATTTCGTCGAATGGACATGGCCTCGACTGGTCCACGCTCCGCAGGCTGGAATTCGAGGAAGTCCCAGCGAAGAAGTTTCCGTGTTTGATGCTAGCAAAAGAAGCGGTCAGGCGAGGCGGCCCTTTGCCGTGCGCGCTGAATGCTGCGGACGAAATCGCAGTAGCCGCATTCCTGGAAAATAGATTGCCGTTCCTGGGAATCGCCGAAGTAATCGAACGAGTGCTCGAAACAATGCCGCGCAGCCCGATGTGCAGCATCGAAGACGTGCTGGAAGCCGACGCCGAAGCGCGAAGGCTGGCGCGCGTAGAAGTCGAGCGCCGAAAGAATTAAACTAGGCTAGAGGTGTCATGGCAAATTTTCATAACGCGGTCGTAGCAATCCTGTCGGTAACAGTCGTGCTCGGAATCATGATCTTCGTGCATGAATGGGGACATTTCATCGCGGCAAAACTCGCAGGCGTAAAAGTAGAAGTCTTCTCCTTCGGTTTCGGCCCGCGCCTGTTGGGCTTGAAGCGCGGTGATACGGACTACCGCCTGAGCGCGCTTCCCTTCGGCGGCTATGTCCGCATGGCTGGCGATAATCCCATCGAAGAACGCACCGGCGCGGAATACGAATTCCTGTCGAAGCCTCGCTGGGTGCGCGTGCTGATCGCCTGCGCCGGTCCAGCCATGAACATCCTACTGGCTTTCTTTATTTTCTGCGGAATTTTCTGGCTTGTGGGCACTCCTTCAGAGGACTACCTTCGTCAACCGGCGCGAGTCGTGGCCGTACCGCAAATCAAAGCCGCCACCAGCGTTGAACCTGGCGATCGCATCGTCAACGTAAACGGCGTAGCCACCCCAACGTGGGAAAAGGTTTTCGATCAACTGAAAGACGATCAGCCAAACCAGCAATTCACTTTCACCATTCAGCGTGATGGTTCCGAACAGAATCTGACCGGAACGATCCCGCCCACGCCCGGAAGCGTTGATTCGGTCCTGGGTTATCCGCTGGTTCCTCCTGTCACCGACGAAATCGGCATCGGCACTCCCGCCGAACGCGCCGGAATGAAACAAGGCGACAAAATCATCGCCATGAACGGCAGGCCTATCGTCACCTGGCCGCAACTGGTCGACGGCGTTCGCCATTCCGATGGCCACCCAATCCAGTTCATAGTTGAGCGTGACGGCAAAGAAGTGTCGTTCGAGGTCCAGCCGATGCAGGGCATGGGCGTCGACGGCAGCACCGTCTGGCAGGTCGGCGTGTCGCCTAAAGTGCAGGAAAAATTCGAAAGACAGAGTTTCCTGCCAGCCGTAAGAATCGCCGCAGTTCAGACCGGACTGGGGATTAAGGAAATAGGTACAGTCCTCGGCGGACTCTTCACCGGCAAAGTAAAAATCCGCCAACTGCAAGGCGTAATAGGCATAGCGCGCGAATCAGGACGCGCAGCCAAGCGAGGCGCAGTCGATCTGATTTGGCTGATGGCGATCATCAGCCTGAACCTGGGCCTGCTAAATCTTCTGCCAATCCCAATCCTGGACGGCGGACACGTACTGATGCTAGCGATCGAAGGCGTAATGCGCCGGGACCTAAGCCTAGCAGTGAAGGAAAGATTCGTGCAGGTAGGTCTGGTGTTCCTGCTAGGCATCTTCGCCTTCGTAATGTACAGCGACATCTTCAAACTAGTCCAAAGCCATTAACGCAGCAAAGCCCATGTGGAGTGCGGGAGCTTGCTCCCGCACTCGCCCCAGGGTGAGGCTTGCCGCGCCGTTGCCGACCATTTCGTCATCTCATGGGGGCAAGGACAACCGAAGGGCAGGGCTTCACCGCTGCAATGTCACCTGCCGGTCTCGGGGTTTCAGCCGCTGAAGCCACTGTTGCTAGTCTCTGCACGCTTCACGCATGAAGCGACGCGTGTCGTCATGCTGCTTGCCCTGAGGCAGGAAGGGCGCGAAGCGAAGCCTCGCTCTTCGCTTCCGCAGCGTCCCCACGTGACGTTCGATCCTTCTTGCCGCCCGCTCAAACCACGTCGCCGCATCACGCTACCGTTTTGCTATAATCGACAAATATGATGGCAGCTACCCCCGCACATCGCGTCTCCACAGGCGAACGCATCAACCACGAACCGCCAGGCCGTCTGCAACGTGAACTCGGTGCACGAGGCATTCGCCTGACGCGTCAGCGCCGCGTCCTTCTGCAAGTAATGGAAACAGCCCGCCGTCACCTCGACGCAGGCGAAATCCTGGAACGCGCGCGCAAGCTGGACTCTCGAGTCACGCAAGTAACGGTCTACCGAACCATCGACCTGCTGAAACGCCACGGCCTGATCGACGAGCTCGACCTCCTGCACCTGCGCGGCGACCGCCACTTCTACGAAAGCCACGGCCCGCGCGATCACATCCACGTAGCCTGCTTGCGCTGCGGCAAAGTTCGCGAATTCGAAAGCGAGCTGTATGAAGAGCTAAAGAATCAGATTGCCCGCGACTGCGGAGTCGAAATCTCGGTAGCGCGCACGGAAGTCGGCGGCCTATGCGCGGAATGTAAAAAGCAGTAACTGCAGAACGAGGATTAGTCGGACAAACTCAGTAGGGCATCGCCCCGTATTTACCTTCAAACTCCGCCAGCGGCACCATATCAATCGCATCCCAAGGACAGCCCTCCAGAAACGCCCCATCAGGCCCCTTGCTGGTACAAAGCTTGCAGCCGATACAAAGCAGCGGATCGACCAGGATTCGCCCAAACGGCGGATGATCCTGGTCCGGCACCCAGAACATGCAGTCGGCCACGGGACAATAATCAACGCAGGCAGGCGACCCAGAACACCCGGTGCACATTTCATTGATGACAGCGACAATGTGGGGCTTACGCTTGCGGCGGGTAGTAGTCCCGTCAGAAATCGGATGGCACTTCTCAACTTGCCCGTTCACGAACTTAGCGACATCGACGGTCAATTCAGCCAAGGATCCTCCCGCGAAACCACGGTGAAGCCCCATTCTCTTTCGCCAGGGCAGGGAAGTCAACCGCGACTAGCAGACCCAAGTGTCAAGGCGCCGGCGACACGTCGATAGTTTCGGCACGTACTCTGCTGCAACTTCATGCGAAGGCCCTTATCACCGACTCTGTAAACTCTGACGTCGTTGCGGTGCCGCCCACATCGCGCGTCAAACCTTGCCCTTCGCGGTAAACTTTGTGCAGCGCGTCTTCGATCTTCTTCGCCGCGTCCACTTCTCCAATATGACGCAGCATCAAAATCGCGCTCATCAGCAGCGCCGTGGGATTGGCAGATTCCTTGCCCGCAATGTCGGGCGCGGTTCCGTGGACTGCTTCGAACACCGCAATGCCCTCCCCCATATTGCCGCTGGGCGCAAAGCCCAATCCGCCCACCAGCCCCGCCGCAAGGTCGCTCATGATGTCGCCATAAAGATTGGTCAGCAGCAGCATGTCGAACTGCTGCGGATTCAGAACCATCTGCATGCAGGCGTTATCGACAATCAGTTCCTTGTACTCGATGTCCGGATAATTCTCCGCCACCTTGCGCACCGAAGTCAGAAACAGCCCATCCGACAGCTTCATGATATTGGCTTTGTGGATCGCGTGAATCTTCTTGCGCCCGAATTTCCGCGCAAACTCAAACGCAAACTTCGCCACACGCGTCGAAGCTTTCTCCGTGATAATCTTCAGGCTCTCGACCACTCCCGGCACCACCGTATGCTCCAGCCCGGAGTAAAGATCCTCGGTGTTCTCGCGGATCAGCACCAGATCCACATCCGAAAAACGCGCCTGCACGCCTTCCAGATTTTTCACTGGGCCGCACGTTCGCATAAAGCTCCAGAGCCTGGCGCAAAGCCACGTTGATGCTGGGCGGCCCACCCACCACAGCCGGTGGTCAACGGCCCTTTCAGCGCCACGCGGTTCTTGCGAATGGACTCCAGCACGCCAGCCTGCATGAAATCCATGCCACGCCGCTCGATTTCCGCGCGTGCCGGCACTTCCTCCCAACGGATGTCGACGCCAGCTGCGCTCAATATCTGCTTCACCGCATTTGAAACTTCCGGACCAATCCCGTCGCCAGGAATCAAAGTAATGGTATGTGTCATTGTCGGAGAATTATTTTAGGGGATTAACGCTGGGATGTATACACAGGGAGAGGCGGCGAGGTGATTCTCATGCGCGTCGCACCCTCGCCTGCGCGTGGCTTGGTTGCCAAGCCGGGGCACAGCAAGCGGCCCTAGGGAAAGAAATGCCTGGTAATTGGTGTGCTTGGGGGCACATTTACTTACAGCCGTTTGTTGCGGTGGCGAATCTGATATAATGTGTGTGGAATTGTAGCCCGCGCTCAGGCGGGCATTTGCGGAGGAACTAAGAATGGTTCAGCTAACGCCAGTAGCCGTCACCAAAGTGAAGGAGATTCTGACGCAGCAAAATCCCTCGCCGACCGGTCTGCGCGTCGCCGTGGTGGGCGGCGGTTGCTCGGGCTTCAGCTATCACATGGCTTTCGAGAACCAGATCAATGAAAACAGCGACAACGTCTATGAGTTCGACGGCCTGAAGGTTCTCGTGGATCAGATGAGCGAGATGTATCTCGACGGCTGTCCAGATTGACTACATCGAGACAATCGAAGGCTCGGGCTTCAAGTTCAATAACCCGAACGTCAAGAGCACCTGCGGCTGCGGCAGTTCGTTCAGCGTCTAAGCGAAGCGCTGCGCCCGGGAAAATCGCCGATATCGTGAGCTTTGCTGTGCGGGATCGCATGACTCCCGAAGGAGAATTCCTTCGGGAGTTTTTTTTGCGCCGAGGACGCGTTTCCTGTGGGCGACTATGGCTTGGCTACCCGAGGCGTGCAAAGGTGCTACAAGCCTGCTCGGCATTCCTTTCATGACTGAAACCTACATGCACGATTGCCGCTCTAATCTCTGCCTATGAAAATCGCCCTCGCTCAGTTCAATCCCACCGTTGGCGACTTTGAAGGCAACTGCAAGCGCATTCTGGACCTGGCGTGCCAGGCGCGCACGCGGGGTGCCGAGGTCGCGGTCTTTTCCGAACTGTGCGTGTGCGGTTACCCGCCGCAGGACCTTGTCGAACGTCCTGCCTTCGTCGAACGCAACCAGCAGGAACTGGTGCGGCTGGCAAAGGTGATCTCGCTGCCCTCGGTGGTCGGCTTCGTGGGCGACGCGATGGACAACACCGGCAAGCCGGTCGCGAACTGCGCCGCGCTGATTGCCGACGGGCAAATTCTCTTCGAGCAGCGCAAGATGCTTTTGCCCACCTACGACGTCTTCGACGAGTCGCGTTATTTCCAGCCCGCACACTCGCAGTTTGTGTTTCCATTTGGGTCCGAAAACCTTGGAATCACCATCTGCGAGGATTGCTGGAACGATGAAGCGTTCTGGCCGCAGCGGCTGTACGACCGCGACCCCGTGGCGGAGATCGTCGGGAAGGGAAGCAGCCTGCTGCTGAATATCTCGTCTTCGCCCTACACCATCGATAAGCGCTCGCTGCGCCACGACATGTTGCAGGCCATCGCGCGCGAGCATCATCTGCCGGTCGTGTACGTAAACCAGGTCGGCGGCAACGACAGCCTGATCTTCGATGGCTCGAGTGTGGCGTTTATGCCCGACGGGCGCGTGGCCGCGCGGGCCAAATCGTTCGAGGAGGATCTCATCCTTTTCGATAGCAGTACCGGCGAAGGGGACATGCGTCCGCTGATTGAGGACGAACACGAAGCGGCTTTTGCGGCGCTAGTAATCGGTACGCGAGACTACGTACGTAAATGCGGCTTCCAGAAGGTCGTTGTCGGGCTTAGCGGTGGGATCGATTCGGCCCTGGTTGCGGTGATTGCTGTGGAAGCGCTGGGACGCGAAAATGTACTTGGCGTGGCGATGCCTGGTCCGTATTCATCCGAGGCCAGCCTGCGAGATGCAAAGCAGCTGGCGGCGAACCTCGATATCGAATTTCGCTGCCTGCCGATTAGTGACACGTTCGCGAGCTACCGGACAACGCTCTCGCCGGCATTTGTCGGCCGCAGCGAGGACGTCACCGAGGAAAACATTCAGGCTCGCATCCGCGGCAATTTACTCATGGCGCTGTCGAATAAGTTCGGATCGCTGGTGCTGAGTACAGGTAATAAATCAGAAATGGCGGTCGGGTATTGCACTTTGTACGGGGACATGGCCGGGGGACTGGCGGTGATCTCCGACGTGCCGAAAACCGTGGTATACAAGTTGGCCAAATTTGCGAACCGTGAAAGGGAACTGATCCCCCGCGAAACTATCGTCAAAGCGCCCTCTGCCGAGCTGCGGCCAAATCAAAGGGACCAAGATTCCCTGCCGGAATACGCTGTTCTTGATCGCATTCTCAAGGCCTACGTCGAGGACCTGCGCAGTCCCGAGGAAATCGCGGATCATTATGGCTACCCGCTCGAGTTGGTTCGCTCCGTCGCTTTGCGCGTGGATCAAAACGAGTATAAGCGTAAACAAGCTCCGCCCGGGCTGAAGGTCACATCCAAGGCATTCGGCGTGGGGCGACGCTTCCCGTTAGCGCAGAAATTTTCTGTTGAATGACAACACAGCCATGCTGGCAGGTTTTCGCGGCGCCTCGGTGAAAGCTGCACAGCACTTGGGCGCTGGCCTAGGCCAGTGTGTTTACGAAAAGGAGCGAAAAACGATGAACCGTTGGACATCGTTGGCAGTGTGTGTTGCCTTACTCTACATGCCCGTAAGGAGTTTTGCGCAGTCACCCGCTGCTGCGGCCCAGCCGACGACCGACCAAGCTCAGATCCTGAAGACTACGGAAACGTTCGTACGTAACCTCTTCGCCTGGGGACCCGAATTCAAGGTGAGCATCGGTCCTCTTGCACCCTCACTTTCCGCGGATTTCTACTTGGCCCCGATCCAGGTAACCGACAACGACCGCACGGATAAGGGCAGCGTCTATGTCAGTAAAGATGGAAAAACGGTTCTACAAGGTGAGATGTTCGACACTGGCACTAACCCTTTTGCAGACAACCTGTCGAAGCTTCATATCGAAGGCAGTCCGTCGATCGGACCGGCCGATGCCAAGGTGATCATCGTGGAGTTTAGCGACTTCCAATGTCCGCACTGTCGCGAATTCTCTCAGAGCATTCAGAGTGTGGCGGCCCAGTACCCGCAGGTTCGTGTAGTCTTCAAGGACTTCCCGCTGACGCAAATACATCCCTGGGCGGAAACGGCGGCCATAGGCGCCCGCTGCGCATTCATGCAGAAGCCGAGCAGCTTCTGGACAATTCAAGCTCAAATCTTCGAGAACCAGGATCTGATCTCAACAGAAAACGTGTGGGACAAGCTGGCAGGATTTGCGTTACAAGATGGGCTCGCTGCAGATGAGATGAAGCTATGCATGTCGTCGCCCGAAGCCAAAGCAGCGGTAGATGCCAACCACCGCGACGGCGAGGCGCTGAATATCGATCGAACACCGACGGCCTACGTCAACGGGCGTCCAGTAATCGGCGGCGATAGACCCACCTTGGAACAATTCATAAGGTACGAGTCGTCCCCCCACCCAAAGTAGGTCGCGCCGCGTCGGCCAACTGTCCGGCTCAGACGCCCGTCGAATTCTCCGAAACTTCCTCTTTGGCAACATAATACTTATTCCCGGAAGCAGTGAGGATGCCTTGTAAATGGGGCGTTGTGCATTGCGAGGCAGACACCTGGAAGTCCATCGTCGCGAACAATATCGCGAGAAAGAATGCCCGAAATTGCAAGTGTGTTGATTTGTGGCTCGTATCTCGTGCCAGAACAAATAGGCGACTACCCACCTTTGCACATCCCAGGTAAAAGGTTCTTGCCGCTGCCCCTATTCTGTTCTTTCGTCCAGTTGCTTAGGGCCCGAGCGCAGCGCATCATGCGAATTTAGAGTTACAACCGGAGGCCATCTTGCGACGTGCATTCTTGCTGCCGTTGGCTCTTGTATGGCTCGTTCAATCCGGATGCGGAAGCACTTCCGCAACCTCGCCGCCGGCTCAAATCACGGTCGTCGTAGCCCCGTCCAGGGCGAATGTCCGCGCCGGAGCCACGCAGGCCTTCACCTCACAGGTGAGCGGCACCTCAAACCAGAGTGTAACTTGGTCAGTGAACGGAGTCGCGGGAGGAAACAGCGCGACAGGAATAATCAATTCGAATGGCCTGTACACAGCTCCATCGCTGCTGCCGAATCCAAATACGATTACAATTCAAGCAGCCGCTGTTGCAAGCCCCAGTGCCAGCGCCACGACCGACGTCACGCTTTGGAATCCCACTCCGATTCTAACCAATGTGAACCCGGCGACCTTCGTTGCAGGCGCATTCTCACTCGTCGTCACCGGCAATTCCTTCGTCAATGGCGCGCAGGTTTCGTTTGGCGGTGCAACGCTCAGCACAACCTACGTCTCATCGACGCAACTGAACGCGACCGGTTCTGAGCTTACAGCCGGTATTTATGCGGTGGGCGTCAACAACCCCAATCCCGGCGGCAGCGTCTCGACGACGATCAGCGTGACCGTAACTTCATCGGGAAACAATCCGCCCCCGCCAAGCGCCTGCAACGGAATTAGTTTGGGACAGGGTGGCAGTCTCAACGGCTTCCTTCCCTTCCCGAGTGACAATTTGTGGAATCAAAACGTTTCGAACGCCCCGGTCGATCCCAATTCCGCGGCAATTATAAACCTCATCGGATCAGCTGATCCCGTGCATCCGGATTTTGGCTCGGGCGAATATCAAGGCTCCAGCATTGGTATTCCGTACGTCGTAGTTGGCTCGCAGCAGTCGCCCGCCGCAATCAATTTCACAGCCTATGGAGAAGAGAGCGATCCCGGCCCGATGCCCGTCCCCGCGAATGCTCCTATCGAAGGCTATCCAAACCCAGGCAGCGGGGACCGTCATGTACTGGTGATCGACAACAGTTCCTGCTGGTTATACGAGCTCTACAGCTCCTATCCGCAGGCCAATGGAAGCTGGAACGCTGCATCCGCTGCGGTTTGGGATCTGAAAGCAAACGAGCAGCGTCCGCTCACGTGGACTTCCGCGGACGCAGCCGGCCTTCCGATTTTCGCGGGTCTCGCGCGTTATGACGAAGTCGCGAGCGGGCAAATCAACCACGCGCTGCGTTTCACGCTGCAAAGTAGTCGTGCCGCGTTTGTGCCACCGGCATCTCACTGGGCCGCGACTTCGACGAATCTCAATGCCGCACCCATGGGCATGCGATTGCGTTTGAAAGCCAGCGTCGATATCTCGCAATTCTCCGCCACCAATCAGGTGATCCTGAAAGCGTTGCAACAATACGGAATGATCATGGCCGATAATGGCTCGAATATGTTCATCAGCGGCGCGCCCGACGATCGCTGGAACAACGATGATTTGCATAATCTTGATCAAGTCACCGCATCCGATTTTGAAGTGGTGGAGATGAATCCGATTTACACGCAGTCGAATCTGCCTACCGGACCCACTCCGGAAATTGCAAGTTTCACGGCGAGTGCCACGACCGTTCCGGCCGGCACGCCTGTGACGCTCACATGGAAGGTCACGGGCGCTTCCTATTACGACCTAACGCCACAGATTGGTGCGCTTCGCGGCACGAGCGTCTCGGTTACGCCATCGCAAACCACGACCTATACGCTGAATGCTACGAACGAGTTTGGCCGCACGACTGCCGAAGTCACCGTGACGGTTCAATAGCGAAATTTTACCTTCAGCGTTAGCCAGCAACAGGGACGGTCCCAGAATCCCGGCTCGGAGGGAACGCCGCGTCAGGTCGGACCCCGGGGCTCCCAAACGCACCTTGCTGGTCCGCCCTGCCTAATTCACTGTGATCGTCAGATTTGTTGGCGAAGCAGGACCAATTTGCGTTGCGGCGGATTCGCGACTGCCGAGAAGACAACGTTGCCATTGCCATCAAGTCCGGATGTAGAGATGCGTAATAGACCACCGCACCATACTCCCACCGGTCTACTACCGAGAATGTACGTGCTGAATTTTCTTCGAATATGTGGCGTGTCTTGGGCTTGCACCTTCTAGATCATTGCGGGCCGTTGATTCCTGGACCAGCTGTCCCCAGCCTTAAGGTCCGCGAATACGTCGGCGATCGCGACTGGTAACCGGTCGCCTATCACTGCTATGATGTTCGATTCTTGACGCAACCCGAATGCCTGCAGTTGAATCCTAAGCGTCGAAGTTCGCTGTGGACCGAAGAAGTGTTCGGCCGATCCGATACAGTTCGATCTAGTCTGAAACAGAAGACAAATTGGGGGAGCTTGGTGCGGCAACTGAGAATTCTCTGTGTGATTGCGATTGTTGCTCTTGCAGTTCTGGCACTGAATATCGCGCTACAGACTCCAGCATCGCAAGCACAAAGTCAGAACCGCGTCGTGATTCAAGCGGCCGAGCCTGAGCCACTTCCCGCTCCACGGTCAGTAGCTGCGGCAGCCGCAAACGGCGCCGCACCTGCTGTTGTCGCCTCGAATGTCGGCATACGCACTCTGGCCGTCGCGCCGCAATTTAACGAAACAACGATACCAACTAAGGCCACAACGACGGAGCTCTATGTGGCGGCAGTTGATCAAGCAGATCGCGTGCTTTCATTTGTGCTGCCCGACACGCCAAACATCCTTGCGGCGAACGCCGGCAAATTTCTGGCCTCGCCAGTGGTTGGAACGGGTGTGGTTGGCTCCATTGGTGACGGCGGCGCGGCTTCTAAATCAGAACTCGATCTAAATCTCAATCAATACAGAATGCGCAGCGGAGTCGCAATTGCTCTCGATGGCACTCTCTACATCGCGGACACAGGAAACGCTACCATTCGGTCAGTTGCAAGCCCATCGTCGAGTGAACCTGGAATCATCCGCAGCATCGCGGGCCGCTGGGCGCCGCGTCAAAACGTGGAACTGGTTGAGCCAATGGGTGTCGTGGTCGATCGCATTGGAAACGTTTACATAGCCGACCACGGAATGGACGCAATCTTTGTACTGAATGGCCCAGCATCTCCAAAAGCTGGCCAGCTTGAAACTTTGGCGCACATGGCGTGGCCGGCGAGCGCCGCGATAACCCCCGATGGCACCACAGTTTTTGCCTCGTCGCCCGATTCCGGAATCGTCGTGGCTATCAACACGCAAACGCATGCAATCCAGCGTGTAGCTGTGTCTGCCTCCTCTCTATTGGCTACGACTCCACAGGCTTCTGCCAGCCCGCGAATCAGCCCCACAGGCCTAGCGGTCGATGGCGGCGGAAATTTGTTTATCGCCTACAGCAGCCCAGGCGCGGCTTATGACCAGATTCTGCGACTTGATGCGTTTTCCTCCAAATTAACTGTCGCCGCCCGCGGTTTGAGCAATCCAGGTGACATTTCCTTTGACACGCAAGGCGATCTTTTCGTCGCGAATCAGGGCATGCGCCAAGTGCTCAAATTCAAGGACATGGGAGTTCCAGCAACAGGCGTATCTCTCACGCCGCCGGCATCCTGCACAGGCGGCAACACAGTATTCTGCGACCAACTGATCGGCGGCACCAGCCCGACACTGGCATTCGAACTCAGCAACAATACAGCAAGCGCCATAACAAACATCACGCCAAGCTTCACCGGCGGTAACGCATCGGACTTCATGCTCTCAAGCGCGTCATGCGCGGCGTCCCTGGCTGCCGGCGCGAGCTGCGCTTTCAACGTCGCATTCACTCCAACCGCAAACGCTACCAGCGCTTGCGGCGCTGGCTTTGCTTCAAACGCGCGCTGCGCAACCCTCTCTGTGAGTTCCACAGGCACTACCGCGCCAGTCACCGCAGCCCTCAGCGGCATCGCCGACGATTTTCAAATCGCCTGCATGACCACATCGACGTTCACCTGTCCGCCCCTGTCGAATGGCGCGCCATATCAAATCGCGATCGCTCAGGGTTCCTATGCCACTTTTCAGTTGCAGATTGTTCCGGACAATACGTTCAGCGGTGTGGTGACGCTCACGTGTCCCACTGGTCTGCCCACTGCGCCTGCCGGCACGATAGGGAGCCCGACGACGTGCGGAGTTTCCCCGGGCACTTCTGTCAGCGAACCGTTAGTGAATACCCTGGCGTTGAACGTCACTCCCGGCACTGCGGCCCCATTCACGGTCACATTTCAAACCACAACTACTTCTGGAACTCAGACATTACCGCCTTCCACATCCACATCGACGCGCGAGCGCGAACGAACGGCATTCTGGCCTCACAGCGACGATAGTGGTCCGGGAGATTCAGCAGCGGCCAAAACATCTAATGAATCATCCGCGCAGCCCTTTCCAGGTTTGCCGATGCTCGCCGCAGGGATCTTGATCGCAGCGATTGCCGGATTCATGATTCGAACATCCCGGCAGAAACACTCACGTCGTTTTATCGGGGTAGCCGCAGGGCTCATACTCGCCTCATCTGCGGCAGTGCTGGCCGGATGTCATCACAGCTCCAGCAAAGCGAAACCCGTGATCCCCTATACTCCGACGGGAACTTACATGCTGACCGTCCAAGGCGCAGCCCAGAATGGATCACGCGGATTTACTATGACCCTAGTGGTAGACTAGGGTGAAATTCCAAAAGACCTAGCGTCAAAGTCTCCGGCGAACCAAGCACACCATTCCAAGTTTTTAGCGCGTCGGAATGCGGAAGGGCGGTTTCAGCCGCGCCGTATAGGACGCAATAGTTCTCAGGCAGAAGGGTGCGATAGCATGGGATTTGCGTACTTGCAACGTTGAACTCAGGAGGAATTGTGGCCATCACCGAAAAACGTCAGTACATCCCGCCGCCGGCGGGCCTGGGCAGATCTGCCATTCAGCAACGCAGTTGCAATTGGAAATACCCTCTACTTGGCCGGCCACATCGGTTTCGATCCATCGACGCAAAAGCTTCCAGCCGATATCGAGCAGGAAGCCACATTCATGCTGGACGCGCTGCGTGGCACTTTGACCCGCGCAGGCTTCACCGTGCAGGATATCGTGTCATTAACGATCTTCTGTCCGGAACTTTCGCTATATAGCGTCTTCAACAAGGTTTACGGCACATTTCTCCGTCCGCCATTTCCCGCACGCGCGTTCATCGGCTCGGGTCCGTTGCTGTTCGGCGCGCACTTTGAAATTCAAGGAATCGCGGTTAAAGGCGACTAAGACCAAAATCGCTATCGATAAATCACTGCCCGCTGCTTACAACTGGGATACCTTTCTACAAAAAACGGAACTCTTGCGGCAGCCCATTTCTGCTGACACCAACCCGAACATCGCGCTGTTGCGCGCCCTGGCTCAAGAGTAAAGTTTGCCGGGATGCCCGCGGCCCCAATTGCGGGCGTCGTGTGGTCGTGGTGATCGAACTCACAGTTCCCAGCACGCCGTTCCCATTCGTTTGTATCACCTTATCCAGAAACGATCGGAACTGCGCCATCCGATTCTTTACTTCGCGTTTAGCCGTATTTTCAAAAGCCTTTTCGAAGCGTTGGAGGCGTACTCATTTGACAGGCAGATTTCTTCTGACAACAGCATATTCTGCGGATTCGCCATCCGATGCTGACTGGGTCAACTGGTCGCCCACAACTGTCCTTTATCCTGTACTAGGTCCAGACAAAGCGCCCGTCCCCGGACCAGTTGAGCGCAATCCCTAAAACGGGCACTATTGCGCCGTCGCCGTACCAATCAAGAGATTTCAAGGCACCGAAAAGTAGCGAGCCAGTGGACTTACCACATGCCCCGTCGTGTGGAATAGCACCCGCAGCAACATCACGGAGGATTACCAAAATGGTCTTCAGAACAGTCCTGGTAACACTGCTTTGCCTAGTCGCTGTGGGTGGGACTGCCGTTGCAGCGCACGCTGCGGACAATTGCACCTCCAGTCAGACAGCTGCGATTGAGTGTTTCGTTGCCAATGCGGTTAGCACTAAGCTTACCGAGCCTCGCTACGGCATGACGCTCGCCGAGTTCCAAGCCTATGGCGTGGCTGTAACGCGAATCTTTCAGTCCCATCACACCTACCTCGTGCTGGTCGGTCTTTCCAGTGCCGTTTCCGACGCCATGCCCCCAACAAATAAGAACGGTTCGAGCAACCGGGCTGCACAGCAGAAGGCAATCGACGAAGCCGTTGAGGCTGCAGCCAGAGACGGTTTTCTTCCGCTTCCGCCTCAAACCTCGTTACAGGATCTGCAGTGGTTTGGCCTCGATGCTACCGCCGCCATGAACGACAACAACGACTTCCTTCAACTGCTCACTCCCGGGGTGATATTGCGCATAATCGATTCCTACGTCGTCACTGCCACCAAGAATGGTGTGGTGAACTGGGGTGAAGTCGAGTCCAGCATGTCTAACGCAACAAAGAGCTTCGTCAGCTCAGGTCTGATGAAACTCCCTCCTGGTATTAGTGAAGCTCAAGTGGTCTCGCTCGCGAATACGCTCTCGCACATCGTGTACAGCTACAAATCCGAGACAGGACGTGCCAGATTAGATTAGTCTACTGTCAGACAGTGCGGTGTGGCCTCTGGCGGGTCCCGTTTTGAAGCGCATTAAAGTCAACATCAAACCGCCGATCGTGCTAGTCCTCGTAGTGGCAGCGTGGTCGAGGCGCTGCTTCGGTCGACTCGAAATATGCCCACTCGCTTCCGATTTCCAGGCTTGCACTAGCTTCGCGCCAACGACATAGCTCGCAAGGGTCTACTAACAAGAGACTTATCGACGCCCCGTTCGCGGCACGGTGCAAATTCACAGCCTGAAACCGAAGTACCATACCTTCAACCGCACTATTATTGTTTGATGGCTGTTGACGGGGACAAGTGTGTCGCGGTTCGCGGCCCACTCCAGGCGCCAATTACTAAGAGGTCGATTCAATGGGTACGCCAACTACAACGGTCGACGGTGCAAAGCCAACCAATCAGACAAGCAGTCAGCTGGGTGCGCCCGACAGACGCCGCCGCAAACGCGCCAAGATCACCGCGCAAGTTCACGTTTGCGGAGTGAATTCGCCCGAGCCCTTCGAAGAAGTATGCAAAAGCATCGATGTTTCCCGCCACGGTTTGCTATTCACCGCCGCCCGTGCCGGCTACTGGAAAGGACAGCGCCTCGAGGTCACTTTCCCATACTCTGCAGGCCCGGCAGCCTTCAATTCAGCACAGCAAGCAGAAATCGTCCGTATCGTTGAACGGGACGGCCAACACGCCATCGCGGTACAATTTCTCGATTCGAAATACAATCCGTCGACGGCTGCATCGAAACCTGATCACTACAGCCCCGGGCCTGGGGTGGCGCCTGGCCCCGCTCGCGCAGCTAACCAAGTAATCGTTCTCGCCGTTGCATCGGATCCCAAATCTTCCGACCTGATCCGCGAGACCCTTTCTAGCGACGGCTACACGGTGATCATCGTTCCCACGGCGAGGAAAGCCCTCGACATCCTGCGCACTTCGGTTCCCGCGGTTGTCATGGCCGAAATGGAAGGCGACGACATACCCGGCCAGGACTTGTGTGTCATCATCAAACGCGATGAACGCCTGCAACGCATACCCGTTATTTTAATCACGAATTTTGACAAGCCTGCCGACAACGCCGCCACCCAACAACTCGGCGCAATGATCTGTCTCGCTAAGCCGCTCAATCCTGAGCGTCTCCTGCAGGTAGTTCACTTGGTCGTCCCGCCTCCAGCCAGAAGGAGCGTGTATGGTGCATCGCGTTACCTAGACGGCGGAATTGAGCGCAACCTGTAGCACCGCGGGCTCCCGGTTGCTCCTGCCGATTTCGAGCCCCTCGGGCATCTTTTTTTCGCCGCGACGTTTCCGGTGTCCCGCATGGGTGCAATTGCTTTTCCTTTCCCGTCGGTGTCTAAGGCTTTTTCCCATTTCGTGCACTTGCTCGATTTTTATGATGGCTAGGAGCGCTGCATCCAGTGCGTCGCGGTGTTCCGAGCACAGAACTTCACCAGACGAAGCCTGACCTCTTGCACGGACTCCAGCCCTGCCACACGGCGATCGAACGAAACCCATTCAAACCTGCAAAAGGGCTATTCCAGGAAATTCAGCGCCGAAAGTCTTTCAGCGCGGCAAGTTAAACGCGAGTAAATGTGAGGGCTGTTTCCTTGGAGGTGCTCGTTTGCAACCTCAATGAGACGCAGAAGGACCCGCTCCCGGGCTCTTAATTTCGATGATCGCCTTGCACTCGAGGAGCGGCGATTCCTTGCC
>CAWJGI010000017.1:0-142562 GCA_963842255.1 uncultured Acidobacteriota bacterium | reverse complement strand
CTTTCAGTCACCTCGCCGCGCTTTTCGGTGGTGGTACCTTTCCACGACGAACAAAAAGGTGTCCGCGAACTGCACACCCGGTTGAGCGAAGTAATGAGCGGCGTTTTGAACCCGTGGAGTTTGTGTACGTGGACGACCAAAGCTCGGACGCAACTCCGCAATACTGGCAGAGATTGCGCGGAAGATCCGCGCGTGCGGTGCTGCGGCTGAAACGCAATACGGCCATACTACCGCGCTTGCTGCGGGATTGATTACGCGTCGGGAGAGATAATGATTTCGATGGACGGAGATTTGCGGAACCGATCCCGCCGACATACCAACGTTGCTGGATGCTCTTAATTCGACCGGCAGCGATATCGTCAGCGGATGGCGGCAAAAGCGCGTCGACAATTTTCGTTTTGCGGCGATTGCCATCGCGCGTTGCCAACTGGATGATGGCCAAGCTGTCGGGCGTGGATATTCACGATTTCGGAACGACTTTCAAGGTGTACCGCCGCGAGACCATCAAGGATGTTCCGCTGTACGGCGAGATGCATCGATTCATTCCCGCGCTCGCGGCGTGGAATGGAGCCAGGATTGTTGAGGTTCCCATTCGCAATATCGTTCGCCCCGGCGGCAAATCACACTACGGAATCTCGCGTACCATACGCGTTTTCTTCGACATCATCACGATTCGGTTCTTGATGCGCTACATGACGCGTCCTCTGCACTTTTTCGGACCGCCGGGATTACTGGGAATATTCGCTGGCGCGGGCATTCTGACATTTCTTCTGTTGGAAAAACTCGTGGCCGGGCTGTCGATTTTTATGCAGCACGGGCCGCTGCTCGTTCTGGGGATGATGCTTTGTTTGTTTGGAGTTCAATTGCTCGCCGTTGGATCAGTAGGCGAGCTTCTGATGCGGACCCATTTTGAATCTAGAGGCCGTCCGATCTACCGTGTGGAGCGGATGTATGGTGGCTCACGCGTGTCTGAAGATGCGATACCTGCCGGCGAAAATCCTCTCGCGGCTAACAGGGCGAGCCGCTAAGCGCTTTATTCTATTTTCCTCACAGCTGAGCCGCGCCGCCACCGACCGCTTTTCTTTGCTCGCCGGCTCTGGTATTTTCCCTGAGCTTATAACGGGTGCGGGTTTTTGATATGCTCCGCATAGGGAGCGCTGAATCATAGACGTACATCAAGAGAGGCACAGATGGAAACCGAGGACAAAATTTCGCGACCAATGCATTTTTCTGCGAGAACTTTCGCAATCGCCGCCGGATTTTTAGTGCTGGTTAGTTTCGCTTGGGCGTCAGGGGACCCGTGGAAGTCCAAGCCTTATCAGCAATGGGATGCGAACGACATTAAAAAAATATTCAGCGATTCCCCCTGGGTTAAGATTATTCAAACCGATGTGAGTTGGAAGCCGACTACCCCAGCCACTACCTCTGAACTCGCTAATGGCGGCGATTTAAAAGCGGCTGGGCAGCAGAAGAGTGGCAATGCTCAAGCTCAACCCGGTTCTACGCCCGGCCAGCAAGATCAACCGGAACCCGGCGCGCCACCGGTCGTAGCGAACTTTTTTGTTCGCTGGATCTCATCCAGAACACTGCGCGAAGCCGGCTATCGCAATTCCGTTCTCGATGGCAAGCTGAAGGAAGACGAGGCCGAAAAGCAGCTGGCGCAGAACCCCGACGTCTACCAACTGTATCTTGGCGGTCCGGACATGACGCCTTTTCAATCGGTCGACGAGAAAACGCTGCAGAGCGATGCGACTTTGCTGAGCAAGAAAAGCAAACAGAAGATTAACCCCGGCAAGGTGGAGCTCGTCCGCAGTCCGGACGGGAAAACCTTGCAGGGAATTGTTTTCAGTTTTCCCAGGCAGGGAAGCGATGGCCAGCCGAATATTCCGCCGGCGGAGAAATCAGCCGAATTCAATTGTGTCGTGGGCAAAGTTAAACTGCAAATCACCTTCGATCTTTCGAAGATGGAAGACACCAAGGGCAGGGACCTCTAGCGACTGCATATCTGCGGTGTGAAGTGCCCAAGGAGATTGCATGAATACACTTAGGCAGTTCGGTGTTCTGGCCGCACTAGTGGCAATAGTTGGATTTGGCACAAGCGGACAGATGGGCATGATGCACGACCGTCCGACGATGCGCGGCATCCTGAACCCTGTGGTTGGCCTGGGAGCGCAATACGAGATCACGACACCGCACGGCAGCAAAATGGTGATGGAAATGGTCATCGTCGGCAAGGAAACGGTGGATGGCAAAGATGCTTACTGGTTCGAAAACACGGTTTCGAATACGCAGATGGGAGAAATGGTGACCAAGGCCTTGACCGTTGTGGACGGGCAGGATACCTACGTCTCAAAGATCATCATGCAAATGCCGAACAGACCCCCGATGGAAATGCCGGCGCAGATGGCTAAAGCGCGGCAAAAGCAGCCGACAGACATTCGCGGCCAAGCCGATGACCTGGGAAGTGAGTCAATAACCACCCCTGCCGGAACATTCAAGACCGAACACTACAAAATGAAAGACGGTTCAGGAGACGTGTGGGTCGCGGACAAGGCAGGGCCCTACGGCCTGGTGAAATTTGAGGGCAAAGATTCCTCGATGCTTCTCACAAAAATAATTAACGATGGTAAAGATAAAATTAAGGGTACGCCGCAGCCGTTTAATCCTATGATGAACCAGCAGCAAGATCAGCAGCATCAGTAGCGGCTGACTGCAACTGCAGGGCTTCGAGGCGCTTCGGACGTTCCGGGGCGCCTCTTTTTTATTCACGCTTTTGCATTTTGGTTGAGGTGCATTGAACTTAGGAGCTGCCTGGCATGAGATCCACCGAAGACAAGTTCTTGCGAGCCCGGATTACGCATCGGGAAGAGTTCGCCGCCGGATCTGTGGCGGGTGAAAATCGATCCTGGTGGCGAATTTCGGTTTGTCGCTGGGCAATACGCGACACTGGGTGTGGAGGTGGATGGCAAGAGGATCGAAAGAGCCTATTCAATCGTGTCCTCGCCGTATGACCGCGAGCTGGAGATTTTCTTCGAGCTGGTCGAACACGGGGAATTGACCCCGCTGATGCATCAACTGCAAGTTGGCGATGAAATGTCGATGCGCAAGATAGCCAAGGGCCGCTTCACGCTGGATTTGCCGAGCGGCCATCGCAATCATTTGTTGCTTGCGACCGTCACAGGCATCGCGCCCTATGTGTCCTACATCCGCACGCTGTATGCTGATTGGCAAGAGAACCGTTTTCCCGGCGAGATTCGTTTGTTTGTAATTCAAGGTGCCAGCCGGTCCAGAGAATTTGGATATCTAGATGAACTCCAGCGTATCGCCGGCGAAGTTCCGTGGCTCACCTACATTCCGACAATAAGCCGTCCTTGGGAGGAACCGGAGTGGTGCGGAGAAACCGGGCGCGTCGAAGATTTAATCCGAAAGTATGCGGATGGATGGAAACTGGATCCGGCAGACACGACGGGTTACCTCTGCGGCCATCCGCAAATGATCGAGCTGGGGATGGGGATACTTCTTCGTCGCGGATTCGCAAAGACATCCTTGCGGCAAGAAGTGTACTGGGTCCCGCCAAAAAATCCCACAACCTGACGGGCGTTGTGCAAGGGGCCTTGCTGCGCCCGTCAGTAGGGGAATCCGTCGCGAGCTAGTTCGAAGTGTCCTCACTCGCGGCGGCAATTTGTTCGATGGTGCTGGAAATCGCGCGGATGGGAGTTGAGACGTGGACGGTTTCGTCCGGGTCAATGACGTCGACCACGATTGAGCCGGCCCGCTTCGCCACGACCACGTGCTGCCGAGGCTCAGTAACCTCCACCAGCGTCACGTCGTCAACTTCGCGCAACTGATCGAGTGCGGCGCGGATTGTCGGCATCCAGGGCCGGAGTTCGGCTGAGGCTTGATCGAAGTTGTGCCTGGGAACAAAGTGCACGGTGATAGGGACGAGCAGCGCGGGAGCGATCACGTAAACGTGATGAACTTCGGGCTGTTTCTCGACTACTTTCACTTCAATCATGCCTTCGCTGCAAATCAAGCCACCGGCGGCGGCCGCGGTTGCCGCGATTCCTAGTGCGATTTTCCCTAGAAGAATCATCCGTCACCTCCTGAATCACCTTCGCCATCGACGCTCATTTCGTCCTACTCGGCGGTATTGCGTGAATCGACCCAGATGCGCACGTGTTCGCGTTGCGTCCCTGAACGGTCACCAGCAGCTGCGTCGCCCGCGTCGCTGAGCGCGCGGACAGCCGCGGCTATATCAAGTTCGTTCTGTTTTGCGGTGGAAAGCAGCGCGTCAACGACCTTCATCGGGACGGTGACGTCTACTCTTCTGGCCGTCTGGCCCGGTCCCTGACGTGTACGACAAGGTTTCCGTTCGATTTCGCGACGCGCACATCCTGATCCTTCTCTTTCACAGTGACGAATTCGTTGTCCGGCGTGGTGCGAATGGCGTCGAGGATCGCCCGCACGTCCACGTCCTTCAGATCAGCTTCGCCGATGGTAACGTGGCCGTTGTGGAGGGATCCTTTGTTCGACTGTGGGCAGGATTTTCTCCGCCATCGAAAGAGGGAGATTGACGTTGACGCTCTCGCCTTTCGAAGAATCCTCAACCTTGACGTGCAGATATCGCTCCGTCGGGCGCAGCCAGTGCGGTGCCTTGCCGTCCCCGCCAGGATGGCCGCCAGTAAGCAATAACATCCCAAAAGATCGCAGTCCTTTTCGCATTTGTGGAAGCCTCCCGTGCTCTTCCTGCAGGTATGTACGGGAAGGCCAGACCAAATGTTCCGTGAATTGTGGCGAATGGCGACCGGGATGAAAGTTGCCCAGGGGCAAGTGGGCCGATTAATCGCGTTGCCCCTTGAAGTACACGGCTGCCAGGGGCGGGACGCGCAGCTTAACGGACCACGGCCGTCCATTCCAGGGAATCGGCTCCGCGCGAACGCCTCCGGCATTTCCGGCGTCGCTGCCTTCGTAGTACGACGGAGTCGGTATTGAGAATTTCCCGGTAATAACCCGCCCCCGGCACGCCGACGCGAAAATCCAGCCGCAACACCGGCGTGAAGTTGCAAACCACTACGATGTAGTCTTCCGGATTTCGCGCGCGCCGGATGAAGGTTAGAATGCTGCCGCTGGCATCGTTCGCGTCGATCCATTCGAAACCGGCCCATTCGAAGTCCACTTCAAAGAACGGCCGTTCAGTCGAGTGCAGGCGATTGAGATCCGCCAGCAGCCGCTGCACCGCCGCGGTGAGATGGCGAGTTCTTCCAGCGACCAATCCACGCTGCTTTCTTCCCAGAATTCGTTGCGCTGCGCGAGCTCGCTGCCCATGAACAAAAGCTTCTTGCCCGGATGCGCGTACATGTAGCCGAAAAGCAAGCGGAAGATTCGCGAACTTCTGCCAATCATCGCCCGGCATTTTTTCCAGCAGCGTGCGTTTGCCATGCACGACTTCATCGTGCGAGAGCGGCAGAATGAAATTTTCCTGGAACGCGTAGATCATCGAAAAAGTGAGCTCGTTGTGGTGATATTGGCGGTACAGCGGATCGAGCGCGAAGTAACGCAGCGTGTCGTTCATCCATCCCATATTCCACTTCAGATCAAATCCCAAGCCGCCGACATAGGTGGGACGCGAAACCGCCGGCCACGACGTGGATTCTTCGGCGATCATCAACGCGCCGGGATGCCGGCTGTGCAGCACTTCATTCAAGTGCTTCAGAAACGCAATCGCTTCCAGATTCTCGCGGCCGCCGAAAGGATTGGGAATCCACTCGCCGGGCTTGCGCGAATAATCGAGATACAGCATGGAAGCGACGGCATCCACGCGCAGCCCGTCGAGGTGATATTTGTCCAGCCAGAAAAGCGCATTCGAAAGCAGAAAATTCTGCACTTCGTTGCGCCCGTAGTTGAAAACCAGCGTGCCCCAGTCGGGATGCGCGCCGCGCCGCGGGTCGGCATGCTCGTAAAGATGCGTGCCGTCAAAGAATCCCAAGCCGTGCGCGTCGCGCGGGAAAATGCGCCGGGCGTCCAATCCAGAATCACGCCGACATCTTCCTGATGGCAGCGGTCCACGAAGTACATGAAATCAGCGGGCGTGCCGAAGCGGCTGGTCACCGCAAAATAGCCGACCGGTCTGGTAGCCCCAGGAAGCATCCAGCGGATGCTCCATGATCGGGAGCAGTTCGATGTGGGTGAAGCCCATGCTGTTTGACGTAGGGAATCAGCTCGTTCGGCGAGTTCGCGATAGGTGAGCCAGCGATTCCCTTCTTCGGTTTTGCGCCGCCACGAGCCGGCGTGCAACTCGTAAATCGTCATTGGCGAATGCAGCCAATCACGCAGCGGCGCGCGTCCATCCACGCGCTGTCCTTCCACTGGTAGCCATCAATCGTGCACACTACCGACGCGTTTTTCGGCCGCAACTTCGCCGCAAAACCGTAAGGATCCGCTTTCAAACCGAGCTGATTATCCGAAGCGCGAAAGAATCTCGAATTTGTACACCTCACCCTCATCGAGGCCGGGGATGAAGATTTCCCAAATGCCGCTGTCGCCGCGATGGCGCATGGGATGAACGCGTCCATCCCAGAAATTGAAATTGCCAACCACGCTCACACGCTTGGCGTTCGGCGCCCAGACGCCGAAATGTACGCCGCGGACGCCCGCCACCTCGCGCACATGCGCTCCGATTTTTTCGTACTTCTGGTAATGCGTGCCCTCGCCGAACAGATACAGGTCGTACTCGGTGAGTACTGGCGGAAAGGCGTAGGGATCGAGGGTTTCAAATACATTGCCGTCCCCAAATCGCATCCGCAGACGGTAGGAATCAGGAGGAATGGTTTCACCCGGTGCTGCTGCCGAAACGCTGGGTGCAGGAAACGCCAGCTCGAAAATTCCGTCAGGGTGAACCCGATTCGCAGTATGGCTTTCGTTCCTTTTATTCCAAATGACGCTCAGTTCCACGGCATTCGGGCGAAACAGCCGAATCAGCAGTGAACGATTGCCACCGTTTTCAATCCAGTGCGGGCCAAGAATGCTGAAAGGATCAGAATGTTCGCCGCGAACGATCGGTTCGAACTCGGACTGCTGGCTGTCGCGGGGATTGGTCGTGGAACTTTGTATCTCGTTTTCTTGTGTCATAAGCGTACGAATCCTTATAAGGGCTGGCCTCCATCTTACCGAAGCTGAAGCCATGCTCCAAATGACCAAGCGCAGCCAGAGCGAAGCGCGCGACCCGACGGCCAAGCAGGTCCGGGGTAAAGGACGGCGGATTTCGAGCGAACGCCGCTGCCACCGTGAGCGAAGCACAAAGCATTGATGCGAAAACTCCGTGGCGCAAGCAACCCGCTGGACTTGACCGCTAAAACTCGGTAGGCTTGCCGCCGGCTCTGGGGCGCACGGCGAGAGCAATCCACGAAGGAGACTATTCATGAAAAATCGGCCTCGCTCGACGTTTCTCTTCGCAGCGCTCATTCTGTTTGCGTTCACCGCAACGGCGCGCGCCCAGGATGGTGGTGCGCAGTCAAAAACTCCTCCACCCCCCAAAAAAGCTGTCCTCGACAATTGGAATGATGTCGGTAACCGGCTGGTGACGATGGCGCAGGATTGGCCCGAAGACAAATACACTTACAAACTGACACCGCAAGTCCGAACAGTTCAGCAGGTGTTCTTGCACATCGCCGGATCGAACTACGACATGATCAATCGCTTGTCCGGTTCGAAGGTCGGTCTGGCGGCGAATGATCCGCCTGTAAGCGAATACAAAACCAAAGCGGAAGTGGTAGCGTACCTAAAAAAATCGGTGGAAGACGGCGCTGCGCTCGCCGAAAAAGAAGGCGACGCCGGAGTGATGAAAAACCTAAACGATTGGATTGGGTACACCGAGCACATGGGCGAACACTACGGTCTGATGGTGGCCTACTACCGCGCGAACAATACGGTTCCCCCAGAGTCCCGGCCGAAGAAATGACAATACTTCGCCGTAGCAACAGCGATGCGCAAGAACGAAAAGGCCGAGGAATCTGTTTGGGGCGATGTAACACCAAGATAAGATCCCCCAGTCCAGTATCGCGTTTTTCTCAAGAGTTTCACGAACAAAACCTCCTCACTGAATGCAGTGTAACGACCTTCTCGCCCTAGGGCACGAAGGTCGCGCGGCATGCCCGGCGGCTTTTGAAGTTTGCCTCTCGGGCCCGACGGTTGCAAAG
The DNA here is from genome assembly GCA_963842255.1 of uncultured Acidobacteriota bacterium. Classification (GTDB taxonomy): domain Bacteria; phylum Acidobacteriota; class Terriglobia; order Acidiferrales; family UBA7541; genus Palsa-295. The sequence continues at coordinate 134,367 of CAWJGI010000017.1, read as the reverse complement.
CTCAATGTCGGCTTAATGCGCATTCCTAAGTGTTGTAAAATCTGTGACTTTGGTACGAACGTACCATTGTTGCTGCCATCACCGCCGCCTATAACAGTACCGGGGTTAATCCACAGGCGAGAATTGCTTTTCGAGCGATTCACTATGTCGAGCAAGATCACTGCGTTTCCCGGTATCGCTGAAGGCCACCTGAGTCCCGCAAATCGCGGGAAATGGGCCAAGCCGCGCGAGGGACAGGCAGACCGGGCACATGGAGCGTCATTGGTGTCAGACTTAAGCTTCCAACTTCTGTTTTCCAGTAATCCCAACGCGATGGTGGCCCTGGACCGCAACCGCCGGGTTCAAATGTGCAATCCCGCGTTCGAGAATCTGTTTCAGTTCAAGGAAGCCGACATCGTCGGGGCTGACCTTGATTCTCTGCTGGCCCCTGGTGAACTTGTCAAAGAGGCGCGGGAATTCAGCCTGCGCAGCTCTGCCGGTGAAGTGATTCGCGCGAATACGCAGCGTTGCCGGCGCGACGGTTCGCTGGTGGAGGTGCAAATCACGGCGTGCCGCTGGTTGTGAACCACAAGCCCATCGGATGCTTCGCAATCTACGAGGACATCACTGAGCGCCGCGAAGCGGAACGCGCACAACGGCAAGCCGAAGAAAGATTCACCCAGCTCTTTGAGAATGCGGTAGAGGGAATCTTCCGCGCGACGGTAGATGGCCAGCTTCTAAGTGTCAATCCCGCGCTCGCGCGCATGTGCGGCTACTCTTCGCCCGCCGGAAATGATTCTCAGCGTTCAGGACATGAGCCAAGACCTGTACGCCGATCCGCAGGCCCGCGTCGAGTTCAAGCGGCTGATGACCGAGCAGGGCGCGGTGCAAGGTTTCGAATACCAGCTTCGGCGCAAAGACGGCGCGCGCGTCTGGATTTCAGAGAATGCGAGAGTCGTGCGCGGTTCCATCGGCGAAGTCGTGGCGTACGAAGGAACGATGGAGGACATTACCGAGCGGAAACGCGCCGAGCTCGAGCGGCAAGTAACCTTCGAAATTATTCATGCGTCAACGTCACCGATAATCTGGACGATCTGCTCTACCTGATTCATCAAGCGCTCAAGAAAGTGCTGTACGCGGAGAATTGCTTCGTCGCGCTTTACGAGCCGTCCTCAGGAATGTTTCACTTTCCCTTTTTCGTTGACCAATTTGACGAAGCGCCGCCGCCGCAGCAGGTGGGACGAAGCTGTACGGCATACGTCTATCGCACCGGGCGCGCGATGCTGATCCCTCAGCCGGTTTTCGATAATCTCGCCGCGCAGGGCGATGTGGAACTGGTCGGAACTCCTTCGCCGTCCTGGCTGGGAGCGCCGCTTGCGCACCCCCGCTGCTACCATAGGCGTCCTGGTCGTACAGCACTACGAGAATGAAGCCGCCTACACCGAACGCGACCTCGAATTCCTGATTTCCGTCGGCGGACAGATTGCACTGGCGATCGAGCGCAAACGAGCCGAAGAAAAAATTCGCGAAAGCGAAGCGCGACTACGCGTGCTGGTCGAGCCAGTTGCCGGCCGTGCTCTGGACGGTGGACAAGGATCTTCACTTTACCTCTGCGCTGGGCGCGGGCTTGGCACGCCTGGGACTGAAGCCCAACCAGATTGTGGGCTTTCGCTGCCTGAGTACTTCGAGACCACAGATCAAACATTCTTGCCCATTGCCGCGCACCGTCGTGCAATCGTCGGGAGAGGCGGTAACATTTCACGTTGAGTGGAAGGGCGGATCGTACACCTGTCACGTCGAGCCTCTGCGTACTGCGGAAGGCGAACTGCAAGGTGCCATCTGCATGGCGCTCGACATTACCGACCGCAATCAGCTCGAAGAGCAGCTCCGCCAAGCGCAGAAAATGGAAGCCGTCGGACGACTGGCGGGCGGAATCGCGCACGATTTCAACAATCTATTGATGGTCATTCAGGGCTATGCCGATTTGATGGCAGAGCGTTTGTCCGAAAACGATCCTTTGCGTCGCAATGCAGAACAGATTCAGACCGCATCGCAGCGCGCCACGTCTCTTACGCGACAATTGCTGGCTTTCAGCCGCAAGCAGATGCTTGCGCCGAAAGTTCTGAATATCCAGAGCGTCGTTGTGGAAATGGAAAAAATCCTGCGCCGCCTGATCGGCGAAGATATTCAGCTGGAAACATCCAGCGCGGCGGATCTGGGATTGGTGAAGGCGGATCGCAGCCAGATCGAGCAGGTCATCTTGAACCTGGCCGTCAACGCGCGCGACGCCATGCCGGAAGGTGGCCGGCTAACCATCGAAACCGCGAACGTCGAACTGGATGAGTCTTATTCGCATCCGCCCGCAGTGCTTGCGCCCGGCAAATACGTGATGCTGGCGGTTACCGACAACGGGTGCGGCATGGACGCCGAAACACAGGCTCACATTTTCGAGCCGTTCTTCACCACCAAAGAAAAAGGCAAGGGAACTGGTCTTGGTCTTGCCACCGTGTACGGCATTGTCAAGCAGAGCGGCGGGTACGTCTGGGTCTATAGCGAGCCCGGACGTGGAACCAGTTTTAAAGTGTACTTGCCCCGAATCGACGAAGAAAAATCGCGCCAGAACCGCGATGCGGAACCGAAGATGCGCGCGATTCCGCGAGGATCGGAAACCGTGCTCCTGGTGGAAGATGAAAAAGGCGTGCGCGAACTCGCCCGCGAATACCTTGAGATGACCGGCTATTCCGTGATCGAAGCGGAGAATGGTCATACGGCACTGGAACTCGCCGCTATGCACGTCGGCGAAATTCACTTGCTGATGACGGACGTGGTGATGCCGGGAATCAGTGGCCGTGAACTCGCTGAGCGAGTGAGGTCGATCCGCCCCGGTACAAAAGTCCTGTTCATGTCTGGTTATGCTGACCAGGCCGTAGTTAGCCATGGAATCCTGGACACGGACTCGGCGCTGCTACAGAAGCCCTTCACCATGGCGGCCCTCGCATCGAAATTACGAGAAATTCTTAGCGCCGAAGTGATCCAGTAGCCCACTTCTTCCTGCATTCGTGGGTGTTCTCGGTCAGGTGTAGTCGCTTGTCGAAATCCGAATCGTTTTTAGGAAAGAGTCAGATCGAAACCGCAACTTCTACTGCTGGCAATACTTGCGACTCGCCTCCTGGGCAATATCCAAGCAAAATGCCATGAGGGACACAAATGCAATTGACGAACTGGCCGAACGTGCAACAAAGCATGCGCCGGGGGAAGAGAATGGCAAGCATGGCAAGCGTGACATCGGCATAGCAGAATCAATGCGCGCTGACTGGGGTGAATATCCTCGGCCAGCCCAAGCATATGGCGTAAGATTCCCTCGCGGCATTGGCGCGCGGGAATTCAATGACTGCCGGGAAAGAAATCACTTCATGCCTCGAAAAACAAATGCTGGTCGCGTGCGCGCGTACCCGCATGACGCCGGAAAACGCGCGATGCATTCGGGAAATAGCCGCCCAGCCTATTGACTGGGATTACCTGCTTCATGAAGCCGAAGCAAATTCGATTACTCCCCTGCTTCATCGCCATCTGACATCGATCGTAGCCGACTCTCCGCCGTCGGCTTTCAAGGAACAGTTAAGTCAAGCCAACCGAGCGAACGTTGCTCGTTCTCTATCTTTGACCGCGGAGCTCATCAAAATTCTCGACCTCCTTCGATCGCACAAAGTTTCCGTGATTCCCTACAAAGGCCCCGTTCTTGCGGCGCAGGCTTACGGAGACGTAACCCTCCGCGAGTTTGAAGACCTCGACCTCGTTCTGAGTCAGCCAGATTTGCCGCAGGCCCACTGGATCATGCTGGCACTCGGCTACAAAGCGAAGTTCGACTGGATTCTTTCTACCAAAGCCGTCGCATCGGTCGTGCCGGCGGAGTACGCCTACCGTGACGAAGCGCGGCGTTTGCTGGTGGAACTGCACACCGAAGTCACTCTGCGGCATTTTCCCGTCAAGCCTGACCTGGACGATTTCACGCGGCACCTGGTCCCGGTTCGGCTCGGCGATCGCGGCGTCCTGACATTTTCAGCAGAGGACACGCTTCCAATCATCTGCATTCATGGTTCAAAACACTTTTGGGAACGAATTTCTTGGATCGCAGATGTTTCCGAATTAATTCAATCGCTGGCGATGGCCGATTGGGATCGCTCGATCCGTGTCGCGGAATATCTGAAAGCCGGCCGCATCTTGCATGTCGGTCTGGCGCTGGCCCAGCAAATGCTGGATGCGCCATTGCCAGGGGAGATTCTCGCGCGCGTGCGTTCCGACCAGGTGGCAGTTGAAGTTGCCAGCAAGATTCAGCGTAGATTGATTGGACGCGAATTTCGAACACTGGATACGGGCGGAAGATTTCGATTTCGGCGCCAAATGCAAGCCGGGTTCATCGATGGATGGCGATATGCCTCGCGGCTAGCAGTCGTTCCAGCGGAGGAGGATTGGGAAATGCTGCATTTGCCGCCGGTCCTCGCGCCGCTTTACATCGCGTTGCGCCCGATTAGACTTTTGCGCAAGTATGGGTGGCGGGGCATACGGGCACCCAAGCCAACCTCATAGCCTTCGCCAAGTACACGAGATCAGCAGATTCGAACTACGTTCTACATTCTTATAATCATCACTTCCGTTGACTTGATCAACGCTGCTACTGTCTGGCCTTTCTTCAGACGCATTTCGCGCGCGGCATCGGCAGTGATGATGGCAGTGATGTGCTGTCCTCCGATGGAAAGCGTAACCTGTGCCATCAAGCCGCCTATTTTTACGTCCATCACCCGTCCGACCAGCTGGTTGCGGCCACTAATCCGCCGAAAATTGCTTCTGCGCTCCTCTACAGGCGCATGCTCGTTCTTGCGGTACAGAAACTTGTCGATCTCTTTTTCAGGTACGCGGTGATGCCCGCCCGCCGTTTTCACGGTGTGGACCTGCTTCTTATATATCCACTGTTTCAAAGTGGGATAGCTGATGCCCAGCACTTGGGCGGCTTCGCGCGGCGTATACAATTTCGCGGCTGTCATTGAGTCCTCCGCCATACCTAGGATTCGGATGCTAATTAGCTTGGTCCAAAGTGTCAACCGCACGCATCAAAGCTGCGTGGTTTCGTTTCTGTATTAACAGATGCCTGGAGAAAAAGCAGTCACGCAGAATTAATCTCGTTTTGCGCGCTTCTGTTGCGATTGTGCGCTAGAATCGAAATTTAAGAGTGGCTGGATAGGCTTTTATGCCACGTTGCAGCGAATCGGATTCAAGTTCGGCCACGACCTGCCTTTGCGCAGGCCAGCTGACCCCAAGACTTTCGCATGAACTTACAATTTTAATTTGGAGGATGGTCTAATGAGCACTACAGCTAAACCCACCACGGCAACGAGTTCAGGAAAGCCTTCCGAGAATCCGCTGAAGGCACTCGCCAAATTTGGCCAATCGGTATGGCTCGACTACATCCGCAGAGATCTTCTCACCACTGGTGAGCTTAAGCGCCTGATCCAGGAAGACGGCCTGCGCGGCATGACTTCAAACCCTTCCATTTTTGAGAAGGCCATTACAGGCAGCACAGACTACGAACAGACATTGAAAGAACTGGAAAAGCGCAAGGACCTCGACGCCAGCGGGCGCTACGAGCAGCTGGCCGTTAAGGACATTCAGGACGCCGCGGATACTCTGCGCCCCGTGTATGAGCAGACCAAGAAGCGTGACGGCTATGTCAGCCTCGAGGTCTCGCCTTACCTGGCGCACAAGACAAAGGAAACGCTGGAGGAGGCGCGGCGCCTCTGGAAGACAGTTGGCCGCGAAAACCTCATGATCAAGGTTCCCGGCACTCCCGAAGGGATTCCGGCGTTCCAACAGCTCATCAGCGAGGGCATTAACGTCAACGTGACCTTGCTCTTCGCTATGGACGTTTATGTTCGAGTAGCCGAGGCCTACATTGCGGGATTGGAACAATTCGCGAAGAATGGCGGCGATGTGAGCCGCATGGCTAGCGTCGCCAGTTTTTTCATCAGCCGCATCGATACACTGATTGATGGCGAGCTCGATGAAAAAATCAAGAAAACCTCCAATGCCGCAGAGCAGGCGGCGCTGCGCAATCTGAAAGGGAAAGTCGCGATTGCCAACGGTAAGCTGACCTATCAGCGCTATAAGGAGATATTCAAGGGCCCGCGCTGGCAGGCGCTCGCCGCGAAGGGCGGTCAGACGCAGCGTGTCCTGTGGGCTAGTACCAGTACGAAGAACCCTGCGTACAGCGATGTCTATTATGTGGAGGAACTGATCGGACCGGACACGGTCGATACCATTCCGCCAGCCACCTTCGACGCGTTCCGCGATCACGGCAAGCCGCGCGCTAGCCTTGAAGAAAATATTCCGGGAGCGAAGGAAGCGATGGAAGGCTTGGAACGCGCCGGAATATCCATGAAAGCAGCTACCGACAAGCTGACCGAAGACGGCGTGAAGCTGTTTGCCGAGGCCTTCGACAAGCTACTGGCGGCGGTCGAAAAACACACGTCTCAGTCAGGGTCGGAGCCTCCGCTCAAGAATAAGCTCACCGCACAATTGCCTGAGGACTTGAATCAAGAAACAAAAAAAAACCTTGAAGACTGGAAATCGGCCCAAAAAGTAAAGCGCTTGTGGGCGCGCGATGCCTCGCTCTGGACCAACCAGGACGAAAGCAAGTGGCTCGGCTGGCTGACGATCACTGACGATCAGGTTTCGCATCAGGCACAATTCAAGAAAATCGCTGACGAAATTCAACAGGCGGGATTCGAGCATGCCGTGCTTCTGGGCATGGGCGGCTCGAGCCTCTGCGTCGAGGTGTTCGAAAAAACCTTCGGCAGAGTTCAGGGCCATCCGCATTTCCACGTGTTGGATTCGACCGATCCGGCACAGATCCGCACAATCGAAAAGAATATCGATCTTGCCAAAACACTTTTTATCGTGGCCAGCAAGTCGGGGAGCACGCTGGAACCCAATATCTTCAAACAATACTTTTACGAGCGTGTGCAGCAGGCTGTAGGCGCCGCGGAAGCGGGAAAACGCTTCATTGCCATCACCGACCCCGGTTCGCACATGCAGAAAGTTGCCGAATCCGATGGTTTCCGCCACATATTTTTTGGCGTGCCCAGCATTGGCGGGCGCTACTCCGCGCTTTCGAATTTCGGGATGGTCCCCGCGGCGATCCAAGGCGTGGCTGTCCGCGAGTTCCTTGATCGCGTCGAAGAAATGGTCCATGCATGCGCTTCAGCGGTGCCGGCAGATAAGAACCCGGGCGCTATTCTCGGAACAATCCTGGGAACCGCACAGAGACACGGGCGCGATAAGGTGACGATTTTCACGTCGCCCGGTATTTCCGATCTTGGAGCATGGCTTGAGCAGCTTCTCGCCGAGTCCACCGGCAAGGAAGGGAAGGGATTGATCCCCGTAGACCGCGAAGAGATCGGCGCGCCCGATGTCTACGGCAAAGACCGGGTGTTCGCGTATCTAAGCGTTGCCGGCGAAGACGATTCCAAACAGCAAGCAGCCATAACCGCGCTGGAAAAGGCGGGCCAGCCGGTTGTGCGCATCACTTTGCGCGACAGCTACGATCTTGGCCAGGAATTCTTCCGCTGGGAAATCGCCACCGCTGTGGCGGGATCGATTATCGGGATCAATGCGTTTAATCAGCCGGACGTCGAAGCCAGCAAAATCGAAACGCGGAAATTAACGGATCAGTACGAGAAGACCGGGTCGCTGCCGCCGGAATCGCCATTCTTCGAGGAGCAGGGCATCAAGCTCTACACCGACGAGAAAAATGCCGCAGCGCTAAAACAGTCCGCGAAAGATTCTGGGACGCTCGCGGGCTTCCTTCGTGCTCACTTGAACCGAATCAAGGCCAACGATTATTTTGCGCTGCTAGCATATATCGAAAGAAACGACGACCATCAAAATCAGCTTCAAACGGTTCGGCACTCGGTTCGCGACAAGAAGCGCGTGGCGACGTGCCTAGGCTTTGGCCCGCGATTCCTGCATTCAACAGGCCAAGCGTACAAGGGCGGTCCGAATTCAGGAGTGTTCCTACAAATCACCTGCGACGATGCTTCGGACTTGCCGGTGCCCGGACAGAAGTATACCTTTGGCATCGTAAAGGCGGCGCAGGCCCGCGGAGATTTTCAGGTGCTGGCGGATCGGGATCGCCGCGCGCTGCGGGTTCATCTGGGCGCCGATTTGGCGGCAGGCTTGAAAAAACTACAAGCGGCGATGCAAGAAGCGCTCTCGTAGCTTTAACCCTTCGAAAATAAAAGCCGAGCTGCCTTGTCAACATGATCTTTCGCAGGAATCAAGCAGCCGGATGAAGCCTCGTGCCGCAGCGCTGCAAAGTATCGCGGGGCAATCCTTCGATGTTTGCGTGATCGGCGGCGGTGCGACTGGCTCAGGCTGCGCGCTCGACTCCCAACTGCGCGGGTTCAAAACCGTCCAACTCGAGGCCGGAGATTTTGCCTCCGGCACATCCAGCGCGTCCACCAAAATGGCGCACGGCGGCGTGCGCTACCTAGAGGAAGCGATCCGCCATTTCGATCCCCAGGAATATCGCGTGCTGAAACGCGCTCTGCACGAGCGCGTGCTCATGCTGAGGAATGCGCCCTTCCTTGCTGGTCCCCGCCAGTTCGTCACGCCCGCCTACAGTTGGTTCGAGGGCGCTTATTACCAGATTGGCTTGAAACTCTACGACTGGATTGCAGCCCGCGACGGCCTGGCTCCCAGCCGTTTTGAGTCTCGGGACGAGACTCTACAACTGATGCCGGCGCTGGCAAAAGATGGCATGGTGGGCAGCGTCGTTTATACAGACGGGCAATTCGACGACGCAGGCTACAACATCGCACTGGTCAAGAGCTTCGCGGCTGCTGGTGGCGAAACGCTGAATTACGCTCGGGTGATCGCATTCCAAAAAGACAAATCCGGAAAAATCGAAGCAGTGGAAGTGCGGGACGAAATCAGCGGCCGACAATTTACAGTGTGCGCGCTGGCATTTATCAATGCCACCGGCCCGCATGCGGATGTGCTGCGACGAATGGCCAATCCAGGGACAGCTCCGCTCATGCGCCTCAGCAAAGGCATTCACATTCTGTTTCCATGGGAGGTCCTTGCCAGCGAACAAGCCTTGCTGATCCCGAAAACCGAAGACGGCCGGGTACTTTTCGCCATTCCATGGCAAGGCCGACTGCTGGTGGGCACCACGGACGAGGAAGTGAATCTGGAAGATGAACCATATGTAACAAAAGTAGAAGTCGAATACCTACTTCGCCACCTCAATAAATACTTAGCTCGATCCGCGCGCGCAGACCAGATTGTAAGCGCAACGGCCGGGCTACGAGCGCTGGTCAGTTCAGGCAGAAAAGGCGATACCAAGAATCTCACGCGCGATCACCTAGTCGAAACAGATCCAGCGACTGGCCTGATCAGCATCATGGGCGGAAAATGGACGACGTATCGAGCCATGGCTGAAGACACGCTGGACGCAGCTCAAAAATATCTCGGAGCCGATGGCGCGAAATGCTCAACTCAGCAGCATCCGCTGCAGGGTTCCCGTGACTACCGGCCCGAATACTGGCGAACTCTCGTGAGCCAATTCGAAATCGCGGAGCCGACGGCACGGCACCTTGCTGAAAAACACGGTAGCGATGCCCAGCAGGTGATCGCAGTCGCGAAGGCAGAGCCGCATTTGGCCGAGCCGTTAATCGATGGATTGCCGCCGATTCGCGCCGAAGTAATATTCGCCGCGCGCCAGGAACTGGCAGTCACGGTCGAGGACGTGCTGGCCCGACGGCTCGGCCTGGAAATTTATAGTTGGCGAGACGCGCTTCGTGCAGCGCCGGCTGTCGCCGAGCTGCTCGCAGCGGAGCTGGGGTGGTTCGATATGCAGAAATCCGAATCGATCATTCAATATGCTGGGAAAATCAAACGTTGGGCCGAGCAGTCCGGAATAAGCGCAAACCTATGACCCGGGTACGCTTTCACGCGCTGGCAACCGACTTTTCCACTGTCTCGACCGGGGATTCCACCCTAGCTACAGCGATGGCCCGATAGACCCAGCGAAGCCGATGACCGATGCTGAACTGCATCTTAAATGCCACGGTGACAGCGGGCGCTCGGGGTTTGGCAAAGGACTCCTAACATGATATGGGTAAGCTCACGGGAACAAGCGCTCCCGTAGGGGTTCATGGGCAGTCAAATTCGCAATTACGTCGGGCTTTAGACATTGCCGCGTATGCGGCTGCAAGGACTGATCGATGACACTCAAGGAATACACAAAAAAGCGGCATTTCGATGTGACCTCCGAGCCTTCCGGCAGAGATTCGAGAGCCGAAAAGCCCGGTGGCAGCCTCATCTATGTTGTTCAAAAACATCGCGCCACGCAGCTTCACTATGATTTTCGTCTGGAATGGAAAGGTGTGCTGCTCTCCTGGGCGGTACCAAAAGGTCCTTCGCTTGATCCATCAGTGAAGCGTCTGGCTATGCATGTGGAAGATCATCCAATCGAGTATGCGAGTTTCGAAGGCGTGATTCCGGAAAGCGAGTACGGCGGAGGAACGGTGATGGTTTGGGACCAGGGAACCTGGATCCCGGAAGTCCCCGATGTGGATGCGGCGCTGGCCAAAGGCGATCTGAAATTCAGCTTATTCGGCAAAAAGCTAAGAGGATCTTGGGTCCTGGTGCGCACGCGGGGCTACGGAAAAAGCGCCTGGCAAGATTCGAGGGCGGATTCCGGCAAGTCCTGGCTGCTGATCAAGCATCGCGATGAATATGCCTCGACCGAAGATATCACGGCGGAAAAACCGCGCTCCGCGGTCAGCAACAAGTATCTTGCGGATATCGCGCGAGCCGGCGCTGGGAACGTGGAAAAGGCCGCGACCGGCGATCCGGTCCGCCATCCAGTACGTGCCTCGGCAGTTAAGCCTGTGGGACGAACTAAAAAGCCGCCGGCTGCAAAAACTCCAAGGGCTTCGCGGCCAGGCGCGCGCAGAGCCTCGAAGTAAAATTCTATTGCACTCGCGCGATCCAGCCGCATGAAAAATACCATTCCATTTCGTGTCCATCCCATGCTCGCGACTCTTGTGCGCGATCCGTTCGACAAAAAAGGCTGGGTCTATGAAGAAAAATATGATGGTTACCGCCTGCTCGCGTATAAAGAAGGCAACAAAGTCAGCTTGATGTCCCGCAACGGTATCGATCGCGCGGCACGATATTCGCAAATCGCTGACGCGGTTCAGGCGCTTAAACCCACTACCCTTCTTCTTGATGGCGAGGCTATCGTAATCGATCGCAAAGGCATTTCGCGTTTTCAACTGCTCCAGCAAGAATCCGACAAAGCGATCTACGCGGTGTTCGATTGTCTCTACTGTGACGGTAAAGATCTGCGGCGCGAGCCGCTTTCCGTGCGACGGTCGGTGATGGAACGGGTGATCGTGTCGCAGAAAACTCTCGAGCCTTCGCTCCGATTAGCGTCGAATGGGCTGGCGGCGTACAAATTGGCGCGGAAGAAAGGATACGAAGGTATTGTCGCCAAGGATTTGTCTTCTCCTTACCTAGAATCGCGCTCGCATTTTTGGCTGAAGGTGAAAGTCCACCAGGAAGATGAGTTCATCATCGGCGGATTCACCGAGCCTGAGGGCGCCCGCAAATATTTTGGCGCATTGTTGCTCGGTGCTTATGCTGACGGAAAACTTCACTACGTGGGGAAAGTCGGCACCGGGTTCGATGAAGAAACTCTGAGGGCGCTTTACCAGAAGCTGCGGCCGCTGGCTCGCGCCACTCCGGGCTTTGTCGACCCGCCACGCGCGAAGGGCGTGAGATTTGTTGAGCCGAAATTAGTGGCTCAGATTTCCTACCAAGAGGTCACTGAGGACAACAAACTTCGCCAGCCGGTTTACCTCGGTCTGCGCGACGACAAAAGCCCTCGCGAAGTGTCCGTGCCGGAGGTCTGAACATGCCTACGCCAAAAGCCAGCAAGCAACAGCCCGCGAACAAACTTGCCATAGCAATCTCAAATCCGGCCAAAGTTTTCTGGCCGAAAGAAGGCTACGCAAAGCTCGACCTCGCGGAATATTACTCAGCCATTTTTGGGAAGCTTCAGCCCTACGTAAGAGATCGCATGCTCACGCTGGAACGCTGCCCCGACGGCATGGGCGGCCAATGTTTTTACCAAAAAGAAAAACCCCAGGGTATGCCACCGGACACTCCCACGATAAACATCAAGCACGCGGGAGGCTCGAAGGAGTCCACAAATTACATAGTCGGCGGTTCAATCGTCACGCAGCTCGCGCTCGTAAATCTTGGCTGTATCCCGGTACATGTGATGGGCAGCCGCGCCAGTTCTCAGCGCAAGCCGGACTGGGTCTGTTTCGATCTGGATCCAGCTTCAGGAAAATTTGCCGATGCAGCGCGCGCGGCGCGCTACCTCAAGGAAATTCTGGATGTGTTGAAGCTGGACTCTTACGTAAAGACTTCGGGGAGCCGCGGCATCCATATTTTTCTGCCTATCCGTCCCGGACCGGATGCAGATGAAGTCCTCGCGTTCGCGGAGGAGTTTTGTGCGAAGGTCGCACACTCCAAGCCCGATGAACTCACCGTGGAACATTCCATCAAAGCCCGCGGTGATCGCGTTTATCTGGACCCTTTCCGCAACGGATTCGGACAGACGGTTGTGGCTCCATATTCGGTGCGGCGCCGGGATAAAGCGCCGTTTTCGAAACCTTTGGCGTGGTCCGAAGTCAAAGAAAACCTCGATCCCTCGGATTTTAACCTCGGCAATTATCAGCAACGCCTGCAGGGCAAGGATCCATGGACGGACTTTTTCGAAAATCGCCAAAGCCTGAAGAAGGCGACACAGGCCCTGAAGAAAATCTGATTGGGGGACAAAATTCAGGTCGTGCTCGGGGACAGTTCGCTAACGCCGGGGCCGATCTCGGGCGGTTCGTCAGCCACCACCACCGTGTTGGCGACAATCTCGCAGGCTGCCGAAAACGCCGTGAATGCCGGGTTGCGGGTCGCGACTCCGATCGCCAAATCGCCGCCGTTCCCGGGCGTTATCAACAGCAATTTGGTTGATTACATGGTTCCGGTGAACGCTCAGCTGCTGCATCGCAGGACCTAAGTCCGGCGTCCAAGTTAGAGCTGGCGCAGGCCATGCATTCAGTCGATTCGCCTGTTTTCTCGCGCAGTGTTATCCTGGCTGTATTCTGTTGATTCGTTTTTTGATTGCAATCGGTCTGAGCACCGTCAAGGCACGGCTATGGATCAAGTGACCCTCGTAAAACCGCTCGAAGCAAGCTCCCTCGACTGGGCGCACCCGCTCGTTCGGGAATGGTTCATCCACAAATTCGGCAGTCCCACCGAGCCGCAGGAGCTCGGCTGGCCGCAGATCCTGGCGCAAAAAGACACTCTGATCTGTGCCCCGACCGGATCGGGTAAGACTTTGGCCGCTTTTCTGGCGTGCATTGACATGCTGGTGCGCAAGGCGGTCGCGGGCGATCTGCTTGATCAGACCGAAGTTCTGTACGTCTCACCGCTCAAAGCGCTCGGCAACGATATCCAAAAGAATCTAGACATACCGCTGGGAGAAATTCTCGAACTGGCTCGCCAGCGCGGTTATCTGATGCCCGAAATTCGCACGGCTGTGCGCAGCGGCGACACCTTGATGCACGAGCGCAACGCAATGCTGAAGCGCCCCCCACACATTTTAGTCACCACACCGGAATCGCTTTACATTCTGCTGACAGCGCGAAAAAGCCGGGAAATCCTGCACACGGTTCGCACGCTGATCGTCGACGAAATTCACGCGGTTGCCGATGACAAACGCGGCTCGCATCTTGCGCTATCCATAGAACGGTTGCAGGCTCTCGCGAACCAGCCACTCACCCGGATCGGCCTTTCCGCTACGCAGAAGCCAATCGAGCTCGTCGCCCAATTTCTCACCGGCGGCGGGCGGCCTGCACCGGTAATCGTGCAGATTCCGCAACGCCGTCAATTGGATCTCGGAATCGAAACTCCCGCAAGCGAGCTAGGCCCGGTGACCTCGAATGAGATGTGGGAGGAAATCTATAAGCGCATCGCGGACCTGGTGCAGCAGCATCGTTCCACGCTGATTTTTGTGAATACCAGGCGTCTGGCCGAACGCGTCGCTCACAACCTCGTGGCGCTGCTTGGGCAGAACGCAGTTGCTTCTCATCATGGCAGTCTTTCGCGGCTGCGACGCTTGGGCGTGGAATCGCGGCTCAAGGCCGGCGAAATACGCGCACTGGTGGCCACCGCCTCTCTTGAACTCGGCATCGACATCGGCTCAGTCGATCTTGCCTGTCAGATTGGATCGCCGCGATCGATCTCAGTTGCCTTGCAGCGTGCGGGGCGCGCCGGGCACTGGCGCGGCGCGGTTCCGAAGTGCCGGTTTTTCGCAACCACGCGCGACGAGTTGCTGGAATGTGGCGCGCTGGTCCGTGCCATTCGCCACGGTGAACTGGACCACATCGAAATTCCCGAAGCGCCCCTGGATGTTCTGGCTCAACAAATAGTGGCAATGTGCGCGGCCGAAGACTGGCAGGAAGATGATTTGTTCGCGCTGGTTCGCCATGCATATCCATACCGCAATCTCCAACGCAAGGATTTCGACGAAATTGTTGCGATGCTTTCCGAAGGAATTGCTGCGCGACGTGGTCGCCGCGGTTCCTATCTGCATCGCGACCAGGTAAACCATCGTTTGCATGGTCGTCGCGGCAGCCGTCTCGCAGCAATTACCAGCGGCGGGGCAATTCCAGACAATGCGCTGTACACGGTGGTCGCGGAGCCCGAAGGAAAAGTGGTCGGCACGCTGGACGAAGACTTCGCGGTCGAAAGCCTGCGCGGAGATATTTTCCTGCTCGGAAATACTTCCTGGCGAATTCGTCGCGTTCAGGCCAGCTCGGTATCGGTGGAAGACGCACATGGAGCGCCCCCTTCGGTGCCGTTCTGGCGGGGGGAAGCTCCTTCCCGAACGATAGAGCTGTCGCAGCAAGTTGCACAAATCAGAGAACACGTTAGCGTGCTCACTGAAGGCGTTGAGCCTTTCGACGGCGTCACGAGTTCATCGCAAACTGCGGCTGCGGTGAAGTGGCTAGAAGAGGAATGCGCAATGGACGGCGCCGGCGCTGAGCAAGCTGTGGAGTACATCGTATCAGGCAGAGCCGTGCTTCGTGCCGTTCCCACTCAGGACACGATTATCGCCGAGCGTTTTTTCGACGAAGGCGGCGGGATGCAACTTGTGATTCACGCCCCGTTCGGCGGACGAATCAACAAGGCTTGGGGACTGGCCTTGCGCAAGCGTTTCTGCCGCTCGTTCAATTTCGAGCTGCAAGCTGCAGCCACGGACAACGGTCTGAACATTTCGCTGAGCGACCAACACAGTTTTCCGCTCGCGGACGTCTTTCATTTTCTTCACACCGAAAGCGTCCAAGCCTTGCTCGAGCAAGCGGTATTGGCATCTCCAATTTTCACGACGCGCTGGCGATGGGTTGCGGGCCGGGCCTTAGCGCTTTTGCGGTTCATGGGTGGAAAGAAAGTGCCGCCGCAAATCCAGCGCATGCGTTCGGAAGATCTACTGGCAGCCGTGTTTCCGGAAGCCATCGCCTGCCAGGAAAATATTCAGGGCGATATCGCGATTCCAGATCATCCTCTGGCGCGCGAAACGATGAAGGACGCGCTTACAGAAGCCATGGACGTCGAGGGCCTGAAAGGCGTACTTGCGGATATTTCGTCAGGCAAGATTCGCTGCATTTCCGTGGACACTCCGGTCCCGTCGCAGTTCTCACACGAGATTCTCAACGCGAATCCGTATGCCTACCTTGACGATGCCCCACTCGAAGAGCGCCGCGCCCGAGCCGTGGAAATGCGGAGAATGTTGCCCGAAGCCGTCCTGTCGGAAATAGGACGGCTCGATCCCGCGGCGATCGCCGAAGTGCGCGAAGAAGCCTGGCCGGATGTGCGCGATGCGGATGAACTTCACGACGTGCTGCAAGAGCTGGCGGCTGTGCCTGAATCAGAGGAGGCAGAAACGAATTCCTCTAGCTTCGCTGCGAAATCTACCTTTGCGTGGAAAGATTATTTCAGCGAACTGATGGCTGCCGGACGAGCATCGCGTGCGCAGCTGGGAATCAGAATTTATTGGGTAGCGGCTGAGAGAGCAAAGACGTTTGCATCCATTTTTCCGGAAGCGACTTTCGTCAATTCGTTTCCCGACGTTGAGAAGCAGAAACCATCACGCGACGATGCACTTTTTTCGTCCGTGACGGGTTGGGTCGCCCGTCTCGGCCCAATCACCGCGCCGGAGCTGGGCGAATTCCTGGGCGTGGCAGTCTCCGACATCGAGAAGTGTTTGCTGCGGCAAGAAGCCGGCGGCTCTGTTTTACGTGGCCAGTTCACCGATTCATCGGGCGGCGTCATCGAATGGTGCGATCGTCGATTGCTTGCCCGCATCCACCGCCAGACGCTCGGAGCACTGCGCAAGCAAATTCAGCCAGTGAACGCAGCGCAGTTCATGCGCTGGCTGCTGCGCTGGCAGCACCTAACGCCAGAAACAAAATTACTCGGAGAGCGTGGAACCTTGGAAGCTCTCCAGCAATTGCAAGGTTACGAAGCTCCAGCTAACGCCTGGGAGCGTCAGATTCTCGCGCGCCGAGTTGCGAATTATGATCCAAAAGTGCTGGATCAGCTGTGCCTTACAGGAGCGGTGGGCTGGGGACGCCTCTCTCCGCATCCCGCGAGCCAGAGTGAAAACGCCGGCACAATCCGCCGCGTGATTCCTACGAGCATCGCTCCGCTCACGTTCTTCATTCGTGAAGACGCCGATTGGATGATCTCGCAGCACGCCGGCGAACATGAAAAGTCAGCAGGGTTAAGCCCGTCAGCCCGCGAAGTATTGGCTCATTTGCGCCAACGCGGCGCCTCTTTCTTCGCAGACATCGTCCGCGGCACGGGCAAGATCAAGGCCGAAGTAGAAACGGCTTTGTGGGAATTGGTGACCGCAGGAATGATCACCGCCGACGGATTTGACAATATTCGCGCACTGATCGATCCTAGGCGCCGAGCGGGACAAGGAAAAGGACACAGCGCGCGTCCGCGCCACAGCGCCGGCCGCTGGTCGCTGCTTTATGCGGGCGAAGCCGCCGAACGATCGCGAGTCACGGAATCAACATGCTGGATGTTGTTGCGCCGATACGGCATAGTATTCCGTGAAATGGCAGCGCGCGAAACGATCGTCCCGCGTTGGCGCGAACTGCTAATAGCATTTCGTAGGCTTGAAGATCAGGGCCAAATACGCGGAGGCCGCTTCGTAAGTGGCTTCCTGGGCGAACAATTCGCGCTGCCGGGCGCGGTAGAGTCGCTCCGAGTATCGAGCAAACAATCCAACACAGGTGAGGTTGTCACCGTCGCCGCCGCCGACCCGCTGAACTTGATTGGAATCATAGTGCCAGGCGATCGCGTTTGGTCCAATTCGGGCAGAACGGTTAGATACGTCGATGGAATTCCGGCAGGTGAAGACGCCACACTCGCCACATACTCCGCCGCCGTATAGCCCGGCTAAAGCGCGATACCAAAGAATCCACCTCGCGCTGCTGGTGCCCAGCACAGTAACCACACCCATTCGTTTACTCAAGCGCAGGTGTCATCCCAAACCGCGCTTTGTGCGGACGCTTTGAGGGATCTGCTGTTGAATTTTATTGCCCCGATGTCACCGGGCCAACACGTCGCATCGCTGTTTACTTGATTGCGCATCGGCAGCGCCCTCGACGATGCAATTCGGCATACAATTGAACTGTGCAGAAGAAAATATTCTGGATCACCTTCACGGTCCTGGGCCTGATCGCCGATATGTCTTTGCCTCTTTGGTGGGCGCTGGGCGCCACGATTCCCATCGCGTTCGCAAGCTGGTGGTTCGCCTACCGTAGCGACTGGTTCAATTTTTAAATCGAGGCAGGGCACGTTGTCTCCTGGATATTCGCGAAGGCGCAATTTGCAGCTAGTTGAATGTCACTTCAATCGCTTCGTGCACCGCGACAGGCAGGCCGTTCGAGTCCTTGGCCGGATCAAATCTCCATTTCTTCACTGTCTCGATGGCCTGTTGATCAAGCGCAGTTTCGGCCGATTCAGTCACCTGTATGTCGCTCGGATAACCATCAGCATTTACTAACACGGACAGCGTCACGGTTCCAGACAGCTTGTTCCTTCGAGCGCCGGGCGGAAATTCCGCAGCAGGACAGTACCAGCAACGCGGATAAGAAACTCCGTTTCGTCCCGGTACGTATGCGTCGGATGCCGATGCCCGCAAATCTTCATGCCTCGGCCCAAGCGAATCCAAAGACTCACCCAGGTGGCCGGCAATTTCATTCGACATTACCACTCGGGACTTGATGAAGATAACTGGCCGCGGGTGTTCGATCGCCAACGCGCGCCTTAAATTGATCGTCAGCCCCAAATCATTACCCAAGGCGCTGAATCGGCCTTCCACGAGAAGGTCCGCTCCGAGAGATTGCGCAAGGTCGCCAACCTTCCTTGAGTCCATTTCGTCCTTGGGTGCGAGATGCCGCTCCTGCAGCGATGACGCAAGCTGGGCGCGGTCGATTATTTCGAAATCTCCAGCACCGCTCGCCAGTGCCGCGGAGAGATTGTCCGCGAGCCATGCCCCAAATGGCGGCCACTGGTTGTCCCATGTGCAGAAATCCAACACAAGAATCTTTGGTTTTCGCGATGCACCAGTCGAATCCTGCCAGCCCGCGAGTGCGGCGCCGTACTTCACGTCCAATTCTTGCACCAGCGACGCCAATTGTATTGCATCGGAGGGCCACGCACCCACCCCCGAGGGGCGCATTGTCTGCCGCGGCTGCGCTTGCGGTGGAGCATTGCCGGTATCCTGCGAAGCTGACGAGGGCCGCATCGGCCCGGGTTCGGCTTGCGCCAGAGCTTGTCCAGGCGCGCCTAGGAACAGGAGCAAGCACAGAACGGCGCAGGCCAAAGCAAATCTTACCGAGTCGAACCTGATGACCGCCGTGAGAGAGCGCTTCATCGTTTCTCACTTATGATTTGGCGATTTGACGCGCAAATAGTCCGCACAGGTTGCTTGCAGGAAATTTCGATTTCACTTCTGACTTTGCCCGAAGGTAATGCCTGCCACGTCGCTATGTCAACCGCGGCTTGGACACTACGGCTTGGAATGGCGTGCCTGCCGATGGATCATCTGCCGCGAACGCATAGGCAGTTTTGATTGCGCTATCGGTTAGACCATGCTTATCGCAAAGTTTGAAATCGGAAATTCAGTTAGACTCGTTACAGGGGAAATCCAAATACTTTGCCACCAATTGTCAACGCGCAAGGCTTATCCAAACGATACGGCACAGCGCCGCTGTTCCGGGAGATTTCCTTCACCATCTCGGACGGCGACCGGATCGGGCTAATCGGAGCGAACGGTTCGGGCAAGTCAACGTTGCTTGAAATCCTGCACGGCCGCATCCAGCCGGACAGAGGAGAAGTAGCAATTCGCAAAGGCACTAATCTAGTCTGTGTCTCGCAGATTTCCAATTTCGATCCCAATCAAACAATTCGCTCCGTAATCGAGGTAGCCCTTGCAAAATCGGGAGTTCCGGAAAGCGACCGTGCATTCCGCACGTCAGAGGCGCTTCACCGAGCCGGTTTTGAAGGTCCCGAAATCCGAACCGCAGCGCTCTCAGGAGGATGGCGCAAGCGTCTTGCGATCATCGAAGCGTTGGCGCAGCAGCCGGATGTTGTGCTGCTCGATGAGCCCACGAATCACCTGGATCTCGCCGGCATTCAATGGCTGGAAACAATCCTTCGCAAGCCATCCTTCGCTTATGTAGTCGTCAGTCACGACCGCTATTTTCTGGAGAATGTCGCCGGGCAAATGGTGGAACTGGATCGCGTTTATAAAAATGGCTTCCTGCGGGTCAACGGAAATTACAGCAAGTTCCTCGAAGCCAAGGAAGAGTATCTTCACGCGCAAGGCAAGCGTCAGGAAGCGCTGGCAAATCTCGTTCACACCGAGATCGAATGGCTGCGCCGCGGCCCAAAAGCGCGCAGCACCAAATCGAAATCGCGAATCGATAAGGCTCACCGCATGATCGGCGAACTAGCCGATCTGAATTCAAGGACGCGGACAGAAATCGCTGGCATCGATTTTTTGGCCTCCAGCCGCCAAAGCAAACAGCTCATCCGATTAGAAGGCGTCACGCAGATTCTTGGCGATCGCACACTTTTCAAAAATATCGATTTCACCGTAACGGCGGGCATGCGCGTTGGCCTGGTGGGTCCGAACGGTTGCGGAAAGACTACGCTGCTTCGCCTGCTGTGCGGCGACATCCCTCCGACGGTAGGCAAAATCCAAAAGGCAGATTCATTACGAATTGTGTACTTCGATCAGAATCGGCACCTCGATGCAGCCGCGTCCCTGCGTCGCGCCCTGGCGCCGGATAGCGATTCGGTGATTTATCAGGATCGCGTGATTCACGTCGGCGCATGGGCAGCGAGATTCCTCTTCACAAGTGAGGATCTGAATCGGCCGGTAGGACAGCTCTCTGGCGGTGAACGCGCGCGAGTCTTAATCGCACAACTTATGCTCCAGCCAGCCGATGTGCTGCTCCTCGACGAGCCCACCAACGATCTGGACATTCCAACGTTGGAAACTCTGGAAGAAAGCCTGCTTGAATACCGCGGCGCCCTGGTGCTGGTTACCCATGATCGATACATGCTCGACCGCGTCGCCACAATTGTACTCGGCCTCGATGGACGCGGCTCCGCGGAGCGCTTCGCCGATTACTCGCAATGGGATGAATGGCTACGCACAGAGGAAAAGAAGTCCGCGTCTGCACCCACGGCTCAAAAAACGCAGCAGTCTGCTGCGGCCAAAAATATGCAAGCCAAGAAAATGGAGGTCAAAAGTTCCCGCGATGTCAGCCGCGAGTTTGCAGCCATCGAAAAGCGCATCGCAAAAGCAGAACAGGAAGTTCAGATCAAGCGCGCGGCGCTGGAAGATCCAGAAATCGCCAGCGACGCCCCGCGTCTGCACGAAGCCTACGCGCAAATGGAAGCAGCTCAAAAAATAGTCAACGAACTTTACACACGGTGGGGGGAACTAGAGCAGAAAAAATTCGAGCAGCTCCAAAAGTAAGAACGAATGCAACATTTCCATGTTCGTCAGTTGATCTCTACTGTTTCGCGGCGAATTCGCCCAGAAGGGCCTCCTGCAGACGCACCTGATGATCCATCGGCAGCTTCGTTCCAGCAGAAGTAAGATAGAACACGTCGATGGCCGTCTCACCTTCGGTTTCGACGATGGCGATTTCAATATTGCAGTTCTCCCGCGCAAAAACCGAGCTGATCCGGTGCAGCAATCCAGGCTGATCCTGGGCTAGGATCTCAACCAATGTACTCTGCGCCGAACAGGTATCGTCGAATTTCACCCGCGTTTCCACTTTCACTTTGGGAGGGCGATTTTTGTCCGCGCGCAAGCGTTCGCGCAGCATCCGATCCAGATCAACCTTGCCAGCCAGCACGTCATGAATGCTGGTTTGAAAGCGTTCCCATTCAGGCAAGTTCAATTCGAGCGTACGAAACCGGTCGGTGAAATAAAAAGTGTCGACGACAGTGCCGGCCTGATTGGAAAACGCTGCCGCTTTGACGATGTTCATGCCCCAAGCGGCAAGAACGCCCGCCATGGTCGCGAAAAGAGCCGAGCGGTCCTTGGTCACAAGCGTGAGTTCATACCAATGACGCCCGCGCCGCAGATTGATCTGTACCGGATCCTGGTCCAATCTTCCGGCCATTTCCAGATGTGCGAGCACATCCCCGGTCACATGTGTCAGCAAATAGCGGCGGGGAAGTCCTTCAAGAAAAGCGTCCAGTTTATCTCCGACGGATAACGCAAGAGTCCCCAGGTGAGCCATCACCTCGTCGTGCGCATCGAGGTGCAGCCGCTGATCGAGGCTGCGATTGAGGTGATTCGCAGTGGCAATGTAAAGCTGCCAGATATTTTCCGCTTTCCAGGGAGTGAGCGATTCTGGATTCACAGCTTTGATGTCCGCGTAAGTAAGCAGACACAGCATTTTCAAACGCTCCGGAGTTTCCACTCGTTCGGCAAATGCCCGGACAGTCTCTGGATCGAAAATATCACGGCGCAGAGCAGCGCTCATTTCCAAATGTCGGCCAATCAAAAACAACACATTCTCGCGATCGGGCTGGTCCAAACTGAGTCGATCGATAACAGCCTCAGCGATTTCCAAGCTGGCGCGAACGTGGTCCGGCGACTTTGCGCCCTTGCCGACGTCATGGAACAGCAGAGCCAGATACAGGAGGTCAGGCTGTTCGATCTCGTCCAACAATTCCGCATAACGCTGGTCCCATTTCGATTGCGATTGACGAAGCGCGTGGAGATTATCGATCGCCACAAATGTGTGCTCGTCCACGGTGAAACGGTGAGAATAATCACGCACCACCAAAGCGTCGACAGCCGCAAACTCCGGAAACAGCAGGGTCAGCAATCGCAGCGAATGCATCCCGCGCAACGCGTCCGCCGCATGCGGCGCCATCAAGATTTCCTGAAGCAGGTGCCAGAGCTCTGTGCCCTTGGGAGGCGCTTCGGTCAGAGACGCAAGTGTGCGCTCGATCTGGTATTCAGTGCTCGAACTCATCGTCAATCCATGGCGCGCGAGGAAGCGAAACGCGCGAAGAATCAGTTCCGGATCGTCGAGTGCCGCAGGCTGGCGCAAAGAAAGCATTCCGTCTTCAACCAAGAATTCCGCATTCGCAAGGCGCGATCGCAATTGTTGAAACTGCTGATGCATCGATAGCCGCGCAGCCGGCACTTCTTCCAGGAGCTGCTGGCACAGGCGATGAATCGCTCGGGCATGCCTGAAATACTCGCGCATCCAATCCGAGGCACTCAACGATGCCGTTCCATCCGAGCCATAAGAGCCGCGCATGGCCCCGAAAGAATGTGCAACGCCAATTTTGGAAGCGGCGGCAGCGTCCTGCGATTCCCAACTGAGCGTGTTGTCATCGCGCTTATGGCGGAAGTGCAAAAAGCAGCGCACCGACATCAGAAAGCCAAGAGCCGCGTCAAACTGGTCTTGAATCGAATCCGGAAGAAGCGCATTTTCCCGAGGCCGCACGTGGTATTTCTGAAACGCGGTCAACAAATAAAGCCAGCTCACCACGTTGTAATCGCGCAGCCCTCCAGGCCCATCCTTCATATTCGGTTCCAGATGAAACACGGTGCTGCCGAATTTCGCGTGGCGGGCACGGGTAAGATCGGCCAGCCGCTTTATGATCTGGTCGGAATCACGCGCCATCAACTTCGGAATCACATCGTCATGAAGTTGTGCGAAAAGCCGCCGGTCACCTACCAGGAAACGGCAGTCGAGCAGGGAAATCGCGAACTCCACATTTTCGGAATCGAAACGGCTGCATTCGGCGAGGGTGCGCGATGCGGGACTGAGCTTCAGTCCCAAATCCCAAAGATCCTGCGAGAACCGACGGATGGGATCCTTCAGTGTTTTTTCCGATCCGTTTCCAGCCGCAAAAAACAGTATGTCGATGTCGGAATAAGGAAAAAGCCAGCGGCGGCCAAAACCTCCAAGCGCAGCAGCGGCGAAACCAGCAGGACCATCCGATTCGGCGCTCAGGTATTCCTTCCACAGCCGTTGCACGATGGATTCAATCAGCGCAGAGCGGCCCAGAAGCGCGCTCCGCCCGTCGCCCGTTGCAACAAACCGCTCCTGGATGCGCGTCGATTCCTTCGCGGAAAAATCCCGCAGCTCAGCGGCAAGTGACGGCATTCGCGCCATAGTCATAAGCCGAAACCTTCAACTATCGTGCTGGAGTCGCGCGGTGATTTTGTAGGCCCAGGTCTCAGACCAGCCCGTCGATCGAGCAGGTGCGCACCATGACGACATCGCACAACTCAAATCGTTCCTCAAACTCCGCGCTGATGCGCTTGCGAACCCGCAGTCAACATTTCCACGGCATCTTCAGGGTAAGCCAACATGCCAAACTCCGGTACATCCAATCCTTCAAGCTCCACTGCCTTGGAAACGCGCATCGAACGCCACGCATTAACCGCAATGAACACAGCGTAAGTCGCGCCGAACGCATACAGCCCCAGCAATGTCGCGCCACCGAGCTGAACCCAGAATTGCGAAAAATCTCCGTGGATTAACCCAGTCACGCCCTGTCCGGTTCTACCCAGGTAGTTCGCAGCGCCGACGCCATTCCATCCCGCGCCGTAGGTGCCATCTGCAAAAATTCCCAGGGCCACAGCGCCAAACCACCCGCAGTATCCGTGAACTGAAATCGCGCCGCAGGGATCATCAATCTTTAGCACTCGCTCGTTGAACAGCACGCCCAGGCACACGATAACTCCGGCCAAGATTCCGATAATGACCGAACTGGTAGGTGAAACGAATGCGCAAGGTGCGGTGATGGCGACCAGACCTGCGAGCATTCCATTGCAAGCCATGGTGATATCTGGCTTGCCGAATAAACGGTACCAAAGCAGCATCGCCGCAGCCGATCCCGCGACAGCTGCTAGATTGGTATTGACAGCAACGACGGAAATACGCAAGTCCGTGGCCCCCAAAGTTGATCCGGGATTAAACCCCATCCAGCCGAACAACAAAACAAATGTTCCGGTAACAACGAAGACAATATTGGACGCCGGAAAGGCCCGCGGTTTTCCGTCGGGCCCATATTTCCCAAGGCGCGGCCCCAGAATCACAGCCAGCGCCATCGCGCAAAATCCTCCGACACTATGCACGACTGACGAACCGGCAAAATCCACGTAGCCATGCCCGAGGTGCAGCGAGGACCCAAGCTGCGAAAGCCACCCGCCACCCCAAACCCAGCACCCAGAAATCGGGTAGAGCAGCCCGCCAATAAAAAGTTCGCACAATAGAAATGCCCAGAAAGTGATGCGTTCGCAAATCGCACCCACAATGATGTACCCGGCGGTCTCCATAAAAACGACTTCAAACAACGTCAAGCAATTGCTGCTGACGTCATACGCAGGCCCAGTAAGGAAAAATCCCTTACCCCCGACCAATCCCCATTGCCCGCCGCCAATCAGGAAATGATTCAAAGTGGGAGCGCCCCCGATATTTGTCGGAGACGCGTTCAGCGCGACAGCACCGAACTGAAAGGCATACCCGACTGCGTAATACGCTAGAAACGCAAACACGTACGCCGCGAAATTCAGCATCATCAGATGTCCCGCGTTTTTCTTACGCACCAATCCGCAGGTGAGCAATGCGAATCCCGCCTGCATAAAGAGCACCAGGTAACCAGTGAGCAGGGTCCAGGAAAAATTCGTCGCCAGGCGAAGGTGGCCGACGTTGTCCGCAAGCTTCACCGCCAGCGGCTCCCTCGCGGCTTGCGCCTGAAAATCGTCGAAGTCTTTCTTGCCCTTGGCGTAATCGGGTGCGTACTTGTCGCTGGGTTCCGGAATCACAAATGGATTGCCAGCCGCATCGAGTGCTGTCGAACGATCACCGGTGGCAGTCCCCGCAGGATCGGGCTGAGGATCCTGGTCGGCGAGAGCGGTGCTAATTGGCCCAACCAAGACTTGCGCGAAAAGGAGAGCAAGGAGTGCTCTGAAAATCGACTTTTTGGTGCTGCGCATGAATGAGCCTCGCATTTCGGAGCTCCTCCCGGATTGAAATAGTGGCCGCGTTGGCTTCCTGGCTCGTCGAAAAATGCTAAATTGCGCCAGGACCTCGCTCTCCTGTACGAATCCGGATCACCTCATCGAGAGATGAAACGAAAATCTTGCCGTCTCCAATCACGCCTGTACGGGCGCCTTCGATAATGGCTTCCACCACAGGATCAACGAGATCTTCAGCCACAGCGATGCTCACAAAAATCTTCGGCAGAAAATCGACCGTATATTCCGACCCGCGATAAGTCTCGGTATGGCCCTTCTGGCGGCCGAACCCGCGAACTTCTGAAACGGTCAGCCCGGTCACGCCCAGTCCGGTAACCCGTTGTTTTACTTCGTCGAGCTGTGAGGGCCTGATCACCGCATCAATACGCTTCATTTTCGATTGCTCCTTTCATACTGAACCGATAACGCGCACCGAGCAACAAGGTATGGAACCTACTCGCGAAGAATCAGTCAAATTCAAATCCTGAATTGAACGCATCAGCTTCACAAACCGGCTCGCTGGCTGATTCGATTCGGCATATTTGAATTCAACGCAGGAAATCTTGGCAGCGCTAAATCGAATTTGAGATTTGTAGGACAGGGGAATAAATCGCATGCGCGACTATAACTGAAAACCGAACTCAGGCGAACCCGGATTTCCAGTCACTCATAGAGAGGAAAAGTAGACCGCTGCTACCCCTTGGAGTGGCCGCGGGGATTTTCTGGCGGACTGGGAGAAAATCCTACGACTACTTGCTGACCAGCAGCAGCCCAAACGATCGTGGCTTCATCGGCGGCCGCCTGTCGCCTTCGCCCTTTTCTTCAAATTCAGCGATAGGAAGGAAAATGTTATGAGTCTTGAAATCAATGGCCATGGTGCGCGCATATTTTTTCGTCGGAACGTTTTCAACTACCGTGTATTTATCCGCCGAATCTTCGTGCACCACAGTCAGCGTCCCGGAGCCGCCATTGGAGCTGAAGATGAGTCGAGTTTCCGGATCGAAGCCCGCGGCATCGGGGTCGTCGTCAATCTTAGGCGTTGCAATCACCTTGCCCGTTCTTGGATTTAGCACCGCCATCACGTTATTTCCGCAAACTGCAAAGAGTCGCCGGTTGTTCGTGTCCATCGCCAAACCTGACGGCTCCTTGCAAGGGGCCAGGGGCCATCGGTGCAGCACCGCCAACTTTTGCGCGTCGATTTCGAGCAGTTCTGATTTGTCCTCAATGTTCACGAAGATGCGCCCATCGCCTGCGCCAGCCGCGAATTCAGGCTTGCCCCCCAAGGGAAACATGTTGACGACGCTGCCATCCACCGCATTGATCGCCGTCGCGTTCTCGCTTTTACCATTGAACGCAAAAACGCGTTTGGAAGCCGCGTCATAAAAAATTGCATCTGGATTTTGACCTCCGGTATCAACAGCGTTGATCGTCTTCAATGTTTTCAAATCGAAGATCGTAACTGTATTCGCCTTACCGTTACTGATGAAGCCCCGACCAAGATCCTGGGCCAGAGCGATTCCGTGTACGCCCTGGGTATTGGGGATGTCAGCGACGATCGCGTAGGCATCGGCATCCAAAACCGCCACATGCGTCGCATGCGACACATACACCTTGCGAGCGTTGCTATCGACGATGCAATAATCCCATCCGCCGTCGCCGCCAATAGGGATCGTTTTCACCAGGTGATAACCGGAAGGCCCCGGAACGGTTGCGTAGGCCCGAAAGAATCCCGCCAACCAAAGAATTGCAGCCGCAATGAAAAATCCAGCCAAAGCTGTAAACAGGGTCTTACGGTTCATGAGTTCTTAGTCCTCGGTTTTCGGAAAAACGATCAATCATCTCGCCAAGAATTGCGACCTACACATTAAAGATGAGGGCGGTCGAAGCACAAGTTCATTTTGCCAGAGCCGCTATCGGTGGGATTTACTCAAGGCGCCTCAAGCTTCCCAGCCATTTCCAGCATCTTCGTTACGCTGTTCCAGTTTCTGCCGGTCGCCGCCGTCTTCAGCGACTTCTCGATCGTCGGCCATGACATTTTCGCTCGCCCCATGCCATTCGGAAAATAAATGTAAAGTTCGCGACCGTCGAAGCGCAATTCCTCGGGCTCGGTTTTGATGTTCATTATCTTGTCGCGAATCTCCGGCCCCGGATCACTGGCGAGGAAAAAAACGAGCAACTTACCAGGCTCAATGTCGCGCCTCTTGACGAATGGATTTCGGGCGATCACGTTTTTGAGATCGCCCGAGGTGCGCAAAATGACCTCGGGGCGAAACCCAAAACCTTGTTCAATTTTCTTCTGGATTCGCTTGGCGAGCAGTTCGAAATCCTTCTCCTCGGTCCTAAAAATCACGTTGCCGCTCTGCACGTAAGTACACGCGTCCCGCAGTTTTAATGATTTACACAGCGCTCGCAGCGCCTCCATCTTGATCTTGTTGTGTCCGCCAACATTGACGCCGCGCAACATGGCAATAACCACCGCCATAGAAGGCTCCTTCCCGCTCAGGTAGTACTTCAAGCGACGAAAAGATTATCAGCGAATAGAAAAATGTGGGTCTCTCGATCGCTGGAAAGCGCTCTTAGCGTGGTTGGCGCAGTGACCCCGATGGGTAGAGCGCTGAACAGTCCTCAAGAGGCCAGCTTGTCAGGAACAGGCAACTGATCGCCTTCCGCTGGCGGAGACTTAGGTAACAGATCGGCAAAAACAAACCCGTCACGCTCCACAATCACGCCGCTTTGCACTAGCACAACCGAACCGAACATCGGTCCCGCGCTCGCAAAAGTGTGAAACTCCCCATTTTCACCGCAGGGGTCCACGTGCGCAGGAAGGTCACCTAGAAGTCTTGCGTCGAAGCGCCGCCCAGCGAACATGCGATCGAGCCGGCGCGGATCGACGCAGGTCAGATAAGCAACCAGGCCGCCCGCAACCATCTCCTCGGCCAGTTGCCGCGTGTTCCTGCCCCACAGCGGAAAAACCGAAGTCATTCCGCACGCTGCAAGATGCTTTTCGCGATAGGCGCGAACATCCTCAAGAAAAAGATCGCCAAAAATGACGTGCCAGACTCCCTCGTTCCTCGCGCGAGCCATAGCGTCGCTCATTGCCGTTTCGTAGATTTCGTTCGAGCAAGGCGAAGGAATCGCCACCTTTACCAGTGGCAACCCGGCCGCGGCTGCCTGCATTTCAAGCAAGCTTTCGCGCACAGCATGCATTGCAACGCGCTTATGAGTGGAATTTACGGTCGTGAGTAAAGCAACCACCTCAAATTCGCGATTGTGGCGCACAGTATGGAGTGCCCAAGCGCTGTCCTTGCCGCTGCTCCATGCCAGCCACGCTTTGGGTTTAGCTGCGTCCGGAGCTGCGACAAAGTGGTCCACCTGAATTCCTTTGTTTTCGCGATTTTGACTAGGCCACTTTTGCTAGCTAGAGAGTGTCCTGTTCCGGCAAGAAATTGCAAACGCGGTCCAAGCTGACGAATGCTCATGACCGAGGTTGATGTTTCCTTGCCAATGTATCAGACCCACGGTTAAATGGTGAGCGCTTGCCAGATTGAGCGTCCAGCATAGGATCGCAAAGGGATTTTGCATAACGCCTTACCAACGTATCAACCCTTCAGTGTCCTCCACGACGACGACTTCATATTTGTCCAGCATAGGCATCAGGACGTTCTCCAGTTCATGCTTCCACAATTCTCCCTCGTAAAACTTCGCCTTCATAGGCTCACGTGAATCCAGGTCAGGAAAGCCACGCATAAAAAAGAAAATATCGGGATCCTCCAATGAAGGAAATGGTCCCAATATTTTCATCCCGATTTGATCGTGCGCCGGAACAGATTTGCCACGAAATATCTCGAGAAAACGGGAGCGGCAACCAGGTTTGGTTTTATAAGTCCTCATCTCCACAATCATTACTTCACCTCTTAAAGTTTCACTTTGAGCATCGTCATCCCGAACCCGTCCGCCTAAGCGGGCGGCTGAAGAATCTGCTGTTTCTTCGCTCCTCGCTTTGTACCGATACGTCGCGCCTCGTCTTGATTACTACGCCGGCGGGGTCAGCTTCGTTCCAGCACTCCTCGAAAGCCCGGCTCCCCTATCAGCGCATTCAGCGGACGATATTGATCGCAACCGCGGGCGTAACGGTCATAGCCGCATTGTGAAGGCCGGTAATGATGCGCGTTCCAAAAATAACGCCCACCGTAGATTTCCAGCTGTATTCAATCGCCGGCGCAAAGCCAAGTGCGTCACTGAAGCCAGTATTGAACACAATGCTCGATGGATTCACCAAACCGCCAGAATCCGTACCTTGATATTCAACCACGCGGGTATTCCCGGTGTAGCGATAAGTGGCGTCGAGCGCCAACACCCAACTGCGAGTTAAACTATATTCCCAGGATACATCCACGAACGACGAGCGCCCAGGCTCGGCATGCCCGTGAAAATCCGAGTCCGTGCCGTATACACTGACGCCATCCACGCTAACGTTCCGCGAAAACGACTGCGACAGATTGAACCGCATCCTCAGAATGCGCCGATTCGGCATCCAAAAATAAGTTTGCGTATACAGCGCTACGGTCGTGGTGAAGGCTCCACTACCCAAGCCGTCGCTTGGCCGTTTACCAAGCTGATCATATTTTCCGGTCGGAAAGGTTTCCTGCACGGTTACGGAAGTGGTCGGCATCCAACCCCCTTCATGAAATTGCGCGAGCCGGAACTGCCCCTGGACGGTAACGTCGCCCAACCCAATGCCCGCACTGCTCAGCCCATCGCTTACGCGGTTGTAACCGAAAGTTGGAATTACGCCGACGGTGAATCTGTCGACTAGCCCGTAGTTAATGTAAGTAAGCGAGCCGAAGCCATTTGAATGCGCGCCGACAACGTCGTAGAGGTATGGCTCGATCAGAAAATGTCCCCGCGGCAGAGTCGAGGCGTTCGGCGCCAGCAGCGGACCCGTCCACCAGGCGTCTTCCAGAGATTGGCGGCCGTCATTAGGAGGAGTTGAGGCGTCCTGGGCGCTGGCAACACTCGCTGCCAACACCAGCGCGGCGAATACAATTTGGATCGGCTTCCCGAATATCATCCGTGCGGCCTATTCGCGGCACAGTGTTACTGGACCGCGCCGGGGGCGCCATCCGATCTTCGCGGTGTAAGTTCGCCCACTGTATCTTTTGTCCGCGTGTCCACCGCGATCCAATTTGGCTCCCAAGTCTTGCCACCATCATCGGAAAACGCCTGCTCGAAGCGGCAGGAATCCGGCGTGATATCCATCCAAATATTTCTTACCAGGATCATCCTGCCGTTAAACTCTTCCTGATCGTAAAACTCTCCGCGCCCGTTCTTGAATTCACCGATGGTCGGCACACCCAACGTGCCAACCCTCACGTTCGCGAAATTCAGGCTCCACTGGTGAGATTGCGGGTTGTAAAGACGCATACTGAGCCCTTCGACGTGCCCGGTTGGTCCGTCGACTTCGAGTTCAACCAAGTTGGCACGCCCATCCCAAATCTTGCGCACGACAGAAGTCCCGTAGTATTCGATCCAGGTGTGAGAACCGGTCAAAGGATGGTCGAGCCGCGACAAGTGCGTCTTCCAGGTCCCAATCTCGAAATCAAAATCATGCTCTCCATCGCGTTGCGTTGCGGCGAAGATCTGTCCGCTGCTAGAGTTCTGAGCCGCCAAAGCGCGGTGAAGGGGTTGCGCAATCATAAGCACACCAAACAACAGCACAGATGCCGAAATATTTTTGAACTTACTCATCACTCACCATCCTTCTTTGACTGTTCATCCCACCTGCCCTGAGGCCCGAAGGGAACCGCTTTTTGTGCGGACGCCTTAAGGATCTGCTGTTGTCCGTCGTTTGTTCTGGCATCTTGAGACCTAAATCCTAGACGAAAAGCAGGCCTCACATTTCATTCAGGGATGAAATATTGCTGAGCCATTGAATTCGGTACCGGGCGAAGTTCAGTGCCCTTTATCGGACTCATCCGCAACGCGCGTCTGATCGGTGATCCAGTTCACTTCCCAGGTCTTGCCTCCGTCGTCCGAGAACGACTGTTCGAAATGAGGCGAACTCGAGTTCGTATTCGTCCATACAAAACGGACAAAAACCATTCGCCCATTAATCTCTTCGTAGTCGTAGAACTCACCGCGCCCATTCCTGAATTGGCCGATGGTAGGTACGCCTAAAGTGCCGGTCTTGCTGGTTGCCCAATAGAGCGACCATTGGTGAGATTGCGGGTTGTAAAGACGCAAGGTGAGTCCTTCGATATGCCCCGCCGCGCCATCGGTTTCGAACTCTTCGATCTGCGAGCGTCCATTCCAAACCTTGCGGGTAACCGAAGTGCCGTCAAATTCCACCCAGTTTGTGGACCCGGTCAACGGCTTATCGAGCCTCTTCAAATGAATTTTCCAGGAGCCCAATTCGAAGTCAAAATCGTGCTGGCCGTCGCGGGTCATGTCCGCAGAATTCTGCGCGGCAAGCGGGCTCTTTTCCGCCGCAGGAAGCGTTCGAGACGGCGTAAGGTTGTTTGCGACCTTCGGGATTGATTGCGCGAAAACCATCGCAGCACAAAAGCCGAGGACTGCCGCAATTAATGTGCAACAAATCAGAACCTTATCTAACAATCTCACCATCGTTTCCTCCTAAAATGCTTGCGAGTCATTCTCAACTTTCAATTTTCCGCAAGGCCGTTGCGCAAAAACGTCAAGCCAAATTCAGGAAACCCCGGCGGAAATCTGTGACCCAATTCGTCTCCCATGTTTTTCCGCCATCGCCTGAAAGAGCCTGTTCCCAGCGCGCGGACGTCGAGGTAATGTGCGACCAGGTCACCCGCACCCGGATGGGTTTTCCTCGAAGCGTGTCGTCGGAAAAGAACGTGCCAATGCCATTCTCGAAATGGCCTTTCAGCGGCGGATCGAGAGCGCCGGAAGGATCGCGGCCGTCGAGCGCCCAGGTTGCCCACTGGCCGGTCTTTGAATCGTAGGTGCTCAGCCCGACTCCGCGATACGCGCCGGCGGGCACTTCGTCCACACTATCGGAAGCGTCTACAAAACCTTCCATGAGCAGGCGCGCACTCGTGGTACCTTTGAATTCCACCCATTCATGGCTGCCGGTTAGCCCTTCCTTCAACCGGTGATGATGAGCTTTCCATCCACTGCCGAGAACGTCGAAATCGTGCGGGCCGGTCAGGCTAGTTTCCCGCGTGGGCTGGGAATTCTCCTGGGAAGGTTTTGCCGGTGCCATTGAACCCAGGAAAGCGGCCAAAATTGCGCCGAAGAAGAGAGCTGCGGAGGTGATACGAAAACTTTTCATAAAAGTCCCTTCCAGTTTTGCGCGCTATCGTGGCCGCACTCTACGGACGCTAACG
The DNA here is from genome assembly GCA_963842255.1 of uncultured Acidobacteriota bacterium. Classification (GTDB taxonomy): domain Bacteria; phylum Acidobacteriota; class Terriglobia; order Acidiferrales; family UBA7541; genus Palsa-295. The sequence goes on along the minus strand of CAWJGI010000017.1, from coordinate 101,310 downwards.
CGTGCAGTGGTCGGCCGCAATATCCACTTTTGCGTGATACCATATGACCACTTCGGACCGAAATCGATGAAACGAATCTCCACGAGCTTTTTGCCGCCCGTCGCGCTCGACCATAAAAGGAAAATCCCGATATATCGGCAGTTGTACGATTGGTTTCGCGGCTCCATCGCCGCCGGCCAATTGCGGCCCGGCCAGAGAGTGCCCTCCTCCAGAAATCTCGCAGCGGAATTAAAAATCTCGCGGATTCCGGTTCTGGGCGCATATGAGCAATTGCATGCGGAAGGTTATCTTGAGACTTTTGTTGGCGCGGGCACCTGCGTAGCACTATCGTTCCCGGAGAAAAACTCGAACTCGAACCTGTCGAGTGGAAAACTACGCACTGGATCGCCGTTCGTCGCCAAAGCCCAGGGCCCAAGAAGAATTTCCAAACGCGCCTCGGCCCTGGCGCGGGTCCCGCCGCAATTGTGGCCTAACACCCTCCCTGCATTTCGCATAAACCTGCCTGCTTTCGACCGTTTTCCCATCGCGCTGTGGTCGAAACTGGTGGCCCGGCATTCGCGCGGCATGACCGCGAATACCATGGGCTACGGTGATTCGATGGGCTACACACCATTCCGCGAAGCCATCGCCGAATACTTGGGCGCTGTCCGCGCGGTACGCTGCGAACCGTCCCAAGTTCTCGTGACTAGCGGTTCGCAGCAGGGCCTGCAAATCTCCGCCCAAGTTCTTCTGGATTCGAAAGACAGAGTGTGGATGGAGGAGCCCGGCTATCCGGGAGCGCGCCAGGCCCTTATCACTCCGGGCGCAGAGCTCGTCCCAGTCCCCGTGGATGACCAAGGGTTGATCGTGCAGGAAGCAATTCGCCGGGGCGGCAGCGCGCGGGCCGTTTACATTACTCCATCGCATCAATATCCGCTTGGCGTCACCATGAGCGCCTCCCGCCGCATGCTTCTTCTCAGTTGGGCGGGGCGCAGCGGCGCATGGATCATCGAGGACGACTACGACAGCGAATATCGCTTCGCGGCTCACCCGATTGCGTCGATGCAGGGCCTCGACCCCACTGCGCGAGTGATTTATGTCGGGACGTTCAGTAAAGTCATGTTCCCGGCACTGAGGTTGGGTTACGTCGTGGTTCCTAAGGATCTCGTGCCCGCCTTTTCCGCCACGCGCGACGCCGCAGACATTTTTTCGCCGACTCTTTACCAGGCGGTAATGACGGATTTCATTCGCGAAGGCCATTTCGCCCGGCACATTCGGAGAACGCGTATGCTGTATGCGGAACGCCGCAGCGTGCTGGTAGAAACGCTTCGTGAAAATTTCGGCAATGTGCTGGAAGTGATCGGCGCCGAAGCAGGAATGCATCTGGTCGCGCTGCTGCCGCCGGACCTCAGCGACGTAGCCATCACAAAAAAAGCCGCGGCAAAGGGAATTTCCGCGACACCTCTATCGATCTGCTATGCAAAACCGCCAGCCCGGAATGGCCTGATTCTTGGCTACGGCGGTACAACCCCGGAACAAATCCGCGAGGGCGCGCGCAACCTCGCAACCTGCCTGTAAACGGAAGCCACAGCGCACGCGCTGATTAAATTACAGTTGCCGGATCAGCAGGATCGACTGATCGTCAAATTGGCTGCCGTGTCGAGCGACGCTTTCCCGCACCGAACGGCAAATCACATCCAGCGGTTCTCTGCCGTGCTTGTGTAATTCGGCTTCGAGCCGTTTTATTCCGAATTCTTCCCCTGTAGCGGTGGCCGTTTCCAGCAAACCGTCCGTGTACAGCGCGAAAACATCGCCACTCGCTGCCCGAATCTCAGAGCTCAAAAATTCCCCAGAGGGAAGGATGCCGAGCGGCATATTGGGGCCATCCAATTGTTTTACTTGGTTGATTCTGGAGCAAAAGTGGAGAATGGCTGGGTGGCCCGCAACCCCGATATGCAACCGGTGTTCATTCTTGGCGAGAAAACAAAACGTTACGAACATGTCCGGCTTCTTCAGCGGGTACATTACTTCGTTGAGCCGCGGCATGAGATGGCAAATATCGTCGTCCGAGCGCAACAGCATGCGTCCGGCGCTTTTAATCATGCCCATTACAACTCCGGGCGCCACGCCATGGCCCGACACGTCCGCCACATAGGCCACCCAGCGATCCTCCATTCCCGTAACGTCGATTAGGTCGCCTCCAACCTCGCCGCTCGCTGATGAGCAGCCATAAAACTCGAAGCCGCCCAGTTTGATATTGATGCCGGGAACCAGCACCCGGTGAATTTCGCTGGCCAGTTCCATTTCAGCGTGAACCGGAAAATAGCGCCGAAATTCGGTAATAGAGACGTAGACAAAACAGGTGTAGCCGACGGCCACGCCAATCATGATCGACGCGCCACAGCAGCCGCTAACGTCCAACCAAGGAGCGCTTTCATTTTTGCTTTCTCCCTTCACAACGGAGGTTGAAAGCCGTGGCATCGTCGCGCTTGGAAGCAAACTTGAACGCTTTTAGATGAATCTTGATAGTCTTTGGCCGCGCTTGTTGACGATTAGCGTCCCGTCAGCTGTTGATGAAATTCTGAATACCGAGCCCCCTGCGGCTTGAAGGTTGATGAGGCACTCTCGATGGCGCGGAAATCTTCCGGAGTAAGTTCAATGTTCAGCGCTCCAAGATTTTCTTCCAGGCGCTCGATCTTCGTAGTTCCCGGGATCGGAACGATCCAGGGCTTGTTTGCAAGCAGCCAGGCAAGCGCAATCTGAGCAGGCGTCGCCTTCTTTTGTGCCGCGAATCTGCCGAGCAAATCAACCAGCGGCTGGTTCGCTTTACGATTCTCAGGCTTAAGGCGGGGCACGGTGTTTCGAAAATCCGTGCTATCGAACTTCGTATCTTCGTTGATCTTGCCGGTGAGAAAGCCTTTACCAAGAGGGCTGAACGGAACGAATCCGATTCCTAGTTCTTCGAGTGTCGACATAACTTCCTTCTCGGGCTCTCTGAACCAAAGCGAATACTCGCTCTGAAGCGCAGTCACTGGTAGAACTGCGTTTGCACGTCGTATGGTCTTCGGCCCAGCTTCAGAAAGACCGAAGTGCTTCACCTTGCCTTCCTCGATGAGTTCCTTCACCGCTCCCGCTACGTCTTCAATCGGAACGTTCAGATCGACTCGATGCTGATAATACAAATCGATGACATCCGTCTTGAGCCGCTTGAGCGATCCTTCAGCGGCCTGCTTGATAGCCTCGGGCCGGCTATTTAAGGCGTTCCACTTGCCCCCGTCGTTGGGATTGGCCTCCCAACCGAACTTGGTTGCGATTACCACTTTTTGGCGGAACGGAGCGAGTGCTTCGCCGACCAGTTCCTCGTTGGTGAACGGGCCGTACACTTCGGCGGTATCAAAGAACGTGACGCCTCGTTCCACTGCGGCACGGATTAGAGAGATCATCTCCTGCTTGTCTTTAGGTGGGCCGTAGGAAAAGCTCATTCCCATGCATCCGAGTCCGATGGCCGAAACTTCCAGATTACGTTTTCCAAGTTTGCGCTTTTGCATCCGTTCTCCTTCGAAGATATTAAATGATTAGAGTCGAATCTTTAAGGCCAAATAGCTCGGTTTGGTTTTGTATTCCGTTCTTGAATTTCGTTCGTACCTTTTTGTCTTTCGCTTTTTGAATTTGTAGCGGCTGCCTTCAGCGGCGGGTTTGCCTTTAGCGACGCCGAGTCTGGGCGTTCGTGACGATCTAGCATTCCATCCTCAACACAAAAAGTGTAGCGCGCTCACACCCTCAGGCCTTGCCTATTCCGCCGAAGTATTTGCCCAATCCTCCGAGACTCCAGCGCGACTGATGTCGATTTTCGCTGGTCATTCGATGGCAACAAGCTAGCGCTGATCCGCGGGCGCAGCGATTCCGACGTAGTCCTGATCCGCGACAGCGGGAAGCGTCCCTCGGCGCAGCCGCAAAAAACAACCAGGGCGTGTTAAAGGTCACGCCGGCCACATCTCTTGGCGGCCGAAGAACCGAACCAAAATCGCAATGATGAAAGGGCCCGATTCGGGGTTAAAATGCCATAGCTGTAAAGTTGTAGCTGCCAAGCTTCGGTCCGAACGCTATGGGTCTTCAAGTTTCAATTCGGCGAGTTGCTGGCGTCGCTATCGTGGATCTTCAAGGGCGAGCGACGCTTGGTCGCGACAATGAATCGTTCGGCCGCTGTTTGCGAAAATTGATAGACGAGGGCGAGCGCAAGCTGTTGCTGAACCTCGCCGGTCTCACACAGTTGGATAGCTCCAGCCTAAGTACCCTCTCACGGGCATACGTAAGCATCACTCGCCAAGGTGGCAGCCTGAAATTGCTCAACCCGCGTGGCAGCGTGAAGCTGGTGCTGCGGACGCTTCATTTGGATACCGTGATCGCGATCTTTGAGGACGAAGCAGAAGCAGTGGCGAGCTTCAGCAAAGCCGCCTCCGCGTAACTATACCCAAAAACCAGAAGCCACAAACCCGCACGCTAGTCCGCATCGGCAAACTGCGCCAAGTCAAAAACTAAAAGGCCGTGTGTGAACCCGGCCTCTTTACGGAAATAACAGCTATTGACACCAATTCTCATCGGGTAATCACTGCCAACCGCCTCCGAGCGCCTTGTAGAGTTGCACCAGGCTCTGGTACTCATTGCCGCGCGCCTGTGCAAGCGTAAGTTCGGCGCTGAAGAGCGACCTCTGCCCGTCGAGAACTTCGAGGTAGGTGGTGATCCCGCCCCGGTAGCGCTCAAGCGATGTATCGACCGAATCCTGGAGGTCTTTGACGGTGACCTCCTGTGCCAGACGCACTTCATAGTACTTTTGATACCCGATCAGCGCGTCGGAAACATCGCGAAACGCGAGCTGGATCGCCTGCTTGTAAGCGATCAGCTCCTGCCGTTGCTCCGATTTCGCCAGTCGGAGATTGCCGGTCAGCGCGCCTCCGGTGAAGATTGGTTGTGAAACCTGCGCTCCGTACGACCATATGCTCGCTTGCGAGCTCATCAAGCTGGAGAATAGGTTGCTTCGTCCGAATGCGCCGCCGCCCGAGCCGGTCAGCGATATTTGCGGAAAGAACGATGCTTTGGCCACTCCAATTTCCGCGTTGGCCGCGATCAGGTTTTGTTCGGCCTGGTGGATGTCAGGCCGGCGTTCCAGAAGAGCAGACGGCATTCCCGGCGGGACGGAGGGAGGCAGCGGTTGCTGAACTAGCGGCATCCCACGCGGGATCTGCTGCGGGTAATTTCCCAGCAGGATGCTGATGGCATTCTCTTCCTGCGCTCTCTGCCTTTCTAAATCGGGAATTTGCGCGTTCGCCGTATCCAGCACCTGTTTTGCTTGCAGCACGTCGAGTTTCGTCGCCACCCCGTGGCTCAGCTGCAAATTCGTCAGTCTAACGGCGTCTGTCTGCGTCTTCACGGTGTCCTGCGAGATTTTTAGTTGAAGGTCCAAGTCCAGCAGCGCAAAATAATCGCTGGCCACGTCGCTGACCAGAGTCAGAACCACCGTTTGTTGAGCCGCCTGAGTGGCCAGCACCTGAGCTCGCGCTGCTTCGGTTTCTCTGCGCAACTTGCCGAACAAATCGAGCTGGAACGACGCGTCCGCTGTAAGCGCCAGGAAATTACTTTTCGATTGAAAAGTCTGTTCTTTACCACCCGCGAAATTGGCGTCTCCTTGCACTTGCGGAAAAAGACTCGAGCGCGTGACCGCCAATTGCGCTCGCGCGGCGATGATCCGCTCCGTCGCAATCTGTAGATCGTAGTTTTGCTTCAACGCCGTTTTGATCAGGTCTTGTAGCACTGGATCCTGGAAAACCTGCCACCAGGGTAAATCAGCGTAGGAAGCGGCCTGCGCCTCGGCTTGCGGATTCGGGTTGAAGTCATGATAAGTGGAGGGAACCTGAACCATCGGTCTTTTGTAGTTGGGCCCAACCTTGCATCCAGCGAACAGGTTCGCCGCCAAAATCGTGGCGACAATCATTTTCATCGCGGACCCCCGAGCCGGTCTCTGAGGTGATTTCGGTTCTGTAGGGGCGCTGCTTGCTGCGCCCCAGCTTGCCAAGATTGCGGCAAACGCGTTCTGCCTCATGCCCCTTCGGGTGAGTCTCATGTTAGTCGGTCTCCGCCGGAGTGGGTGGACCCGAACTCCCGGCAGTGGGCGGCGCCTTAATCGCTCCGGCAGACTGGCTCATTTGGCCAGCTCCCGACAATTTCTCCACCAAGCAGAAGATCGCAGGGACGAAGAAGATTCCGATCGCGCTGGCGGCAATCATCCCTCCGATGACCGCAGTGCCCATGATTTGGCGAGCCACCGACCCGGCGCCACTCGCCGTCCAGAGCGGCACGCAACCGAGGATAAACGCCAAGGATGTCATCAGAATCGGCCGCAGACGAAGCCTGGCTCCTTCGAGTGCAGCATCAGCCAGAGGTTTTCCGTTCTCGTACTGATCCTTGGCAAACTCGACAATCAGAATCGCGTTTTTGGCTGCCAAGCCAATGAGCACGATTAGCCCGATTTGTGAGTAGATGTCGATCTCGATCTGGACCATGTAGGGTGGCAATAAAGCTCCAAGCACGATCCGGCGCAACCAAAGGATCGCAAAGGCTCCAAAGATCGCGACGGGTGTGCTGAGCAGGACGCTGAAGGGCAACGACCAACTTTCATAGAGCGCGGCCAGAATTAAAAAGACAAACAACAGCGAAATCCCGAAGATCACCGAAGACGGGACACCTTCGCGGGCCTTCTGTTCCTGAAACGACATGCCCAGGTAGTCGAAACCCATTTCGCGCGGCATGGTCTGCTTGAAGACGTCTTCAAGGGCCGCCGTCGCCTGGTCTGCGCTGTAGCCCGGCGCGGCACCGCCATTGAGTTGCGCGGAGCGAAACTCGTTGTAGCGCATAGTAAATTCCGGGCCGAGGTGCTCCTTGACGGAGGTCACCGAGGATAGGGGCACGCGGTCTCCGTTGCTGTTCAGGACATAGAACTGTCCGAGACTTTCCATCCTGGCGCGGTCCTCGGCTTCCGCTTCGATATACACTTGCCACTGGCGGCCAAAGCGATTGAAATAGTTGATGAAATAGCCGCCCATGAAGGCTTGGATTGTATGGTAGACGTCGGTGAGGGCCACCCCTTGCTTCAGCACTTTATCGCGGTCTACCTCGACAAATTTCTGCGGGACGCTTGGCAGAAAAGTGGTGCTGAGGCTGGCGATTTCCGGCCGTTTGCGGGCGGCTTCCATAAAAATGGCCAGGTTCTTGGAGAGGAACTGCACGTCGCTGCCCGAACGGTCTTCGAGGATGAAGGTGAACCCACCCGCGGTGCCCACCCCCGGAATGGCGGGCGGGGAAAAACCGAAGACAACTGCGGTGGGCAGCTTGCTCAATTCCTGGTTGACATGCGCCTTGATGGCTTGAAATTGCTCGGCTCTTGACTTGCGCTCGTCCCAGGGCTTGAGCGTGACAAAAAAGAACGCGTTGTAACTGGTACGCACAAAGCTAAGCAAACTGAAGCCGACGACGCTGGTCGTGTATCGAACCCCTGGCGTATCGTTCAGGATTTTTTCGACTTGCGCCGCAACCTCGGTGGTGCGTTCGAGCGAAGCCGCGTTAGGGAGTTGTAGATTGACAAAAATATATCCCTGATCTTCATCGGGAAGAAAACTGGAGGGGACGCGACTGGCGAAAAATCCGGCCGCCACGCCAAAGGCCGCGAGCGACACGATTACTACGACCGTCTTTCGGATTAATATTGCGCACCCACGCGCGTAGCCCTCGGTGGCCCGCTCAAAGACGCGATTAAACCCATCGAAGAACCTCCGGAGTAGGCCGCGGCTCGGTTGCTTGGGGCGCAGAAGCAGAGCGGCCAGCGCAGGGCTGAGGGTAAGAGCGTTGAACGCGGAAAGAAGGACAGAGAGCGCAATCGTTACGGCGAACTGCTGATAGAGCCGGCCCGTGATTCCAGGGATGAAAGCGGTGGGCACGAACACGGCGGAGAGAACGAGAGCAATACCCACCACCGGGCCGGATAATTCCTCCATTGCTTTCAACGCCGCGTCCTTCGGCGTCATGCCCTCCTCGATGTGCCGTTCCACGCCTTCGACCACGACGATGGCATCGTCCACCACCAGTCCGATCGCCAGCACGAGACCGAAGAGAGAAAGCGTGTTGATGGAAAAACCGAAAACCGGAAAGAGCACGAAAGTGCCGACGAGCGAGACCGGCACGGCAAGGAGCGGAATTAGCGTGGCGCGCCAACCCTGCAAGAAGACAAAGACAACCAGAATCACCAGTGCGAGAGCGATGAAGAGCGTTACGACGATTTCCTTGATGCCCTCAGTGACCGCACGCGTAGTGTCCAGCGCGGTCTCGTATGCTATGTCTTCCGGGAAGCGTTGCTTCATCTGGGCCATTAGCTTATTGACCCCGGCGGCAGCATCCACCGCGTTCGAGCCCGGCAATTGGTACACGGCAATGATAGCGCTCGGCTTCCCGTTAAAACGGCCTGACACGCTATAGTCTTGGGAACCCAGCTCGATTCGAGCGACATCGCGGACCCGGACGATCCCACCGTCCGGCGTTTCGCGCAGGACGATCTGTCCGAATTCTTCCGGGGATATAAGGCGGCCTTGAGCGAGAACGGAGTAGGTAAATTCCTGGCCTTTGGGAGCAGGCTCACCGCCCGCTTTTCCGGCTGGGTTTACAGTGTTCTGGGCCTGAATGGCGTTGATGATTTCCGGAACGGTGATGCCGAGCTTTGCTAGCGGGTCGGGTTTTACCCAAAGCCGCATCGCGTATTGGCCGGCGCCGAAAACCTGCACGTTGCCTATGCCTCGTGAGCGCGTGATGGGATCGACCAGGTTGATGTAGGCATAGTTCGCCAGAAACTTGGCGTCGTAGGTTCCATGCGGCGAGTACAAGGCAAATAACATGAGAGGAGAGGTCACTGACTTTTGCACCGTAATTCCGTAATTATTGACGTCGGCAGGCAGCTGCGAGGCAGCTAGCTCCTCACGGGATTGCGTGAGAATCAAATCAGTATTCGGATCGGTCTTCTCATCGAAGTCCACAATCAGAGTCGTGTTCGTGTTCCCGGTTGCGTTGAGGGAATACATGTAATTCATGTTGTCTACGCCGTTTACTTGCTGTTCGATGGGCGTGGCAACCGCTTGCTCCAGGGTTAGCGCGTCCGCGCCGACGTACGTGGCGAGTATTTGAATCTCCGGCGGAGCAATTTTTGGGAACTGGGCGATAGGCAAAGCCAGGATGGTGATGGTGCCAACAAGCACCATGATTATGGCGATCACCATCGCTACGATGGGGCGGTTAATGAAGAATTTTGACACCTGACTAATCCCCCTTGGTCTCTGCGGCAAACGGCTTGGGGTTTACCTGCATGCCGGTTCGGACCTTCTGCACGCCCTCGGCAACCACACGTTCACCTGATTTCAGTCCTTCCGTAACAATCCACTCCTGCCCGACACGGTCGCCGACTTGGACTGTCCGGATGCTCACCTTGTTCGCGTCATCCACAACGGCTACCTGGTAGCCGCCTTGCAACTCCGATACTGCACGCTGAGGCACGAGGAGCGCGTCTTTCTGAACTCGGACGGCCGTCCGAACCTTGCCGTACCCGCCGGGCCGCAGAATGTTAGCCGGATTGGGGAACAGCGCGGCGAGTCGAATTGCGCCGGTACCTATATTTACTTGGCGATCTGCAAAATAAAACGTACCCTCGCGCGCATAAGTCGATCCGTCGGCCAAAATCAGGTGCAGGTGCAGACTTTTGTCGGCAGCTTGCAAGGCGGCCTCGGTCGGGAAGCGTAGCCGCCATGCGAGATACTCGCTCTCGCTGACCGTGAAATACACCTTGATAGGGTTCACGGTAGACACCGTGGTTACGACACCGCTGCTCGGACTCACGAGCGCGCCCACCTGTAGCTGCGCCAGTCCCACGATGCCGTCGATGGGAGCGACGAGTCGCGTGAAGTTGAGATTGATCCTCGCGGTCTCGACCGCGGCTTGGGAAGCTTGGATCGCCGCCTTTGAATTCAGCACGGTTGCTTTTGCAGCGACATTGGTCTGAACCGCATTGTCGAGGTCCTGCTGGCTGGCGGCTTGCTCTTGGGCCAATGGCGTGTACTTGTCCACATTGAGCTGCGCCTGCATCTGCAGCGCTTCGGCATTGGCAAGCTGCGCCTGAGCCTGACTCAATTGCGCTTTGGCCTGGTCAAGGACTGCTTGAAACGGACGCGGATCGATCTGAAAGAGGAGCTGGCCCGCCTTTACGTAGGCGCCTTCCTGATAGCCCTGCTGTATGAGGTAGCCTGTGACCTGTGCCCGGACGTCGGCGTCCACCAAACCATCGAGCGTAGCGATCCACTCGCCGTAAATCGGAACATCCTTCTGTTCAACCTGGATGACTTGCACGTCCAGCGGCGCACCCAGCGCTCCCGACACGTGCTTTGGGCGCATCACTCCAATAATCAGAGCGATCACAACCAAGCAAAACGCCCCAATCGTCCAGAATTTGTATCTCGAAAGGGTACTCATCTTGGCCTCCGACGTCGCGCCTTATTTCAAATCGACTTCCGCATCCTTCATTGGGCATTGAGGTCAACCGGCCTTTGAAGGGAACGCTGAAGTTCGATTGCTTTTGGGCGGTGTTATGGGTCGCGCGACGAAACGCAGCGAGAATCGTCGCCAGTGTAGCCGCGAGAATAACCGTTGTCTAGTACGTGGCACCGCTTGAAACCTGGAGGCGACTTCGGAATCACCAAATAAGACCAACACGCTGAACCGCTGCTAACTTGTTTTTAGGCGGACGCTTTGTTGCTGCGTTCAATGAACGCCAGCAGATCCGCGTTGATCTGATCCTTGTGAGTCTGGCACATGCCGTGAGGGAAACCTGGATAAACCTTGAGCTGTGCGCCTTTGACGATCTTCGACGACAGAAGAGCGGAGGCGCCGATCGGGACAATCTGATCATCATCCCCGTGGAGGATCAGAGTTGGCACGTTAACCTTCTGGAGGTCTTCGGTGAAGTCCGTCTCGGAGAATGCCTTGATACAAAAGTACGCAGCAGGGAAGCCAGCCAACATGCCTTGCATCCAGAACGAATCGCGAATTCCTTGCGAAATCTGCGCTCCCGGACGGTTGTAGTTGTAAAACGGCAAGCTCAGATCGATAAAAAATTGCGCACGGTCGGCGACTACAGCGGCGCGCAACTGGTCGAAGGCCTCGATCGGCAGCCCAGCAGGATTAGCGACGGTCTTCAGCATCAACGGTGGCACTGCACTAATCAACACAGCCTTCCCGACACGTTTCGTGCCATGACGGCCGATATAGCGGGCGACTTCGCCGCCGCCCGTCGAATGGCCCACGTGGAAGGCGTCTTCCAGGTCGAGCGCTTCGACAAGTTCGGCAAGATCGTCCGCATACGTGTCCATATCGTTGCCGTCGAAGGATTGTCCGGACCGTCCATGGCCGCGGCGATCGTGGGCGATACAGCGATAACCTCGCGATGACAGAAAATACATCTGGTCTTCGAAAGCATCGGCATTCAACGGCCAACCGTGGCTGAAAACCACAGGTTGTCCTTTTCCCCAGTCTTTGTAGTACAAATCGATTTTCGTGGTATTGCCTTTGCCGACCTTGACGTAAGGCATCGATCCTATCCTTTGTTGAACATATGGCTAGGTACTAGCCGAGGTTCAGAAGTTCGCAATGGTTTATGACGCGCGCTGTCCCGGACGCTTATGTGTGCCGCGATCTATCAATAATAGGTGGTTTTGATGACAGGCCCGCTATTAGGACTCAGAAATCTCAAGACCGTCGGTCGAACGGATTGCGGATTATGCCGCGGTACCATCGATGAAACGCGGACGCGTGCGCAGAAGCGGGGCTCGGCCGATCCTGCTGCGCTTCATTGATTTGCGTATCGCAGCTTTTGCGTGAAACAGCCGTGATTTCGCGGCAAACAGCGAGAGTCCGATGGTCCTGGCGGTTTCTTTCACGGCGCAATCGCGGGAGAGCTGAAACTCCACCACTTTTCGAATGGAAGGCCGCAGTGCGCTGATTGCTCCCCAGAGAAGCCGGCGCTGCTCCTCCTCGACGTATTGCGTTTCGGGACTGGGCGTCGGATCGGAAAGCTCCCAAGAGGCTCCCGTTTCGTTTTTGTCGGCAAAGCTATCGACGGAAACCTCGCGGCCCGGCCGCTTCTTGCGCAGAATCATCACAGCTGAATTTATCGCAATGCGCGTGAGCCAGGTGGAAAAACTCGATCGTCCGTCAAAATCCTTTACGTGCATGAAAGCCCTCAGAAAAGTGTCTTGAACCGCATCTTCCGCATCTTCACGATTCCTGGTGATGCGTAACGTTGTGCGAAGAAGCCGCTGTGAAGAACGCTCGCAGAGCGTCTCGAATGCTGCTCGCTGTCCGCTTTTCGCTGCTAAGACTAGTGCCGCTTCACTCATGACTGCCCTCCTGAAATGTTTTTGCGCGGTGATTCTGAAGCGAATGAATTTCAGGAACAACCCTCGATAGAAGTGTCTTTTATGCACTCAATGGGAACACCGGACGATTCCACTTTCGAGGGATATTTCTACAACCCTAGCGGTTAGGAATATCGATGCGTTTTCGCCCGAACAGCTGCGCGTCAATCGAACGCACACCGGGTCCGAGCATGGCCAGCGCAGCTCCGAGCGTCGCAAGAAGTATGGCGCTCCGGAGATGGTCCGATCCGTAGAACAAACTCCAGAGTTCAACAATTGCGACCACAGCGCCGGTGACAGGAGTCCACAACCCAAGGATCAACAACGAACCTGCTGCAATAGCGAGGGTTTGAATTGCGATGACGTCGGAACGCTTTTGCGCGATGACTCCTAGAATTCCATCGTGAATAAGAATGGCTCCGCCGACGAGACGCAGAAGAAGAAGCGCACGCCCCGGCCAACCGTTGGGGAACATGGAAAATAAGCGTTGCAAAGATGCACCGAGGCAGAGAATAAGGAATGATCGGCTCCGTGCGAATCCCTAAAAGTGAGGTCGGGTGCGTACCCCTTTCGAGGAAGTGGTTCTAGGACTAAAGCTCGATAATTCCGCGCTTCAGCGCGATGGTGACGGCGTGGGTTCTGTCGTTGGCGTCAAGCTTGGACAGAATATTTTTGACATGGGCCTTTACCGTTTCTTCGGTGATAGACAGCTGATCGGCCACCAGCTTGTTAGCATTTCCGGTGGCGATTAAACGCAGGACCTCAATTTCGCGTGGAGTGAGCTCGTCGTCGGCCGCGTGGTCCGCAAGTTTTGCGGCGACTTCCGGCGGGATACGCTTATGTCCAGCGTAAACGGTGTGGATGGTTTCCAGAAGTTCTCTATGGAGCAGGCTCTTCAGCAAGTAAGCTCGGGCCCCGGCTTTGAGCGCGCGAACGATTTGCACATCACCTGTATAAGTCGTTAGGACAATAAATCGCGCCTCTGGAAACTCACTACGAATTGCAATCATCGCGTCAATCCCATTCATGCCCGGCATTTGCAAATCCATGAGCACGATGTCCGGACGGTTGATGCGGAACTGATCGATCGCTTCGAGTCCGTTGGAAGCTTCCGAAACCAATTTCATGTCGGACTGATCGGCGAGGAGCGCCGCGAGACCTTGCCTCAGAAGCGGATGGTCGTCAACCAGCGCAATACGAATCGTTTTAGTGCCGCTTGGCATTGTTCAGTTGCTTTCCTTGCGAACCGTCTGCGCAGCCGCCTGCACAGCAATTTGAGAAGACGACGGTTTGTAGGCGACCGCTGCCGGAATATTCAATTCCACTTCCGTTCCTGCACCTACCTCACTCCACAGATCAAGTTGGCCTCCGATTTGTTCGGCTCGTTCACGCATTCCGGGTAAGCCCCAGTGACCGGCTCGCTCGCCGTGATTCATAACCTGAAGATCGATGCCCACTCCGTCGTCGCGTATTCGAACTCGGAGGAGCTTTTCACCGTAAGCAATCTCCGCTTCGATATTGCGTGCACGCGCGTGGGCAAACGCGTTCCGCAGAGCTTCGCGCAAAATACGATAAATTTCGTCGCGAACCACCGGGTTAATCGACTTTGCCGCGCCTTCTTCCAATACATTAAGGACCGGAGGATTTGCGCTTTTGTCATTCGCGGAGAGCTCCTCCCCCAGAGCCGTGATCGCCTGAGACAGATCGTCATTGACGAGCACGGTAGAGCGTATATCAAGTATGGCGTTTCGTCCTTCCACGATGGCTTTTTCGGCGCCTTGCAGGGCGCTATCCAAACGTTGACTTGCTTGCGCCGGGTTTGATGGAAGCAGATTGCGGGCGCTTTGGAAATGTAACATCAGTCCCTGAAAGCTTTGCAACAGTGTGTCATGCAATTCACGGGCGATGCGCGTGCGTTCGGATAAACGCTCCTTGTATTGCAAGTCGAGGCGACCCGTCACCTGCCGAACATGCCACTGGTATGCGATCCACACGAGACCCCCGGTAAACACGGCCGCTAGCAAATAGAACCACATGGTCTGGTAAAACTCAGGAACAATGGTCACGGCCAGAGTCGGACCATTCTCATTCCAAACGCCATCACTATTGGAAGCGATTACATGAAACTGATACGAACCGGGGCTGAGGTTGGTGTAGACCGCATCGCGCGCGGCGACCGGATCGCTCCATCCGCGATCGAAGCCATCCAGGCGATAGCGGTAGCGGACGCGCTCCGGTACGGAGAGGCTCAAGCCGCAATAAGTGAAAGTAAGTCGGTGACGAGTGGAAGGAATGCGCAGCGGCGCAGCCAAATCAACGGCGTTGCCATCCGCAGAAACTCCTTCAACTTTCACCAGAACTGGTACGGAACTGGTGGTCAATCGCGACGGGTCCACGACCGAAAGACCGCGATTCATCGAAAACCAAATCCTGCCAAGCGTGTCGGACACAACCGATCGCTGTCTCTTCACACCCTCAACGCCGTTCAGACCGTCATCAATCCCGAATTCACGCACGTCGTCGGCAATAAGCTGGCCATGGAGCAATTTGTCCCGCCTTACCCGGAGCACATGATTGTAAGTTGCCATCCAAAGCCAACCGTTGCGATCTTGAGCAATTCCAAAAATGTGCTCGCGAAGAGAATCCGGCAAATTGGAAGGAACCTGAATCTGTCCTGAGTCGAAAAAAGCGAGCCCGCTCGCAGTGCCGATCCAGAGAATATGGCTTGAGTCTTCAAACAGGCAGTTCACTTCTGCCGAAGGCAATCCGTTTTGAACCGCGTAGGTTTTCCATTGGCCATGCGAAACAGAACTCAAGCCTGCGGGAGTTCCAAACCACAAAGTGGAATTCAAGCCTTGGGCAATCGAGGTAATCGTGTTCGAAACCAGGCCGTCGCTGGTTGTGTAGGACCTAAAGGTGCCCTTTTCGAATTTGCTGACGCCAGCATTGAGTGTTCCCGTCCAAACCACGCCGTCATCGCCTTGATAAACGGCATAGACATTATCTTGAGCCAATCCGTCGGAATGGCGGTACGTTTTGGAAGTAATCGCATTTCCGTTGAACCGTAACTGCGTCAGCCCGCCGTTTTGCCTTCCGACCCACAATTCCTCGGCGCTTCCGGTAATCGAATAGACGACATCTTTGTCCAGCCCGTCATTGTGGACCGCTTCGCTGTGGCCTCCTTTCAGCCAATACAGTCCGCCGTCGAGCGGAGCGAACCATTTGCGTTGCTGCGCATCAATATAGATCGGTCCACTGCTCTCTGCCGGAAGTTCTTTAGGAGCCGAAAAAGTAACGAACGGGCTATCTCGAAATCGCTCGATTCCCCGGGTGCTTCCTATCCAAAGATTTCCTTCACGATCTTCGAAAATGGCATTGACGGGGGAAGCTTGCCCCAGGATATCGGTGGAGGAAACTCCCTCAGGGTTGTAGCGCAGCAGCCCCCGCGAAGTGCCAATCCAGATGTTTGAGTCCCTGTCGCGCGCGAGGGAAAGAATCTGCACGTGGGCGAGGGCAGCCGGGATATCTTCGCCGGTGAGCTCTGAACCGTTCCATCGGACCATGCCCGCGTCGGTTCCGACCCACAATTCCTCTTTCGCCATTGCCAACAAACAGTTTATTTTCTTGTCGTCGGATTGTTTTGAAACCCCAAAGATTCGGCCGTCCTTTAAATAAAACAGGCCTTTATCGCGAGTTCCCAGCCAAATTTTTCCGTCGCTGGTCTCCGCCATTGCCAGCACCGCGGAGTTCGGTTCGGCGAGGCGGTGGGAAGTAACGCCGGTGGCCCAACTGCGGCGCGTAGTAAGCTCGTCATTGATGGCCGGTGACGCCGGTGTTGTGTAGTTTGTTCTTGCACCAGCCCCGAAAAGAATTTCAAACTTGCCGCTGCGGTACGCAAGAGTTCCTAGTGCGAGCGAGGCGAATAGCACTGTTCCATCTGGTTCTTTGCCAACGGAAGTGATCCCCGCCTCGGCTTCGTCACGGCCGGGCTCAAATTTTCCGTCGTGGTAGCGCAGAATCTTTGTGCTTTGTAAAACGATCCACAAATTGCCCTGGGCATCAGTCATCAATGCCTGAATGGGGCCGATCGGAAGGTTTCCCGGATTCGTTTGCTGAATGGGACGAAAGGTCAATCCGTCGAAGCGGAACAGGCATTTTTCTGTCCCGATCCACAGATATCCGTCGAGCGTCTGCGCGATCGCCGATACCGAACCGCCAGTGAATCCTCTTTCGCTTCCCCAGCGGTCGTGCACGTATTGCGACGCCATCCGGTTCGGATCAAGCGCTCCTGCTGGAAACGCGAAATACACCAGAAAAAGCCCCACTGCGCCGGCGAGCCACAAGGACGGTCTCGGACGCAGTCTCATGCGTTCATCACGGCAGGTATTCGAATTTCTCAATGACAACCTCGCTCCCGCGCCGCAAAGGAGTTTTGTCGCTGGCAACGTCGTAAAACATCAACAGGAATCTTTCCTGGCCCGGCTCGGGCACGCCCGCGGTAAAAACATGTTCAGAAACTGCGTTCGCTCCGCTTCGCGGGGCCGAACCCTGGACCGTTTGAAAGCTCGCGCGACCGGATTCCCAGTGAAGCGAGTGCAGCAAGGTACCCGGCGGCACCCTGAATGGCGCTACATTCCCGGGAACGTAAAACGGTTGAATCGCATATTGTGCATTAGTCCTGTTGCCGGCATCGCCCCATCGGCCCATCTCGATGTCCATCTCGCGATAGTGCTGGTCGTTCGCCCAATCGTCATAGGTCGTCATACTGAGAATGGCAGCGGGCTCCAGATGATTTGTGTCACGCACCAGGATGTTATAGGTGCCGTATCCCAGACTGCGTGAAAGAGTTAGATGCGCGCAGGACCACCTCCCGTCTTTTTTTCTTATTCTCATGTGCAGAGCGCCGCTCCTATCCACCCAGGCATTATCAGGATCGAACAGATTATTTATACCTCCGATGTCCCCCGCGATCGTACGAACTTGCCAATCATATCCACTGAATCGAAGCGGCACAGTCCGCGCAACCTGCACGGGGCCAACACCCTTAACAATCTTTACAGCCACAACCGAACCAAACGCGGTGGGAGCGAGATCCATCGTAGGCGGAGGGTGATACTCGGGGTCGACCAGCAAAGCAGCGTACTCAAATCCGAGGTGGGTGGTTGTACTCCAGGTCGAGTCAGCTTGAATCGGGATGAGCGAGCGGTCCGGCCAGGGCTGAACCCACCAGGGACCGCTTCGCGCGTAAACAACAATTTGCTGTCCAAGACGCGCGCCGGTCACGCGGCCGCTGATGGTATCAACCCTTTCGCGGCCTCCTTCGGCCGCAGGTGGAATTTTGCTGAACTCGATCGCCGGAGCCAGATCGGGCGGCTTGGCACGACATCCGATGAAAGTGGGAGCGAGAAAAACAAAAAAAACAAATGCGCGAACGAAACCGCGACGTGGATTCGCTGTTCGCGGCGGCAGCGGGCCGTTAGCGGGCAAAAAGTGAGCGCAGACGACTTCACGGAAGATATTCGAATTTCTCAATGAGGACCTCATTCTGATCCTTCAGAGGGCTTTTGTCGCTGGCGACAACATAAAATAGAAATTGAAACGTTTCACTCCCCGGTGACGGAACGCCCGAGGTAAAGACATGCTCGGACACGACGGGAGCGCTGCCAAGCGACGATCCGCGAACAATTTTGAAACTGGCTTTTCCCGACTCCCAATGCAAGGAACTTGTGAGCGTACCTGAAGGCGCCGTGAAGGGAGCGACGTTACCCGGAACGTAGAAGGGTTGAATCGCAAACTGGGCATTGTTTTGATCGTCGGTATCGCCCCAGCGGCTCATTTCGACGTCCATCTCGCGGTAGTGCTGCTCCCCGCCCCAGTCGTCGAATGTGTTCATACTAAAGACAACGGAAGGTTCCAAGCGGCTGGTATCGTCCACGACCACGATGTAGGTGCCATAACCGAGGCTTCGCGAGAGATCCACTTGTGCGCACGACCACTTGCCATCTCGCTTCTTGATGCGAAGATGCATCGCGCCGCTTGCGTCTGTCCAGGCATTGTCACCGTCATACAAATTGTTCAAGCCGCCGCGGTCGCTCGCGATGGTACGAACTTTCCAATCGTAATCGCTGAAGCGAAGCGGCACGGTCGGTGCAAGAACAAGCGGACCGGTCCCTTTTACGATTTTCAGGGCAACGACCAAGCCACTTTCGCTGGGCAGGACGTCCATCGTCGGCGGCGGATGAAAACCGGGCTCGACCAGCATTGCCGCGTATTCGAATCCAAGATGAGTCGATGTGCTCCAGCTGCCGCCGAATTGAATGGGGATCAGGGCTTGATCTGGCCAGGGTTGAACCCACCAGGGGCCGCTTCTGGCATATACGACGATTTTCTGTCCGCTTCGCGCGCCGCTGACATGGCCGCCGATGGTATCAACCTTTTCGCGCCCCCCCTGTGCTGCCGGAGGGATTTTGCTGAATTCGATGGTAGGGTGTGCGTTCGAATGACATCCGATTTGCAGAATAGACACGACCGCACAGAAAATAACCGCCGGGATAACCGCAAGTAGTCTCGTCTTCCATTCGGAACCGGTGGACCGCACCGTCCCCGATGGCGACACTTCGAGACGTGGTCGCGGGGATGGCATCGACGCATCCTATACAAAGCGTCAAACAAATTCTAGAAAGTTCGCAATGGCTTTGGGCCATTGCGAGTCAAAATTCCTTGACAAGAAAATAAGTCTCAATATACTCACGCTCGTCAAGTGTGTATCGGAATTTAGTTCATATGGGAATGTAGGATTAGGCCGGCCATTTCGCTTATTCCTCAGAAGAGAAAACCATTAAGGAGTAACAATCTCTATGTCAGTAGCAACGGCAACCGCCTTCCGAACGGCTGAACTTGTACCTTTGTTTCGACGCATGTTCGATCTCTGCAAGCTGAAACCGACCGAGTCGCTGGTGATTCTTACCGAGCCGGATACCAACCAGGAATACGCGGCCGCCATGTACGGTGCGGCCCGCGGAATTGGCGCCGACACCATGACGGTGATGATGCCCTCAGCACCCGCAGAACAAGTGCCGGTGATGCGCAGCGGCAACGTTTCATCGGCGATCCTGTCGAAATCCACGCTGGCCGTTGATACTTTGAAGCGGGCTGACATGGTTGTGGACCTCTCGAGCGGAGGCCTGCTGCACTCACGAGAGCAGCGAGAAATTCTCGGCGCGGGCACCAGAATTCTAATGGTCCACGATCCCGTGGAAGCGCTCGAGCGGTTGTTTCCGACCGTGGAAGATCGAACTCGCGTCGAACGGGGTATGGTGCGACTGAAAAAAACCAAGAAGATTCGCCTTGCGTCCGACAGCGGGACGAAAGTGTGGTTCGATATGACTGGCCGACCCGTCATCGGTCAGTATGGGTACACTGACGAGCCCGGACGCTGGGATCATTGGCCGGGCGCGTTTCAATACACCATTCCCAATGAGGGAATGGGCGACGGCATACTGATCATGGACCCGGGGGACATCTGGTACCCGGCAAAGCGTTTTCTGACGACGCCCGTAAAGATGCACTTTGAGAAGGGCGCGGTCGTTTCGATCGAGGGTGGCTACGACGCCTTTATGATCAAGGACTACATCGACGGATGGAAAGATCCGGAAGGCTACGCGATCTCCCACCTGGGTTGGGGCTCGCATCCGCGAGCATTGTGGAATTCACTGGCATTCCAAGATCCTCTCGACGTCATTGGCCAGGACGGCCGCACCATGTACGGGACCACCTTGATCGCCCTGGGTGAAAACGCCACGTTCGGCGGCAAGCATACGACCGGCTGCCATCAGGATTTCGCGCTGCGCCGCCATCGGTTCTTTCTCGACGACGAGTTGATCGCTGACAACGGAAAGATCATACCCGCCGATCTCCAGTGAGCGCCGATTCGTTCGATCCGGGCGCGGCAGGCGACCTTGATCGAGCTAGAGCGGTATACCGGCGAAGCGGCATTGGCGGTCGGGTCGGCTTTGGAAGCCGGCCCGCGCTGTTGATCGTCGATTTTCAACGTGGGTTCACAGATCCGAGTTGCGCCGTGGGAGGGGAACTGTCACGGGAAATCGCCGCCACCAGGATGCTGCTTGTTGCGGCTCGCGAGAAACATCTGCCTGTGGCCTTCACCGCGGTCGGATTCGATTCGAGCGGACGCGACGGTGCGACCTGGCTGCATAAGATGCCGGGTCTTGCGGTTTTGGTCGAAAATTCACCATGGTGCGAGATCGACGACCGCGTAAAGCCCCTCGCGGGCGAACCGGTATGGATCAAACGCGCCTCTTCAGCATTTTTTGGCACGCCAATTATTCCGTTCCTTACCGCTGCTGGCGTGGACACACTAATCGTTACCGGCTGCGTTACCAGTGGGTGCATTCGCGCTACGACCGTTGACGCGGTTTCCTTTGGCTATCGCACGATCGTGCCTGCGGAATGCGTGGGAGATCGCGCCGAGGCACCGCACAAATCGAATCTGTTCGATATTGATGCGAAATATGCTGACGTCGAGCCTATCGCCTACGTTCTGGCACATATTGCTGCGCTCCATGAGCAGTAGGGCAGCATCCCTTGGCCGCAAAATCGGAAGACAGCAATCAGCGTGCTACAGATAAATCTTGCAGCCGCACATCGTGACCATCACGGAGAACATTCATGGAAAGGAAGTTGTTGTACGGCGCCCATGTCAACGCTAATGGGATTCGTCAACATTATTTGCGCTACGGCGGCTCGGGCACGCCGCTGATCTTGATTCCCGGAATCACGAGTCCCGCGATCACCTGGGGATTTGTCGGGGAGCGCTACGCGCGGCATTTCGATACTTATATTTTAGATGTTCGAGGACGCGGACTCTCGGAAGCTGGACCTCAACTCGATTATGGTCTTGATGCCTGCGCGAAAGATGTAATCGCGTTTGCCGATGCGCTGGGGGTATCCGACTATGTGCTGGTCGGACATTCAATGGGCGGACGTATATCCATCCGCGCGGCGCGAAGCCCTGCGGCGAAGATCGAGAAAATCGTGCTCGTTGATCCCCCCGTCGGGGGACCTGGCCGGCGGCCTTATCCGATACCGTTGGAGT
This sequence comes from uncultured Acidobacteriota bacterium, assembly GCA_963842255.1. Classification (GTDB taxonomy): domain Bacteria; phylum Acidobacteriota; class Terriglobia; order Acidiferrales; family UBA7541; genus Palsa-295. The sequence goes on along the minus strand of CAWJGI010000017.1, from coordinate 79,722 downwards.
GGCTCATGAACTCGCTCAACATCGCGCAAAAGGGAGCCAGTCTTGAACAGATGCGGCGGTTTGTGCCGTCTTGGGAGGACGACGCCATTCGACTTCGCGCGGAATGGCTGCCCACCTGCGACGTTCGAGCGGTTGAGGTCGCCTACAGTGGATTCCAGCAAGACGACATTCATGCGGATCTTCCTCACTTGAAAGCGCCGACACTACTGGTGGTCGCGGGCAAGGGCGGCGTTATACAGAGCGAAGACATTGCCGAATTCAGGAAGCTCTTGCCAGCAATCGAGGTCGAAGGCGTGGAAAATGCCGCGCACTTGATCCCCTGGGACGATTTCGAAGGCTTCTTTCGAGCGCAGTCAAAATTCCTGGGTCGTGAGTTGTCGGCTTAGGCCGAAACGGTCATCCGCGAAGGGCATCACATTAACAAATCAAGCCGAATTCGCGCGAATCTCGCCGAGGTCAGTCTGTACATTTAATTCAGCTGTTTACGTGGCTCCGAAATCGCATCGTAGGAATAAACCCAATCTGCCTGAATGCCGGTCGTCTGTGGATTAACCATCTGCCGCAGACGATAAAGCGCGTCCCGATACAAACGCCTGAGCGGCGACGAAATGTGATAGGTTTCACCGCGCTTCCGGGATTCCAGTTGCACCCGGCTAGTCCGCGGAAGACGCAGCGCTTCATATCTTTTTAGAGCTACCGCAAGATCGGCATTCTCAGCAAGCACCGCCCCCAAGACGTAGCCGTCTTCAATCGCCATTGCGGCGCCCTGCGAGAGGAACGGCAGCATCGGATGGGCCGCGTCTCCGAGAAGGGTCAGGCGTCCTGCCGACCAGGTCGACATCGGATCGCGATCGAACAACCCCCATTTGAAAATATTCTCGGCTCTTGAGAAAAGATCCAAAACCTGGGGATGCCAGTTGGGGTAGCCAGCCAACAATTCATCGCGGTTACTCCGAATATTCCACGATTCCTCGACCCAGGCGTCTGTTTCTCGAATCGCTACTACATTCACCGCGCGCCCCCCGCTCACGTAATACGTGACTACATGCCCCTGGGGGCCGAGCCAGAACGAAGCGTCCGGGCTCACCAGATCGAAATCGGGACGCTCGAACGGAATCAACATTCGCCAGCACATGTTTCCGGTGAAGCGCGGAGCCTCAGCCCCAAACAGGCTTTTGCGAACCGTTGACTGAATGCCATCAGCGCCGACGATCAAATCCGCCTCAAATTCGCTATGGTCAGCAAATGTTGCTACGGCCGTATCTTTGCTCTGATTCACGGAAACGCATTGAGCTGAAAGTGTGGTGGAATTCGACGGTGCCAGCGAAAGAAGAATGCGGTGAAGGTCCGCGCGGTGCGTGTGCAAGAATTCCGCGTCATACAAACGCGGGCACTCATCAATCAGCGGAGTTCGAAAGGCTACTTTGCCGCTGTGCCAGTTGCGGCCGACGATGCTGCGGGGCAGGAAGCTGACTTTTCTCAATTCGTCCGAGCCCCCGAGTTCGCGAATCACTTTCACCGCATTCGGTGTCATCTGCAGCCCGGCGCCGACCTCGCCGAACGCAGGCGCGCGTTCGAACAAACGCGATTCGATGCCCACTTTCGCAAGCGTTGCGGCAAGCGCTAAACCTCCAATCCCGCCGCCGATTATCCCGACCCGAAGAGTTCTACCCATGTTCACTCGCGCATGTTCCCAAATGAACTATTTCCATATTGGGTTTTCGGCTGATACTATCGGGCGAACGCTTCGATATTGCAAGTACGATGTGCGAGGCTACGATGTGCGCTGCGCCCGGCAACTGAAGCCGTTGGCCCGACAGTGCACACGTTTCAGCGATGGGAAGGGGAACAAATGGACGCACCACTTTTAATTGGAAATCGCGATGTCGCGGCTACAAACGGAGCCATTTTTGAGCGTCGTGATCCAATCACCGGTGATGTAGTGACACGTGCAGCAGCTGCTTCTATCGCAGACGCTGAAGCTGCGGTCGCTGCGGCATCCGCCGCCTTCGCTGCATGGTCTCAGACCGGGCCTAACGCGCGGCGCACTCTACTGTTGAGAGCTGCGGACGGTGTCGAGCAGCGAGGCCGGGAATTTATAGCCGCTATGATGGGCGAAACTGGCGCAACTGCGTCCTGGGGCGCGTTTAACGTTAGGCTTGCGGCGATCATGCTGAGAGAAGGCGCCGCGATGACTACGCAAGTCGCGGGAGAAGTCATTCCGTCCGATCAGCAGGGCTGCTTGGCATTTTCGGTGCGCGAACCGCTCGGGGTGATCCTGGGAATTGCGCCGTGGAATGCGCCTGTAATTCTCGGCGCGCGTGCGCTGGCGCTGCCGCTGGCATGCGGAAATACCGTGGTGCTCAAGTCATCCGAGCTTTGTCCCGGTACGCAATATTTGCTCGGAGCCGTGATGCGTGATGCAGGTTTTCCGGAGGGCGTTGTCAACGTGATCAGTCATTCATCCGACAGTGCCCCGCGTATTGTGGAAAGCCTGATCTCTAATCCGAGCGTTCGCAGGATTAATTTCACCGGGTCCACGCGCGTCGGACGAATCGTTGCCGAAATCGCGGCCAAGCATCTCAAGCCAGTGCTGCTTGAGCTTGGAGGAAAGGCGCCCATGATTGTTCTCGATGACGCCGATCTTGCAGACGCAGTTCGAGCCGCAGCCTTTGGCGCGTTTATGAATCAAGGGCAAATCTGCATGTCCACCGAGCGGCTCTTCAGTTCACCAAAAGATTGCCGACACCTTCTTGGGGCGTTTTGCAGAGAAAGCGTCGTCACTCACTTGTGGTGATCCGCGAACGGAAGGGACTCAAGTTGGCTCTCTGATTAGCAAAGACGCCGCCGAGCGCGTTGACGACCTGGTCCGGGACGCGGTATCGAAGGGTGCGCGGCTGGTCGCCGGAGGCTCACGCGAAGCGACCATTATGCGCCCGACGATCCTCGACGGCGTGCGGCCAAACATGGCGATTTACCCATGAAGAATCGTTTGGACCGGTGGCTTCGGTGATTCGCGTATCGGACGACGAAGAGGCCATCCGCATCGCGAACGATACTCCATACGGCCTCAGCGCTTCCGTCTTCAGCCAAAATATAGCGCGCGCTCTAGCCATCGCTCGCCGCGTGCAATCCGGAATGTGCCACATCAACGGCGCGACGGTTCATGACGAAGCGCAAATGCCTTTTGGCGGTGTCAAAGACAGCGGCTACGGTAGGTTCGGCGGACGCGCCGGCATTGACGAGTTTACCGAGCTACGTTCGGATCACCATCAACATGGGTTCACCGCACTACCCGGTCTAAGCGATTTAAACCCGCCTCTTGACAGGCGCAATTTCTCCGTCGTTCTATCAAAAATCCCAATGGAAGGGCTTGCCATCAAGGTTAGGTAGCATTATCAGTTAGGCGTCTTCTGGGAATGAACAAAGTTCATATGAGAACTATTTATAGGCCCGCCTTGTCGAGAGTACGGGCAGGCTCAGATGGTGAGATTCACGGTCAAAAGAGGCCTTCCTATGACAGCGAAACGCGCGACAGTAATCGTTGCAATCGGAATCCTGACCGTCTTCGGCTCCCTTTCCGCTCGTCCACCAGCGGATACCTTGATCACCCTCCGTATCGAGGCCGATGCCGTCTCTGCGACGGATGCCATGGAAAAGTCGGCCGCGATATTCACTGGTGAAACGGGAATTCAAGTTGTCGTCGAGAAATTCGGCTACAAGTCTTCGATGGAGAAAGCCACCGAAAATCTTTGGCTCCAAGGAAGGACGGTACGACATCGTCATTCAAAACAACGACGCCTTAGGAAAATTTTGCGTCGCAGGGATCGATCTATACGATCGACGAGCTGGAAAAGGCGAGCGGCCAGAAGGCGGATTTTGAAGACGACTTATTCCCAAATGCATGGAAGGGACTCTCCTGGTACAAGGGGGCACGGTACGGATATCCCCTGGCCGCTAACACCATGTTCGTTCTTTACCGCAAAGACCTGCTCGACAGCTCCGAGCAGAGCCGGGCGTTTCGCGCACGCTACGGTTATGATCTTGCTCCGCCGCAGGATTGGAAACAATATCGCGACGTAGCCGAATTCTTCACACGCCCGGACCAAAAATTTTATGGCACGCTCCTTCAGGGAAAGAGGTTTCCCGCCGTGTGGTTCGAATGGCTTAATTTTGCATTTTCCTTTGGCGGCGGAGTGATGCAGAAAGAGCATTCCTGGGAATACGGTCCGGTCATCATCAACTCGCCAGATACGATTGAGGCCACCCAGTATTACGATTCGCTGAAAAAATTCAGCCCGCCCGGCGTGACTAATTTCACCTGGGATGACGCTGTGGGCCAGATGCGCGACGGCCATATTTTCATGTGTCTACTGTGGAGTGACGCGCTTTTCCACGTTGTAGATCCCAAGGTTTCGACGGTGGTCAGGGAAGATCGGCTACGCGCCTCTGCCAGCGGGCAAAGTGGGCCGAGTGGCTCAAATTGCCGGTTCCACTTACATGGTCTCGCGCAATTCCAAACATCCCAAACAGGCATTCCAATTCGAGCTGTGGATGCTGCGTCGCGATAACCAGATTCAGCAGGAGCTAGCCGGGGGGGCGTCGGCGCGAAGATCCGTGTATCAGGATCCGAGGGTTTTGGAATTGCCCTACGCGTTCGCAGATTCGCAATCCTTGGCTGTCGCCCAGAACATGATCGACACTTCTCCAGAAACTCCGCAAATCGCGGACATCATCGAAGCCGCCATTTCGAACGTCATCGCCGGCAAGAACACTCCGCGGCAGGCGCTGGATTCATCCGCCCTCGAGCTGAATAAGGCCCTGGGAGACAAAGCTCCCTTAAAGTATGCGGTCTCCGCGGACCATTAAAATAGTGGAGGCGCCGGGTTCGCTGACGAAGCCGCGGTCAAAGCGCTTGCTATGAGGCGCGACAGACTGTAGAGTGGCGGCCTTAGTAATCGGGATAAAATTCATATGGGAACTATGGAAAATTAGCATCCACTGCAGGCAAGAAACACAAGACTTCGGCAAGAATGAAAGCACTGGTTAAATTCGCACCCGGCGCTGGGAATGTTGACGTTCTCGATGTGCAGGAGCCCTCCTGCGGGCCTTCGCAAGTGAAGGTTGAAGTAGCTTTCTGCGGATTGTGCGGGACCGATATCCATGTCCTGCAGGATACGTTTCGCAATTATCCGCCGGTAATTCTGGGTCATGAATTTGCCGGTACGGTAGTGGAGATGGGCAGCAAGGTCAGCGACGTGAAGATCGGTGAGAAAGTCGCCTGTCTGGGTGCGACCGCGGTTACCTGCGGCGAGTGTGAGCTACTGCATCTCGGGCGATTTCATTTTTTGCTCGAATCGGCGGGGAATGGGGCATGGTGTCAACGGCGGTTTTGCCCGTTACGTGGTGTTGAGGCCCGATCAACTGTATCGTATTCCCGCGGATCTGCCTCTGGAAGAGGCCGCCCTAAGTGAGCCGTTCGCAGCCATCGTTCATGCGGTGACCGAATTAACCGATGTTCGCATCGGCGACAAGGTGCTCGTCTCTGGTCCGGGGCCCATGGGGCTGCTATGCGTGAAATTACTAGCGGCCGAGGGCATTGAAACGGTCGTAGCCGGAGCTGCCGGAGACGACAGCCGCCTTGAGGCGGCCTTACGTTTCGGTGCATCCGCCGCTATCAATACTGCCGAACGCAGTATCGCCGAAGTGGTACGCGAAATTGGCGACGGGAGGGGCGTAGACGTAGCGTTCGAGTGCGCCGGACATGAAGACTCGGTGCGCGCTTGTCTTGGGGTGCTGCGGCCTTTGGGGCGGTATACACAAGTGGGGATCTGTGGCCGTGAGATTCAGTTTCCGATCGATCAGATTTTTTACAAACAGCTCAAGGTTACCGGCTCAATCTGCTATACCGCAAAGTCCTGGGACCGGGTCATGAACATCTTCGCGCAAGGGCGGGTGCGATTGAACGATATGATTTCAGAAAAGCTGCCAATCTCCCAATGGCGCGAAGCCTTTGACTTGTGCACAACTAAACGGTCGCTCAAAGTATTGATGTACCCGGAAAAATAGTTTCTTTTTCACAGCGCAATTCAGGCAAGCTTTCGCACCGGAGAAGGAAGATGAAGGCGAAGACCACGCTTCAAGAGTCGGCCACATATAAAAGTCCCTTGCATCAGATGACTCAAACCACGCCTACATGCCTCTGGAACGACTCGGCGGCTGAAACCGAGCTTACCTACTCGATCGAACACGGTGGGACAGGTGCGACCTGCAATCCCGTCATCGTTTTGGACGTCTTGAAGAAAGAAGCCCATCTTTGGAACCAGCGCATCACCGCGCTCGCCAAAGAAATACCCACGGCCACCGAAGATCAAATTGCCTGGCAGCTGGTTGAAGAAATTTCTGCAACGCGTGCAAAATTATTGAGGCCGATTTTTGACGAGCAGAAAGGACGGAACGGGCGGCTTTCCATCCAGACCGATCCTCGGTTTTACCGCGATTCCAACGCCATCCTGCAGCAGGCTGTACGGTTCAACGATTTGGCGCCCAACATGATCGTCAAGATCCCGGTAACCCGCGCGGGACTGGCGGCAATCGAAGAAGCGACCTATCGGGGAATCAGCATAAACGCCACGGTCTCATTCTCGTTGCCGCAATGCATTGCAGTTGCCGAAGCCGTCGAGCGTGGACTCGAACGCCGCGAGAATGAAAAGCGAGACATCTCCACCATGGGGCCTGTATGCACGATCATGGTGGGGCGTTTGGACGATTGGCTGAAAGTCGTGGCTGAAAAGCAAACCATTACGACGAATCCCGGATATCTCGAGTGGGCCGGAGTCGCTGTATTCAAGAAGGCTTACCCGATCTTCCGCGAGCGCGGGTACCGCATTCGCCTGCTGTCGGCAGCATTCCGGAATCACCTGCACTGGAGCGAATTCATCGGCGGTAACGTCGTAATCTCGCCGCCTTACAAATGGCAGCGGAGATTTAACACCAGTGACGTGCCGGTCGAATCAAGAATTGAAAAACCGGTCGACCCCGCGATCGTCGAAGAACTACTAAAGAAGTTTCCGGATTTTAAACGCGCTTACAACGAAAATGGATTATCGCCTCAGGAATTCGATACTTTTCCGCCCGCGGTTCGAACGCTTCGTCAATTTATCGAAGCATGCCATGAGATGGCCGGACATGTTCGGGATCTGATGCTTCCCAATCCGGATGGATAGATTTCCGGGCTTCAAGCCGCCCAGTGAAAGGCGACCTGGCCGCGCCGATGCCGGTTCAGATTATTTCGCTTTACGACTTGGAACGCGCGCATTTTTCCCGATGAATTCGTATTGAATGTAATGAGCAGGCGGAGTTGGCTTGCCTCGCAAGGTCAGCAGCGCAAAGCTGACCAGTTCCGGACCGTATAATTCTGGATGAAAGGACACCGTACCGATGCAAGGGCTTCCAGGCTTAGCAACCAGCTCCAGCATTTCGGCGCTCCCGCCATGTCCCACAATTGCAATTTCGTTTCTTCCGTCGACTTGCTCGGCGGCCTGCGATGCGCCAATCGCACTTTCGTCGTTAATTCCGGCGATAAGGATTTTTTTAGCGGTCCGTTTCCTCAGAAATTCCTGGACGGCTGCTCGCGAAGTTGCTTTGTCGCCACCGCTATCGAGATGCTGAACCGCTTTGGGCTGAAGCTTTCCGAGAACGCTTTCAACGCCACGCCAAACGCCAATGAGCCGGCTCTGTACGGTTCTCCCCGCGGGTGGCGATTCGAGCAGCAGCAATGCATCGAGTTTCCCGCGCCATCGTTTGGTTGCATAATCCGCCAGTGCAATGCCGGCGGAAAATCCTGCGCGGTAGTTGTCGGCGCCTAGATAGAGCGAACCATGGTGGGGGTTCACAAGCGAGATGACCGGAATTCGGGCGCGCGTAAAAATATCCGCGATCACCGGCGCTACGTGTTCGAACAACTGAAACTCGATAGCGATATCGACGCGCTTGTCCGCCATTTCCTCGGCGTTATGGATGGCCTTATCGGCATTGCGGTCGTTATCCCACACCAGCAGATCAACGCCGGCAGCGGCAGCGGCCTTTTCCAGACTGGTCTTGATATCGACGGCGAGTGAGATGTGCATCGAAAGATTCGCAAATCCAAATTTCAACCGGCGGCGCAATTGATTCAATCGATACAAATGGCCGCTTTGATTCAAGTACTCCCGGGCGACTAAAGTGTGAAGAATTCGGTATGCGGTAGTATGCGGAAGCCCGGTGCGCTCGATTATTTCTTTGAGACTGAGCGATTCTCCTTCAGCTTTGAAGCAGTCCAATAAATCGATGGTCTTGGCCACGATCGGAACCAGATATTTGTCTGCTTTTCGGTTGGTTTCAGGCGTATTGTCATCGCGAGTCGATTTCATTCCAACATGCTCCTTGGGGTTAAACGCAATCTCCTCTAACTGAATAGTAAAAATCAGGGTCGAAGAGTATCATTTCTTTGGGAAAAGAAAGACGCTAAGGTTAAAAGATCCATGAAACGCCTTAGGCCGGCACGGTGGTCCATGCACTTTTTTTCGAACTTTCGATGACGGCCTGAAGAATCCGCATTTGGCGAATTCCATCGTCGAAGGTGGGGTATTCGACCGGGGCGGTCCGATCGGCGATGGCTCGATAGAACCGCCGGAAGGTCTGCTTAAAAGTGTCATCGTACCCTTCACTGTGGCCGCCCGGAAGGTCTGCGTAGGTTTTGGCTTGACCCGTCAACAGCGCAGGGTCTTTCACTATGATTTCGTTGGGCCTATTGCGATGGCCAATCCAAAGTTCGTCCGGTGCTTCGGCGTTCCAAGCCGCAGCTGCTGCGGAACCGAATATTTCAACGAACAGCCGGTTTTTCCGCCCCGCCGAAATTTGACTGACTGTCAGCGCGCCTCGTGTGGTTTCGCCCATGCGAAATGCCATGGTCCCAAAATCCTCGGTTTCTATGTCTACCTCATCGAATTCAGCGGATCTGAGCGTTTTATTGGCAAATGTCTCGACTGAACCTTTCGGTTTTTTTCGCGTTTTGTGGAAAGTTTGCAGGTCGGCGCAAAGGGAAGTGATTCGCAGACCGGTTATATGTTCGACCAGATCGCACCAGTGCGTACCGATATCGGCAAAGGTCCGCGATGGACCGGATTCAACTCGCCAATTCCAATCCGTATCGTAGAGCAGCCAGTCTTGGGAATAGGTTCCCTGCACGGCATAGATTTCGCCGAGATCGCCAGCTTCCCGCATGCGGCGGATATTCTGGACTTGCGGGTAGGAGCGGATATTGTACAGAGTACAATTCGCGAGATTTTTTTCCTTAGCCCACGCTGCCATGGCCAGGCCCTGTTCTAGGGAGGAGGCCAGTGGCTTTTCGCAAAGGACATGTTTGTTCGCTTCGAGGGCGGCTTTGGCCATAGGGAAATGCCATGTGTTCGGCGAGCAGATGTGAACCGCTTCGATTGCGGCATCCCCCAACAGTTCCTGATAGTCCCCGGTGGACCACTCAATCGAGTGTCGATTGGCAAACGCTCGCGCGTTTTCGCGCGTTCTTCCGGCGATCGCCACCACCTCGACGGTGCCCAGTCGGCGCAAAGCCTCCACATGAACCCGGCCCATGAACCCGGTACCAAAGACGGCGACTTTTATTTTTTCCATAGCCCGCTTTCAGAGAGTTGATGTGAGTTGAAAAATTCCCGCCTCCAGGCGGGAATGGCAAAGTGCAAACTACCATAATCCAGCCGAGTCGAGGCGCGGCCAAAAACATCCTTGACGGGCTTAAGAGACTGAGTATAGTTACCAGCGATTTGAATGTCTTGAAAAAAGTTCACATGTGAACTGCAAGCTAGCGAAGGGAGAGTCACATCGCATACTCCCGGTGACCACCTGCAAGGCCCTGTTGGAGAGCGGCCTGGAGAAATCGAAAAATGAATAAGATCATTATTTTTTATTTCTTCACCCTGCTCCTCGGGATCATTCTCGCCCTGCATTTGGCGATGAACAGTGAAGTTGGCAAAGCCATCGGCAACCCTCGCGTTGCAAACGCGGTTTTCTGGTGCATCGGAGCGTTAACGGCGGTCGCGATCGGCCTGACCGGTTGGCGAGCCGGCGCTTTGGCGGGCATCGGCAAAGTGAACCCGATATTGCTTACCGCTGGGGCTCTGGGAGCGTGCCTGGTGTTTGCCATTATCTGGCTGATTCCGCAGGTCGGTGCGCGTGGATTATTCATCAATTTGCTCGCGGGACAAGTCTTCGGCGCGCTGATTCTTTCTCATTTTGGCTGGCTGGGTTCTCCCGTGCAGCGGGTCACGCCCATTCACGTAATCGGAGCGCTGGTTATGATGGCGGGCGTGATCATGGCTACCTATACGCGATAAGCAGAATCGCAACAATCTTCGCCGCGTCCATTTCACGGAGTTGGGCCCATGAAAAAAGAAAAGTTAGGCAGATCGAGCCTGGAAGTAAGCGCACTCGCGCTGGGAACTGATTTAATAGGCAGCAAGATCGATCGCGCCACATCTTTTGCTTTATTCGATTTCTACCGTGAAAAGGGCGGCAACTTTCTGGACACCGCCAATTTTTACGCGAGTTGGCTTCCGGGATTCCAGGGCGGCGAGAGCGAAACAACCATTGGCGCATGGATGAAAGAACGCGGCAATCGCAACGAAATGGTAATTTCTTCGAAGCTCGCGTTCGATTATCCCGGCTGCGAAGGTGGTTTGAGCGCGAGCGAAATTGAGCGCGAATGTGAAAAGAGCCTGCGCAGGCTTCAGACCGATCGGATTGACCTCTACTACTCTCATTGTGATGACTTTGACACCGCACACGACGAAACCATGCAGGCGTTCCATCAATTGGTTCGCGCCGGAAAGGTGCGCGCGATTGGTGCCAGCAATCTTTCGGTGTGGCGAATCGCGCAAGCCAATGCCATAGCCGAGTTGAACCACTGGATTCAGTACTCGGTCATCGAACAGCGCTACACCTATCTGCGTCCGCGTTACGGCGCCAGTTTCGGTCCCCAGATATTTTTGAATGAAGATATGAAGAACTATGCCGAAGCGGAAGGGATTGCGCTGGTAGGGTACTCCGTGTTGTTGCAGGGCGCATACACACGGTCTGATCGCGAGCTCCCGGCCCAGTTTGCCGGCCCTGATTCAGAGGACCGACTCCATGTTCTCCGGTCCGTTGCGGCCGAGGTGGGGCGCACTCCCAATCAGGTAATCATCTCGTGGATGCGTCAAAGTAAACCCTCCGTTCTTCCCATAATCGCCGGCAGCCGCCCCGAGCAGTTGGCCGAAAACATCGCAGCCCTGGATCTTTCCCTAGGCCCAGAGCAAATGCTTCGCCTGACCACGGCGGGGAACCCCGACGTCAAACGCGCGTGGTTGCAACCTTCCTGAACAGCGCGTCAAAAACCACCTAGGACGGACGCTTGCGGAATTTTGCCTGCAGCGATTTGCAGCACGCCGCTAGCAGTGTTCGCACTGAAACACCGGTTAGCATGCATAAACAAAACTTCTTGACATCATTTGTGAAGTGAGTATAGTCCGCTACGATTAGTCGTAAAGAATTAAGTTCAATAGGGGACTTCGAGAGGGGTGCTCGAGATTCCAGTTCCGGTTGGCAGCGCATCGAATCGTTTCCATTTTTTTATGCAGTTTTACGAAGGATTCCTTTGAAAGAAGAGGGGCAACCATGCATGCCAATGTGATTCGCGCGACGCGGTGCTGGAAGTTTCTTGCTGTTTTTGCCTGCTGTCTTTTGTTTACTGTCTCTCTTGCCGGGCAATCCTTCTATGGTTCCATCGTGGGAACCGTCACGGATTCCTCGGGGGCGGCCTTGCCCGGAGCCGCGGTCACCCTGAGCAGCGCCGACAGCGGTTTCAGGCGCACTGACGTTACCGCCGCGGACGGCTCTTACAATTTCGTCAACCTGGTTCCAGGAACTTACAGCGTTGAGGTTAACTCCAAAGGTTTCAACAAGACCGTTCGCACCGGCATCGGCCTTGAAGTTCAGGCCGTTGTGCGCATCGACATTCAAATGCAAGTGGGCACCGTCGAACAAACAGTGCAAGTGAGCGCGGCGGCGCAGTTGATGCAAACCGAAAACACGTCTTTGGGCCAGGTGATTGGCACTCAAACCGTCGATGATCTGCCGCTCAATGGCCGGAACGTTCTCAACTTGGTATCGCTTGTTCCGGGAGTTGTGACCCAAGGCGGGGCGGCGGGCAATCTGACAACGCAAAACATCTTCGCCAGTGGAAACTATCAGATCAACGGCGGAACCGCGAACCAGAATGCCATGTACCTCGACGGGTCACCGATTCAAGTGACCTACGGAAGCCTTACAGCGCTTATCCCGACGCAGGACGCCGTTGCCGAGTTTCGTGTTCAGACCAATGGCAACGACGCTGAATACGGCCGTTATTCAGGCGGCGTCATCAATCTTACGACCAGGTCTGGCACCAACGAGTATCACGGGACGGCATACGAATTTCTTCGCAACAAAGTGCTGAACGCAAACAACTGGTTCAACAATGACACCGGCACACCCCGCTCACCGTTCACACAAAACCAGTACGGCGTCAGTCTGGGCGGCCCCATTAAGAAAGACAAGCTTTTCTTCTTTTTCAACTACGAAGGATTTGCGCTGCGGCAAGGCGAGACCTTCGTCGAGCCGGTGCCAACGCAGGCAGAGTTGAGTGGCGATTTCTCGAATTATCGCGATGCAAATGGAAACCAGATTCCGATTTATGATCCGAACACCTCCTCTAACAATTGCTCTCAGATTACTACGACTTGTCGCCAACAGTTCCCTGGAAACATGATCCCGTCTGGACGAATCGATGCCGTCGCAAAATATTTCGCCGCCAATAACAGGATTTTTCCGACTCCCAACACCACCAATCTTCCCTACCCGTTTAATTTCGTGACCAGCGCCAGCGTTGGAGGCAACAACGACCAGGTCAATTTCCGCACAGACTGGAACGTAAGCGAAAAACAACGGGTGTTCGCCCGGTTTACTCGTTGGGGATTTGACGAGTTGCCCTGGGACCCCTACAAGAACGACACCTACTGGTTTGATCTCGATCCCCAGAATTTTGTTACCGACTCCATCGTTTTGGGCGACACCTACACCTTCAATCCGAACACGATCTTTGATATCCGCGTTTCCTATCTGCGGTTCAATTACTTTCAAGGACCCCCGAAGTCCATCACCGGTTTTGACATGACGACTTTCGGATTCCCGTCCTATATGAATCAAATTCCCGCGCAGTTCCGGACCTATCCGGCTTTCGCGTTCCCTGACTTCCCGACGGGCGGAACTCAGGTGATCTCAAGCATCAACAATAACTTCGTCATTAGTCCGAGCTTGACGAAGATTATCGGCCGCCAGACGCTCAAGTTTGGCGCGGAATTGCGGCGGCAAGACGCGAACTACTACCAGATCGCATCGCAAGCGGGAGACTATTTCTTTGACAACACCTTTACCTCCGGGAATCCTTTCAACCCCGGCGAAACAGGAGGCAGCGTCGCTGATTTCCTGCTCGGTGCGGCCAGCCCGGGCGGAGGATTCACGCCATCGGCCATTTTGACGGAAAACATCACAGCTTCTTCAATGCGCTATCAGGGCTACTACGTCCAGGATGACATTCGCGTGAACAGCAAGCTCACCATAAACGCTGGCCTGAGGTGGGAAATTCCCGGCGTTTGGACCGAGCGCCACAATCGGCTTTCGAATTTCGATCCGGACATGACCAATATTCTTGCCGGGCCCACCGGCTTACCGTTGAAGGGTGGATTCGTGTTGGTCAATGGCCCTGGCCACCCAGCAAGGGGACTGTACAACGAACGCTTTGACTTGTTCTCGCCGCGGGTCGGTTTCGCTTATCGGGTAAATGACACCACCGTGATTCGATCCGCATTTGGCTGGTTCTACGTGCCCTCCGACGCTATTTTCCAGGAGTCGCCCTTCCAGAACGCGGTGAATATTTACAACAACGCGATGATTACGTCAGAGAATGGCGGCGTCACGCCGAGTTCGCTGTTGAGCAACCCCTATCCCGGCGGCCTGGTATTTCCGCCAGGGCGAAATGCGGACTTCCAAACAGCATTGCTGGGACTGAATTTCTCAGCAGTGTCGGGCGCCGGTGGTTCGGTGCCCCTGCAATGGCATCCCGCCTATTACCAGAACTGGAATCTGACGATCCAGCATCAATTCCCGCTCGGAATCAATCTGGAAGCTGCCTACGCGGGGTCTCATGGCGTGCACCTGCCAATTAACAGCGATAATGGCGTCAACATCAATCAGTTGCCGGACCAGGATCTTTCGCTCGGTAGTGCTTTGCTGAATGAAGTACCAAATCCCTTTGCAGGTTTGATTACCTCGGGTCCTTTGTCCGCGCCAACCGTGCAATATGGACAGTTACTGCGTCCTTTCCCGACTTATCAAAACATCGTGGAGTCTGCTGCCTACATCGGAAGCAGCAGCTACAACGCCTTGCAGATGAAGGTACAAAAGAAATTTAGCCACGGCGGAACGATTCTTGGCTCCTATACGTTTTCAAAGCTGATGACGAACACGGAAACCAGCACCGATTGGTTGGAAACCGGTATCTTCGCAGGTCTGGGGCAAATCTATCAGGATTTCAATAACTTCAAAGCCGAGAGATCGCTGGGACTTTTCGACATTCGGCAAAATCTGACCATCAGCTACGTCTACCCTCTGCCCATCGGCAGGGGACAACGGTTTTTCGGGGACGTACAAGGAGTGGCGGCGAAAGTCGTGTCTGGCTGGGCCTTTGACGGTATCGCGACATTCCAGGAAGGAGTCCCGCTCAACTTGGTTGCCATCCCCAATCTCAGCAACTCCTTTGGCGGAGGCTTGCGGCCCAATGTCGTCCCCGGGTGTGATAAGCATGCGGTTTCGAATGCGGGTCCTCACAAGATAAACGAATACTTCAACACCGCGTGCTTCGCAGCTCCGGCCGAATTCGCTTTTGGAGATGAAAGCCGAACCGACGGTGCCATTCGCGCTCCTGGAATAAACAACTGGGATTTGGCTGTGGTGAAAGACACCTCCGTCACCGAAAGAGTGAGCCTGCAGTTTCGCACGGAGTTCTTCAACGCTTTCAACCGGACGCAGTTCGGCCCTCCGGGACAGGTGTTTACTACCGGTGCGGTCTCGACGTTCGGAATCATCAGTTCGCAGCAGAACAATCCCAGACTGATTCAGTTTGGACTCCGGCTGAATTTCTAAGCACCTGCCAAAAGAAGCGGAATTGGATTAGCTTCGTCCAAGCTCGAATCGATATTAAAGGGAGAGTGATGAAAACAAGCCGGCGTCAGTTCCTGGAGGCTTCGTCTGCGCTGGGAGCGCTAGTTCCTCTTCTCAAGTTCGGGCCGAAATCAACTCGCGACCTTTTGTCGCAGCCACTGCTCGCATCTCCGCAGGATACCGCCAAGTCCGGGTCCAAACCGGTCTATCAGTTCAATAGCCCCGACCTGAACGGGTGGCATGAGCAAGGCGCTGGCAAATGGAGCGTAAAGGACGGCGAAATTGTAGGAGTAGCTGATTCGAGTGGCGCGGGCTGGCTGGTGAGGGACCGCGGCCTCCAGGATTTCGCACTGAGATTTCGGTTTCGGTCGACCGGTGGCGAAGTTGGCGTTCTTCTTCGCAATGCACCTTTAACCTGGTCGCGATTTCTCCACCCCAGAGGCGCCAGTGAACGGACAGCCGGCATTTATGTCGTGCTGTCCGGCGCGGGCGCCGGATCGATTTTTCTCATCACGCTTGATGCCCAAGGCAAAGAATTAGAACGCAAAGCTGTTCCGCCGCCACCCATGGACGTTGCGGGAGCGGAACACAAAATGGCGCGGGGCGCGTGCGCTCCGATCGCTTGCTCGGGAATCAACGACCCAGTAGGAGCTCTCAGCGGCTATCCGCCGGAGCCGCCGGTGCGCATCAGCAAAGGCCAGGACGGCTGGCAGCAGGTTGAGGTCGAGCTGCGAGGCTCGGCGCTTCCTTGGGACACAACGGGAGCGGGCGCACTCAGCGAGGAGCGCAGTCATTACGGGCAAATCGCGCTGGGCGTTTCGGGCGGCGCCAAGGCGAATTTCAGGGACGTTTCGATTTTTGATCTCACGCAACGCGTGGCAGGTCTGGCCGGCAATGTCGACAACCCCCCATTTCGCCAACTGACCGATCTTTTTTATTCCGAGGCTATCACTGCGGGAGATCTGAACCACGACGGCTACGAAGAAGTCGTAGCCGGCCCTTTTTATTATCTTGGTCCGGATTTCAAAATAGCCCGCGAGATTTTTCCTCCGGCCACGGTGAATCCGGGTGGACCCGGCGAGCACGGCAATTACACCAGCTGTTTCCTGGCTCATGTCCAGGATTTCGCGGGAGACAGTTGGCCCGACGTGCTCATAATTATGGGATTCGGCCCGATGCCCAGTTTTTCCGCGCACCTGTTCGTCAATCCGCGTGGAGAATTGCGCCACTGGGATAATTATAACGTGATCCCAACGGTCGACGCCGAGACAACCAATTTGACCGACATCGATGGCGACGGGCATGCGGAGCTAATCATGGCTCAGGGCGGCCAAATCGGTTACGCCAAGCCGGACCCGTCCGACCCCACCAAGCCGTGGACCTTTTACCCGGTATCGGAGAAGGGAAGCTGGGGACCTCACGGATTTGGGGTCGGCGACGTCAATGGCGATGGACGGCTCGACATTCTGCAAGCGAGCGGATGGTGGGAGCAGCCGCCGGCCGGAACTAAGGGCCTCTGGAAATTTCATCCAGCTCCATTCGGCGCAACCGAGGGCGAATGGTTTCTGCGTGGCGGCGGCGATATTTTTGTTTACGACGTGAACGGCGACGGCGTACCGGACGTAATCGCAAGTCTCAACGCGCACGGTCCCGGTCTTGCGTGGTTCGAGCAGAAACGCGATGCGCAAGGCAACAGCACATGGAAGCGCCACTTAATCATGGGAGATCCTTCGACGCCACTGGCAGACCGCAAGGATTGGGAAGAGACCGACAAATCCGTGGCGTTCACTGAATTACACGCTCTGCAGCTTGCCGATCTTGACGGCGACGGCCTGCCCTGCATCGTTACGGGCAAGCGCTGGTGGTCCCACGGCTATATCTACGATGAGAACCAGATCGACAACCCGGCCGTCCTCTACCGCTTCAAACTCGTTCGCAAGTCCGCAGGAGCCGTCGAGTGGGTTCCTAAACTGATTCACAACGACTCCGGCATCGGCACTCAAATACTGGCAAAGGACGTTAATAAGGACGGAAAGATCGAGATCCTCACGACCGCGCGCAAAGGCACCTTCGTATTTCTCGATACCAGCGGCAAGGGATAAAAAGGGGACGCTGAATTTCATGCCTGCGCATAGGCTCGGCATTTCAGTCGTAGGGTTTTTCGCAGCCGCCGTGATTATTTTTTCATTAGTCGTAACCGTCCGGACAAGGGCCCAGGAAGAGCAAGAAAAGTCTGCACACTCGACGTGGAGTACGTACCTTGGGAATGCAGATTCCTCACATTATTCTTCACTAACGCAAATCAATCTCTCGAACGTAGATAGACTGCAAGTCGCCTGGAAGTATGAAGAAGGCGTCGACCGCGCCTACGAATTCAGTCCGATCGTGGTCGGCAGGACGATGTACGTGATGGCGCGTAAAACGTCCGTTGTCGCTCTCGACGCTGCGACCGGCAAAGAACTCTGGGTTTATCACTCGAAATATGCGCCGGCTTGGGAAATGCATCGCGGTATCAATTTCTGGCAGAGCAAAGACGGCAGGGATCAGCGTCTGTTTATTCCCGTTGCCAGCCATCTGGAGGCGATCAACGCCAAGACGGGTGAGTTAATCACCTCGTTCGGCATCGATGGCCGAGTCGATTTAAGGGAGGGGCTGGAACGGGATTTCAATACCATTTCGCAGATCCAGTCGGCCACTCCGGGCGTGGTGTACGGCGACCTTCTCATCTTGGGCTCGTCTACGGGCGAGGAATACGGCTCGCCTCCAGGTGACATTCGCGCCTACGACGTGCGAACCGGAAAAATGGTTTGGATCTTCCACACCGTCCCGCATCCAGGCGAGCCTGGTTACGAAACCTGGCCCAAGGACACCTGGAAATATGAGGGCGGCACGAATTGTTGGGGCGAGATGAGCCTGGACGTTGACCGCGGGATCGTTTACGTTCCGACCGGGGCGCCCACTTATGACTTCTACGGCGCCGATCGCATCGGCAACAATCTATATGCGGACACGCTGCTGGCGCTCGATGCGCGCACAGGAAAATTAATTTGGTATCAGCAGCTGGTCCATCACGACTTGTGGGATTACGACCTTACTGCCGCACCGCAGTTGCTGACCGTTCGACACGATGGCCAGGAAATTCCTATCGTGGCACAAGCCACCAAGAACGGATTCCTGTACGTATTCAATCGGGTGACCGGCAAGCCGTTGTGGCCAATCGAGGAGCGTCCGGTCCCGAAGTCTGACATGCCCGGCGAAGTGGCCTCACCCACGCAGCCATTCCCGACCAAACCGCCGCCTTTCGCCGTGCAATCATTTACCTCTAGTGATTTGGATCCATATATCTTGACTGCAGATGAGCGCGCCAAGTGGAAGGCGAAGGTCGACGCATCGGTCAACAAAGGACTGTTTACCCCGCCGGGATTGACGGACACGGTCGAAATGCCCGGCAATCATGGCGGCGCTAACTGGGGCTCAACTGCGTCGAATCCGAATAACGGAAGCATGTTCGTCCTGTCGATGAACATTCCCGCGTTTCTGAAAAACGAACACCTTCTGCCTCCGAACCTTTGGGAAATCCCTATGGATGTCGCTCCGGCGGAGCAGGGCAAAGCCATCTATCATCTGTATTGCCAGCGCTGCCATGGAATCGACCGCCAAGGCTCGCCACCGTCCATTCCATCGCTCGTAAATGCTCCAAAGAACTTCGGCGAGGATGTGATCCGCACTGTGGTAAAGAACGGCATCCAGGAAATGCCGGCTTTTCCCGACCTCAGCACACTTCATCTGACGAACCTTATGTTGTACCTCGGCAATCCGGACTTGGCGCCCGGGCCGCTTGAGGAGTTGAAAGCTCCGCCGCCGCAAACCGCTGGAGGAACTGCGGCACCGGTGAAATATTGGTCCGGGTATAATCTGTTCACCTCAATTATCAAGCCGCCGTGGTCGACCATTACCGCTTACGATCTGAATACCGGGACGATCAAATGGCAGATTCCGTTCGGCGAAGCCCCCCCGGCAGCCAAGGAAAATCTCACAGGGAGCGGCGTGATGATGCCCAGAAATGGGCCGGTGGTAACTGCCGGCGGGCTGATTTTCGCAGCCTCGAAATATGAGGGCACGCTTCACGCCTACGACCAGAAAACTGGCAAAGAGGTTTGGTCGGCCGTTCTGCCTGCAGCTTCAGAAGGCGTTCCAGCCGTATACGAAGTGGACGGGCAAGAATACATTGTGGTGTGTGCTACTACAGGCAAAGATACGGACATTCCGCGTGACGGACCATCTCAGCCCACTGCAACTCCGCCACAGAGATCGTATATCGCTTATGCATTGCCAAAAAACGTGGCATCGAGGTAAGACTAATCCCAAGCAGAGCTGTCGGCGTCTGTATTGGCCGGGCAGGTTGGTTAGATGAGTGACCGCGACATCATATTGAATGTGCACATGGACGCGGTCCCAGGGCGCGAACAGGATCTAGCACGCGAGTTGCAGGCGCTAGTGGTACCTACTCGCAAAGAGCCCGGGTGCCTGGCCTACGATCTGCATCGCGACCCTGAAAATCCAGGCAAGTTTATGTTTTACGAAAAGTTCAAGAGCCAGGCGGCGCTGGACGAGCATGTGAATGCTCCCTACTTCCAGAAGTTCCTCGATTACCGGGCAAAAAGTGATCCGGTTGCGACGGTGACTGTTACGAAGTGGCGAGTTGTCGGATAATCTTCAAGAGTTTCTGGGTGCTCTCGTCGAAAGACTCTGCTGTCGCGAGTATCACTGAAGTTGTCCGGTTTACATTTGATGCAAGCGAAACGAAAGGACCGGATGGCCCCCGAAAACAAATACACTCCTCCGAATGATTCGCCGCCCGCTCCGATCCACCGCGTTTTGGTCGGGCAGAAAGCGCTCATAACCGGAGCCAGCAAAGGCCTGGGTCAGTCTATGGCAATTGGCTTGGCCCAAGCCGGCGCCGACGTATTGGTGAATTACCACAGTGACGAGGGAGGTGCACGCTGGACTGCCAACGAAATTCAGAAACTCGGCCGTAAGGCCGTCGTCTTCAAAGCTGACGTTGCCGAGGAGGATCAAGTCCAGGCGATGTTCCGCAGATTCATTGAGGAGTTTGGCCGCCTCGACATCTGTATTGCTAATTCCGCGCTGCAGCTTAATGCGCCCGTCGATCAAATGACCATGGCGCAGTGGCAGCGGGTCATCAACGTCAATCTGACGGGGGTCTTTCTGGCCTGCCGCGAATCGGTACGATTATTCAAGAAGCAGGGAATCGATCGTTCCGTGTCCTACGCTTGCGGCAAGCTGATTTTGATCAGCTCCGTGCACGACATCATTCCCTGGGAAGGTCATGCGAATTACGCCGCGGCGAAAGGCGGTCTGATTCTCTTCATGAAGAGCCTCGCGCAAGAAGTGGCCCACTTGAAGATTCGCGTTAATGCGATCTCTCCGGGAGCGATCCGGACGCCGATGAACGTCGAGAAAGTCACCTCGCCTGAAGTTTTCAATTCCGTCCTGCTGAAATTAATTCCATCGAAACGAATCGGCGAACCAGAAGATGTATCGCGCGTGGCAGTGTGGCTTGCATCCGACCAATCGGATTATATTCAGGGCACAACAATTTATATTGATGGCGGCATGACGCTCTATCCCGGCTTCATCGGCGCGGGCTAGGAGCTGGCGTGTCACTTCAACGCCATTTCCAACGCAGGGACACGTGAAGAGAAACCAAGAACGCCTCGAGCGAATGAGGAAGGCGATGGAAGCCGAGCGCCTCGACGCTTTAGTGCTGCGTCTGCCCGAGAATGTTCTCCTTCTGAGCGGCTTTTGGCCGATGATCGGCGCTAGCACTTTGGTTTTTTCTCTTGACGGCGATTCTGTTTGCATCATTCCAAATTGCTACCAAGCCGAAGCCGCCAGGTCGCTTTGGGACGCAGGAGCCGTGTACTACGGGTACGGCGTTCTCGGTGCGCCCGATCCGGCGAAGGCGGTGCAGGATAGCCTGGAAATGATCATCCAAGGAAAATCGTGGAAGCGTGTAGGCTACGAAGGCAGTTTCGAAGTTGTAGCGCCTTCCTGGAACACCGCGGAGTTTCTGGTACCCGCGGCGCAAACTCACGCCATGCTGGGTCGTGTGTTCGAGGGGATTGAACTGGTCGACGCTTCGCCGCTATTGCAATGGCAGCGTCTGCGAAAAACGCCCTACGAAATAGAGAAGCTTAGAGTGGCAAGCGAGGTTTCCTGTTTTGGCTTGGAAGCCTTCGAGCGTCTTGTGGATGTAGGAATCAGCGGCGTTGAACTTGCGGCGGACGTCGAACGCGCGGTAATGGTGCTGGGCACGGACCGAGCAGAGGCTTATCGCGTGCGCGCTTTCGCGCAGGTGGCGGTCGGACCGGAGGAAACCGCCCTCGGCTACAGACCCAACGAGGTCTCGACAGTTCGTCGCCTGCAGTCCGGCGATGTAGCTTTACTGGAACTTGGAGTGATCGTGGACGGATATTGGGCTGATCGAACGCGAGTGCGCGTCGCCGGCCAGCCGACCGATGAGCAGTTAGAACTCTTCCACACCGTCGCAAAGGCACAGGAAACGGCCGTCGCGGAAATCAAGCCGGGAGTTACAGGTGCACAGGTGGACGAGGCGGCGCGTTCGGTGATCCGCGAGGCAGGCTACGCGGAATCATTTCCGCACGTTACCGGTCACGGGTTGGGGTTCAGATACCACGAATATTCTCCCATCCTGGCGCCTAACTCGACGACGCAGCTCGAGGAAGGGAATCTAACCTCGGTTGAACCCGGCGTATACCTGCTTCCGGCGGGAGGTTTTCGAATTGAAGACGATGTGCTGGTGACAGCCAGTGGTGCCGAGGTTTTTGGACCGTATCCCAAGAATCTGGTGTAAGCGCTTTTCGCAGAGTGGAGCAAATCACTGTGACCGTCTCGGGGTTCAAAACCACACAGAGTCGCAAGGGCAAGGGTCATAAAAATCTTATGTCACCGATCCCTACGCTTCGTTCGGAGCGATTCGCCCTGTGACCGAGGTGAACTACCGGAACCGTCGAGCGGCCCGCGTTGAAAATGAAAACGTCCGCGTGACTGTTTTGGCCGAGGGTGGGCACGTCGCCGAAATCTGCCACAAGCTTAGCGATGTCAACCCGCTATGGACGCCTCCATGGCCCTCGATCGAACCTTCCACATATTCGCGTGCGGCGCATCCGGAATACGGGTCGAGCAATGAAGCGTATATATTGTCCGGACTCATGGGCCACAGCATCTGCCTCGATACCTACGGAATGCCCAGCCCGGAGGAATTCGCAGCGGGAATGCCTGTTCATGGTGAGGGTCCCGTTGTGCCCTACACGGTCGAGTGCAATCGAGATTCGATCTCGTTGAGCGGCCGGCTGCCGCTGGCTCAAATCCGATTTCAACGTCAGATCAAGTTGTCCGCAAGCAACAGCGGACTCATCCATTTTCGAGAGTCCTTGGAAAATCTGTCGCACAGCGACCGGCCAATCGCCTGGACGCAGCATGTGACGGTGGGCCCACCGTTTCTCGAGGCGGGGAAAACAGAATTTCGCGCTCCGGTGACGCGATCGAAAGTGATCGATGAAGATTTCACCGGCGGCCGTGGTGTGCAGAAAACAGGCGCGGAATTCAACGGTCTGTTGTGCCCCCGAAAGGATGGCGGCGTAATTGATTTGCGAGTCTATCCGAGCGAAGCCGTTTCCGGCGGGTTCACAACGCACTTGGTCGATCCATCGTGCGATGACGCCTTCTTCCTGGCTTGGTCTCCCGCCACAAAAGTTCTATTCGGATATGTCTGGAAACGCGCGGATTTTCCCTGGATCTGCCGATGGGAAGAAAATTATCTTCGGGCCGATCCTCCCTGGAACCGTCAGACCATGACCTGCGCGATGGAGTTCGGCGTGTCGCCCTCTTTAGGCTCGCGAAGGCAGATGGTTGAGCGCGGAAGCCTATTTGGAACGCCGGGCTATCGCTGGCTGCCTGCGCTATCGACGTTGCAGGTCGAATATCACGCCTTTATTACACTGGCCGATAGAATTCCGCAGTCTGTCACGCGGGATGGCAGCGAATCCGTTCGGTTCAGCTGAAGCAAACGTTCAAATCTCCGTATGTCGTTTCTGTCTGGCACTTGCTGAGCGCAGCTGACATGGAGTTGTTATGTTCAACCGATGGTGCGGTTTTCGGATAGGCATTGCCGGCGCAAGTGCTGCGATCGCCGCAGTACTGGTTGGCCTCGCGATGCAATCACGCGCTCAAGATACTTCCCAGGCACACCAAAGCTGGTCGACATATCTTGGAAGCCCCGATTCTTCTCACTTCAGCGCGCTCACCCAGATCAATCGCTCGAATGTGCACAAACTTGAAGTTGCCTGGACGTACGATTCCGGAAACGAGCGCGCGTACGAATTTAATCCGATCGTGGTTGGGAAGATCATGTATGTCATCGCACAGCACACCGACATCGTCGCACTCGACGCCACCACTGGAAAACAAATTTGGATTCATCATCCAAATAGCATGGGCCAACGGTTTGAAGTCCACCGCGGAATCAATTACTGGCAGAGCAAGGATGGTTCCGACAGACGCTTGTTCATTGCGTTCGACAACCATCTCGAAGCGATCGATGCCACCACAGGAGAATTAATCAAGTCGTTTGGCGATGGCGGCACGATTGATTTGAAAGTAGGGCTCGGCCGGGATCCAACAAGGATGTATCAAATCCAAGCAGGTACGCCCGGTCAGGTTTATGAAAATCTAATTATCCTTGGTTCGGAAACCGGCGAAGACTACGGTTCACCCCCAGGAGATGTCCGTGCATACGACGTGCGAACCGGCCGTATGGTGTGGATTTTCCACACGATTCCGCATCCTGGAGAATTCGGTTACGACACCTGGCCAAAAGACAGTTGGAAAACCGCTGGCGGCACGAATTGCTGGGGCGAAATGAGCCTGGATGAGAACAGCGGTATTGTCTACGTCCCCACGGGCGCCCCAACGTACGATTTCTACGGCGCAGACCGCAAAGGCGATACGCTTTTCGCCGATTCGCTGCTTGCTCTAGCGGCGCGCACCGGAAAATTGATCTGGTATTACCAATTCATTCATCACGATCTATGGGATTACGATGCTACATCCGCGCCCCAACTGCTGACGATCCGGCACGACGGAAAAGATGTTGAGGTTGTGGCAGAAGCATCCAAGCAAGGATTCCTCTACGTCCTCGACCGTGCGACCGGTAAACCCATTTGGCCGATGGAAGAACGCCCCGCGCCGAAATCCAACATGCCCGGCGAGGCCGCGTCTCCCACCCAGCCGGTTCCTAGCGCACCGCCTCCTTTTGCACGTCAGAGCTTTACGGTCGCCGATTTGGATCCTTATATCTTGAGTCCGCGCGACCGGGAACGATGGAAGACGATCGTCGAAGGCGCAGTCAACCAGGGTCTGTTCACTCCCCCAGAACAAGTTAATTCTATCGAAATGCCTGGCAATCGCGGCGGGTCGAACTGGGGCATGACGGCGTCGAATCCGACAAACGCCACAATGTTTGTCGTTTCAATGGACATGCCCGCGATCCTCAAAGACGAACGGCGTGCCCCACCCTCACTGTGGAATATTCCGACCAGCGGAACGCGCGCGCAGCAGGGCAAAGCGGTTTATCACTTTTATTGCGAGAGGTGCCACGGTGAAAATCGTGAGGGAGCGCCTCCCGCGATTCCGTCTCTGGTAAATGCTCCGGCGAATTTCGGCGAAGGTACGATTAAAAGCGTCGTGAAGTACGGGCTGAAAGACATGCCGGGATTTCCCGACTTGACGGACCGGCTGTTAAACGGCCTCATTTTGTATTTGGGCGATCCCGAAAGTGCTCCGGGCCCGCTTCCGCCGGGTGGTGAACCTCCGGCAGGATCGAATGTAGCTGGAGATGCCGCCGTTCGTTATTGGACGGGCTACGGCCTGCAACCCTCGATCATCAAACCGCCTTGGTCAACCATCACCGCGTACGATTTGAATCAAGGGACGATCAAGTGGCAGGTTCCCTTTGGCGACGCTCCACAAGGCGCGCCGGAACAACTGCAGGGGACAGGTATCATGTTGCCGAGGAATGGGCCCGTGGTCACAGCCACCGGTTTGCTTTTCATCGCGACGAAGGACGAAGGCAAACTGCGCGCCTACGACCAGGAAACAGGAAAGGTGCTTTGGTCGACGGATCTTCCGGCGGCCTCTGAAGGGGTTCCTGCCATCTACGATGTGGAGGGACGCGAATACATTGTGGTTTGTGCGACATCGGCGAAACATAGCGAAGTGCCCAGAGATGGACCGGAGCAGCCGAGTGCCGAGCCCGTACACAGATCCTACGTTGCGTATGCGCTGCCAAAAAATCTGACGCAAAAATAACTAAGAGGCGGATGCGAAACTTGCACCCGATCGAAAGCGGGTTCCCGCACAGATTCGGCTCGCGCTAAAACTTCCGCGACCATTCCTTGGGCCAGCGCTCCACGACAACCTTTTTGTCTGTGTAGAACTCGACTGCGTCGCGTCCTTGTCCGTGCAGCACGCCCATGAAACTATCGCGCCAGCCACTGAATGGGAAATAGGCCATGGGTGCCGCGACTCCGATGTTAATTCCGATATTGCCGGCCGGCACTTCGTATCGGAACTTACGCGCCGCAGCGCCGCTGCTGGTGAAAATCGAAGCCATATTTCCAAAGGGGCTTCGAGACAAGGTCTCAATTCCCTCTTCCAGTGTTTTTGCATGCACTAGGCTGAGCACCGGCCCGAATATTTCCGTGGTGGAAAGCGCGCTGGCCGCCGGCACGTTATTGAGCAACGTCGGTTTCAGAAAATTGCCCGCGCCGCTGGTTCCGTTTCCAGAGCGACCATCCAGCAAGACCTTGGCACCATCACTCACTCCTTTGTCGATTAGCCCCTCAATCCTTTTTTTGCTCGCCGCGGTAATCACCGGCCCCATCTGGCTGTCCTGATCCAAGCCGTTTCCGACGCGGATGGAACTGGCCACCTTCGCAAGCGCATCCGTGAATTCATTGCGCGCCTCGCCCACAGTGACCGCGACCGAAACCGCCAAACAACGCTGCCCGGCGCAGCCAAACGCGCTATCGCTGACAATACGCGTGGTAGTTTCCAAGTCAGCGTCAGGCAAAATCAGCACATGATTTTTCGCCCCACCCTGGCATTGCACGCGCTTTCCAAATTTAGCTCCTTGCGCGTAGACGTATTTCGCCACCGGTGTGGAACCCACGAAACTGATCGCCCTAACCTCAGGATGCTCCAGCAGCACGTCAACCGCGGTCTTGTCGCCATGGATGAGATTGAGCACTCCGGGGGGCAATTGGAGAGCTTCCATCAACTCAAAAACCCGCTGCATCGTGAGCGGAACCTTTTCCGAAGCCTTGAGAATGAAAGTATTTCCGCAAGCGATGGCGTAGGGAAGAAACCAGAAGGGAATCATCGCCGGGAAATTGAACGGGGTGATGGCCGCTGTAACGCCGAGCGGTTGGCGAATCATTATTTCGTCGATGCCGGAAGCGACGTCCTCCAGGTTGTACCCCTGCATCATCGTGGGAATCCCGCAGGCCACCTCCACATTTTCGATGGCGCGTCGTAATTCAGCGCGGGATTCGCCGACAGTCTTTCCGTTTTCCTGAGTGCAAATTTGCGCGAGTTCCTCGATGTTCTCTTCGAGAATTTGTTTCAGCTTGAACAGATACTGGATGCGGTCTTCAGGAGGAGTTCGCCGCCATGCTGGATAAGCGGCGGCGGCAGCGTCCACGGCTGCGTTCACTTCGGCTTTGCCTGCGAGGGGTGAGCGGGCCAGCGTTTCGCCCGTTGCAGGATTAACGATATCGATATAGTCAGCTGATTTGCTCCCGCTCCAGCCTCCTCGATAATAATGTGTCAGTTCAGGTACGCTTGCCATTCGGAAAACTCCTTCGCCCGCACGGGTGCGCATGTAGCGATGCGCAGCTCAAGTGCCGCGACCTCGCAGGGATGGTCCAGCTTTGAGTTCACTATTATAGTAGATCCGTCAAGGTTCTTGAAAATAGTTCAAATGAGAACTACAAAAGAGGCATCCCTCAACGGGAAACGGCAATGGAACGGCTTGTCGCGACCGGGCAATGATCAGATCAAGCAAAGCTGAATTTTTGCGCAGGCGTCGCTCGGCCTTAGGAGGGTTGCACCAACCGACGCTGCACTGGACCGGATAACTCTGGTTGGTGCGCCCAATCTCAAAGTCCGAAACCGCTGACCGTCAATCCCTAAAGCGCAGAAGCTTGGCGACCACCAATCCCAGCGCTACGCCTGCAGCGAGAGAAACACCTGGATAGCGTTTCGCCAGTCGTTGGGCTTTTGTCAGCATGGCCTCCAGGTCGGTTTCGCGAACGTACTGGGCTGTCGCTTCCAGTTTATCCGCGGTTCGATGAAGGGCCGTTGCTGCCACATCAACCTCCCTGTGAATCGCCGAAGCCGTCCGATTGAGGGCGTTGGCAATTGGCTCACGTTGAGCATCGATCGTGTCGGCCGCCCTTCGTCCGAGGTCCATGGCGACGTCCTTGGCAGCGCTGCCTCCGCCTTGGTTGCTGAAGGAATCTTTTCGAAGCTGGTCATTCATCTCCATTGTGATGCCTCCTGGTGCGAAATTCGCTCGGACCGTGGTCGATGCGGTAATTCTATTCATCGATTTGGTGAATGCAGTTAAATATGTATAAAGCGCGGCTAGGCTCTCAGCATCTCAAGAAAACGCCATTTTGCAAATTGAATCCTGATCATGAGCAGGGGCTTGAATTAAATGTGCGGGCCGATGAGGCGAATGAGTCGGAAGGCTCAGTTCGCCTCTGACGCAGGCAATGGCACCGCCGTACAATTAGAGGGGATTAGGTTCATTCATCTACGCGTAACACACGTAAGCTATCACTCTGGTGCTTTGCGAACCGATGACACCCGCCGTGCTATGCACGTCGAACTTATTTGCGCGACTGGATATTGCGAATGCTGCCTTACGATCTGATCGTTATTGGCTCTGGGCCCGGGGGACAGCGAGCCGCGATCCAGGGAGCGAAAGCCGGAAAACGTGTGGCAATCGTCGAGAGGCAGAGCGCCATTGGCGGTGTCTGCATAAATAGCGGCACGATTCCCAGCAAAACTATGCGCGAAGCCGTGTTGCACCTGTCGGGATTTTACTCGAAGAATTTCTACGGCGCTAATCGGGGCGCGGCGACGAACATCACGATGGCGGACGTCCTTTTCCGCGTGCAGCGCGTTGTGGAAAACGAAGTGGGCGTAACACAGGACCAACTCAAGCGCAACGGCGTGGATGTGGTCCATGGTACCGCTAAGTTCACAGACCCACACCACTTGCGGGTTCAAAATGGAAACGGTTTCGCCGATTTCGAGTCTGAGTACATCGTGATTGCCACCGGCACCAAGCCGGCCGGAAACCCTAAGGTTCCCATTAACGGCCGCAACATCATTGACAGTGACCAAATCTTGAGCATGCCGCAGATTCCAAGAACCCTGATTGTCGTCGGCGGCGGCGTAATTGGCGTCGAATACGCCTGTATGTTTGCGACGCTTGGCGTGCGTGTGATCATTGTCGAAAAACGCCCGCGCCTTCTCGAATTTGCAGATACAGAGATGGTTGAGGCGCTCAGTTACCAGATGCGCGATCATCGCGCCACCATGCGCCTCAACGAAGAAGTCGAGAGTGTCGAGGAATTGCCCGACGGAAAGGTGGCCGCTAACCTCGTTAGCAAGAAGCGCATCCATGCTGATGCGCTTCTCTACGCCGTGGGCCGCCAGGGGAATGTCGATCGATTGGACTTGGCTGCCGCAGGCATCGAGTCCGACAACCGCGGCCGCATCAAGGTGGACGCCGATTTCCGCACGACTCAGCCACACATCTTCGCGGTAGGTGATGTCGTCGGCTTTCCTAGCCTAGCTTCGGTGTCCATGGAACAAGGGCGCATCGCTGCCGCACGGGCATTTGGCCTGCAAGTGCAGACTGATCCCGAAAGCTACCCGTATGGCATTTACACCATCCCGCAGATTTCGTTCATCGGCAAGACCGAGGAGCAGCTCACCGATGCCGACGTCCCCTATGAAGTAGGTGTCGCGTACTACCGCGAAATTGCCCGAGGCCAGATCTCCGGGCACATTGATGGTCGCCTCAAAATTCTTTTCCATCGCGAAACCCTGGAATTGCTCGGAGTCCATATCTTCGGTGAAAATGCTGCCGAGCTTCTGCACATCGGCCAGGCGGTTTTCAAGTTGAAGGGCAAGATTACTTATTTCATTAACACCGTTTTCAACTACCCCACTTTGGCCGAGTGCTACAAGACCGCGGCCTTCAATGGACTTAACCGCCTGAGCTAAACGGCACGAAGTTCGCCCCCCATCCTGCACCGCAAGCGAGCCATAAGTTGCATTCCCAAAGCCTTAGAATCCGCTTCGCCGACGCCAGACGGGCAGCCGCATCCAGATATCAGTAGTTCTCATTTCGATACACGCAGCTGAGATTAGTGCTGCAACTCTGGCTCATTTAGAGGATTTTACAAGGTCGTCATTAACTCTCAAAGGCGACAAACTGAAAATCGGAGCGGTGCTGCGCGCCTTCTTGCGGACGCGTGACGAGCGGCGGGATAGAGGGACACGAATGGAAATAAGCTCGGGGGTTCGCATAGGCCCCTTTGAAGTCTTTGCACCGCTTCGGCCTGCGGCGTCCATGATCCGCCAGTATGGCGAACATCACTTCCCGGGAAGACTCATCGTAGTCGAAGGTATCGATGGTTCCGGCAAATCCACCCAGCTCAGCTTGTTGCATAAGTGGCTCGAGTCCAAGGGCTACGGTGTGGTTTTCAGCGAATGGAACTCCTCGCCGCTGGTAAAAGACACCACCAAGCACGGCAAAAAGAAGAAGATGCTGACACCGGCATCATTTTCACTGATTCATTCCACCGATTTCGCCGATCGCACCGAGCGCAGCATCCTGCCGTTACTTAAAGCAGGAGCAGTGGTCCTCTGCGACCGCTACGTTTACACGGCGTTCGCGCGCGACGTAGCCCGGGGAATGGATTGCGGCTGGGTGCGCGAGCTCTACCGTTTCGCAGTGAAGCCCGCCATCGCTTTTTATTTCCGCGTGCCCCTGGAAATGGCCATCCACCGACTGCTGGATGGGCGTGATGGGTTCAAGTTTTACGAAGCGGGCATGGATCTGGATTTGAGCGATGATTCGGTGGAAAGTTTCCGCATTTTTCAGGGGCGCATTCTGGCGGAATACGAAAAAATGATCCCTGAATTCGGTCTCACGGTGATCGACGCGACCCTGCCAATCGAGGCACAACAGGCGCAGGTGCGCCATATCGTTAAGAGTCATTTAGACAACGCACAAGAATTGAGGGTAAGACCATGAGAGCAACATACGGAAAACCGCTGCCTGGGATGCGGCTGGACGACTTGGGCGGCAAATTGGTGGTGATCGAAGGTACAGACGGAGTTGGCCGTTCGACGCAGATCGATTTGCTGAAGCCCTGGCTCGAAGAAATGGGCCACGCTGTGGTGGACACGGGAATGACGCGTTCGTCGCTGGCCGGCGAAGGGATTCGCCGGGCGAAGGAGGGAAACAATCTCGGCCGCGTGACTCAAAGCTTGTTTTACGCCACGGATTTTGTGGACCGGCTGGAGAAGGAAATCGCCCCTGCGCTGCGTGCCGGATTTATCGTGCTCACTGACAGGTACATCTATTCGCTGGTGGCTCGGGCCATCGTCCGAGGAATGAACCCGCATTGGATTCGCAGCATCTACAGCGTCGCACTGAAACCCGACGCAATTTTCTACCTTCGCCTTGGAATCGATCAGTTGGTTCCGCGCGTCGCTCTTACTCGCGGCTTCGATTACTGGGAATCTGGAATGGACTTGTACCCTGGCCACGATATGTTTGACAGCTTCTGCAATTACCAGGCAGCGCTGCTGGCGGAGTTCGACCGGCTCAGTTCCGAATATAATTTCCGCATGGTGGACGCCTCTCCCGACGCGCTGACTGTCTCGGCGCATTTGAAGAAAAATATACTCGAACTTCTTGAAAGGGACTCTCGGAAGTCATTTCTTGCCGGCATTCACAGCGATTCGGTACTTGAGAAAAGGCCGGCATTCGGAAGAAAATACAGCGCGTCCATCCACAGCGTAGTCGCTGGCACCTATGCTGTGTCCACGCCGATGGCGCCGCCGGCATCCAACGGAAATGGTCACGTCCTTTACCAGAAGTGACCTTCGCAGGACGTTGAGCAGCCGGTTCGCCAGGAAACTGCTGCAGCGTTGACAATTTCCCGGCACTCGATCTTCTGGTGGTCGGAATTCTGCGTGGCGACCAATAGCTGTTGGCTGACGCCGTCAACGGTTACTGCAGGGACATGGCCGGTTCCATCCGGCAGACGGCTGAACTGTACTGAAGGGTTCATCGCGTCTGGGGGGATCGGTCAGATAGCTGGCAATTTTAATGCTGCTAATCTGTTTTTGATTTTTGTCGAACATCAGTGTCATAGAATCGCCGTGCTTGACGCAGTTTACGATCACGATCTTTACATCACCCGTCCCGCTAGCACCTGGCGTGATCGAAATGTTGCCTTTGCTAAAGGCGTCCTGAATGGCGTCCTTGTCCGGAGGAATATATTGTTGGGCCAGGGCTTTTATCTGATCGGCGTAATCAGTACAGGTCGACATGCCGAGAAGGAGTGTCAGGGGATGTCGGTACGTCGCCCGTTCCAATCACAAACTCGGTGATCACGACGAATCCCAAATTTGCCGCGTTGACCTTTATTGACGTTATTCAGCCGCTCTCGCAGCTCTGCAACGTTCACTGGAATGTCGAACTGTTTAAGGTTGGAAAGCAACTCAGTCAGGAGCACTGCGCCAGCAGCGCCAGTAAATCACAACGTCGGTGAAAGGCGCCTATTACAGCTAGCTACAAACTCAGAGCGCTCTGGAAGCTACCGAAGAAGGTGTGAAGGCGCTTCGTGAAGTTGACCGCACCACAGAGGAGTATGTGCAGCTTTTCTGGGGTTTGCCAGACTGGTTGAAGTAATCGTTAGCCACTTTATCGTGCTGTTTGATTTCATCGAGGAGATGCAGGAAAAGGACAAGCCGCGATCTGAAAATCGTAACCTGGGGCGCGATTGAAAAAAACGAGCCGCACAGTTTTCCTGCGCAACCAAGAGGCGAGCTATCATGATTTCTCTCTGCTTGAACCATCTGTTTCGCGTGCGCTGTTTGGGTGCCGCCTATGTTTGTGTACTCGCGTCCTGCCTTGCGCCCGCTTCAACACCAGGGCAGTCGGCTGCTCCGGAAGGGAACTCCGACATTGCGCGCCAGATGAGCCGGTCTATCGAAAGCCTGGCGAGGCGAGTTTCCCCTGCGATCGTAGAAGTCCTGGTGACCGGATACGGATCCGCAAATGAAGAGGACAGTCAGGCTTCGGCCGCCGTCGGCAGAGAGCGCAGCCTCGGTGCGGGCGTCATCGTCGATCCGAGTGGGTACATCATCACGAACTATCACGTGGTGAAAGGTTCTGACCGCGTACGCGTGGTGATGACCGCGCCCGTCACCGAAGGATCTCAGCCGTTCGCGCTTCTGAAATCGCGCGGGCGCACCTTTCCGGCCCAAATTGTGGGATTCAGCAAGCAAATTGATCTTGCAGTGCTCAAGGTGGACGCCAGTGAATTGCCGACACTTCCGATCGGCCGTTATGAACAAGTCCAAAAAGGACAGATCGTTTTGGCGTTTGGAAGCCCAATCGGACTGGAAAACTCGGTTTCATTTGGTTTGATTAGTTCCGTGTTGCGGCAACCCGATCCGGATAACCCGATGGTGTATATACAAACCGACGCCGCCATCAATCCCGGCAACAGCGGCGGGCCTCTGATGGATCTTGACGGAAACATGATCGGAATCAACACGTTCATCTACACAAAGTCCGGCGGCAATGAGGGGATCGGCTTTGCTATTCCAAGCGGCATCGTTCGGTACGCGTACGAGCAAATTCGAAAGTATGGCCGCGTGCGCCGTCGCACCATTGGTGCTGGTCTTCAGTCCCTGACGCCGGATTTAGCGCAAGGCTTGAATCTCTCGATCGAAGACGGCGTGATTGTTTCTGACGTTCCGTCCGACAGCACAGCCGAACGCGCCGGTCTTAAAATCGAGGATGTCATCGTCAATATGGACGGTATTCCTGTGGACAATGTGCCACTGTTCGCTCTGAGCCTCTACCTGCAAGACAACAACGACAACGTAATGCTGGAGGTTGTGAGGGGTGGTAAGAAGATCGAGCTGAAGGTCCCGGTTTACGAGCCCAGTAATGAGCCGGAGGAGCTCTCCGAACTGGCCAACCCGGCGAAGGATCTGATTCCGAGGCTAGGCATTGTCGGTCTGACCATTTCACCCGAAATCAGGCAGTATATGGGAGATATGCGGATACCATCAGGAGTGTACGTAGCTTCCATCGTTGCCGACCAGCTCGCTGTCGATTCAGGTCTCTCCGTCGGAGACGTGATCCATTCCCTCAAAGGTGCGCATATTACAAGCGTAGATAACCTCCGTGCAGAGTTCGCAAGGCTAAAACCCGGCGAGGCCGCAACCATGCAGGTTGAAAGAAACGGCAGGCTCACCTACGTGACATTTGAAATGGAGTAGTCCGCCATCCCGCCCGATGCCGCTATCGGGCCAGCGCGGTAGTTCGATACTGCTAATTGGCTCAATACGGCCACTGTTATCCTGCTGCGCCGCGTTGTAAAGGGGCTGCTCGGGATGCCTCAGGTCGGTGAGACTCACATAAAAAGTCCGTCTTCGGCTGGCCTGACCCAAATCCGATGACAGCGCGACGGGTGCGGCTGCCTTCATCCACTTCGGCGAAGACCCCCCGCACCCAGGCTCCGTAAATGGCTGAGCATCACCCGGCGCGAGTCTTTGGGCCTTGTGACCGGACTTCTGAAGATCAGCAATAATGTCTTTGGACGTCAGGTCCACCAATTTCCTGGCCTGGGCTTCGGGATCTTGCTGCTGCTTCTTTCTAGACCTCTCGAGAATATCAGGAAGCACTCGGTTGACCGGCCCTCCCTTATCCACGGTTTGGACTTTGCAGGCGCATCTTGAGAAAACCGAGCCTGCGCAGTCGCATGAGCACGGACGAAAATCAGGCAGGTCACACACCGCAGCAATAGAAGCTTTATCTAGTTAAGGAAGTGTGCCCGCGTTTGAACAACAGATCGCAGAATTTACTGAATTCTTTCCGGAATCGTAGCCGAGAAAGCGCCTTGATCGCCTCAAACGGTGCATTCGGATTTCTGCAGAAATCGACAAGACGCGATGGTTCTTGCTTTGCAAGCTACTGCAGCAGGCCCCTTGCTTCCATGAGTTCCGCGTTCAGGATTGCGGCACCAGCCGCGCCGCGAATGGTGTTATGGCTAAGCAACACGAACTTGTGGCCCAGGACGGGGCAACCCCGCAGCCGGCCGATATGCGTGACCATCCCGCCGTCGCGCTCGACGTCCAAACGCGGCTGCGGGCGATTCTGGGCCTCGAGATAAACGATGGGTCTAGGCGGAGCGGTCGGCAGTCCCAATTGTTGGGGCTCGCCGGAAAAATTGCGGAACGCCTGCAGAATCTCCTCGTGCGCCGGCACTTTCTCGAATTCCACGGAAACGCTTTCGGTGTGGCCGTTCACTACCGGGACGCGCGTGCTGGTAGCGCTCACCGTCACAGGGTGAAGCTCGATGGAATCTGCCACGAAGCGTCCCAAAATTTTGCGTGCTTCGGTTTCGATCTTATGTTCCTCACCGTCGATAAACGGAATCACGTTAGCAGTTGCGTCGAGCGAGGCCACGCCGGGATACCCGGCGCCCGACAATCCCTGCAGCGTCGTGACCAGGACGCGCTTGGGTTGATAAGCCCGCAAAGCACCCAGGGCAATGGCCAACGGCATCACGGCGCAATTGGGATTGGTGACGATCGCACCGCTCCAGCCCTTGATTTTTTTCTGCAGGGGGAGTAATTCGAGGTGCTCGGGATTTACTTCCGGTATCAGCAGTGGCACCATCGCGTCCATCCGGTGGTTGCGCGAATTGCTCACCACGATGTGTCCAGCCGATGCGAATTCAACTTCGGCTTCGCCTGCAATGGAAGAATCCAGCGCCGAAAAGACCAGCCGCGGTGCAGCTCCGGTCTTCAGTTCCTCCACGGTCAGCCGCGCGGTTTCATCAGGCAACTCCATTGGCAAACGCCAGGCTAGATCGCCATAGCGTTTTCCGGCCGAGCGCTCACTCGCCGCCAGCCAGGTGACACGAAACCACGGATGATTCACCAGTAGCGCGATGAATTGCTGCCCGACGGCCCCTGTCGCGCCCAGAATTCCGACCTCGATCTTTCCGGACCGGTCGCGATGGGTCGTTTTCGCTCCGGTGGCAGGGAACTCAGTCACAGTTTTACTTGGCACTAGCCGCAACCGCCTTTTGCGATTTTCGCTGGTGGTCGAGAAGAGCAAGGCCTTCGAGCAGGTCCTCGACCAGATCTCTTGCATTTTCGCATCCGGGAGATAGGCGAATCAAGCTGTCCGAAAGCCCGAGTTCCGCACGTGCATCAGCAGGAATCGAAGCGTGCGTCATCGTCGCTGGACGGCAAAGAAGCGATTTAACGCCGCCCAAGCTTTCGCCGAGCGTAAAGAAGCGCCGCGACGAAACGAACGAAACCACCTCTTCCATCGTGCCGTCGAGTTCAAAGGAAACCATTCCGCCGAATCCGGTCATTTGTTTTTTTGCGATTTCGTGGCCGGGATGATCGGGCAGGCCGGGGAAGTAAACTTGGCGCACCAGCGGATGCCCGTTCAAGGCGTTGGCGACTGCGATTGCGTTTTCCTGATGACGTTCCATCCTCAGTTCCAGCGTTTTTAGTCCTCGTAGTGTCAGCCAACAATCAAACGGAGAAGGCACAGCACCGGTGGCGTTTTGCAGAAACTTGATAGGTTCGAAAATCGCAGCAGTCTTGGCCAGCGCAGCGCCTTGAATCGTGTCGGAGTGTCCGGCGAGATATTTCGTGACGCTGTGAACGACGATATCGGCGCCCAGCGCAAAAGGCTGCTGAAAATAAGGAGTAGCAAATGTGTTGTCCACAATAACCAGCGCAGACTTGGCATGCGCCAGCCGGCAGATTTCGGCAATGTCGTAAACCAGCAGCCGGGGATTGGTTGGCGATTCAATCCAGACCATCTTGGTGCGATCCGAGATAGCCTCTGCGAGCGCGCCATGATTCGAAATATCGAACTGCCTGATGGTGACGCCGATCGGCTGAAAAACTTTGTTCAAAATGCGGTAGGTTCCGCCGTATACGTCATTCGGAATAATGATTTCATGGCCTGGACGCAGATAGGCCTGGAGAATCGCATTCTCAGCGGCAAGTCCGGAAGCGAACAGAGCGCAGTATTCCACACCTTCCAATTCCGCTAAAATTGTTTCAAGACGCTGCCGTGTGGGATTATTCGTGCGCGAATAATTGAATCCCTTATCTTGGCCGGGTCCTTCCTGTTCGTAAGTAGAGGTTTGAAAAATCGGGGCGATCAGTGACCCCGTTTCGGGCTCCGAAGGCTGTCCTGCATGAATCGTCTTTGTTGCGAATTTCATGGTCGTGCTCTCCTTAGCTTGGGCCCTGACTTTGCGAATTCAGAGGCCGTTAGTTGGCGGAATGGCTGCGCCTGTGCGCCGAGGAGTCTGGGCCGAGCCCGGGTGCAAATAGGCCTTTGCCAGCGCTTCAAGGCGCTGAAATAAGCTATGACAGCACTTGCCTAAGCAAATGCCGCATCCATTCGACTTCAGCTTTGGGAGTTGAATCTTCAACGACCGGG
The DNA here is from genome assembly GCA_963842255.1 of uncultured Acidobacteriota bacterium. Classification (GTDB taxonomy): domain Bacteria; phylum Acidobacteriota; class Terriglobia; order Acidiferrales; family UBA7541; genus Palsa-295. The sequence continues at coordinate 42,518 of CAWJGI010000017.1, read as the reverse complement.
AAACGGTCTATCGAGGATCTTATCTCTCCCCTTGGGCAGGAGTTAGCACCTTGGCAGTTGCACCAGGTTGCTGTGGTGTCACAGGGCCTGTCCCCTCGACCACTCTTGATAAGGGCTGCTGGTAAGGCAGCAGGAGCAGGATAGCAAAACCGCTTACGGAGTCAAGGATTGATTGCGCGGTTGCGCGGTGCACGCGGCCAAGTTCCGGAGCAGATTCCAAGCTCTTTGAGCAATCGGATTCGAAATTACCGCCGTCGCTTTCTCCGCGAAGTGCACCTCGCGCTTGTTGGCGTACCAATCACCGCATACACTCTGTCTCCATGCACAGCAAACGTCTCCGCGCCGACCTGGCTCTCGCGTTCACAGCGCTCATTTGGGGCGGCACATTCGTAGTGGTGAAGGACGCTCTGGCCGACGTTTCAACATTCATGTATCTCTCGGTGCGTTTCGCCCTCGCCGCCCTGGTGATGGCGATTTTCTTCTGGCACTCGCTCAAAGGACTCACGCGAAGCGCGATTTGGGCGGGCGTGCAAATTGGTTTTTTCATGTTTGCCGGCTATGCATTGCAAACGACCGGGCTGAAATATACTTCACCGTCGAAAGCGGCATTCATCACCGGATCGAGCGTAGTAATTGTCCCGATCTTGCTCGCGATTTTTGGCAGGCGTCGCGTGAATGGCTGGATCTGGGTTGGGGCGCTCGCGGCGCTGGCCGGTTTGTATTTCCTGACCATCCCACCCGAAGGGATCGCTGGCCTGAATCGCGGCGACCCCATGGTGTTCGCTTGTGCGGTGATGTTTGCGGTGCACATGATTGTCATCGGCCGTTACGTCGAGCACCATTCAGTTGCGGCCCTTGCCGTCGTCCAAGTTGCAACCACGGCCCTCTTGTCGACGCTCGCGTTGCCCCTGCTTTCCGGTACGGGCGTCGAGCACCCACGCTGGGTTTGGAGCGGCACGCTCATTTTCGCTGTTCTGATCACGTCCATTGGGTCAACGGCGTTTGGCTTTTCGGCGCAAACCTGGGCGCAGCAATACACTTCGCCGACGCATACCGCCATTCTGATTAGCCTTGAACCGGTGTTTGCGGCGATCACCGCCTGGTTCGTGGCGCGCGAACACTTTACCGGTCGAATACTTCTCGGAGCAGCACTGATCCTTGCAGGAGTCCTGTTCGCAGAATTGAAAGGCGGTGCGCCCGCAGCGCCGGAATCGCCTGAGCCGCTTATCAAGTCTGCGGTGTAAATCGATCACGGCCAAAGCAGAATCAGCGCAAGTCGCCATACCACGACGGTCTGCCTTACTCGTCCCGGCCAGTGACGCGCTCAATATCCGCGCCAACATCGCGCAGTTTGTTCTCGATGCGCTCGTAGCCGCGATCGATATGGTAGACACGATCAATCCAGGTGGTGTTATCCGCCACCAGGGCCGCCAAAACCAGTCCCGCGCTCGCTCGTAAATCCGATGCTGTCACCGGTGCGCCGCTCAGAGGTGTCGGGCCGGTAACTATCGCCAGGTTGCCGTCGACGGCGATGTTCGCGCCCATGCGCATCATTTCGCTTGCGTGCATGTAGCGATTTTCGAAAATGGTTTCGCGCACGTGTGAGATGCCCTGCGCTTGGGTGGCCAGCGCCATGAACTGCGCCTGCATGTCCGTCGCAAAGCCCGGGTACTCCTCGGTAGTGACGTCAGCGGCGACCAGTTTCTTTGCCGTGCGCACGCGGACCTTGCCGTGGCCTTCGCACTTGATCTCCACGCCGCATTCGCGCAATTTCTCAATCACGGATTTCAAATGGCTGGGATCGCAATGGGTGAGCAGCAACTCTCCGCCGCTGAGCGCACCGGCGACAAGAAAAGTTCCCGTCTCGATGCGGTCCGGTATCACAGCGTGCGTCGCGCCGTGGAGCCTTTCGACGCCCTGCACCCGCAAAGTGGGGGTAGCTAGGCCATCGATCTTCGCGCCCATCTTGATCAAAAGCTGAGCAAGATCGGTGACCTCCGGCTCCATCGCGGAATTTTCCAGAACGGTTTCACCTTCAGCAAGCACCGCTGCCGTCAAAAGGTTTTCCGTGCCTGTGACCGTAATCTTCGGAAACCGGAAGGTCGCTCCGCGCAATCGTTTGGCGCGAGCCTCGACGTATCCATGTTCCACGGTAATATTCGCGCCCAGTTTCTCGAGAGCCTGAATGTGCAGATCGATTGGACGCGCCCCAATCGCGCATCCGCCGGGGAGGGAAACGCGCGCATATCCAAAACGTGCTACCAGCGGCCCCAAAGTCAGCACAGAAGCGCGCATGGTCTTCACCAGCTCGTACGGCGCTTCCCGCATCGAAACGGTTTCAGCCTGAATGGTGAATTCGCTGGGAGGCAGATCCGGGCTTTGCACCCGGCAGCGCATGTGCGCCAGCAGTTTCGCCATGGTGATAATGTCCCGCACATGCGGGATGTTCTGAAGCGTTACAGGCTCGGCGGTAAGCAGCGTTGCAGCCATTGCTGGCAAGGCTGCATTCTTCGCACCGCTGATCTGCACAGTACCTTGCAGCCTTCGCCCGCCCTGAATTTTGAATCGATCCATGCTATTTTCCCTGGCCTCTTTTAGTCATCGTCTGACTGGAGTGCAACTCCAGCGCCTTTCTCACATTTCCGCCAGTACTCTTCAGCGATCTTCGGGCTACATTTGCACTTACGCCGGTTTTGAGCACCACCAGGGCTGACGGCAGATCGTGTTGCGTCTGACGCAACGCGTGTTTTGCGGTAGACGCATCCACCCCTGCCGCCTCCTGCAGGATGCGCTGTCCTCGACTGCGTAACTTCTGATTGGTCAAGGCCACATGAATCATCCAGTTCTCATAGACTCTGCCGAGCCGTACCATGGTGCCAGTCGAAAGCAGGTTGAGCACCATTTTCTGCGCGGTTCCCGCCTTTAGGCGCGTTGAACCAGAAATTGCCTCTGGCCCGGTTTCGGGCCTGATGGCAATTTCTGCCACCCGTGCTAAAGGCGAATTGCGATTCGATGTCAGGGCGACTGTAACGCAGCCACGCCGGTTCGCCCAAGCCAGCGCTGCCAACACGTATGGAGTGGTCCCGCTGGCTGCAATACCCACAACCACGTCCCGATTGGTGACACCGGACTTCGCCAAGTCGCGCTCAGCATTCGAGGCTGAATCCTCGGCACCCTCAACTGCGCCTCGCAGGGCCTTTGTTCCACCGGCGATCAGCGCCTGTACCATATACGGGGCTGTTCCAAACGTCGGTGGACATTCCGCCGCGTCCAGAACTCCCAATCTTCCACTGGTTCCGGCACCGACGTAAAAAAGCCTTCCGCCCGCGCGCAACTTCTCGACAATGGCGTCAACTGCGTGCGCAATTTGCGGCAACTCGCGCCGCACTGCCAGCGCGACTTGCTGATCCTCGCGGTTGAGTATCCGTAAAATTTGAAGCGTGGACTTAGAATCGAGCCCGCGCGTCCGCGGATTCCTTTGTTCGGTCTTGGCAGCTTTCACCGCAGCCCCGGCATTCGAAAGGCCTTAAAAAATCCACATTCGATTATACCGGCAGGCCATAGCAACTTTGTGCGCAGAGATGGGTTCTCATCGAGATTGTGCTGAGGAAGTTATTGAGGCGGGGTGGGCATATTTAGCAATCCCAAGGCCTGAATTACGGCATCGTGCACCTCCGGACGCACTTGCCGGATTTGCTCATTGGCTCGCGTGGGGTTTACGCGATTGGTCAATAAGATGACGAAAAGCTGGCGTTCCGGATCGATCCATAGCGAAGTGCCCGTAAATCCCGTGTGCCCGAAGCTCTCGGGCGAGAAATAATGTCCAGCGGAAGATGCTGGAGGAGTAGGCACATCCCATCCCAATGTTCGGGCCGAATCGCCGATCGTCTGCCGCGCCGTAAATTCTTGAATGGTTGCGCGTGTCAGCAAACGATGGTGCGCGTAAATCCCGGCGTTGAGAATCATCTGAGCAAACGCTGCAGTGTCGCCAGCGGTTGAAAATAGCCCAGCGTTTCCAGAGATTCCTCCCATGGCCCAGGCGTTTTCGTCGTGAACTTCGCCGCGCACGAGGCGTTTGCGAAAATCTGTGTCGTTTTCGGTCGGGGCAGTTCTTGCCCGTAAAGAGGCGGGTAGATTGAAAAACGAATCGTGCATCCCCAACGGCACAAAAATGTGTTCCTTGGCGAATTGGTCCAGGGTTTCTCCGGTGAGCTGCTGAATGATTTCGCCGAGTAGAATGAAACTCAGATCGGAGTATTCCACTTGCTTGCCGGGTTCGTGCACCAGCGGCTCTGCCATGACTTTTGCTAGCACCGCATCGTGACCCTTAGCTTCCTTGTAGAAATCGCGATGCGCCGGCAATCCTGAATCGTGGAGCAAAAGCATGCGCACAGTGATGCGCGCGCGCCAGGAGGGATCAGGATCGGACTTCGCCGCAGCCAAAAATCCAGGCAAGTAACGCGCGACCGGCGCATCCAGGTCAAGCCATTTCTCCTGTACCAGAATCATTGCGGACGTCGCTGTGACAATCACTTTTGTAAGCGAAGCCATATCGTAGATTGTGTCCGGCTTTACCGCTGGCGACTTTGCATCGCGCGTTAGCGTGCCGAACGGATGCACGGCTAGTTCGTCGCGCAGGCCAACTGCGAGCACACCTCCAGGAAAAGCTCCCGCGGTGACCGAACTTTCCAATAGATCGAATACGGGTTGCAGCTCATTCATCATGTAGGCGGAGGGCGGCTGCAACGTCATCGGATTTGCAGGCACCGATAGGCCATCGCCGCGTTTCGTCCTGCTGGGGACGGTCACGGGGATGTGGCCCTGCATGGCCACTTGTCCAAACAGTGCACGGACGGCCGCTCGTTGCGACACATCGTTGGTGGAAAATTCCGCAACCCAGGTCTTGGCGGGAGGGAAACGCTCGATGAGATAGGGACTGCCGAAGGCCATAACCACCGTGGGCTTTGCTGAAGCCAACATTCGATCAACGAACGCGCGCTGATCGTCCGGCAAGCCCACATTCCCCTTGCGGTCAGCGACGCGCACAAATAGCGCGGCAATAGCGACGTCGTAAGAGTTTGCGGCAGGCAGTGTGAGTGTGCTGACGTTCACGAATTGCGTGTCGGCTCGCAGCGCCTTCAATGAATCAACGCGCCAACGGATTTCCGGCTCAATCGTTTGCCCGGGATAGGGATCGGGGTCGGCAGAAAGTGAAACCAGCAATACGCGTAGAGGTTTTGTTGCGTCCAGAGGCAGCATTTGTGGCTCGTCACGGAGCAACGTGACTCCGCGGTCCGCGACATTTTGTGCCTGTGCCTCGAACTCCGGGCGTCCGAACGTTTGGTCCAAGCGTTCGATATCCGCGTAGCGATTCTTGTCCAGCCCTAGCTTCGCCTTGACCATCAAAATCCGGCGAACGGATTCATCAATCCGTTTTTCGGTGATGCGTCCAGAGTTCACGGCTTGCTCAAGGCCGGCCATCGCGGCATCGGGCACTGGCGGCATCAATATCACGTCGGCCCCAGCTTCCACTGAACGCACCGCCGCTTCGCCCGGCGGGTACAGCGAAGTTACACCGCCCATGTCCATGGCGTCGGTAACCACCAGCCCTTTGAATTTCATTTCGTCGCGCAGCAGTCCCGTCAGAATGCTCGCCGAAGTTGTCGCAGGAACTGTCGTGTCAGGCTCAAAAGCCGGAACTGCGAGGTGTCCGGGCATTATAGCTGCGACTTCGCGATGAGATCGCGGCGCGGAAGGGAACCAGCTCGGTCGATTCAAGTTCTTTGCGATTTCCCGTAACGGTGGCCAGCGAAAGATGTGAATCGACGCTCACGTTGCCATGGCCAGGAAAATGTTTTGCGGTCGCCAGTCCGCCGTTTTCCTCGATGCCACGAACCATCTTGCGTCACAAAGTCAGCGACACGCTTTGGATCTTCGCCGAACGAGCGAATATTGATGATCGGATTGTCCGGATTGTTGTTCACATCGGCGTCCGGCGCAAAAATCCAATGCACGCCTGCGGCCCGTGATTCCAGCGCGATCACCTTGCCCTCGCATACGCAAGCTTCGGATCGTTCGTTGCAGCGATGGCCATCGCCGAAGGAAAAGAGGTTCCTTCCTCGAGCCGCATTCCTGTTCCGCTTTCGAAGTCGGCGCCAATCAGCAGAGGAACCTTCGCGCGTTTTTGTAGTTCGTTGGTCAGAGCCACGGTAGGGTACACTTGACTGCGCTCGATACCTAGAGGACCGCGTTCGGTGGCGACGATGAATCCGCCGACGTGATTATCTTCCACCTCGTGCAGCAGTTGCTTGTACTCGGCGCTTTCGGCTGACGTAAAGACGCCAAAATAATGCGGCATCAGCATCTGGCCGAGTTTTTCGCGCAACGTCATTTTTTTTAGCGTGAATTCAACCCAGGCGTGCGCTGGAAGCGGTCGGACCTCGCGATTTCGTGGCCGGATGTTTTCTGTGAGCGAGCGTAAGGAGTCATGAGAAGAAGCAGGAGTAGCGTGGAAACTCCGAGTTTACGCATCACACTCGTCGGAAGCTTCCATGTTTGACGCCCGCATCCCGCGGCTGTATATAGCATAGGGTGATATGACGCATAAAGAGTCCTCGTGCAGCGTGTTTCCTAAGCGTTTTTTCCCGATTCTCTTTGGTGCGGCAGCCCTAATCGCGGCGTTTGCGATTGCTCCGCGGCCCGCAATCAGCTGCGCAGCTGCGCAGACCAGCGCGCCTACCGAAACCGGCATAGACGTCCTCGAACAGCAGAACTTTGCGCCTTTGCGGGGCAAACACGTCGGACTGATTACCAATCAGACCGGCGTGGATTCACAAGGGCGGCGCACCATCGATGTTCTCGCCCATGCGGAAGGCCTCAAACTCGTCGCTTTGTTCAATCCTGAACACGGTATTGAAGGTAAAGCCGATGCTGCCGTTGAAAACGCGACGGACGTTGGCACCGGGCTGACCATTTACAGCCTTTTCGGCAAGACGCAGAAACCAACCGACCAGATGTTGCAAGGGATCGATGCGCTGGTTTTCGACATTCAAGGCTCAGGCGTTCGTTTCTACACATACGTCACCACCATGGGCTATGCCATGGAAGCGGCCTCGAAGCACAATATTCCGTTTTTTGTGCTGGATCGCCCGGACCCGCTGGGCGGGGAAAAAATAGTAGGGCCGATGCTCGATCGCGAACGCATCTCCTTCGTTGGATATTTCCCGATGCCGTTGATGTATGCCATGACCTGGGCGAATTGGCCAAAATGTTCAATGCCGAAAACCAAACCGGCACTGACCTTCAGGTCATCGCCATGAAGAACTGGCATCGAAGCCAGACCTATGACCAAACCGGGCTTAAATGGATCCCGCCCTCGCCCAATCTGCGCACCGTGAATCAAGCGTTCCTTTATCCCGGCGTTGAAATCCTGCAGCCAACCGGTGTTTCGGTCGGCCGCGGCACACCAACCCCATTCGAAGAACTGGGCGCACCCTGGATTCAGTCAGACGCTTTGATGAAATCGCTGAGCCCCGCAACGTTCCAGGTATTCGCTTTACAGCCACGAGCTTCACTCCGAGCAACGGCCTTTACAGCGGCAATTTGTGTAATGGGGTAAGAATCGAGATCACCGACCGTAACACATTCAATCCCGTGCGCATGGGTCTGGAGATCGCTGACGCTTTGCACCGGCAATACCCGGAACGATTTCAAATTATTAAGTTAGCAGATCTCCTCGGTTCCGAGGCGGCCGTGGAAGACCTGATTCACTATAAGTCTCCCGCGGAGATCATCGAAAGTTGGGATAACGATCTGAAGACGTTTCGCACATTGCGAGCAAAATACTTGATTTATGATTAAGACGCCATCGACGGCGACGCGCAGGAGCTAGGTTCGGGCCATTCGATGCGCATTGTCTCGCTTCTGCCTTCGGCAACCGAAATTCTGTACGCGCTCGGCCTCGGCGATGCGGTCGTGGGAGTCACTCACGAGTGCGATTATCCTCCAGCAGCGGCGGCCAAGCCTCGACTGATCAAACCCCGCGTTGATGCGCAGGCGGCTCCCTCTGAAATTGACCGGCAAGTCACGGAATTCGTGCGGCGCGGCGAGAGCATTTATGCCGTAGACGCCGAACTGCTGGCGTCGCTCGCTCCTGACTTGATCCTCACGCAAGATCTCTGCCACGTTTGCGCAGCCTCGCCGGACGACTTAGCGTCAGCATTGACGCGCCTGCCGAAAATGCCGCGCGTACTTACGCTCACTCCCCATTCGATCGACGATGTCTGGCAAGACATTCTCCGTGTCGGCGAAGCGACGCGAACCACGGCTCGTGCGCAAGCGCTGACGACGCAATTGAAAGCAAAAGTGAAGAACGTCGAATTGATGATTCAGGCTGCCTTGCAGGACAGGCTGATTCTGCGCCAGCCCCGTGTGCTTTGCCTGGAATGGCTTGAGCCTTTCTATGTTGGCGGCCACTGGGTGCCGGAGATGGTTTCCAAGTCGGGAGGCAAAGACCTGTTCGGTCGCGCCCGCGAGCCCTCCTTTAAGGTCTCAGCCGATGAACTATCAGCGAGCGGTGCCGAGCTGATTTTGGTGATGCTCTGCGGCTACAATGCCGCACGAAATGCGGCCGAATTCAGGCGAGCCAAGATTCCGGAAAATTGGAATGCTCTTCCGGCGATTCGCGACCGTCGGATTTTCGCGGTTGATGCTAACAGTTATTTTTCGCGCCCGGGCCCGCGTCTGGCCGACGGAGTTGAGCTTATGGCCCATCTCTTGCATCCCGATATCAATTCGTTGCGGCCGCGAGAATGCGCGTATCAAAGACTATGAAATGTATTTCGAGGCCTCGCTAACGTTTTTGTTCCAAAGCCGGTAAAAAAATAGGCCCGAAAGAATCAGCGCAAGTCCTATGGACGATCTCACGGGCCGTTCGATCCAAATGTTAACCGTGAGCGCCACCGCGCCCGCTACGAAAAGCGCCGGCACAACTGGGTAGCCCCAGGTTCGATACGGCCGGGGAAGATCCGGAGCAATCCGCCGCAGCCGAAACATCGCAACCACCGAAAGCGCGTAGAAAATCCAAGCCGCAAACACAAAAAGCGAAGTTAATTCTTCGAATGTTCCGGTGAGAGCCATCAAACCGGCCAGAACACCCTGAAAAAGGAGCGCCCCACCCGGGGTGCGAAATTTCCTGTGAACGATTCCAGTTACCCGGAAAAATAGCCCGTCTCTTGCCATCGCATAGGGCACACGAGCGCCGCTCAGTATCGAAGAATTCAGCGTGCCCAATGCCGAAACCAGCATGGCCAAGGTAATCCAGCCCGCCGCACCGTGTCCGGCGAAGCTGGCAATTACATCTGAAGCCACGTGTGCCGAAAAGGCGACGCTCGAAAATGGCAATGCGTAAAAGCAGACCGCGCTAAACAGAAGATAGAGCCCCGCCACTAAAATCGTGCCCCCGACGAGCGCCACTGGAATATTTCGCTGTGGATTCTGTATCTCGGAGCCAACGCGGTTCAGATCCTCCCATCCGTCATAGGCCCACAGCGCCGCTGCGAGCGCCGCGAAAAAACCGGTCATTCCCATGGTTGAATGCGCCGGCCAAAAAGGATGGAAATGTTCGCTGCTTCCGTGACCAAACCAGAATCCCGCGGCCACAATCGTGAGAACTGCGCCCACTTTCAAAATGGTCAGGGTAATTTGCACGCGGCCACCCACGCGCACGCCCAAGTAATTAATAAAGGTGAAAAGCGCGATCAGACCGGCAGCCAAAGGCTGCGCCCAGGTAAAAGCAAATTCGTAAGGCTTGCCTGACATGGGGCTGGTAAGATGAAGCGAAAAAATCGGCGCTGCAACTACCGGGACCAGGAAACTTAAGAAACGGGCAAAGCCCGCAGCAATGGACGCCGCAGAACTCGATTCGCCGACGGTAGAGTGCATCCAGCCGAAAAGAAATCCCCAAACCGGACCCAAGCCCTTGCGTAAATAGGCATATTGACCACCTGCTTCCGGGAGCGCGGCGCCCAACTCGGCAAATGACAAAGCCCCAAACATGGAAAGCAATCCGCCAATAATCCATGCCGCATAAACAACGCTTACTGACCCGCCGACGCTGGCCATCTCGCCCGGCTTCAAAAAAATTCCAGTGCCGACCATTGTTCCGACAACGATGGCTAGCGCGGCCCACGGACCCAGGGCGCGAACGAGTTCAAGCCGCTCGGTTCTCTTTGGTGCGCTCGAAGCGGTAGACAGGATCGTCATCCTCTTTGTTGTGCGGAAAACTAGGCAGCTGGCGCAAAGCTAGCGTCGCCGCGACTTCGCAGCAATTCGCTCGCGATCGTACCCACAAGATAAGTCACAAATGTTCCGACCAGCACATACCACGTCCAAGCGAGGGGCGTGAAAAATCGCACGGCGATCATTGTTGCCAAACCAGCAACGAAACCCGCCAGGGCTCCGGCTTCATTCGCACGTTTATTCCAAGTCCCCAGCAAAAACACTCCGAGCATCGCGCCGTAGGTGATCGACGCAATCGTCAATCCGGCCACCAGCACCGGCCCCCAGCGAATCAGTGCGAAGGCAGCCCTAGCACCACGCCCCAAATGAGAGTCGCGCCGCGCGATCTTCCCAACGAGTGCTCGGCAGTCGACGGCGCTGCTTTTTGCGCATGTCCATCATGCTCGATGATGCAAGTGAATTCAACGAACCGCTGGCGTTCGACATCGCGATAGCAAAAATCGACGCCAGCACAATTCCGGCAAGTCCCACCGGCATGCCGTGAACAATAAACGCCGGATAAATCCGATCCGGATCGCCCCCCGGCACAACCAGCCCGCCATTCCGCATGTAGACAAACAGCATCACGCCAATCACCAAAAACAAAGTGAACTGCACAAGAATGATCACTCCGCTTACCAGCAGCGCTTTCTTGCTGTCGCGTTCGTTCCTCGCGGCCAGCAACCGCTGCACCATCGTCTGATCCGTCCCGTGGCTCGCCATAGTCAGAAAAGTTCCGCCGAGCAGGCCCGACCAAAACGTGTAGCTTTGCGTCAGGCTGAACGTAAAATCGAAAACGCGTAACTTTCCGCCGGTCGCCGCCGCCACCTGCGTCACTTCCGGCCATCCACCAGGAATTTTGTGCAGCAACAAAAAGAACGCCGCCACCGAGCCAGTCAGGTACAGAGCAAACTGCACGACGTCGGTCCAGATCACCGCACGCATGCCTCCCTCGAACGTGTAAAACATGGTGAGCAGCGTGATAATCAAAATCGAAAGGCGATCCGCCGGTTCCGAACGCCACGCTCACCACTTTGCCGATCGCCGAAATTCGCACGCCTTCCGCCAATGCTCGCGTTCCCATGAAAACCACCGCCGCCACCGACCGCATTCGCGGCCCGAAACGCTTTTCCAGAAGCTGGTAAGCGGTATAGAATTCTCCCTGGAAGTATTGTGGTATAAGTACCACGCAGAGAATCACCCGCGCGACCAGGTAGCCCAGCACCAGTTGCAAAAATCCGAGGTTTCCGCCGTAGGCGATCGCTGGCGTGCCGATAATGGTGAGCGTGGAAGTCTCTGTCGCGACAATCGAGCAAGCCAGCGCCCACCACGGCGCAGTGCGGCCGCCCAGGAAATAGTCGCGCAAATTTTGCTGGCCGCGCCGGAAACGAGCGCCAAATAGCGTGATGCCCGCCAGATACAGCAGCAAAATACCGAAGTCGATTGGGCTGATTTGCATCTCGTTGACTTGCGCTTAGTTAGAGTTGGACAGGCGAGTCGCGCGATGCTAACTGCGGGCCGGAAATCCTGTCAAGCATGGTGAAAGCGAATGTCTGAAAAAAAGCACATGGCGCATGCAGACTATTATCTGGGTCTTGATGGCGGTGGTACGAAGACCGATTGCATTTTGATGGACGCGCGAAGCCGACGTTCTCGCGCAAGCGACCGCTGGCCCTTCGAACCCGCTGCGCGCCGGTTACGCCAAGGCCTGGTTCGCGCTAAGCGACGCTGCGGATGTTGTACTCGAACGAGAACATCTAAAGGCGAGCGACATTCGTGGAATATGCGCTGGCATTGGCGGTGCCGGGCGAGAATCCGTCGCGCAACGCATCGCGACATTTCTGGAGCGCGGTTTCCCGTCGGCGGCCGTTTCCATCACCACCGATCTGGCCATCACTCTTCAATGCAGCGGTCGGCGACGATGAGGGAATAATCCTGGTAGTAGGCACCGGCTCCGGCAGCCTACGGACGTGATGCCAAAGGTCACACCGCCCGCGCCGGCGGGCGCGGCCCCTGGTTCAGCGACGAAGGCAGCGGATTCGATATCGGCAGGCGCGCCCTGGCCGCCGTCGTTCGCGCCGAAGAAAAACGTGGCCCGCAAACCGCTCTATCCGCAAAGAATGCTGAAGTGGCTCGGCTGCAACGAATGGACTCGCGTCCTCGATTGGGTGATAAAGAATCCCGACGACGTCTTTCCGCGAGTTTTCCCGCTGGTCGCCGAATTAGGCGATAAAGGTGACGCCGTGGCCTGCGAAATACTAGCGGACGCCGCCGAATCACTCGGCGACCTCGCCGCGAGCGTGATCGGAACAGCTGCACATGAAAGACCGCGAAATTCTCTATCGCCAAGGCCGGCGGTGCCATCGGACGCAGCAAATTCTTCGACGCCGCGATCGACGACGGTTTGCACGGACTCGCACCTCACGCGCAGATAACTGCGCTTAAGATGAAACCAGCCGAAGCAGCGGCAAGGATGGCAATTCGTCTTGGGAAGCGAAAGGCTCATGCCGGATGACAGTTCCGAGCGCATCCTGACGCGCGCAATCGGCTCCCAGCAATGCGAACTGCAATTCGCTTGATCCACGAAACCGACGAAGAAACTCTTGCTCGCGCTGCTCGAAAATCCCAACATCGAAGAGCCGCACATCGTTCAAATGCTGGAACGCCTCGATCTTTCCGCGAACGTCCTCACCGCAATCGCCGAAAAAGCGAAGTGGACTGCAAGCGAAGGAGTGCGCCTGCGTCTCGCGCGCCATCCACGGACGCCGCGCCGATTGGCGATGGCACTGCTTCGGCAGCTTTACCTATTCGACCTCGTTCGCCTGAGCTTGCTGCCATCGACGCCCGCCGAAATCCGTCGCGTCGCCGAAGAAGTGCTCATCACCCGTGTGCCTCATTTGCCGGTTGGTCAAAAACTAACTCTGGCGCGGCGAGGACCGGCTCGCGTGGTGGGCGCGCTCCTTGCCGAAGGTCATCCGCAAGCGATAAAGCTAGCACTAGCGAACGCGTTTCTCACCGAGAGCCAGATACTGAAAGTTCTCGCGAATCCGCGCGGTTCCTGAACGCGTCGTTGACAGCGATCGCGCAGCATCCAAGATGGTCAGTGCAGTACAATATTCGCGTGGCGCTGACTCGGAATCGCACATGCTCCGGCTCCCAAGGTTCTGGCGTTTCTTCTGAACCTCACGCTGCGCGATCTGAAGGACCTCGCGGCACTGGAAGGCCGATCTCCCGGCACGTTCGGCGATATATTCAGAAGGAACTTTCGCGTCGGTCCGGCGCATTCTCGTCCACAGCATTAGCGGTGTGGCTGGTAATTGACGAGGAATTCATGGCAAATCGGAAAATCCCGGTGCGAGCAATTATGATCCTGGGAGCAATCGCCTCTGCTCGGCAGTGTTGCTCTATTCATCACGCCAGCAAACCCAGAATGAATACGAAGTCTGCGTCACCTTCAAAGGCGCCCTGCACTGCGCCACCGCTTCCGGTGCCACTTCTGCCGAAGCCATCCGCAGCGCCCAGGATATTGACTGCGAAATGCTGTCAAACGGCCGCGACGAAAATATGGTCTGCCTCGACAGCCCCCCCTCCAGCGTAGCGCCAGGTGAAATAGAAACCATTTCATCGCATTACGGTGTCTAATAGAAGTGCATGTGCGCGAATTTGCCGGTCCGCTCCGCCCGATGCTAGGGGTGTCGCCGCGCTAATTGACAGCCAATCGGCATCGCCGCATAGCATCAACGCTATCGCCTACGGGAGCCAGATTTCACGATGACGCGTTGTTTGAACTGTGGGGCCGAACGACTCAGCGACACCTGTGATGCCTGCGGCCTGAATTCCTCCGCCGCCGAATTTTCCCTGCGCCGCTCGCTGCTCAATCGCACCGCATTATTTTTGGTGGGCGCGCTGGCCTTCATCGTCGCCAGCGGCCGCTATCCGGCGCTCGAGCTCGATGGCATCGTAATTTTTATCGGTGTGGTATTTTTTCTCACGCTCGGCCTTGCAATCGTTGTCGAACGTCGCGCGCTGCGTCATCAGGAAGTTGAATCTCTGAAGCGCATTTACTACGGCCTGCTTCCGCTGCCCTGGCTGCTCGCCCTGCTTCTTTTCGGCAACGGAGCGCTCGATCGTTCTCCGCACGCACATCGAAAAAGCTCGCGTAATCAGCAAATTTTCAATGACCGGCCCGGTTCCCAGCCGGCGCCTCATCGTCACGTCCTGGCGCGAAGGCCGTCGCTTTGAGCGCAGTCCCGGTGGACCGCGGCGATTTCGACCGCTTCACCAACGGCGACATCGTGGACGTCCAGGTAAAAGACGGCCTCGTAAGCATCCCCTGGGTCGTCGGGCGTCTCCCGCGATTAATCGGTGCTGCTCCGCGATGTCTGGATCAGTTATATCCTCGCCGGATTCTCCGCTTTCAAAAATTCTCCCGCACCTGCCTTGCCGACAAACTTGCCCTTCTCCATGATCGTGCGCCCCTCGCGAAAGCACCGTCTTCGTCACGCCCTTCACGCGCGTCCCTTCAAACATCGAATAATCCACGCGCATATGATGCGTCTTCACGCTGATGATTTGTTCTTCATTGGGATCAAACACAATCAAATCCGCATCGGAACCCACTGCCACCGTGCCCTTGCGCGGGTACAATCCAAAAAGTTTCGCCGGCGCGGTGGACACCAGCTGCACGAACCGATTCGGCGAAAATTTCCCGCCGTGAACGCCGCCGCTGTAAACCAAACTCATGCGATGCTCGATCCCCGGTCCGCCATTCGGAATCTTCGTGAAGTCATCCTTGCCCAGTTCCTTCTGTTCCTTCATGCAGAAAGGGCAGTGGTCGGTGGAAACAACCTGTAAATCGTCCTTCGCCAATCCTTGCCACAATTTTTCCTGGTGCCATTTTTCGCGCAGCGGCGGCGTGAAAACATACTTCGCGCCTTCAAATCCCGGCGCGTCCATATTCTCCAGTGAAAGATACAAATACTGCGGACAAGTCTCCGCGTACACCGGAAGTCCGCGATCCCTCGCTTCGCGCACTTTTTCGAGCGCCTCGTTGCAGGAAAAGTGCACGATATACACCGGTGTGCCGGCGATCTCTGCCAGCGCAATCGCGCGCGATGTTGCTTCCGCTTCCAGCGTCACGGGCCGCGTCAAAGCGTGATATTTGGGCGCGCGTTTTCCTTCGGCCAGCGCTCGCTGCACGATCACGTCAATCGCGCCGCCATTTTCCGCGTGCATGCAAATCATTCCGCCGCTGTCCGCCGCCGCCCGCATCGCCTTAAAAATAGAAGCGTCGTCCAGCATGAAAACGCCCGGATAAGCCATGAACAATTTGAATGTGGGCACGCCCTCGCGCACGAACGCTTTCATCTCGTCCAATTGTGCGCCGGCGATGTCCGTAACGATGCAGTGAAACGCATAGTCAATCACCGCTTTGCCGTCCGCCTTCTTCATCCAGGTATCGAAGGCGTGGCGCAGCGTCTGCCCTTTGTACTGAATCGCAAAATCAATCAGCGTGGTGGTTCCGCCATAGGCGGCTGCGATCGTGCCCGATTCGAAATCGTCGGCGCTCATGGTCCCGCCGAAGGGCATGTCCAGGTGTGTGTGCACGTCGATTCCGCCCGGCATCACCAACATTCCGCGCGCATCAATAGTCTTTGCGGCGTTTTCTGCCGGCAAGTCCACACCGATCGCAGAAATCTTACCGTTCGCAATGCCGACTTCGCTTACGTAAGTGTCAGTCGCAGTCACGATCGTGCCGTTGCGAATCAGGGTGTCAAATCGCATGAAGTGAATCTCCCATTCACGAAACGTTGTAGCTTACACCTCTTCCGTGTTTTGTTGCAGTGTGACAAGTGGACGATTTCCGGGTCTGCGGCACACTCTTGAAGTTTCAGCTTTGTCGACTGGCGACAAAAGCTCTAACACCTACGCGCAACCTGCAATGCTAGAATGGCTTCGCTTTCCAACCCAAGCACTGGATAACAATTTTCATGACCTTGCGTGAAACTGCTCCCAAGCTTTCTCCCGAGCAGTACGAAAAGAACTTCGAGGAAATATCGCCGCGGATGACGCCTCGTCAGGCCGCCGTGGAAGCAGCGCGGTGCCTTTTCTGTTTTGATGCTCCCTGCACTGCAGCATGCCCAACCCACATCGACGTTCCCGCATTCATCAAAAAGATTTCCAGCGATAACCTGCGAGGATCGGCGCGCGTGATTCTCGAAGCCAATATTCTAGGTCACAGTTGCGGACGGGTGTGCCCCACCGAAGTGCTCTGCGAAGGCGCCTGCGTAATGCATGAAAAACAGGAGAAGCCAATCGAAATCGGCAGGTTGCAACGCTACGCGGTGGATTACGTCCTCGATAGAGATATCCAACTTTTTCATGCGGGCGCGCCGAACGGCAGGCGAATCGCTTGCGTCGGCTCCGGTCCCGCGTCGCTCGCCTGCGCCGCGGAGCTTGCCAAGATGGGCTACGACGTTGTGATTTTTGACCGTAACGAGCTTGCCGGAGGCCTCGACACCCTGGGCATAGCCGCCTACAAGTTGCGTGCCAAGGATGTACTCCGCGAAATCGAACTTGTCCGAGAGCTCGGCGTCAAATTTAGACAGAAGACTACCGTAGGGACGGACATAACTTTCGCCGAACTGGAAAATGACTACGACGCCATTTTCGTTGGCGTCGGCCTTGGCGAAACCTGGGATTTGAATTTGCCCGGCGAAGATCTCGCTGGTGTTGTCGGTGCAATGGAATTTATCGAAGCCACCAAGGTTCGCTCCTTTCAGGACGTCGCCGTCGGCAGGCGGGTCGCCTGCATTGGCGCCGGAAACACGGCCATCGACGTAGTCACGGCCGCAAAGCGTCTCGGAGCCGAGCCCGTCCATCTGATCTACCGTCGCGGAGAAAAGGATATGCCGGCCTTTGCCTACGAGTATGATCTCGCGAAACTTGACGGCATACGTTTTCACTGGTATTCGCAGCCGCTCAGAATTCTTGGGGAGCGCGGAAAAGTCTCCGCGATCGAGTGCGTTCGCACGCGCCCTGAATCAGCGCACGGCGGCGCTCGCACAAAAGTCGTCAATATCCCTGGCACTCAATTCACGCTGGAAGCAGACATGGTCATCCGCGCCATCGGCCAAAAGCCGGTGACTGAATTTCTTCGCCCAGTTCCAGGCATCCGATTGCGCGAAAACGGCACAGTAGCGGTAAACGAGCGACATCAAACTGGTAACGCGAAATATTTCGCCGGCGGCGATTGCGTAAACGGCGGCAAAGAAGTGGTCGACGCCGTCGCCGAAGGTATGGCCGCGGCCCGCGGCATGGATGTCTGGCTCGGCGTCCCGCGCGGTAAGAATTAATGCTTGTGCATATCCCCGACTCATGGACCGAGCGCTTTCCAGTTCTGGAGGAACTCGAACAAAACTGGGAGCCAGTCCCGCGGGCCGCGTTGGCTCTATGGGTTGCCTTCTACTCCCTGTTCGTCTATCAGTGCGCGCGCGGCTCAGGCGTATTGCTGTTGATGGACGGTGTCTTCGTGCCCATTCACGAGGGCGGCCATCTGCTTTTTCGCTGGGCTGGCGAATTCGTTAGCGTCGCGGGTGGCACATTTCTGCAGCTATTCGTACCTTTCGCCCTTGCCGTATACTTTTTCTTCCGGCGCCAGTCGCAAGGAGTCGCATTTTGCCTGTTCTTTTTCTTTGAGCAATTCCTGCCTATCGCGACTTACATGGCCGACGCCCGTGCGCAGGACTTGCCGCTAACGACGGTAGGCGACTCCGATGATGTGATTCACGACTGGAATTATATGTTCGGGAAGTTCGGGCTGCTGCCACGTGACATCGAAATCGCGAGCGTGGTGCGGTTCATCGGCTGGCTGGGAATGATAGCGGTCGCGATATGGCTGATCTGGCGCGGCCTGAACGACGTCAAACCGAGGTAAACCAATGGCAGAGCTAAGCGTAAACTTTTGCGGGTTGCGCTCACCAAATCCCTTCTGGCTCGCTTCCGGTCCGCCCACCAACACGGGCGGCCAGGTGATGCGTGCCTTCGACGCGGGCTGGGGTGGCGCGGTCTGGAAGACTATCGGCGAACCGATTCAGAACACTTCATCGCGCTATGCCGCGATTGATCTGAACGGCGTGAAGATGATGGGTCTCAACAACATTGAACTCATCAGCGACCGTCCGATCGAGGTGAACCTGCGCGAAATTGCGGAAGTAAAGAAACGATATCCGAGACACCTGGTGATTGCCTCGCTCATGGTGGAATCGAAGCGCGAAACCTGGCACGACATGGTTCGCCGCGCTGAAGATGCCGGCTCCGACGCGCTCGAACTGAATTTCGGTTGTCCGCACGGCATGAGCGAGCGGGGAATGGGCGCCGCCGTCGGTCAAGTCCCCGAATACACGGAAATGATCACGTCTTGGGCAAAAGAAGTCGCCAAAACGCCAGTCATTTCCAAGCTCACCCCGAATGTCACCGACATCACGCACATCGCTCTCGCCGCCGAGCGGGGCGGAGCCAACGCCGTCAGCTTAATAAACACAATCAACTCGCTGATGGGCGTTGACCTTGAAACATTCGCGCCGCGTCCGTATGTGGCAGGGAAGTCCTCGCACGGCGGCTATTGCGGGCCAGCGGTGAAACCAATCGCCTTGCATCTGGTTTCTGCTGTCGCAAAGAAAGTAAAAATTCCGATCGTGGGCATCGGCGGAGTTGGAAACTGGATCGATGCCGCGGAACACATTGCGCTGGGCGCTTCGTGCGTACAGGTTTGCACGGCCGCCATGCATTACGGTTTCCGCATCGTCGAGGACATGGCCGATGGCCTGAACGCCTACATGGATGATCACAACTACCGCACAATCGAGGATTTTCGCGGCCGCGCGGTTCCGAACGTTATGGATTGGGGTGACCTGGACCTGAATTATAAAATTATTGCGAAGATTGATACCGCTCTATGTATCGGATGCCAGCTATGTTACCTAGCCTGCGAAGACGGCGCGCATCAGTGCATCGAACGCGCCCACCATCCCAGCGGCACCAAGCGCAACCCCAACGGCATGGAAGTTCACGTTCCAAAAATCATCGAAGAGGAATGCGTAGGCTGCAATCTCTGCGCATTAGTATGTCCGGTGCACGGATGCATCACCATGGAGGAAATCGACACCGGCCTTCCCCCAATGTCGTGGAAGCAAAAGACGACGGCAGGCGCGAGCTGACTCATAGCGTCGCGCCTGCGATCGGGATCCGTTCCTGCAGCTTGCGACGAATTCAGCCATCGGGGCGGATCCCGGTCGCGAGGCCGGAAAAACCATCCTAGTAAAACGCGCGCATATCGGGCAGGTGCGGCAGTTCAACATACAAGGTGCGGCCATAATCTGCCAAAGTCAGTTTGATTATCTCCACAGGCCCCGCATCCTTGAGGGTCCAGTTATCCGTTGGCAGAACCCGCGAAGACACAAACAAGTTACCGCTCTCAAAATCCGTACCCTTGGCCTGCAAGTCGGAAGGGAACACGTTGTAAGCAGTTTTCGCTTTGAGGTCCAGGGCGATGTAGCGTCGCCCCAGCAGCACTAGCACCAGGTTCGCTTCTTTTTTCTTGTCCGTTTGAAATATATTCCAGGCAAGAGGAGTGTTATCATCCAACTTACACTGCGCCTGTGGCACAGCCTTCCAGAGATAGCGATTGTTTTCCGCGGCTCTGGTATCGGGGGAACCCGCAAAACAAATTGAAAAAGCCAAAAAAGCCGCGCTCACCACGCCTCTCTTGAGCGCATGAAAACGCCGCACGATTAACAAAGTCGGAGGAGCCTTGACGCCAGGCTGATTCATTCCGATTTCACGCCTACTAGCTCCAAAGAAATAACTATGATGCCCGGAAGGCAAAATGCGCGATCCGGACAGCCTACACAGCTTCTCATCTATCGCTGGCAATTGTTAGTAAAGGCTCGATTCGCGTTTGCGGCCTGTGTAGTCGATGTAAACGATCTTGAGGTCAGTATAAAAATCGACAGCAGCATGTCCCACTTCGCGCGGACCAACGCTTGAATCCTTCGCGCCGCCAAAGGGCACGTGCGCCTCGCCGCCAACAGTAGGCGAATTCACGTGAGTCATGCCGGTCTCGATCTTGTCAATAAATTCGAAAATCTTGTTCGAGTCGGTGGAATAAATCGAACTGGAAAGCCCGTAACGCACCGAATTCGCGACTTGCAAAGCTTCCTCGAAATTTTTCACACGGATAATACTCAAGACAGGGCCAAAGATTTCTTCTTGAGCGAGTTTGCTGTCCCATGCGACGTGATCGAATACTGTAGGTGAAACAAACCATCCTTTATCGTAGCGTGGTCCGCTCAACCGCTCGCCGCCGCACATCAGCTTGCCCTCTTTTTTGCCGATGTCGATGTACTTGAGCACAGTCTTGAACTGGCTCTCGTCGACGGAGGGTCCCATATCCGTGGCCTCATCGAGGCCGTTGCCCACCACAAACTTTTTGGCGCGCTCTACCAGCGCCGCGACAAAGTTGTCGGCGACGCTTTCTTCAATGACAACGCGGCTGGTGGCCGTGCAACGCTGGCCCGTGGACGCAAACGCTCCTGCCAGAGTCGATTCCATGGCCAGTTGCAAATCCGCATCGGCCAGCACCACGATCGGATTTTTGCCGCCCATCTCGCATTGAATTTTCTTCAAATGCGCAGCGCCCGAAGCGTAGAGGGCACAACCAACTTCGTTCGACCCGGTGAAGGAAAGCCCATGGACGTGCGGATTTTGTACCAATTCGTCGCCGGTTTCGCGTCCCGAGCCTATCGCCAGGTTTAGAACGCCCGCTGGCAAACCGGCCTGTTCGAAGATTTCTACGATTCTGATAGCTGTTAGCGGTGTCAAAGTGGCTGGCTTGAAGACCACGGTATTACCGCAAACCAGTGCCGGAGCGATCTTCCACACCGGAATTGCTACTGGAAAATTCCACGGCGTGATCGCGCCGACCACCCCGATCGGCTGGCGGATGGTGTACGAAAAATTCTTGGGAAGTTCGCTGGTCAGCGTTTCGCCATTCAGCCGCCGGGCTTCGCCGGCCATAAACTCAATTATATTGATCGAGCGCTGAACTTCGCCGCGCGCATCCTTCAGTGCCTTACCTTCTTCGAGCGTCAACAGCCGAGCCAGCTTTTCCGCCTGCTCCTGCATGATCTGCGTAGCCTTGAAAAGAATTTTGCCGCGGCTCGCAGCGGGCGTTTCACGCCAGGCAGGGAAGGCGGCTTTGGCGGCGACGATTGCCTGCTTCATTTCTTCGCGCGTAGAAAGCGCCACGCGCGCAACAACTTCATCCGTATTCGCCGGGTTCCGCCGTTCGACAAGCTTCGTCGACTTTGACTCCACCCACTGGCCGTTGATGTAATTCCTGCAAAGCTGGTCAGTCGCCGTTGCTGTTGCCATCCCGCTTTCTCCGGTGTTTCCTCTGGAGTTCTACTACCGATTCCGCAGCTTCGTTACCTTCAGATTCTCACTTCCGAAAATGATTGGTCCAGCAGGCCAATACCTTCATCCACATCTGCCTTGGAAATATTCATGGGCGGAGCCATGCGGATGACGTTTGCATACATCCCACCTTTGCCCACCAGCAGGCCATTGGCGCGCGCGCGTTCCAAAATCTGATTGGTTTCCTGCGGCGCCGGCTCCTTGGTCTGGCGGTCTTTCACCAATTCGAGCGCCTGCATCATACCCATGCCACGGACTTCGCCGATGAGCGGATATTTCTGCTGCAGCTCTTCCAGCTTCGCTCGAAAGTACCCGCCGACCACAAAGGTATTCTCGCGCAAATTTTCTTCTTCGATCACTTCAATAACGGCGCGCGCCGCGACCGAAGTAACCGGATTTCCCCCGAATGTCGCAATGGTCAAGCCCTGAAATTTGTCAGCCAACTCGGCGGTGGTGATGGTTAAACCGACCGGAACGCCGTTAGCCATGCTCTTGGCCGACGTAATGATGTCCGGCGTGACTTCCCACTGCTCGATGCCCCACCATTTCTTGCCGGTTCGCCCCCAGCCGGTCTGCACTTCGTCGGAAATAAATTGTCCGCCGTAATTCTTCACGATGCGGTAGACCATCTTGAAGTATTCCGGCGGGGGAGTAATGAATCCCCCGACCCCCTGAATCGGCTCGGCGATAAATGCCGCGATCTGCCCGCTGGTGGTGGTTTGAATCGCGCTCTCGACGTCGTTCGCGCACGCCACGTTACACGAGGGATAGGTCAGGTGCAGCGGGCAGCGATAGCAATAGGGATTTACCGCGTGTGATATGCCCACGCTAATAACGCCACTTTTCCGCCACGCAGACTGCGCGGTTACTGACTTCGCCAGCGACGAGCCGCCCGAATAGGCGTGCCGCAGCGCCACAATGTCGTAGCTGGGGCTAGCCATGCGCGACAGCAGAATCGCGGCTTCGTTGGCCTCGGTGCCCGAACATGTAAAAAAGCTCTTCTGCAATTTCCCGGGGGTAATCTCGGCAAGCTTTTCTGCCAGCGCCACCATTGCTTCATTAGGGAAAAGCGTCGAAGTGTGCTGGAGCTTGTCCACCTGCGCTTTTATCTTCGAGGTGACCTTCGGATTGCAGTGGCCCACGCCAATGGTTACGATGCCGCCAAAAAAATCCAGATACCTATTGCCTTCGATGTCCCACAGATACTGCATCGAAGCATGATCAGCAACCAAGGGATGCTGGTAATAGTTGGTCACTGCCGGCCAGATAAATTCCTTGTGCTTCCGCACCACTTCTTCACTGCGAGTCGGAACTACTTTCGGTGTCATGGTCATTTTTGCTTACACTTTCCCCGGATCCCCGGTCTATCAACGGATTTTCGGTCGCTACCTGTTAGTCGGCAGCTGCAACAGAACGTGTGCGCGTGATCTCGCCGTAAGACTCCGGCCGCCGATCGCGAAAAAACTGCCAGGTTTGACGAACTCTATCCATTTCCTCAAGGTCCAGATCGGCCACCAGGACTTCATCCTTATCGCGGCTGGCTTGCGCGATAATCTTTCCTCTCGGGTTACAGAAATAGCTCTTGCCGTAAAACTCTCCGATATTCCACGGCGCCTCTTTGCCCACGCGATTGATCGCGCCCACAAAATAACCGTTTGCAACCGCATGCGCCGGCTGTTCCAGTTCCCACAAATATTCGCTCAGCCCAGCGACAGTTGCTGACGGATTAAAAACGATCTCGGCGCCATTCAATCCAAGCACGCGCGCGCCTTCGGGGAAATGCCGGTCATAACATATGTAAACGCCGATACGCGCGAACTTCGTCTGGAAAGTAAGATACCCCGTGTTCCCGGGAGTAAAGTAAAACTTCTCCCAAAATCCGGGCGCGACTTGTGGAATGTGATGTTTGCGATATTTTCCCAAATATTTTCCGTCGGCATCGATCACTGCCGCGGTGTTGTAAAACAGACCAGTCATCTCGCGCTCGTAAACAGGAACCACCATTGCCATTTCGTATTTTTTGGCGAGCTTGCGCAGTCGATCGACCGTGGGACCGTCCGGCACAGGCTCGGTCATCTCATACCACCGCGCTTGCTGTTCAGCGCAGAAATAGGGCCCGTTAAAAAGCTCCTGCAAGCACAGAAGTTGAGTCTTCTTCTTCGCCGCATGGTGAAGCAGTTTCTCGTGCTTCTCCATCATTTTCTTGGAAATCTCGCGAATGGAATATTTTTCGGGCGACCACTCGCAATGCACCTGGATCAATCCGCAACGCACCAGACGAGCCACTCAAGCCTCCTCGCTTCTGCGAAATCGCGAGCAGCGATTCGCATCGCGCCCGCATGTTGGGTCGTTTTCGATATGAGGCTAGCACAAACCGCGAAATTTTTCTGGTTTCGCGAGTAGGGGGTGCGGACATTATGGACCACTGTGTTGCAGCACCGACCGGGTGCCCCTGTGCCCAATGGCATGCACTTATGAATTGCACATAAACAGAAATGTCGCTCGATTGGAGCTCACTGCCCGTATAATTCCGCCGACGATACTCATGGATCGCATACTGAAATTATTGTTTCGCGGTCTGGGCCGCATCTTCCCCGACTGCGTCACGCTGAGCCAGGCGATCGCATTCAACATGTTTTTGGCCTTTTTCCCGATCTTGCTTTTGGCATTAGGGGTACTCAGCAGCAAAGCTTCCTTCCGCGACGCCTTGACGGAGCTTCCGGAGCGCCTGAAGCTGATTGTTCCGCCCGGAAGCGAAGATATCGTCACCCAGTATTTCGCTCGCCGAGGCGCACATCCTTGGAAATGGTTCTTGCTGGGCCTGGGCGGCACGCTCCTTGCCGGTTCTCAGGTGATGGCTGGCTTCATTGAAGGTTTTCGAATCATCGAAGGCGACCCGGTCCGCCATAAATATTGGGCGATAAATCTGCGCGCGCTTTGTCTGCTGGTCATGACGATTGTGCCGTCGCTGGCGGTTGTGCTGCTGACAATTTTTGGAAAGCAGGAACGCGAATGGTTAAACCATGAATTGGGACACCAGCCATTCCTGATTCACACCGTAGGAATCGTTATTCAGGCGGCCATCATATTTCTTCTCTCGATGTTCGTGCTCGTGTTCGTATACCGTGTGGGGCGGCCGGGGCATAAAGGCCTAAGGTGTTTGCTGCCCGGGGCCGGCGTGGCCACGGCGCTGTGGTGGCTGGTGGACATATTCCTCGGCGTGTACATCCGCCGCATGCCGTACGACGTTGTCTACGGCGGATTAGCAGCCGCGATTGGCCTTTTGATCTGGATGTACCTGACCGCGGTAGTGGTATTGCTAGGTGCAGCCTACAACGCGGAAAGAAGCGAGTCGATAGGTTTTGAAAAGGTAACCGCCCGGCTGATTGGCCATTAGCTCGCCCCACCCGCAGAAACGGTTGACAAATAGATCCATTGAGCAACTTTTGAGCCTGCTTAGGGTTAAACTTGACCGAAGCAGGTACTTTCCCGCAGCAGACCGAGGTCAGCGAACGTGCAGCAAAAGCAACACATCAGGTGCGACCAGCGATTGGACATTGCGGGCGCATCTGTTCTTGCGGTCCTGCTCGTCGCTATTCTGGCGCTATTTGTACCGCGGGCGCAAGCTGGCGCCGAGAGCGCCAGCAACTCGACCGCTGAGACTAGCCAAAATCGCATCGTCCTCGATAAACACTTCGTCGGCAAATTGCCGATCACCGAGCTCACTGAAGACGAAGCCATCATGCAGGCCATGAACCGCCTGGCTTATGGTCCGCGCCCGGGTGAGGTCGAGCGTATCCGCCAGATGGGCCTGGATAAATGGGTCGAGCAGCAGCTTCATCCCGAGTCCATTGACGATAGAGTTCTCGATCAGCGCTTAGAGCGCTATCCAACTCTGCGACTGTCCTCAAAAGAATTGCTTGAGAAATATCCGCGTCCCGAACAGCTCGCGAAGCAGCAGGGAATCACAAAAGAACAAGCCCAAGACCAACTCAAAACAAGGCAAGAGACGGCCGAATCGCAAGTTATCGTAACCGGAAATGAAAATCTGGACAAAGCGCAACAGCAGCTAGCCAAGGTGCAAGGCCCCAACCGCATAATCGCCGAGCTTTCCATGGCCAAAGTCGATCGCGCCATTTACAGCGACCGGCAACTCGAAGCGGTGATGGAAGATTTCTGGTTCAATCATTTCAATGTTTTCGCAAATAAAGGTGATGACAAATGGCTGCTCACCTCCTACGAGCGAGACACCATCCGCCCCCACACTATGGGTAAGTTTCCAGATTTGCTGATCGCGACCGCGAAAAGCCCGGCAATGCTGTTTTTCCTCGATAATTTCCTGAGCGCCGATCCTGCCGCAGTAGCTCGCATGCAGGCTCAGAAAGATATGCGCCGGCGATACCAAGGGGCATTTGCCGGCGGCTCACTGCCCACTCCCGGCACGTTTCCGGGACCGGCGACGGGCCCTGCGCCAGGGGCAGCCACAGTCGCAGTGAAAAAACCAGATCGAGGCCTGAATGAAAATTATGGCCGCGAAGTAATGGAACTGCACACCGTCGGCGTGGACGGTGGCTACACCCAAAAAGACGTGATCCAGATGGCCGAGTGCCTGACTGGCTGGACCATTCACGAGCCGCGCAAAGATCCTCAATTTTTCTTCGACGCAAAGATTCACGCGGAAGGCAAGAAAGTTGTAATGGGCCACACCTTCAACTACGGCGGCGAAAAAGACGGCGAAGAAGCACTGAGGATGCTCGCAAGCCGGCCAGCCACTGCGAAATTCATCTCTACAGAACTGGCGCGGCATTTTGTCTCTGACAATCCGCCTCCAGCGCTGGTCACGCGCATGGCCAAAACCTTCGAAGCCAGCAACGGCGATATCCGAGCCGTGTTGAAGAGCATGATTTATTCACCGGAATTTTGGTCGAAGGACGCGTATCGCGCGAAAGTGAAAACGCCGTTTGAATTGGTAGCCAGCACAGCGCGAGCGCTAAACGCCGAAGTCACGATCACATTGCCGCTGACTCAGTGGGTCGGACGAATGGGCGAACCCCTCTACCTCTGCCAGCCGCCGACGGGGTATTCCGACAAGTCCGAAACGTGGGTGAACACCGGCGCGCTGCTCAATCGCCTGAATTTCGCGCTGGCATTCGCGGGAGACAAGATGAACGGCGCCGAAGTGGACTTGAAGCCGCTGCTCGGAGATCAGGCCTTCCACGACCCCAATGCCGCGCTCACGCGGGCGTTGCAGGAATTCTTGGACGGGCAGGTGGCGCAATCGACCGAAGACACCCTTCGCTCGCGGTTGCAGGATCCACAAATTCTGCGCGCCAGCTTGGATGATCCGGTAAAAGAAGTGAACGAAGGATTGGTCGTCGGATTGGTTATCGGCACACCGGAATTTCAGCGGCGATAGTCAATCACGGGTTGGGAACCTGCGCAGCAGCACGGGGAGATTTGCGATGACAATTTCGCGGCGTTATTTCTTGAAGGGCGGAGGAATCGCCATGCTGGGGATGGCGGCGCTGCCGTCGTTCTTGCAGCGCGCGGTCGCGGGCACGGCCATGCCGAACAAGAAAAAAATGGTCGTGCTCTTTCAGCGTGGCGCCATGGACGGATTGAACGTTGTCGTGCCTTTTGGCGAGCCGAACTATTACCGCATGCGCCCGACAATCTCGATTCCGACTCCACGGCGCGGCGCGGATTCAGCCCTGGACCTCGACGGATTCTTCGGTTTGCACCCGAGCCTCGAACCGATACTTCCGCTCTTCCGCAATGGACAGCTTGCAGTCGTGCAGGCCGTGGGCTCGCCTGATCCCACGCGTTCGCATTTTGATGCGCAGGATTTCATGGAATCAGGGACACCCGGGCTGAAATCAACCGATGATGGCTGGCTGAACCGAGCGCTGCAAACCATGCCGGAAGAAAAGACCTCGCCATTCCGCGCGGTCGCTTTTGGACCGTACCTGCCGCGAACCTTGCAAGGCTCCGCCTCCGCAGTCGCGATCCCAGACCTCAAGCAATTCAAAATGAATGGCCCGCAGCAGACAACTGAAGGCGGGTTCGAAGCGATGTACGCTCAGACGGTCGATCGGGCGCTGCATGGTGTCGGAACGGAAACGTTCGAAGCAGTCGATCAACTCAAGAAAATCAATCCCGATAAATATCAGCCAGGAAACGGGGCGCAATATCCGAAGAGCCGCTTCGGCCAAAGCCTGCAGGAGATCGCAGAGCTATTCAAAGCCGAAGTCGGCTTGGAAGTCGCATTTCTCGATAGCGGAGGCTGGGATCACCACGTCAACGAGGGCGGGGTCGAAGGCCAACTTTCGAATCTGCTGCGCGATCTCGGCCAAGGCGTTGCGGCGTTCCATCAGGACATGGGCGATCGCATGGGTGATGTAGCATTCGTGAGCATGTCGGAATTTGGTCGCACCGCGCATGAGAATGGGAACCGCGGCACCGATCACGGCCACGCGAATTGCATGTTCGTCATGGGCGGCGACATCAAAGGCGGGAAGGTCTACACGCGATGGCCGGGATTATCCGAAGGCCAGCTGAATCAGGGGCGCGATCTTGCCGTGACCACAGACTATCGCAGTGTCTTGGGCGAAATCATCAGCAAGCATCTGGGCGACCGCGACCTGAAATCGGTATTCCCAGGTTTCGCCAACGACTCACGTCAATTCCTGGGCTTAGTCAAAGCATCGTAGTCCGCCGAAGCGATTTTTGAGGGTTACTGTCGGAGTGTGAACAGCATGGTCTGCTATCGGCTCTAGACGAAGGAACACGGATCACCGATTTCGTGCAGCTGGGCGGAGAGCAAGCTGTCTGGGAGCCTTGGCGGATCGTGGACTACACCCATCCCGCACAGTAACAACAACCATCTGACAGAAGCTAAAAACGCACAAGTCCACTTTGGATAAAGGCCGCTCGATGATCTCCAAAGCTGCCTATTGTCCCGCCTTGATTCGCATCCCGTAGAACGATCGGTATACGAAGAAAAATGACACAAGAAAGAATGCTGCGGCAAGAATGTGCGTCAGGCCACCGCCAGTTTCGACCGTCAGCTTCACGGCCAGTTCCACAGCGAGCAACCCGAACAGCGTCGTGAACTTGATCACCGGATTCAACGCGACTGAGGAAGTATCCTTGAACGGATCGCCAACGGTGTCGCCTACAACAGTCGCGTCATGCAGTGCCGTACCTTTCTGTTTGAGTTCGGTCTCCACGATCTTCTTCGCGTTGTCCCAAGCGCCCCCCGCATTGGCCATAAAAATCGCTTGATACAGTCCGAAGATTGCAATGGAAATCAGATAACCAATAAAAAAGAAAGGCTCAACGAAGGAGAACGAAAGCGTAGCAAAAAAGACTGCGATAAAAATATTGAGCATGCCTTTCTGCGCGTATTTTGTACAGATAGCGACGACTTTCTTGCTGTCCGCAACCGAAGCTTTCTCCACGCCTTCCAGTTTGATATTCGCCTTGATGAATTCAACCGCCCGATAAGCCCCGGTCGTAACGGCCTGCGTGGAAGCGCCAGTAAACCAGTAGATCATCGCGCCCCCGGTCACCAGACCCAAAAAAAACGGCGCATGCAACAGGGAAAGCTTGTCCACATCCTGCGTGATTCCGTGAGTGAGCGCCATGATGATGGAAAAAATCATGGTGGTGGCGCCGACAACAGCAGTTCCGATCAACACAGGCTTAGCAGTGGCTTTGAAGGTATTTCCGGCGCCGTCGTTCTCTTCCAGAAGTTCCTTGGCCCGATCGAAATTCACGTCAATGTTGTAATTAGCTTTCAAGTCCATCTTAACGTTAGGGACATGCTCGATCAGCGACAACTCATACACCGATTGTGCGTTGTCGGTCACAGGGCCGTATGAGTCAACGGCGATGGTCACCGGCCCCATGCCCAGAAAGCCGAACGCCACCAGGCCGAATGCAAAAACTGGCGCGGCAATCATCAATTTGCCCAGGCCATGCAAGCTGACCAAATAGCTGATCGACATCAGCAGAACCATCGCTAGCCCGATGTAATACGCCGAGAAATTGCCGGAAACGAATCCGGACAATATACCGAGCGAAGCGCCACCCTCTTCGGCGGACGACACCACTTCTCTCACGTGCCGCGATTCAGTGGAAGTAAACACCTTTACCAATTCCGGGATAATCGCACCGGCCAAAGTTCCGCAGGAAATAATGGTCGCCAGTTTCCACCACTGCGTGGCGTCGCCGTCAAGGACAGGAATAATCATCGAGGAGATCGCATAGGTCATCACAATCGAAACGGCCGACGTGATCCAAACAAGCGAAGTAAGCGGTGACTCAAAATTCATGCTGTCGGCTTTCCCAAACCTGGCCTTAGCGATCACATCGTTCAAAAAGTACGCAGCAGCACTGGCGACCAACATGGCGATGCGCATCACGAAGATCCAGACCAATAGCTGTACCTGCACGGCGGGATTTTTCACTCCCAGCAGAATGAAAGTAATCAGCGCGACGCCGGTAACGCCGTAGGTTTCAAATCCATCAGCGCTAGGGCCAACCGAGTCCCCCGCATTGTCACCGGTGCAATCCGCAATAACGCCGGGATTGCGCGCGTCGTCTTCCTTGATCTTGAAAACAATTTTCATCAAGTCCGATCCGATGTCCGCAATCTTGGTGAAAATGCCGCCTGCAATTCGCAACGCAGCCGCGCCGAGAGACTCGCCGATAGCGAATCCGATGAAGCAAGGCCCGGCGTAATCACCGGGAATAAACAGCAGAATAAAAAGCATCATCAGCAATTCAACGCTGATAAGCATCATCCCGATGCTCATGCCGGCTTCGAGCGGAATGTGATAAATCGGGAACGGTTTGCCGCTCAGCCCCGCAAACGCAGTCCGCGAGTTGGCAAACGTATTTACGCGAATTCCGAACCAGGCCACGCCAAAGCTGCCCATGATTCCGACCATGCTGAATGCCAAAATAATGACGACCCGTACAGCTTCGTAGTGCAGCAGCATTCCGAAATAAAGAACGATGACTACAGCTATAAAAGCTTCCAGAAGCAGTAAAAATTTGCCCTGGGTAATCAAGTAAGTCTTACAGGTTTCGTAGATCAGTTCAGAGATCTCGCGCATCGCTCGATGCACGGGAAGATTCTTAAGCTTGGTGTAAATCATCAGGCCAAATGCCAAGCCGAACACGCAGAAGATAAGTCCGAAAAGTAAAAGTTTGTGGCCGTCAATTCCAAGGAACGTCACCGAAGAAAGATCCGGCAGCTTGAGATTTGCTTCGCCGCTCGCCGATTCCGGCACAGGTTGCGCTTGTGCTGCCGTCGCCCAAAGTGCCATCGAAAACGCGGTTGCCGCAGCGGCGCGACAGCAGCGGCTCCCGATTGACCGCAAGTTCCTGATCGAACGCCGCATCAAATAACCTCCGCCAGGCACGCGTCCGCACACATATAAGCCCAAACTGATACCGTCATTCTGCCTCCGGATTAAAGACTCCTTGAAGGGGAGCCCGCTAACTGCGGGAAGTAAGCACACAGAACCGACCCTTTTATCAGGAAAGCGCGTCAAGGTCAAGAAAAGACGCCACCTTCACCAAACTTCGCGCCCACTCGCCCACCGAATATTGATGGTTCACCGCATGATAGAATTCAGCAGTGTTACGGCAAATGTCGCAAAACTGCTGGTCATGAAAATACTCACGACCGAAGAAATGCGCAAAGTCGACGAGCTCTCGACGGAGCGCTACCGCATACCCAGCCTTACGCTTATGGAAAACGCAGGGGCAAGCGTCGCCCATTTCATTGCGGACCATTGGGCGAATGTCACAAATCGCCGCATCGTGGTTTTGTGCGGCAAAGGCAATAACGGTGGCGATGGATTTGTCGCAGCGCGGCATCTCCATGGACTCGGCGCCAGGCCAGACGTATATTTGCTGGCGAAGCCCGAAGAATTACGCGGTGATGCCGCCACGAATTGCACCCGCTGGCAAAATTCATGCGCCAGGCTGGGTGTTGCGAGTGATTCCAGCGCATGGGCGAGCGCCAAACCCGTGCTCGCCGCGGCGGACATCATCCTCGACGCCTTGCTCGGCACGGGCACGCGCGGGGCGGTCGAAGGCTTGCCCGCCGAAGTGATTCAGGACGTGAACCGCCGGAAGGGCCCGGTGCGCTCTGCAGTCGTGGCAGTTGATGTTCCTTCTGGATTGATAGCCGATACAGGCGAAGCGCCGGGCCCGGTCATCAAAGCTGCCCACACTGTCACATTTACAGCGCCAAAAATGGGTATGATTTCCGGCGCGGCCAGCGATCATGTTGGCCAACTGCTGGTTCGGGATATTGGCTCGCCTCCGGAACTGATCGAAGAAGTAGGGAAGTCGAACGTCCGCTGGATCGATCATCGCGAAGTAAGAATCTTCGCAGTCCCTCGCCGGTCCGATGGCAATAAGGGAAACTTTGGCCACGCACTCGTGGTCGCGGGGTCAGTCGGGAAGAGCGGCGCGGCCGTGTTGGCCTCGTGGGCTGCCCTGCGAGTAGGTGCAGGCTTAGTCACAGTCGCGACTCCTGAGCCAGTGCTGCCGATGGTAGCAGCACACACGCCTGAGATTATGACTGAACCGCTTCCAGCCACCGATACCGGCGCGATCTCATTGCGCAGCTTCGAATACGAACGCTTCGCAAAAATTCTGAAAGGGAAGCGCGCCTTGGGGATCGGTCCGGGGCTGACTACTCAAGATGAAACGCAGCAATTCGTCCGCGCGGTAGTGAGCAATAGGGAGGTCCCGATCATTCTCGACGCGGATGGCTTAAATGCCTTCGCCGGACGCGCGCAAGAACTGAAAAATACGAAAGGGCTGATTGCGCTAACCCCCCATCCGGGCGAAATGTCGCGGCTGGCAGGCTGCGAAATCAAAGAGCTGCAAGCGCACAGATTACAAGCGGCATCGGAGGCCGCTACAGACTGGAACGCCTTTGTAATTCTCAAGGGCCAGCAAACGATCGTCGCGTCGCCCAATGGCGAGATATTCGTAAATTCCACAGGAAATCCCGGCATGGCCACAGGCGGCACAGGAGACGTCCTGACCGGAATGCTAGCGGGCCTGACCGCACAGTTTGGAACCGCTGATTGGCTGCGGGTTTTAGCCTTCGGCGTGTACCTTCACGGACTAGCCGGAGACGTTGCTTATGGCCAAACTGGCGAAGCCCCATTAATGGCCTCGGATCTTATCCATGCCCTCCCGCGTGCTTATCAGAGTTTTTATTCTCGTGCCTAATTTTGAGTCCAGCTCGTGAGCAAACGCGAAATTCTGACCTACTCATCAGAAGAGACCATTGCGCAAGGCCGCCAAATTGGCGAGCAGCTGAAAGCGCCGGTACTTGTTTTGCTCTCAGGAGATTTGGGCGCCGGAAAAACAACGCTAACAAAAGGTATGGCAGCTGGCCTTGGGGCTGCGCGCGAAGATAACGTCACCAGCCCCACTTTCACACTGGTTCACAGGTACGATGGCAAAATGCGGGTCTATCACGTGGACCTGTACCGCATCGACAGCCTGCACGATCTGGAAACGCTAGGCCTGGAGGACATATTTTCCGAAAACGCAGTAGTAATAGTGGAATGGCCTGATCGCCTGAAGCTGCGCAGCGATTGGCCAGTGCTACAAATTCAGCTCGAACATATATCCGAAGGCACTCGCAGGATTGTGATCAGTGAAGATTGAGTCGTTTTTTCGGGGGTCGGAGCTTCCTGCGGTGCCGCAACCGGCGCAAGATCGACGAATTTCGGGTTCTCACGCAGACTCTTCAGCTCCGGCGATAGACGCTTGACCATCCCAGGGCTTCAGCCCCTGAGGACAGTTCAGCGGCATTGGCTACCGACAGCCTCTTACCGAGGCGCAGCCGGCGGGTCCAGCGCCATGATCTGAAATCCAGCATCCACATAAATCACGTTGCCAGTAACGCCTCTTCCGAGGTCACTAGCAAGAAACACGGCAGTGTCGGCCACCTCAGCCGTATCCGTGTTGCGCCGCAAGGGCGCATGCTGTGCCACAAAATCCAGCACCTTAGAAAAATCCTTAATGCCACGCGCAGAAATAGTCTTGATCGGCCCAGCGGAAATTGCATTCACACGAATCCTGCGCGCTCCAAGCTCGCTGGCCAGATACTTCACCTCAGCTTCCAAGGCAGCTTTGGCGACACCCATCACGTTGTAATTCGTCACCACCCGCGTAGAACCCAAATAAGTAAGCGTCATGATCGCCCCAGCATCGCTCATCAGGGGCGAAAGCGCTTTAGCCACAGCCACCAGCGAAAACGCACTCACGTCCAACGCCAATTTGAAACCATCGCGCGAAGTCTCTAAGAACGGCCGATTCAAATCCTCATGGTTGGCGAACGCGAGGCAATGCACCAGGGCATCAAGTTTGTGACCATCCCGTTTCAGCGAGTCAGCCAGTCCGTCGATGTCGGATTGCTGCTGCACGTCGCAAGGAAAAAATCCTTTTGCGCCAAGCTCGTTGCCGAGTTCTTCGACAGTAGGTTTCGCGCGATCGTTCTGGTAGGTGAGCAGCAGCGTAGCGCCTTCGCGAGCGAACGCTTGCGCAATCGCATACGCGATGCTCCATTTATTCCACACGCCCAACACGATTGCAGTCTTGCCTTCCAACAATTTCGACATGGCCCGATATTTTACCTGTAATCAGCGATTTGCGCGAAGGGTTCTGTATTGCGACAGCTTGCGGACCGTCGAGGGATCCGCTTTTTGTTAGGACAAGGTGCTGCTGGCCGAACCTCAGTGAGAGTGAATCCAGCGAATCACTTCGCGAAGAAGATCGGCCAGCACCGGCCACATGGCCACAAGTATTCCGATTCCCGCGCCGACGACACGCGGAAGTGCCCGACGAACAACTTTCTCCGCGCCAGGTCGATGCTTCCCGCAGAAACCACCTTCAAGCGCAGGCTTGCTGCATCTTTGGCCCTGAGGACCCAGATAGAGGCAAGGTCCGAGCCGTGCAGATTCTGGTGCGGCCGCATCGAATGTGGGTTCAGTTTCTAAATCTTGCAAAGAACCCACTGACGGATGCGGTCCGAACCGCCCAACCATGCGTTCACTTCCATGCGAATCATTAACGGTTTGGAACTGTTCCATTGCGCCCTGCGCCTTGCACCGCTAAAGTCATTATACCGACTCGCAACACCGTATGCTGGATGCCCATACAGCGTCTTCACACGACCATCCTGCCCGGATGAAGCTGGAGCCTTACTCCGCAGAAATCCGTTTGACGAATCTCACCTTAGGCGTAGACAACATCCACTATGACGTTTTTCTAAGCCCGCGATTCGTAGATTTCACCAAGAAATATCTGCAGGATCTGGTACGCCAAAGTGTCAACGTGAGCTTGTTTTACGGGAAAGAAAGAAAACACGGCGGTCCCGAACACGGAGCATTCCGCAAGCTTCTAACCGAAATTCTTCAAGCTTCCATAACACGTGCAAAATTTCAGCAATCCATCGAAACCGACATCCTCCACCAGCTGGCGCTTGTAAAACATCTCACCTCGGAAATCACCGGTCAGTTTTCCAGCATCCTGGTCGAGTGCAAGGACTGGATCCGGGGGCGCGGCGATCATTTCGAGCATAGCGAGCAAGCGCACGTGATGCGGGCTAAAATCGCCGAAATCCAGGCTGACAAGAAGAATATTTATCGTCAGGTAGGCGATACACTGTGCAGAATTTGGCGAGAGGTTGAAGAGGGCACGCTCTCGAAATCGCGCCGCGCGCTCTTCGGAGAAGATTTCCACCAAATCTACGAATTGCTGCAAAACCGTTTCCTGTTCGTCGAAAACGGGAACGACGACCACCTCTTTCTCGCGCATTACGTCCTACTCGGGAACTTCGTGAATGATCCGGACCGCTTCGAGGTTTTCGATGGGCTTCTCCTCGATTTGTTCCGCGATTTCGTCCTCACCGAAGACAGCGCCAGCGAACTCAACAAATCTCGCAAAGCCCACGAACGCCTGCTGGAGCAAGCTCGCCAAAGGCGCTCCGAAATAGCGCGTGTGGAAGAGGAATTAGGGGAATCCTCCACGCGTAATGGGGATGGCGACGGCCTTTTTCCCTCGCTGTTCAAGCGCAAGGCGGGCACGACGCCGGAATCTCACGGCGAGGCGGTTAATTTGCGCAAGAAACTCGCAGCTCTGGAAGCGCAACTGGAAGAACTCGGCCCGCAGATCGACGCGGCCAAACAGCGAATGGATTTTCGGTTCGAGGAATATCGCAATCAGTTAGGCGACTACCTGAATCAGCCGCAAAACGCGCGCCTGCTCTTTGACGTCCAGGCGCCTCCGAGAGACACCGAATCAAAACAAGCTCGTTCGCAGCTTCTGGAGGAGTGGTTTCACCGCCTCGAGGAACGCGACTTGCTTTTTCACGTCCTAGCTAGCTACGAACTTCGCAGAATTTACGCGGGCTATTGCCCTCCGATTCACTTACAGGCCTTAAAGAAGGCGTTGGTGCAGCGGGATGAGGCAAAACGCGTAGAAGCAATTCTCGAACAGTTTCCGGCACGCAAAATCTCGATGAAGCGGCTGGAAGATTCTTCGCGCGCCATTCGCCGCCGCACGCACGAAGAGCAGTTGGCCACGGTCCTGCAATTTGCGGAAGATTTAATGCGCCTGCGGCGCGACAAGCGCAATTACCAGCACGTTGCGTCCTGGATGGAACGAATCAATCTGGTTCGCTCCGAACGCTCCCGCGAGCTCTCCAGGGTCAACAAGAGCCTTTACGAATTTCTGCATGCCGACGAGGGCCGCCCCGCGGATGACCCGGTGATAAACCATACCGTCATCAAGGCCGATGTGCGCGGCTCAACGGGTATGACCAAGGACCTGCTCGCGAAAGGCATGAATCCGGCTTCGCACTTCAGCATGAACCTGCACGAGCCAGTAAAGCGAATGCTGGAGCGCTATGGCGCGGCCACGGTCTTTATCGAAGGCGACGCGATCATTCTGGCTATCTACGAAACGGAATCTACCAGAGCAACAACCCGCGGCGTAGCCAGAGCATGCATCCTCGCTCGCGAGATTCTCGCAGTGACTCGAGCATACAACGCACGCACCAAGGCTTCAGGCTTGCCGCCGCTCGAACTCGGCGTAGGCGTAGCATTTCAGGACTCATCGCCGTCGCTGTGGATGGACGGCGACTCAAAGATCATGATTTCTCGGGCGTTGAATTTGTCCGACCGCCTTTCGAGCTGTACAAAAATCACCAAGCGCCTGTTCGTGGATAATGCTTCGCCCTTCAACCTGTTTCTACTGCAACCATTGATGGAAGATGCGGCAGAAGACGAAGGCGAGGAGCTTCTGGTCCGGTACAACTTGAACGGCATCGAAATCAACGAAGAAGGATTTCAGAAGCTGAGCAACGAAATTGCGATGGCGCCCATGAGCGGCAATTTCCCGATGCCCTGGGGCAAAGAGCGCGTCCCGCTTTATTTTGGCGAAGTGCCGCTGGGAGATTCCCTGGAGCCAATCGTCATCCGCAAGGGTTTCGTACACCAGCTATTGCCCGGGGCAAAGATCGGCGCGCAGGGCACACGCCCTTATTACGAAGTCTGCACAGATTCAAAGCTCCTCGATCTCGCCCGCAAGAAGTTCGCCATGGCTGGACGTCAAAGCAGTTAGCCGTTAGTCGCCACACCGTGTAATGCAGCATGGTTCGTCGGCCATTTCGGAAACTAGGACTTATGGGGAGTAATCCTGCTACTTCAGCTTCTTTCAGGATAGCGATCTCGCGGCCGGGGGCCTTCCCTCAGGCGCGGGCGAGAAAACGCATGATTCTGTGTTGTCAGCGATAAGCGAGCGTAGTTCATTCTTGTATCGCAGAGCTCCCCCGTCACAAAGGCCTCGCGATGACGCGCCGCTACGCACATCTGTCGATATAATTTGCACGAAGCAGTCGCTCGTATCGAAAACCAAGTGACACCACAACTGACACCCTGGCCAGTAGCCGAAAAGTCTGAAGTTACAGTTATCCAGTAAAGTAAACTGCTTTAAGCTATTGGAGAGTACGGAGGCGAATAGGGTCCGGTGATCCTCGTGGCCTTCAAAGCCATTGATCCTGTCCTAAGCGGCCAGGATGGTGGGTTCGACTCCCACACGCTTCCGCCATATACTTGTCAATAAAACAGGGTGTTTTTCACTGCGCCAGATAAATTGTACTCTTTTTGTACCGCATATTTGCCCGCGCGACTTCGATCGAAAGGCGATCCTGCCGGGTTTGAATCCACGGGGCATAGTGCTTTTCGGTCACTTTGATGCTTTCATGCCCGAGCAAAACACTTACGTCTTCCAGTGAAACCCCGCTCTCTAGCAGGCGAACCGCGAAGGTATCCTCAGTCTGTGAGAATGCCCGTTTGTAATCTTTGCCCGCTTGAAGACTTTTCCGAGACGATTACGCCAAAAGCCGCAGACGGTTGTGATTTTGCCTTCGCCCGTCCAGAAGAAATAATCACCATTTCGGTTAGAGACGGCGCGAAGAGTATTAGCAACAAACTGCGGGAGCGGCACGCGGACAGGAGAGCCTGTCTTTTGTGTGTATAACTGCAATTCATTCCCAGTGAGACTGGCGCGAGAGAGTTTTGCAGCATCCGAAATCCGTAATCCCGCGAAGCGCATCGTGAGAATGAAAGCCTGCACCCGTGGGACTGTCGGCCGCTTTCAAAATCCGTTCCATCTCTTCGTCACTAAAGGGCAATGTCGGGTTGGGTTTGACTTGCGGCATCGCCAAAGCGAGCGCGGGATTGTCCGGAATCCACTTTCGTGCAAGCGCGAATTTGCAGACACCGCGCAACTGTTCCAACTTCTTCGTGGCGCTTAGGGGTTTATCTTTCCATGTTGCACGAAAATCCGACAGGAAAGACACATCTATCTCGTTAACAAATTGAACGCCTTTGAGTTTCGCGAAAGCGGTCAACTGGCGAAACAGGACTCTGTACTTGCGTTTTGTCTCGGAGGCAAGGTTTCTAATTTAGTAAGCGGCAAACATGGACTTACATCCCTCGCCGCACGAGCCGGAAGAACGACTTTCATAGCAACTGAAAGCCTTGATCTGATCGATTGGGAGCAAGCCTATCTGCAGATGCTGGAATATAAGGAGCAGAAGGGGCTACTAAACTTAGCCATTCGCCCAGAGACTCCCAAAGCAATCCTCGCAATTACGGAACCTGCAAGGCTTTACACACTTATCGCGGACGATGCCGTTGTGAACCCCACCTTGTTCTCCCAAACGGCTCTACTTCAAGAAGCGTGCGACGTCATCCTCAGAAAGTACGTTGACAAGTTCTATCGGATATATGAGGAGCGGTGGGATTCCGAAAACATGTTGTTTGGCGCGCCCGACGAGAATGACCCCAACTTCCAGGATTACGAGGTGAAAATCAGCAGGAGTGAGACAGAGCTGATTGCCGCTATCCAAAAACTAATTGACGAAGCTGATCGTGTTTACACGGAAGAACTTCGGGACTTGCCCAGCATTCACTTTGACCGCCACTTGTATCAGCCGCTCCTGATTGAGCGAGGTGACAAAATCCGTAGCCAACCGCCGTGCCTCAATGAAAGCGAGCTCGGCTTCGTAGACGATCTCCGAAGCTATTGCCGCGCAGAAAAGAGTAAATCGCTGGCCGAAAAAGAGGTATTTTTGCTCCGCAATCTAAGTCGTGGAAAGGGAATCGGCTTTTTCCGAAAAGCGTGGCTTCTACCCCGACTTCATTCTCTGGATTAAGGACTCCAAGGCGCAGCGCATCATTTTCATTGAGCCGCACGGAATGATTTACGCCCAACCGTTACATTCACGACGACAAGGCGCGTCTCCACGAGACGCTGCCTGCTTTGGCCAACGCTATGTCCGCCCGAGCCAATATCCCCAATGTTTCCCTCGATTCTTTCATTGTTTCCGCAACCCCTTACGACGAGCTACGGACCAGATACGACGATGGCACCTGGGACAAGAAACGCTTCGCCGAAGCACACATCCTCTTCCCGGAGCGAACAACCGAGTACGACTACTTAGGGCTGATCATCAGTTTTAGTTGAAGAGTTTTTCGCCGGTAAAACGTCTCAGCGTGCCGTTCATGCTTTCGGCCCCGACGGTCTTGTGATCCGCCGCCGCAATCCTCCTTCTGACGCCGGCCCTCGACGCTAATTATCAAGCGGTCAAAGCTAATGCTTATTCGTGGAGCCCCATGCCACGATGATGCCGGTCAGCTAACCTTTCAATAACACTCTCACAGCAGAAAAGGGCAATACAACTTTTCAGTGCGACAATGGCCGCTGATACTGTCTCATGTCCGCAAACACCGAGCAAATTAAACAAATCGCCAAGGACGTATATCGCGTCCTAGGCTCTGGCTTCTCCGAAGGGGTGTACGATCGAGCCATGCAAGTGGGACTCCGGCTAGCAAAAATAACGTATGAAGGGCAAAAGGTCGTCGAATTGAAGTACAAGAATCACTGCGTCGGCGAGGGCTATCCTGATCTCGTCGTGCGTTTGGGACGTGAAAAGATGATCGTTGAGCTAAAAGCAGTCGGTGGAGAAATGGGAGCGGCAGAAGAGCAGCAGCTCCGGAATTACTTAAAGCTTCTAGGAATCAAGAAGGGACTACTTATAAATTTTCAACAACCGGGTAAAAATACAAAACGAACCAGAGTCGATATAAGAGAAATTCAAGTTCCTTGAAATTGAATCCCGTCGAACGATAACTTACCTACAGGCCCAGTCTTGGGGCCTTCAACTTTTGGCAGATATGTTCTTTGCCTTCCCGTACTCAAAAAGAATGCAATCGAAGTATCTGGGATCCTTCCCGATAAATTTAGCGAACTCGTCGTAACGATTAAGAGGGATGTCTTCTAGTTGCAGAAACTTTTTCATAACACCGATCACACGTCGATCAAGTTTCACTACACGTTCACCAAGATTAAGTTTTATGTTTCCGACTACTCCGGGGCCAACGCCATGCCTTTTCCCGATGGGATCGCTTTTCAGGTCGTCGGACTTCGACGCTCGCGCTCCAATGTCTGATCGCTTCGATTTCTGAGGACAGGCGACGACACTCCTGATACTCCAAAAAGCCGTTGGTCAGCTCCTTCAAGTAGACAATATTTCGGGTTCTTATCGGCGGCTGCGCTATTGGCGTTGATGTTGAGGTACGTCTTGCAAAAACCCAAAGCGTCCGTGCTATCCATAACGCCCTTGAGCGTCGACAACGTGGATATGTCCCGAAATGTCGTTACGAATCGGTCGTACCTTGACTTCATCGCGGACTCCCTACAGTTGATAACGAGAGCGGTACGCAAGATTGGCGCTAACGAATCAGATGAATTAGCCAGACCGGCAGATGCGTGCTATATCGCTACAAAGCGCACCGATTGTGATGGGTTCGCTGCCACGGGATATGATGAAGTTTTCAATTTCGCTGATCCGTGACAACACCTCCTGCTTTTTATCATTCGATATCACCGCTGGACTCCTGTTCGGTTCTGTTCCGAGATACGCGCGATTTTTGCCGCCAATTTGTCATTTGGCGATTACTTTGGTGGCGTTTCATCTGGTTGTGTCTTCGATGGCACTGGGATTCCGGTCTGACTTCATCGGCACGTTGTAGAAAAAGGTTATCCGAAGGTCGATGTTAGAACCTTCAAAACCGCTCGGTAGGCTAGGAAACGGTTCAGCCGAGGCACGAAAGGCTCCAATAGCGGCACTGTCGAATGAGTCTCTGCCCGAACTCTTTTCTATCTTTCGGACTTTCCGTTCAACAATGTCCCATCTTTGTCAATTTGGACGGAGCGACGACTATTGCGGCTTCCCCGGCTTTCGCTGACTCCGGCCACGAAAGTGATCCAATTGTGTCCCACCGTCTTTGCGAATTGCAGCACGTAGGAACTAAAATCCGCTTTTCCGGGTGTGTCATTAAAACGACACCGCAACATTCTGCGGTTGATTTCGCTGGAGTTTGCTGTTTCAGTATATTAGGTGGGGATGCGGTCAAGAATATTCCGGTGGCTAGAATCAGTAGTGTTCTCATAACGAAATTCATAACTATTTCTCGCTTCGTTGGAGCGAACGTGGGACTCTCCAAGTTATATCGGACTGAGTTGACCTCGCTTTAAGGGCGACCCGCCATACGAGCCATGAGCTTACCCTCTCCAGAATACACACGCCACGATGAGGTCGATCTGTGAAGGAACACGTTT
Source organism: uncultured Acidobacteriota bacterium (assembly GCA_963842255.1). GTDB lineage: Bacteria > Acidobacteriota > Terriglobia > Acidiferrales > UBA7541 > Palsa-295. The sequence continues at coordinate 530 of CAWJGI010000017.1, read as the reverse complement.
TGATTTAATCGTCACGACATAGTTCCAAATTGAATTCGCCTCGTCTCCGCCCACACCGGCTTCACAATCTCAATTGAGGGAGTTTCTGCTGCTCTCTCTTCAAGCTCCGTCTTCCACGTAACTTTCAATACTCAGCAGATTCATAAACTCTGCTTGGCCTCGTAGGTCAGTTGCTGCGGTGGAGATTTAGGAGCAACGCCATCACCCGAGCCACTATCTACAAACTATCACGTCCGGATACTGCGTGACTTCATTCGATCCTTTAAAAAACTTGCGTTCTCCTTTCATTTGCGAAACGGTGAGACCCTCGAAGAAATTGCCGGACGTCATCGTTCCGACGAACGGTATACAAAGGGCTCCCTGCTGATAAGTCATAAATCCAATCGCGACATATCGCTTGTAACCGACGCCTTCAGAATTCTTTGTACGTGAGCACGCACCGTAGTCGAAAACAGCAAGGACAAGGAAAGGCATAGGCCCGCGCGGTGGGGCCATCTCTTCCGCTGGAACTGATCACTCATGGACACCTA
>CAWJGI010000016.1:0-43501 GCA_963842255.1 uncultured Acidobacteriota bacterium | reverse complement strand
GTTGGAGAGCGGCGGTGGCCGCAGCGCATTAAGAGCACAAGCCTTATTTAGTAGCTTATCCTTTCGATCCCCACCGCCCCTACCAAAGTTTGCTGTTTTCAATGTGTTGGCTCGTCGCCGTCCGGCCAACTGGAACACCATTTCTCATTGACGTTCCGCGCTGAAGTAGAAGAAGGTCGGCGATTTCAATGATTTGCAGCATTTGCGAAGAGGTCTCACAGGTGCCTACGGGCACGAGAATCCCCACCGCCTTCACTAATACGCTGTGGGCTCGGAAACTCGACAGCGGTCGTCGCGTGAGTTTGATCTGTCGCCGCAGGGCAACGCGGTTGCCTCCCAAGCGAATGGTAACAATGGAGGAGAGCGCCTGCTTCGTGAGCAGGGGCGCTCTCGTTGCGAGGTGACCGATGGCGGAAATTCTAGTGTTGGTGGTTTGAAAACACGATGCTATCGACCGCGAGGAGTACGCCTGTCAGGCACAGAAGGATGCCGAACGCACGGTACCAATGGACAAACGAAGCTCGGTGTTTCAGGGGCCAACTCGGCGAGGCGCTGCGATCCCCAAATTTTCGCCGCCTGACGCGGCCACGCAGCAATAAAAGCTCCCAGGGCTATGGTGACAACACTCAGTAATAGGTTCGCTGCCGCTGGGACGAAGATGATCGAAACCGTCGTCCGGCCTCCCGCTTCATGATTAGTTCTTAGGCACATCAGGCCGGTTCCACCAACCTCCGCCCAGTGCCTGAAACAATGCAGCCGCATCGGCATAGCGATTTGCCCCTGAGCCTGAACCAGGTTCATCTCGGCTTGCTGATAGCCCTGTTCCGCGCTGAGCAGCGAGAGATAGTTGGTATAGCCGGATTCCAATTGTTTCTTGGTCAAATCCAGCGTGATACCTGGGCGGCGTCCTTGGCGTCGGCTGCGGTCTTCAGCGCTTCGGCGTCCTGTTGCAGGGCGTACAAGGTGTCGGCAACATTCTGGAAGCCGGTCAACACCGTGCTGCGGTATTGCTCGCTGGCCTCGACGTAGGCGGGCTTTGGCGGCGTTCTCGCGGTGGCGCAGCGTGCCTCCCTCATAGATCGGCTGGGTGACGGCCAGCCCAGATCCCAGAAAGCGGTGCCGGGGGAGAACAGATTGCCGCCCGCCACCGCCTCGCTTTCCCATGTCGGCAGTCAGCGCGAGGTTGGGCAGGCGGTTGGCCACGGCCACTCCGATCTGCGCGCTGGCAAAGTGCAGGTTCTCTTCCGCCTGCCGCACATCCGGACGCTGTTCGACCAGCTTTGCGGGCAGGCTCAGAGGCAACTCCTGCGGCAACTGCAGGTGGGTCAACTCAAACTTCTCCGGGATCTGATTGCTGGGCAACGCACCGGTCAACACGGTCAAAGCATCGCGTTGTTGCTCCAACTGCTTGACCAGCGGAGGCAGGGTTGCGGTCACCTGCGCGAGCTGCGATTCCTGCGCCGCGACGTCGAGCCGGCTGCGTCTCCCTTCGCGAATTGGTCGCGGAAAATCTCCAGCATCATTCGGTGTTGATGGTGATGAGTTCCTGAGTGGCTGCAATCTGCGCCCGCAGCGAAGCCTCCTGAATGGCGCCGGCGACCACGTTCGAGCTCAACGTAATGTTGGTTGCGGCCAGGGCGAAACGGGTCTGCTCCTCCTGCGCCTGCAATCCCTCGACGGTGCGCCGGTTCAGGCCGAAAACGTCCGGCACAAACGAGACGCTGACCTGCGGCGTGTAAAGGTTGTAATTGAGAGCGGTCGAGTCTGGTCACGGGCGATACGTCGCTGGACGACTTGGCGAGCGTGGCCGACCAATCCGCCGGTCGCTCTGGGATAGAATCCCCTCTGCGCCAGCGTGGTCTCTCGCGCGACGATCAACGCAGCCTGCGCCGCCTTCAGGTCGGGATTGGCCTTAAGCGAGCGCTCGATCAAATCGTTGAGAGGCTTGGAGTGAAATAGCGTCCACCACTCCCCGGAATGTCAGCCCGGCAACAAGCCGTTCCCTTCGCCGCCAGTGACGTTGGGCGTGCTACCGGTAGTCGAAACCGGCCCCGGCGTGTAGCCGGTTACCTCCGGAGCAGCAGGCTTTTTAAAGTTCGGCCCGACGACGCAACCGGTCGTCAGCAGCATGACCGAGATCGCAAGAATCTGAACGAGCGCGAAATGTGAGAAAGCACCATACAAAGAAATGCCTCTGAGCCTGTGGTTCATATGCGTCCCGGAAAGCGGTCCGGTATTTCTGGAATTTGACTGGCCGACTCCACCAAGGACTGCGGGATTAGGGCCGCGATGCCGCACACTGCTGAGCGGTGGCACGGTGGGTCGGACGGCACTTGGCGCGCGAGTCGACGGCGCGTGGTTGACTGTTTCGTTACGGGCCAAGCCGTTCTTTGCGGCGCCGCGTGCTTGTCGGAACCAGGACTATGAGAATTTCTAGAATCTTCGGATGCACCCCTCGTGCCTCTTCGTAAGCCGTTTCGCGGCCCGGTTTGCGAGCTCGCGGAGGCAGCCGGTGCTTTGTGCCGGAAACCTTAGGATGGTTTTGGGGTTCGGCAAGCTTCTCCGATGTGTGGTCGGCTTGCAGCGGAGCGGCATGATCGGCTTCCCGCGGATGATTGCCCACTGCATCCGCGGCACTCTGGTTAGACGTTTGTTGCGCTGCCGCACGATTGGCCGGCGCCACCTGCGCCGACCGCAGATGCAGCGCAGCCGAGCGTCAGAAAATCAGACCGATGGCCCTCATTTTAGCCCCTGACGGCGTGCGATCTTGTCCTCCAGGAAGAGCATTCTCAGCGAAGGCACGGCAACCAGCAGCATGAACGGACCCACCAGCATGCCGCCGACGATCACCGTGGCCAGCGGACGCTGCACCTGGCTGCCGATGCCGGTGGAAATGGCCGCGGGCAGCAAGCCGATGCAGGCCGATAGCGCAGTCATCAGCAAGGGGCGCATTCGCGTGGATGCCGCATAGAACATCGAATCCCGCGGGGTCGAGCCCTTGGCCTCTCCTGGTTGTAGAAGGTAATCATCAGAATGCCATCCATCACCGAGACGCCGAAGAGAGAGACGAAGCCGATGGCTGCCGAGATGCTGAAATTGAGGCCCGTGAGGTAAAGCGCCAGAATGCCGCCCACGATCGCGTCGGGAATGCCCGCCAGCGCCAGCAGACAGTCGCGCACGTTGTTGAACAGGCTGTAGAGCAGTCCCAGGATCAGCACCAGGCTGATCGGTACGATCACCTCCAGGCGTTTCTTGGCTTCCTGAAGATCGCCGAACTCACCGGCCCAAACCAGCCGGTATCCAGGCGGCAGCTTCACGTTTTTGGCGATTCGCTCCTGCGCCTCGGCAACGGTACCGCCGAGGTCGCGGTCACGCACGCTGAACTTCACCGGAATGAAACGTTGCATGCCCTCGTGATAGATCCACGCGGCGCCGGTGTCCAGCGAGATGTCGGCCAGCTCACTCAGCGGGATATAGGCGTTGTTTCCGTTGGCCGTCGTGTAGCCGACCTTGATGTTGCGGATCTTGTCGATGCTGTCGCGGAACTCGAGGCGTATAGCGGACGACGAGATCGAACTGGCGGTCGCCCTCCAGAACCGAGGTCGCCACCGCTCCTCCCATCGCCGCCTGAACCACCGAGTTCACATCGCCGGAATTCAGCCCGTAGCGCGCGCCTTGCGCGATCGACCTTGATGTTCAGGTTCGGCTGGCCGAGCACCGGGAAAATGCCGAGGTCGGCAACTCCGCGCACCTGATTCATCTGGTCCCGCACCTGGTTGGCTAGCTTGGTCAACACTTCCAGGTTCGGGCCGATGATCTTGACCGAATTCACGCCCTTGACGCCCGAGATGCCTTCCTCGATGTTGTCCTCAATGTACTGCGAGAAGTTGAAGACGACTCCCGGCAACTCGTTGTTGAACTCCGTTTGAATTTCGTCGGTCAGCTTCTCCTTGGTCACCCCTCTTGGCCACTCGTCAAAAGGCTTGAGCGGCGCGAACAATTCGACGTTCGAGAACGGTGAAGCATCGCTGCCGTCATCGGGCCGGCCATGCTGCGAGACCACCGTGATCACTTCCGGATGCCGCAGGAGAATCTCCCGCATTTTTCTCGAGGCCGCCTCGCCGTCTTCCAGCGAAAGCGTGGTCGGCATGGAAGCGCGAATCCAAAAATTGCCTTCCTCCAAATGCGGAAGAAACTCGCTGCCAAGTCGCGGCGCAATCAGAAAGAATGTTCCCAGAGATAACGCAAGCTCGATTCCCACCACAAGCACGCGGTAACGCAGCGAAAAATGCAGCGTAGGCGTGTAAATCCGATGCAACACTCGGACGACGATCGTTTCCGCTTCCTTCACACGCTCCGGGAGCAGCATGGAAGCGATCACTGGCGTGACCGTGAACGTTGCGATCAAAGCTCCGGCGAGGGCATAGCCATAAGTGCGCGCCATGGGGCCGAAAATCTGGCCCTCAACTCCCTGCATGGTGAACAGCGGCACGAAACCGGCCACCGTGATGAGCGCGGAAAATAGAACCGCCTTGTCCACCTGTAACGCGCTGATCAAAATCAGCCGCAAACGATCCGTCCATCCGTGGCCGGGCGCTAGATGCTCGCCCTCCGTGTCTTGCGTCGGGTCGGGTCCCCAGTAGCCTCCCGCCAGGCGTTGCAGCAGACCCTGCCTTTCCTCCGGGCTTCGCTGAAAATTGCGAAAAACATTCTCGACGAGAATCACCGCCGAATCCACGATGATGCCGAAATCCACCGCGCCCACCGACAGCAGGTTCGCGCTTTCCCCCATAAGCACCAGCAAAATCGTCGCGAAGAACAGCGCGAACGGGATATTCAATCCAACGATGGTCGCGCTGCGCAGATTGCCGAGAAAAATCCATTGAATCAGGAAGACCAGCAAACATCCGAATATCAGGTTGTGCAGAACCGTGTGCGTGGTGAGGGCGACCAGTGAAGAGCGGTCGTAAAATGGAACGACTTTGACGCCCGGCGGCAGGCTCCCGTCGTGATTCAGTTTTTCGATTGCCGCTTCGACCTTGGGAATCATGTCGGCGGTCTGCTCGGTGCGCCGCATCACCACGATCGCTCCGACGACATCATCGTGTCGGTCGCGGCCCAGAATGCCGAGTCTCGGTCGGTAGCCGACCGAAACCTTCCCGACATCCTTCACCAATACCGGGACACCGTTGACCTGATTGAGGACTACGTTCTCGATGTCGCCGACCTTGTAACCCTGAGCCAGGTCATCGTTGCCGCCATCATCAATAAGACCGACACCACGAATATTGATGGACTGCTGGCCAATGCGGATTTCGCGTCCGCCCACATTGATATTCGCGTTGCCCAGGGCGGTCAACATCTGCGGCACGGTCACGCTGTAGGCTTCCAGCTTGTGTGGATCCACCTCGACTTGAAATTCCTTGGTAGGGCCGCCCCAACTGTTTATGGCTGCGATGCCGGGAATGGTCAATAGCCGGCGCGCAACAATCCAGTCCTGAACCGTGCGCAGGTTCGTGATTCCGAAGTGTGGCGGTCCGACGACCTGATAACGATAGATTTCTCCCGTCGAACTGTTCGCCTGAATTGAGGGCACCAGATTGCCTGGCAGGCGTCACATTCTGCTGCATCGCAACCGATGCCTGGGCGTAGGCAAAGTTATAGTCCACGCCATATTTAAAGCTGACGCGAACGAAGGACAGCCCGTAGAACGAAGTAGATCGGATGACGTCAATCCCGGGAGTGGTGTACAGACCAATCTCCATCGGAATCGTGTAGTAACGCTCCATTTCCTCCGCGGAGAGGCCCGGCGCCTGCGCGGTAATTTCCAGGATGACGGGCGTTGGATTCGGATACGCCTCGATGTTGAGCGCTTTAAACGCGACGATCCCAGCGCCGAGGAATAGCAACACCCCTACCACAACGATCGGGCGGCGGCTGAGACAAAACGCGACTAGAGACTTGAACATGGCTCGTTGTCTTTCGGGGAATGGGGGCTGGGCATTCGATCTAATCCGTTGGCGGCGCTTGCAGCATGTTGCTCAGGAACACGGCCCCGTCGCTCACGGCGAGTTCTCCCGGTTGCAGACCGGCGAGAATCTGAACCCGGCCGTCGGTTCGCAGGCCTAGTCTTGACGACTCTTTGCACAAAATGGCGGCGATCGCTGGTCACCCATGCGGTCATGGTTCCATCGGCTTCGCGCACCACGCCGTTCGCTGGCATGGCGGTGGCTTCTACCGGGTCGTGGACGCGTATCACAAAGTTCGCGAGCATTCCGGGCCGCAGTTCATCGTCGGGGATCCGCGATCTCGGAGCGGATCGTTACTCGATGAGTGTTCGGATCGACCGCTGAGTAAATCTTGGAAATTTTTCCTTTGAACTCGCGGCCAGGGTAGGCCATCACCTCCACTTGGACCGGCTGTCCCAGATGAAGCAGTGGAGATGTCGCTTTCAACCACATCCGCGAGCATCCATTTGAGCGAGACGTCCGACACGGTGTAAGGCGCGGGATCGCTTCCCGGCTGAACCAAGAATCCAGGCTGTGCGTTCTTCGATGTGACCTTGCCGGCGATTGGACTGCGCACGACCAGGGCGGGATCGATCTTGCGCGACGCAATCATTTGATCAATTTCTGCGTCCGTTTTACCGAAGACGCGGACTGCGTCCCGCGCGGCCTTGAGCGCGCCCTCCGCGGTTTGCTGATCCGAGGTGGCTTGCTCCAGCTCGCGCTGCGATACCCCGTTTGCTCCGTTCAGGCTCTTCGCCCGCTCCAGCTCTTTGTTGGTCAGCTCGAAAGTTGCCGCCGCACCGATCAGGTTCGACTCAGCCTGAATGAGATCCGGGCTCTTGATTGTGTAGAGGGACTGTTCCTTCTGAACCTGTGTCGCCCAGCTGGACAAACATGTTAAGGATGGTTCCCTGATAAAGTGGAAAGACCTGCACCGAAAGGTCGCCATCGAAATCAATATTGCCGACTGCGTCCTCCTCAACGGGAAACAAGTAGGTGCCGACGGGCTCAACCTTGATTGCGCTGAGTTGGCTCGATGATAAGTCCAGGGCCGGTTCGGACGAGGACGCATTGGAGTTTGGGGATGCCTGCTGCGGCGTCGCGGGCGCGGACTGACCGTGACTGCGCGCCGAAACCAGGAGTCCCGTCGCTATCGCGATAAGGATTGCCGCAATAGCTGCCAAGACCGCAGCAGTTCTTCTTGCCGATATGAACTGGATGTTTCATCGTATTCGTTCTGCCATCACGCGTTTCAAGGTCCGGTTTACACGGCGAAAATACTGCGCTAAATCGCCTGCGCGCCGAGCCTCAGTAGAATGGTTCCCCCAGCCATACTGCCTGCGCGACACAGACACGAACAATCCTGTCTTTTGGGTGACGAAGGTGTCTTTCGGCCCAGGTCAGACTATCTTTCGGCCATCCGCCTCACATCGGGATGGTCTGCGACGCGGAGTTGCGGCAATATGCGAGTTGCCAGGTATGGAACTTTCGTTGATCTATCGGCGCGAGAATCGCACGCGATTTCTAATCGCAGCGGCGGTTCTGATTGTGGCGATCGCCACGATCGACTGGCTCACCAAACCGTACATCTCAATCGGGTTTCTATATCTCTTTCCCATCATGCTGATCGCAGGTTTCGTTCCGCGTTGGCAGATCGTGGTGGTCGCACTTGTTTGCGCAGTTCTTCAAGAGCTGTTCAGCGAACTCCCGTCAGGCGAAGCAATCACGAGATTGCTGATGGCTTCCGCCGGATTCGTCGGAACCGGCCTTTTTGTTTCTGAGATTATTCGCAGCCGGCAAATGGCCATGGAACACGCCGAGGAAGTGGAAACCCACAGCAATTTGCGTCAGGAGGCGGAGGAGCAGGTTCGTATCCTGGTGGACAGCAGCCCCGCGGCGATCGTCACGATTGACGCTTCCAGCAAAATCCTGCTTGCCAATGAGGCCGCGCAAGTTCTGTTTGCGCAGGGAGATACTTCCATCGCGGGCCAGTCGATCGCCGAATTCTTGCCGGCGCTGCAAAGCGCGGTGCAGACGCAGGGGTCGCGGCAGTTTCATACCGAACTTCGCTGCCGCGGCAAACGGAAAAATGGGGAAGCGTTCCTCGCGGCCGTGTGGTTTTCAAATTACCCTACGAGCCAAGGACCGAGGCTCGCCGCGATCGTCGTTGATCTTTCCGAGGACTTGCGTGACCGTGAGGATTTGACCCTCGATTACCTGCTGAAGAACACAAAAATATTGATGGGTGCGGTGGCGCACGAAATTCGCAACATTTGCGGCGCGGTCTTAGCTGTGTACAAGAATCTGTCCCGCCTTTCGTCATTGAAGGATAACGAGGATTTTCGCGCTCTGGGGACCTTAATCGAGGGGTTGGAAAAACTCTCCGAGATGGAGCTGCTGCCGTCGCGCGACCATAACTCGACTGCGGTTGAACTAACCAGTCTGCTCGACGAACTGCGCATCTTGATCGAACCTGCGTATCGCGAGGCGGGTGCAGGAATTGTGTGGCGCTTGCAAGACGATCTTCCGCTCGTCACCGGCGACCGCTATGGATTGCAGCAAGTGTTCCTCAACCTTGCTCGAAATAGCCAACGTGCCATGGAATCAACGGAAAAGAAGCAGCTGACCATCAGCAGCGACCTGGAATCCAGCGCGGTGGTGATCCGCTTTGAGGACACTGGTACCGGAATTTCGTCGCCCCACGAACTGTTCAAGCCGTTCCAGCGAGGGGCCAATGCGGCCGGCTTGGGACTATATGTCTCTCGCGCGATTCTACGAAGCGCCGGAGGGGATCTGCAATTCGAGCCGCGTAGGGAAGGCTGCTGTTTTGCGGTCAGTCTGACCAGATCTCTTTACAAGGAAGATGGCGCCGATGAATAAGACTTCGGCAAAAAATATCCGCTTGCTGCTTATTGATGACCACGCGTTGTTCCGCGAGAGCGTCTCCCGGCTGCTGCAGGCCGAACCGGGATTCGAGGTGGTCGGGCACTGCAGTTGTGGCTCCGAAGCAATGCGAATCATCGAATCGCGGGAAATCGACATCGTCCTTCTCGATGTCGATCTCGGCCAGGAAAGAGGAACTGATTTCCTCGAAACTCTTCACAGCAAGCGCTTCAAAGGAAAGGTACTGCTCGTAACTGCAGGCGTTAACGAGAATGAAGTCCCAAGCCTCATTCGGAAAGGGATCTCGGGGATCTTCTTGAAGCATGGTTCGCCAGCCTTATTGGTTCAGGGAATCCGCGAGACGATGGAGGGAAAAGCCCTATTCGAACAGGACTTGCTGAGGAGGGCATTCGAAAGCGCGCAGGAATCCAATCGGCTGCAGAGTCGCGCCCGGCTCACTGAGCGAGAGCGGCGAGTACTGTCCTATATCTTTGAAGGCCTCGCGAATAAGCAGATAGGCGATCGGCTGCAGATTTCAGAAAGCGCTGTCAAAGCGTCCTTGCAACAACTCTTCGCCAAGACTGGGGTGAGAACGCGCAGCCAATTAGTACGCATCGCTCTGGAGCAGTACCGAGATCAGCTCTAGTTCACCTACGCTGCGGCGCGATCGCACGCAACTCTAAATGCACACTCCGCACGAAGGGAGACAGATTTCTCACGCCAAACCCCCTCCAAAGCCAGCCGCGTCGCTGTGCACGGACTGTGGCAAGAATCCAACGTTTTCATTCCATTCGGGTTATTTTTGAGCGCAAAGCAGATTCCCCGATTTGTTGGAAACGTTAGTAGTTAGAAGTAACGGACGGAGTTGTTGGAGTCGAGTGGTGCGCGCAACGCAGGCTCCGCCTGACGTCTGTTCCGTTTGTTCCAGTTGGAGGGCAGGGGTAGCTGCAACGCATAGAGGGCCCAAGCCTTATTTAGTAGCTTGTCCTTTCGATCCCCACCGCCCCTACCAGACTCTCTCATAACAAATGATATAGCTGCCGAAGCTTGTAGTAATTACAACTTTTGTAGTGATTGAATTTACTCGAGTGCCTCTCGCTGAGCGTCGGCATCAAGATGGACATAAAACCTCAGTGTCGTCTTGATGTCAGTGTGGCGCAGAATGCTTTGAACCACCTTCGGTGAAACCCGCGCGTCAGCTAGTGCTGTGCCCAGACCGTGCCTGAATGCATGCAGGCCAACTTTGTGAGTCGGAAGTCCCAGGTGTTTCAGGATTGGTCGCAATCCGAACTTCACAACGTTCGCTCGCTTGCACGGTCTACCACGACGGTTGGAGAACAGGAGGCCTTGCGGGTTGTCCATCCAATGGTTTTTCAGGTAGTCCCGCAATATGCCTATCGTTTCGTCAGTCATCGGGATTGCAGAACTGGAGTTCTTCGTTTTCAGTACCCGCAATTCCCGTGTACGATCGTCGGCCTGCGATCGGGGCTGAATAAGCTTGCGGCGGAAGTCGATATCCGCAACTCTAAGCCCGAGCAATTCGCCCGCCCTCAAACCTGTCGCCCATGCCAAAGCGAAAATTGTCCAGAATGGCAGGAAACGACAACGGAAAATCTTTCTGCCGCATCCCTGAACGGACTTTCCAATCAATCGGATTGACGCTCGCAGCGGCTGAGGCGATCAGTACCGTACTTCCGCTGATCTTTGGTGCGGGAACGTTGTCTTCAAATTTCAGCTTCTCAGGACCGCCATATTCATGCGCACCACCGCCCTCATCGCGTTCTCCCATGTCATCCCGGCAGACGTCGCAGGCATATTCAGCCTGTCAATCAGATGCGCAGGAGCCGAATCGGGTCTATGAGTTTGGGATGTTTCGTTCTCGCCGGCGGACTCAATAGGTATCCTGCGCAAACACGGCACTGCTGCAAACACCCACCATTCGCTGTGAATAACGGTGGTCCCGCTGATACCGAAGTTTCAGATTAATTCCTGTTCTAGCCGCTCGCTGGCAAGCCACGTGGCCGAATTGGCGGCTGCTAGGGCCAACGTGGCGTAGACGCCTGGGGTAAGTGCCTATATGCGGTTCCTCATTGCTGTCGCCGGCGTTATGGGCGAATACGCAGATGCGCATTTTGCGCGGATGCGTGAATGCTAATGAGGGGGTGTCGCGTATTTACTCATTTGGTTTGCGACAATCGATTCGGTCATTTGTTTATTTTGGTACCAGACACATTAATGAGTTTGACGCATGCGAGGAATTCTGGATGATTTCAACCGTATTGCTGTCTTGAATCTATTATTAAAACCCTTGAAGGGTTTCCGGCGGTCTCAAGACTTGGTTTTTGGTTATGGCTATGCTCAGGGGGATTCTAAAGAAACCTAGATGTGACCATTCCAAACATGGACCATCATCTCAAATGATGTGAGTTAGCTGCGAAACCCATGACGGCTCCGCCTATCAGAAGCCAAGCAGAATTCCAACGAAACCCTAACAGAGCCAACGAGACGACAGTCAAAAGAACAGTGAATACATCAACCAGGGATGCTCGACCGAGTTGCCAACCGACGGTTGCCATCAATGCCAGGGATGCCACATTGACGCCATCGAGGAAAGCACCGGCACTCTTGGAGTTTCGAATATGCGGTACCAGAGGCCCGCTGATCGCTACCAGTAGAAATGCCGGGAGAAAGATTCCTAGGGTAGCAAGTGCGGCGCCTCGGCTTCCTGCAAGGATGAACCCAATAAATGTAGCGGTCGTAAAAACCGGTCCTGGGGTTACTTGACCTACAGCGACGGCATCAACTAGCTGTGCATCCGTTAACCAGCCCCGATTTGTGACTAAATCCGCACGAAGGAAAGCAAGCAGAACGTAACCACTGCCGAATACTATTGCTCCGATCTTCAAGAAGACGAGAAATAGCGAACCTAGACTAAATGCCGTCGTTGTCGCTAATCCAGAGCCTCCAATCGTCAGAGACGTTAGCGTCGAGACGGATAAACGATCAGTTTTTAGACGCAGCAGGCACGCGACTGCGCCAGCTAACAACAGCAACAAAAGAGGATGCAAACCAATCGCCGCTAAGAAAACAGAAGACACCGCCATAAATGCAAGAAAAGTTGTCTTTATCGCCGTTCGCCCGAGACGCCAGAGTGCCTGAAGTATGACAGCTATAACGACTGGCTTGATTCCGTACAGGATTCCCTCGGTCGCTGGAAGCTTGTCAAGGTGCGTATACAACCATCCCAAGGCAGTTACCATAACCGTTGCGGGAAGGATGAAACAAATGCCAGCGATGAGCAATCCTCTCCAACCGGCGCACAGATAACCGATATGAATAGCCAATTCGCTTGAACTCGGACCCGGAATCAGATTGCTGGCGCCAAGCAAGTCTAGAAACTTTTCGTGTGACAGCCATTTGCGGTGACGAACGAGTTCGTCCTCCATGATGGCAATGTGTGCCGCTGGGCCGCCGAAGGCCGTTGTGCCCAAGCGCAGAAAAAATCTTGCGAGTTCAGGAAGCGGAACTTTGCGCGGAGAAGGGATGGAAACCGCATTTCCGGAAACGTTGGCTTCAGACATTCTTGTCGTCCGGATTAAGAGCAGGCTCGAATTTTTCCGATGAATTCCTCCTATACATAATCGAATAGCGTCATGAAACCGAAGTCCATGTGGAGTTGCTGGTGGCAATGGAACAGCGTCAGCCCTGGATTGTCGGCAACGAAATCGACCTCGGCTTCCTGGTAGCCGCCCAGCATCAAAACATCTTTCAAGATTCCCGCCGTCGGCTTTCCCGCCATATTCGTCAGCTCAAAACTGTGGCGATGAAGATGGATCGGATGGATATCGTCGCTGGCGTTGCGCATGCGAATGCGGTAGCGCTTTCCTTGCTTCAAGTGAAATGAGGCGGGGACCATTTCGTCGCTCATGGGATAAGCGACGCCATTGATGGTCCAGCGGTTGAAGCCTTCCTCGGCGGCGTTGTCTTTCGCGAAGGTCATCTCGAACGTCTCGTCTGGCGCGGTAGCGCAGTCGCACCGGTCTTTGCGAAACGCGAATAGTCCCACGAAAGGCGGTGGCGCGATCCATTGCGCTTTGCCCGGCGCGGCCGGCGTATTCCACGACAATGCCCATGCCGTGGCGGCGGTCGTCGTTATCGAGATCGCCCATGATCCACACGCCAGGATGATTCATTTCCACGATGGCGGAAATGCGCTCCGCCGTGCCCAGCCACAGCACCGGAACGCTCGCGGGATTCGGCACGGGATTGCCATCGAGCGCCACGACTTGAAACGAGTGGCCCGGCAAGCGCCAGGCTGCGAATCTCCGTGGCGCTTCCATTCAAAATATGAAACAGGACGCGTTCGCCCTGCTTCACGCGAATCGGCTCGCCGTGGCCGAGCATGCGTCCGTTGATGGTGAACGAGCCGTAGCCGACCTCGTACCCGTGCGGCATGCCCTTGGCCAGCGAGGCCTTCATCGCGGACTCGCCGGTCTCTTCCAGTTCCTTGTCTGCGTGTCGCGGGCGACAGGAAATCCTTGGCCATGTCGCCGCCGCGGCTGAAGGTGGGCTCGAACTCCTTCAGCACAAGAAATACTTCGCGGTCGTATCTGCCCGGCTCGTGTTTCGGCTCGATGTACACCGGCCCCACCTGGCCGCTGTATTGTCCGGCAGAGAGGTTTGCGCCAGCGCGGATTGTGCGTGTGATAAAAGCGAAACCGGCCGGGTCTCGGCGTGAACACGATGCGCCGCTTGCCATGCGCGGGAATGAACGGCGTGCCCTCCTCGGCGGCGCCGTCCACATCGGTCGAGACTTTCTGGCCATGCCAGTGCAATTGTTCGGGCGTATCGGTATCGTTGTACACGTCCACGGTGACCTGCCGGCCTTCCTTGAAGCGAAGCAGCGGCCCAGGGAACTGTCCGTTGTAGGTAGTCGACGAGATGATGCGCTTGGGCGCGATCTCGACGGGAGAATCCTGTGATGCGCAGCGTGTAGTCGGCCGGAGACGGACTCGCCCGGCGGGGCCCCCGGTTCGACGCATGGAACCGGCATGCCGTCGGCCAGCTGAACAAGGCTGTCCTTGGGGAAGAGCAATATCGCTCCAGCCGCCAGGCCGTTGTGGCTTTTAGAAACCGCGTCGCGACTTCGCAAAGTCTCTCATCGGATTCTTCCTGAAAGCCTTTTCCGGCGCGCCGCGCATCGAGCGACCAGGCTCCACCACCTACGGAAATCAGGAAGAGCAGCGAGCAGAACATCGCGAAATCCGTGCGCGCGTCGCTGACCATGTACCAGAGGCCCTGATTGGCGCGAAACAGCTCCGGGATCTTCGTCGTCACGATCGCCGTGGTGATCACCATCAACAGCGGAACGGCCGCAGCCTCGTCCAAAGGCCGAGCAGCACGCAGAAGGCCGCACACGATCTCGAACGTCGCCAACGAAATGCGCGGTGAAGTACGGATGCGAGAATCCGATCCTCGCGAAACGAACCACACCCATATTGGGGTCGGTGAATTTGAGAATGCCCTGGGTGAAGAAGATCAGCCCGACAGGGAGCCGAATCAGCACGATGCTCGCCGGACCTCGCGTCGGACTGAAAAAAAACCGAAGAAGTGAGTTCATGAGGCTAGCTCACCCAGATGTAGAAGCGCCTTCACTTACCAAGGAATTAATCTTGAGTTACGCACTCGCGATGGACAATGACGCGCGACGAAGAATCTGAACGCTCAAACAGCAACCCGACAACTCAAGCGTCAGTAGCAGCACCGCGCGATCCGAAGGCAGGGGTCAAGTCGCCTGGCGGCGCCCGGAAGACATTGTCCGCACCAGAACTCAGAAAAAAAAGGAAACAAACCTGGGGTACACTCAGCCCAAAACCGTAGCTACCGAATGCGCGTCCTTACTCTCATAGGTGCTAAAGACGAACACGCCTGGTCCGCCTTTCCTCCGCTGTAATGGTCTAGTTCTACTCCTCCCGTTTGGGGAGAACCCGGACAAGCGCCCTCATGCCAAAGTCCGCATGAAAGAGGTAATCGCACTCGTAGAACAAATCCCCGACATCCGCCCCGCGAAAATCCATGCGAACGGTAACGCTTGGAAAAGGGCCCGTACCGGTCCAGAAAGGAAGATTGATCACATCCAGGTACTCCTGTTGATCTCGGGGCAGCGGCACGCCGTTCATCGCCACCACCAGGAAATGAAGATTATGGATGTGGAACGCGTGGTTCTCCGTGGCCCGGTTCTCGATGGTCCAGTCCTCGACCGACCCCTGCGTGGTGACGATAGCGGGGGGAGTCTGCGGCGTGAAAAGCGTGGGAGTAGCGCCTTGCACGGTGAGGTAAAAGTTCGTAGGACCAAGCGGGTTATTTGGTTCCACCAGCACCTCTGAAAAATAGAGATGGCGGGTCGTGCTTGGCTTCTCGTCGGCCAGATCGGCAATTCTCTGCGTGTCCGCAACGTCGGAAACGCCAGGCATTGTCAGGGAAGGTTCGGAGGCGTCAGAGCTGGTTTGGATTGCAATCAACGGTCGTTCGGGATGATTGTCGCCCTCCGGCCCGGTGGGAACTCTTAGCGTTTGCAAAACAGCGTTCTTCACGGATGGAGGCGGGCCCGTGATGATAAATTCCGCGCGCGCCGACGGGGGCAGTGCGATGTCGGTTTGCGTGACGGTCCGGCCTTTCCTCTCCTGCCGTCGTGGAAATTGAGCAGGCACGCCGTCGAGAGCCACGATCTCCAACGGTTGTGGCACTCCGTCATATAGCAGTTGCAGATCAAGCGGGGTGTGGGACGCGGCGTCCGCAACCCGCCAAACTGCCTCTCGCCAGGCTTCATCCGAGGACGGCCGGCTTGAAATCTCCGACGAATTGATTTGGGTTGCAAGGTTGTGGGTCCTGACACGAGCTGATCGTGACGTAGTTGAGTGTCAAATCCCACGACGGAATCTCGCTGCCGATTACAGGAAGCGGGTTCCCGGGCACGGGCTGGTCGCGGAAGATCAACGTGCGCTCCCGTAACCCGGCTACCGCTGGCTGTATGTTCTGAATGCCCTCAACGATGATGGCTCCGGAAGCGCCGCCTTGCACGAATCCATCCATCGTACCGTGGATATGCGGGTGGTACCAGTAAAGGCCGGGCGGCGTGTTTTGCGGAATTTCCACGTTGTACGTAAACGATCGCCGGAATAAATAATCGTGCGGAGTACATCATTCCGGCCACACTTGGGCGCGATGTCCAGACCATGGAAATAAATATTGGTAGAGGCAGCCGTCAGCGTCCGGAGCAAGGCAGGGCGAATCGACTGCAATCCCCGTCAGCGAGGTATTATCTTCGCCCGATGCCTGATTGTAATCAATCGTTCCGTCCGGCTCGAATACGAGCGAGTTGGGGGCCTTGTTCTTCAAGTGGATAATCAGTGTGATCGCCCGGCCACACATGCAGCGTTGGTTGTTCTTGGCCATCAGGCGTGGTGAAGCAAAACTGTTGCAGTCCAGTGGCGAATGGCGGCGGAACAGGATTGGGTGCCTGATCCACGGGAATGTTCGGGTCCACCGTGGTGTAGAAGATGAGGTTGACGGACAACACGCCGTTCTTGCTAAAAAGATCCGCGGGTTGAGTGACAACGCTGCCTGGGGTGAAACGGGGACAGGGGTTTTGCGCGTAAAGGGCCGCAGGCGCAAGCAGCAGGGCCGAACAAAACGCAATCGCGCTCAAAACTGTTCTTCTGTCTACGGTACTCATGATTTCTCCTCTTGGTACCTTTCGTGGTCAGGTGTGATCTACTTCGCTACCAACTACATCCAGTACCCGAACTGCATGGACGGATTCCATGCGAGTCGGCGGAGAGAACAGGCCATTCGAAGTGTGTGGGTTTGGTTTCCGACTCGGGGTACTTGCGGGGCAGATTGTTGTGCCAACAGCGAACATAATCAAGGCCAATTCACTTCTACAACTGGTACTGAGAGTAGTAGTGCCGCGCCAGCACGGCTCCGTTCGACCGCTCTGCAATTGCACTGGCGAGGTTTGCGTGCACTTTGGGCTGTGTTGAAAAGCTGTGAATTCCCAGTGCAAATCACAGGCTGCAGGACCGTCAGAAAGATTGTGCGCCGGCGGAGTTGAGAGGCCACCGCCCGTGGGTTAGATTTGCGTTCAATTCACCGCTTGGTAAAGGGGCCCTTCCAATCTCGCGGCCGAGCCGCGAATCGAAGTGCATCCCCGTACCTCATTTCTCAGCGGAACGTGGAGAACACTTCTGCCATGAATCGACCCCAGCGATTCGTTTGCAGCATCGCCCTTCTTTGCGCTGCTCTGTGCATCTTCCCGGGCGCCGCGCACTATGCTAGTGAACCACCAGGACAGTCCCGGAAAATGTAAAGTGTGTTTGGTATCCAATACGCAGAGCAGTTCGGGAATTCAGTTCTGCTGATTTCCCAACAATCCTGGCTGCGCCATATGTGTGTGTCCGGCTCGAGGAAAAGTCCGTTTTGACTTTTGCTGCATCGAATTGCCATGGAGGAAACAAATATGCAAGCTGCAGTCGTACCCGCTGTGAGTCGATCCTGGGAAGTGAAAGACGTTCCGCAACCTCAACCCGGCCCCAATCAGGTACTGGTGAAAATGCATGCAAGCGGCATCTGCTACACCGACGTGCACGAAACTCTGGGACACATTCCCGGCCAGTTCCCGCGAATTTTGGGCCACGAACCGGTCGGCGAGATCGTTGCCGTTGCCCCTGACGTCACCACCCGAAAAGTAGGCGATCGCGTGGGCACCGCCTGGATTCAAGCCACCTGCGGACGCTGCGAATGGTGCCAGCGCGGCCGCAGGATGTTCTGTCCCTATCAGAAGGGCACCGGGATCGATCTACAAGGCGGTCACGCCGAGTACATGCTCGATGTATGCCGACGCCACCTATCCTGATCCCGGACAAGGTTTCCTACGAGCAAGCCGCTCCGATCTTCTGCGCGGGCTATACCGTGTGGAGCGGCCTGCGCTGGGCCGACCCCAAGCCGCACGAGCGGGTCGCCGTGCTCGGCATCGGCGGGCTTGGGCACCTCGCCGTGCAATACGCGAAGGCTGCCGGATTCGAGACCATCGCGATTTCGCACTCGCCCGATAAAGACAAGATGATCCGCGATCTCGGCGCGGATGAAATTGTCCGCGACGGCAAGAGCCTCGCCGCGGCAGGCGGCGCGGACATCATTCTCAGCACTTCCAACTCCACCAAGTCCATGGTGGACAGCATTCAAGGACTGCGCCCCGACGGCCGCCTCGTCGACAATGGGCGCCGACGCCGAGCCGCTTTCGATCTCGCTTATGGACCTGCATCATGAAACGCATTCGGATCATCGGAAGCCAGCAAAACGGCCCCGAATATCTTTACGAAGCGCTCGATTTCGTCGCGCAAGGAAAAGTGAAAACGATAGTCGAAACGTATCCGTTGGCCGAGGCTCCGAAGGCGTATCAGCGTGTCGTCGACGGCAAGGCGCGCTTCCGCGCCGTCCTGACGATGTAACACCGCCCTCGCCGGCACCGAGTAAGCCAAGGGGTTGTGGACTTTATATGAAAAAATAATTGCGATATCGTTCCCCGAAAACAGCTAAGCCTCACCACCCTCATCACCCGGCTCGAGAGCGCAGCTGTGCCAGTTTTCGTCTTCGGCATGCACGGAGCAGAACCGCCGTCCGCAGATACCGCAGTGGATAGTTGCGGCAGAATCGCAAGGCTCATCCATGAGAGATACGGCCTGGCAAGACCACTCGAGGTTCCGGGCTTCTGTTTGATTCAGTTGTTCCAACATATTCCCTCCTCGCGCGGGCAGTATACACCTGACATTTGCTGATCGACATTTTCCCGCTAGCAACCGCGTTACCGCCCAAACGAATCGATCAGGTTTTCTACGAGCCAAGGCTCCTGCCGGCTCTCCACGCCTCTCCGCCAGTTGGCATGTAGCGGTGGTCACAAAGGCTCGCGGAGGCTTCGAACCTGTGGCGCCGATGTATGAGTGCTGGGACTTGGGCCAGACCGCTTTACGGCGCTCGACGCAACGTAAAGGTTGGCGCATCTAGCCGCGAGGGCCGATGTTTTCATCGCGCCAGGCGCACACCTTGGAGATCGTCCTATGCCGTTACCGCTTGCGCTGGCGAAATGACAATCACTTCGCAGAAGTCGACTCGGGCCTGGCAGGGCCTGGCAGGACATTTTCATTTTGCGGCGACAGGGCCTGGCAGGCCGATTGACTTGTCTTAAGCCCCACTCTAAGATGACCATCCCATGGCTGATCCACAATCGCTCCTCGGCCAGACGGTTTCACACTACCGCATCCTGGAAAAACTCGGAGGCGGTGGCATGGGTGTTGTTTACAAAGCGACAGATACTCGACTGGGCAGGAATGTCGCGCTGAAATTTCTTCCCGACGACATTTCACACGATCCACAAGCGGTCGAGCGTTTCCACCGCGAAGCGCGCTCCGCCTCCGCACTGAATCATCCGAATATTTGTACAATTCACGACATCGGTGAGTTTCAAGGGCGACCGTTCATCGCCATGGAACTGCTTGAGGGCCAGACACTGAAGCATCGCATTGCTGGCCATCAGATGGAAATAGAGGAAATTATCGAGTTTGGAATCCAAACGTCCGACGCTTTGGACGCTGCACACTCCAAAGGAATCGTGCATCGGGATATCAAGCCCGCGAATATATTTATCACTCAGCGCGGTCAAGCAAAGATCCTCGATTTCGGCCTCGCGAAGCTGGCACCAAGGCGGCTGGCGATCGAGGAAGCTGTAAACGTTTCTGCGGATGCTACCGCACCAAGGGCGCCTGATCATTTAACGAGCCCCGGTGCCACTCTCGGAACGGTGGCCTATATGTCGCCGGAGCAGGCTCGGGGCGATGAACTTGATGCCCGTTCGGACTTGTTCTCATTCGGCGTGGTGCTCTATGAGATGGCTACTGGGCGGCAGGCCTTTTCGGGAACCACCTCGGCAGTAATCTTCGAGGGGATCCTGAATCGCAATCCTGTTCCGCCAACACGGCTCAATCATAAGCTGCCGCCGGAACTCGGACAAATTATCGAAAAGGCGCTGGAGAAGGATCGCCGAGCGCGCTATCAAACTGCCTCCAGCCTGCGCGCGGACCTACAGCGCCTGAAGCACGATTCGGATAGCGAGCGAATTGCCGCCGCAAAACCGGCGGACAAATCCTTGGCAGTGCTTTACTTCGAAAACCCGGGCGGTGCTAAAGAGGACGAGTACTTCCGCGACGGCATTACCGAAGATGTGATCACCGAGCTGTCGAAGATCAGCGACCTCTGGGTACTCACGCGCTCCGCTGTTCAGGCATTCCGGGATAAGTCCGTCACCGCGCACGAAGTTGGCCAACAACTGAATGCTGCTTATGTGTTGGAGGGCAGTCTGCGGCGCGCAGGGGAGAATCTGCGGATCACGGCGCGGCTCGTCGAGACGCGCACAGCGCGGTCGGTCTGGGCCGAACGCTACGATCGCAAGCTCGAGGATGTTTTCGCCATCCAGGACGAAATCGCGCAGAACATTGCCAAAGCACTTAAGGTAATGCTGACTGAACAAGAGAAGCGGGCCATCCAGAAGGCCCCTACTGCTGACGTTCAGGCTTACGATTACTATTTGCGCGGCCGCCAATACTTTCATCAATTTCGGCGCAAGAGTTTTGATTACGCCCGACAGATGTTTGCCCGCGCCATTGTGATTGATCCGACCTACGCGCGAGCCTATGCCGGCGTTGCCGATTGCTGCTCCAACCTATACATGTATTGGGGAGGCAGCAACGACGATTTGAAAGAGGCTGAAGCAGCCAGCAAGAAGGCCGTTGAACTCGATCCGGAGCTAGCTGAAGCTCATGTTGCGCGAGGATTGGCGCTTCTGATGACCAAAAAATATGAGGGATCTCAACAAGAGTTCGAGAAGGCGATTCAACTCGCTCCCAAACTCTTTGAGGCTCACTACTTCTTTGCGCGTGTTTGTTTTCAGCAAGGAAGGCTCGAAGAAGCCGCGCAACTGTTCGAACAGGCATGCAAAGTGAACCCGGATGATTATCAAGCCGTGAATCTGCTCAGTCAAACATACGTCGGATTAGGCCGCGCTTCTGAAGGTAAAACATCTCGGATGCGGGCGCTGCGGATTATTGAAAAACACCTCGAACTGCATCCTGACGATGCACGAGCACTCTATTTTGGCGCAGCTGGCTTAATTCTATCGGGTCAGCCGGAGCGCGCAATGGATTGGACCCAGAGGGCGCTAGCTATGGATCCCGATGACCCAGCTGTGCTTTACAACGTTGCGTGCAATTACGCGCTTTTAGGCAAACCAGGGGAAGCGCTTGCTTCGCTCGAAAGAGCGTTGGCACAGGGAGAATGGTACAAGGGCTGGGCAGAGCATGATACCGATCTCGACTCGCTCCGCAGCAATCCACGCTTCCAGACTCTTCTGAAATCGATGTAATAAGGCTGATATTTTGAGGTGAGAACCGCAGCTTTATTCTTTCGAGTCAGGCTCGTCCAAATCCAGCACTCGCTGCATATCGGGAGACAAATCAACCCCCAGGTTGCGATGACCTTCGAGAATGACGGCTGCTATCCCACGAAGCTGTCGCTCTTGCCGCTCCTCCTCCGGTGTTGCCGCCGGCACCTCCAAGCGCTGCCCGTTATGAGGAGGCACGCCGGTGGCTTCCAGCACTCGATACGCAACCGCTGGATTTTTCTCGACCCTAGTGCGTGCCGCACGGCTTCCACGGCGTCGGGAACCAACCCGAAAAATTCCTGCTGCATCTGCGCGATAAATTGCTGAACCTCCGGAAACTTCACAATCCGAGTAACGGTTTCGCGGTCACATCCTTCAGCTTTCGCTATGGCGGTCTTATTCTCGCCTGCAATGTAGCGCTGTTGAATGCGCAGAATCTTTGGCTCAGGCAGGTAAGACCCACGCGGCTTTGTGGTTTTGCCAGGATATTTGCGGCAGTTCGTATCGGACCGCATGAGATGAGATTGCTCCGATGGCACAATGGCCTGGGTGCTAGTGTCCAGCTGGGCTGCTCGTGAATGATTTCGTGGCATGCAAATTGCCTTTGAATCGGGATTCAATAACGTCGGGCGTGCTGGGAAAAACGAAGTGCTGTCGAATCCATTCTTGAAAATATTTTATCACCACCGTCACGGGCGCGAAGCGAGCGTCGAAGACTTTGCGGCTGGTGCTGATGCCCTGCATCTTCCTGACCGACACAATGCAACTGGAAACTGTGGCGGAACTTATTACAGAAGGGGCTGCCGATTGCGTTGAGATGGATCGCATTGGGCACCTTCCTGTGGCTATCCGTCGAGCTCTCAATGAGAACAATCTGCGCGAAGAGCGCGATCAAACGGAAAGAGGGCTGCGGCGTTCAGAAGCGCAATACCGCGCTCTTGTGGGAAATCTGAACTACGGAATGTGTCGTTGCAGCATCAAAGGCAAATTCCTGGATGTCAATCCGGCATTGGCGGCCATGCTTGGTTATTCCCGCGAGGAGCTCCTGACAGTGAACCCGGCAGCTGCGATCCTTTGTGACCCCTACAAACAAGCGCAATTACTGGGTCACTCCATCGAACAGGATCGCGGCGATCCCCTGGAAGTTGAATGGAAGCGGAAAGATGGTATGGCCCTGAAAGTTCGGCTCAGCGGGCGCGAGGTTCAGGATGAAGGCGAGATGAAGAGCTACGAGATCATCGTCGAGAATGTCACCCAGCAGCGCAAGCTTGAAGATCACTTGCGTCAACAGGCTGCTAAGGATCGACTGACCGGATTGGCCAACTACCGGCATCTAGTTGAAACAGTTGCCACTGAGATCAAGCGTTCCGAGCGCACCGCGCGAGAGTTCGCTCTCTTGTTCCTTGACCTGGACGGGTTGAAACAGATCAATGATCGTTTTGGCCACGTCGTTGGCAGTGAGGCGCTTTGCCGCCTGTCCGATGTCTTGTGCTTCTGCAGCCGAAAGGTGGATACTCCGGCGCGTTTCGGAGGGGATGAATTTGCTCTTGTGCTGCCGGAGACAGGGCGAGCCCCGGCCAACTTGGTAGCCCGCCGCATTTGCGACGGTCTTGCGAATGATGGCAGAGAGCCAAGGTTGTCGGTCAGCATTGGCATCGCTGTTTATCCCAAAGATGGCGACAAACTCGATGTTCTCTTGGGCGCGGCAGACGCGGCGTTGTACTTGATTAAAACTAGAACACGCGGACCGGACGCAGGCACCAAAAGGAAAACCGTGGACTCCGTCGTCGGGCGACGAGCAACAGCGAGACTAGCCAGGCGAATTCAATGAACCAGGAATCCAAACCTGAACAGCGCGTCTGCGTATCACCCTCGAACTGCCATAAGCAAATGATGATGTGCACTTCAGGCAATTGAAGGCGCAGTTTACTGTACAGCACCCTACTGTGCTCCACGGCGAATGGTGGAAGTGCTGAAATGTATATCAGATCTGGCTTCGCATCCGTAACTTGCGAGAGCATCTCCGATGTCGTGCCTATCGGAATGCTTCGCGCGTTATGACCATGCCGGTCCAGCAACTGGCAAAGCATTAACGCCACCACATCGTCAGCGGTATCTCTCAAGGACGGCTCGGTAAATGAAGAAACCGTCGTCTTTTCTCAGCGCGATACTTTCCGGATCGTAAAGCATTATTTGAAACTGGAATCAGCGTCAGCTTTCTTGCGGGGGCTCGCTTCGTGCTTTGGACTCAACTGGAGACGTGCTCGGTTTTGGCGACTCCTTTGCGGATACGAAGAATGCTTTGCGGGCTTTCTCAAAGGAATCTTCTGCCATTGGATTCTACTCCATTGCTCCAAAATGACCTTCTTCGCGCTCAAAAATACAAGCCCGGCAAACCCTGCAAAGGGTAGATCATTCGCCTCGAGCATTCGGAGTGTGCGGCGCAGCTGCCGCCTTCTTCGTATGGAGCGGGCTATTCGGCTTACGCTGGGAATCCCCAGAGGTTACCGCCCGGTAAGGGCGGTTTGCTTGCTTGTAGCCCGCAGTTCTAGCGTCCCGCATTTGAGAAGCCACGTGCCACGAGCTTCGTAATGTGCTCCCGGCACACTGGATAGGGTTCACGCGACATTCGCGAGTTCTAAAGGATATTGGGCCATGTGGGGAGAGGATTTCCCACAATGTGCAAAATTCAAGCGCAAAAGCCGGTCTTGAAAATGACACTTAGCTTCCGGAATGACCGAATCCGGCATGGCATCGTAGCTGGGAGCATGCGCCCTGCGTTTCAAGCCCGAAAATTAGAATGCACACTCTGATCGTCATCGGAATTTTGCTGTTAGCAACAGCGGCGATAATCGCGGTGTGCCGTCGCAAGGTTAAGTGAAGGCTTTGCGAATGGCACAACGCCCCCTTTTCTTGGAGCCGAAAATGGCGGAAACCCGCTCGTAGGGTTAAGAGCGTATTGCGGTCCCCCTGAATTAGTTGTTACTGCATATGACGGATTTCATTCTCGGATCATTCCCGCGATGGAATCTAGGGGGGGCGTGCGCCGAAGCCGACCGCGGACGCGGCTTGGGCCCTAAGGCTATTCTCACCCTGTAATACAGCGTTGTGTCCATTGTTCTGTCGCGCCGCAGTACCTTGCATAGACCATGAAGACCCGCCGTCGCATTCTTGCAGCCGATGACAATCCGCTGATCAGAAAGATGCTTTGTAAACTTTTTAAGGACCACGAGTAGACTTCTTAGGTAGTCCTGCAATATGCTCACTGTCTCGTCTGTCATCGGGATTGCGGAACTGGATTCCTTCGTTTTCGGTGCTCGCAATTCCCGTGTGCGATCGGGGTTGAATAAGCTTGCGGCGGAAGTCAATATCCGGAACTCTAAGCCCGAGTAATTCGCCCGCCCTCAAACCTGTTGCCCACGCCAAAGCGAAGATTGTTCGGTAAGGTTGTCGGGCTTCCTGGATGATCCGATTTACATCGTTGAGCTTGAGATACTCTGCCTCTGTTGACTCCCGCTGACCTCCTAATTTGATCGAATCGAAGGAAACATCGGACGCGCGGATGCCACACCGTTTCGCATAGCCAAGTACCGCGAATAGTGTGCCAAGCACGTTGATGATGGTTTTTCTCGAAAGCCTGACCAGCAGTTGGGTCGCGAAGCACTTTAAAGTTAGGCTGTCGATCGCCACCAGCGAGGACTCGCCAAAGTGAGGTATCAAATGCGCGTGTAGGTGGCTTGTGCGCTGACGCGCGGTTGAGGGAGCAAGATGTGGGGCGACATTTTTCATGTACGCGCAGGCAACATCCTTGAATTTTTCGCCCCTGGGGTGCTGGTGGAACGGATCCTCGCTTCCGGTTGATTTGATTGCGAAGCCGGTCGTGCTCCCGGCGGGCCGAGAGTTCTGAAATGTCCTCAACCCTACCGAGATCAAACCGGGTGAACATGGATTTGGCCGTGTCATACGAAGTTGACCTCGTTTCGCATTTTACCACTCGAGCCAACCGAGCGTCGCACTGAACGAAAGATATGCTATCCGCAACATGACTCTTTGAATGTCCGATTCAAGCTGCCACATGAGATAGTTCCCGGATGGCAATCCTGAGGTTTAGTCCCAACGGAGCTTGCCCCACAGCTGGTGGCAGCATTCATTTCGTTCCAGCCGCTCACTGGCACGCCACATGGCCCAATTGGCGGCAGCCGTAGCCAACGTGGCGTGGGTCACTGGGGTAAGTGCCTATGATGCGGTTTTAATTGCTGTCGTCAGCGTTATGGGTGAACACGCAAATGCGCTTGCGCGGATGCGTGAATGCCTAGATTTGAAAGCTCGGAGACATTGCAATGCGATTTACTCACTTATAAGCGGATGGGCAAAATGAGTTGGTATTGTGACTAAACTTTTACCAATGCGGATTCCTATTCATAGTGCAACGCAATCATCGGGTCCACCCGCATCGCCCTTCTCGCCGGAATGTAACAAGCAAGCAATACGACAGTGAACAGAACGGCCACCACGACTGCATAGGACAAAGGATCCGTGGAACTAACGCCGAAAAGAAGGCTCGATAGGAAACGCGTTAAGCCGAATGACGCAATCAAGCCCAGCCCTACTCCGAACACAGCAAGCCCTATTCCCTGGCCGACTACTGAACGCAGCATGTCACCAGGTTGCGCTCCTAACGCCATTCGAATGCCGATTTCATGAGTACGCTGAGCCACCGTGTAGGAAACCACACCGTAGAGGCCAACCGCGGTGAGGATCATCGCCAGCGCGGCAAAAATCGCCAGAAGGAAGGTATTGAAGCGCGGCACGGCAATGGTTCCGTTCAAGTATTGCACCACGGTCTTCAGTGAATACGTTGGTACATCTCTATCGAGTGACTGCACTGCGGACGCGATTGGCTTCGCAAGTCCCTCGGGGTCTTTCGCCGAGCGCGCGACGATTGTTACCGAACCGAATTTTAATTGTGCGTAAGGAATATAGGATTCTGGACTCCACTCGGTGGCCAAATCTTCAAACTTGACGTTTCCAACCACTCCTACAATTTCACGCGTGGGCGCCGTTCCCGGTCCCGAATTGGAAATTCCCGCCTGGACATGCTTACCGATCGGATTTTCGCCAGGAAAGAATTGTTGAGCAAAAGCTTGGTTGATAATGAGAACAGGGGTCGCGTTCGCTTCATCGCGTTCAGTGAAATCCCTCCCTTGCAACAATGGAATGCGCATCGTACGGAAGTAGTTCGGTGTAATCACACGAACTGATGTATGCGGCTCGTCACTTTTCGCCACTGGCCGCCCCTCGATCTGAAAACCTGTGCGAATCTCATCCCCGCCCATAGGCAAAGGGAAGATTGCAGCCGCGGATTGCACTCCAGGTATCTGTTCCACTCGGGGAATCAGCTCGCGGAAAAATTCCGCCTTCTTCGCATCTGAATATTGTGCGTCAGGCAGATCCACGTTCGCGGTCATCACATTGTGCGGATCAAAGCCTGGACTTACACTCCGCAGTCGACCTAGGCTGCGAATCAATAGCCCTGCGCTGACCAGCAAAATCACCGCCAAGGCCATTTCTACGATAACGAGAAAATTGCGTAACCCGTGACGGCTGCGTCCGGCAGTTGTGCTCAGCGATCCTTCTTTCAGTGCCTCCACAATATTTGAGTGCGTCGACTGCAGCGCCGGGGCTAAGCCGAAGAGGATTCCGGTTAGCAACGACAGACTCGCGGTGAACGCCATAGTCCAGCGATCGACGTGAATATCTGACACACGCGGAATATTCTCAGGACTCAGGTGGACCAAAACGGCGGTGCCCCAGACCGCTAGCGCTGCTCCGATCGCGCCCGCGACTATCGCCAGCAATAAGCTTTCGGTGAGAAGCTGTCGCACTACCCGAGCCCTTCCGGCGCCCATCGCGGTACGAATCGCAATTTCACGTCCGCGTGTCGTGGCGCGTGCCAGCAAAAGATTCGCGACATTCACGCAAGCGATGAGCAATACCAATCCCACAGCAATCATCATTACTAGCAATGCCGGCCGGATTTCCCTGGTAAGCCGTTCCTGCTCGGACCTCACCCGCACACTCATAAATTTATTGGTATCGGGGTATTGTTTGCTTAGTGAGCTTGCGATCACGTCCATCGCAGCCTGAGCCTGCGCCATTGTGACGTTAGATTTTAACCTCGCTATGCAGGTGAGGAAATGTGAGCCGCGGTGCTGCAACATCGGTGGCGAGCTGCCGGATGGTTCCTCGAGAGACGACAGTGTTGACCAAATCATTTGTGGTTCCCGCTGTAGCGGAAAACGAAAGCCCGGCGGCATAACTCCAATTACTGTAAATCCGCTGTTGTCGAGTGTAATCGTGTGGCCGATAATTGTGGGATCGCCGCCAAATTCTTGCTTCCATAACTGATCGCTAATGATAACCACGTGATGGTGCGGTTCGTCCTCGCCGGGCTGGAACGTCCGGCCGAGTTCCGCAGATACGTCGAGTAGATCGAATGTATCTGCAGAAACGCTCGCGCCTTCCAAATGTGCGGAATTGTTCGAGCCGGTCAAGGTGAAAGTCGCGTCAGTGTAAGCGGCCATGTCCTTGAAAACTTCATTCTTTTTTTGCCAATCCACAAAATCGGGATATGAAGTTGAACCATTTGAAGAGCGCATGCGCGAATTGGTCGTAGCCACGTTCACAAGGCGGTCCGAATCGCGAAAGGGCAGTGGCCGCAGCAATTCGGCGTTCACCACTGAAAAGATCGCAGTATTCGCACCGATCCCGAGTGCTAAGGTGATGATTGCGACCGCCGTGAAACCGGGCGCCTTGGCGAGCATCCGTACACCGTAGCGCAAGTCTTGCCAAAACGTCTGCATCGGCACACCTTCCCGGATGGCGCAGTCTATGGGCAGATAGCCTTCCGAATAATCGCCCAGTTAAGCTATTGAATTATTTCAGTCTTAAAATCCCTGTGCGCGGCGAAACGGTCCGGGCCTGTTCGATTGCGGGAGCAAGCTGTCGCAGCACCGGACAGATATTTGCGTCTAAATATCTGATCCGGTCGCTGGCACGCCACATGGTCGAATTGGCGGCAACCAAAGCGAAGCCCGCAGAACGCCGGGAAGACGTCTCCGCCTTGATCTATCACCAAGAATCGGCCGATTATTTCGCAACTGTGCCTTTATTACCGCGGTTGTCTAGTCGGTCGTGTTGACCAAAGCAAGAAACCAGCTTTAGTTGTGAAGATGCTGAAAGCCGTCAATCAGTAGTGTTATGCAGGTAATCGCGAGTTCAAGCAGAAGTAAATCCAAAAGAAAATCCACGCTGAACAGTTAGGCTTTGAAGCCACGCGAAAAGGGTTCCCGGTCGTATCGCTTCTTCTAGTCTGCTCGTGGCAGCGGCGCTGTTGACCGACTACATTCTTACGGTAGCCGTGGGAATTCCGCTGGAATTGGCGCCCTGATATCCGCGGTGCCCTCCTTGCTATCATCCCTGCCCCAACCTTGCGCCGTCCCTTAGAAAAGTGTGCTGTCCAGGACATCTTTGCACCGACGCCAGGCCTATAGTGGTGTCTGCCGTGATTTCGAAATCGAGTGAGCTAGAAAACACGGTCCGGAGCTTACACATGCATCGTGCACATCGATACATAAGCGCAATATTTCTAGCGGCTACGCATTTCTGCCAGCGGGTACGTCCTGGCAGCTGCAACGCCGCAGGAAGCCAACGTTCAGGTCCGAGTCTACGATTCGGGCCACCGTGCCTACCACAACTGGGATGACCGCGAAGACCACGTATACCGAGGATATCTGACAGAAAGGCACGAGAATTATCGCCCATACGAGAAACAGAACCACAAACGTCAGAACGATTACTGGAAATGGCGTCACAGCCACCCGGATCACGATTAAGAAGGTGTGGCTGGACGAGAGGGCCGATTGTTCATACTGTTTACCCGCAGCCGAGATCAACGGTGTGACTTACCCGCAGGATGCGTAGCGCTGGAGCAAAAGGTAGGAGCGTGAAAAGACCCAACGGTGTAACGATCATTGCAGTTCTGACGCTCTTCGGAGCAGCGATTCTTGCCTCGGGCGCTGTCGCTTTCTTTGTCGTTGCCGTCATGGGAATGACGGGCGAAGAGGCGGGAGATCCAGCTTCGGTGGCAATTGCCGGAATGGGAGTCGCCGGAGGATTTTCGCTGCTGGTTCTCGCAGGTATTGCCGCCTGTCTGGCGATTGGCGTATTGGAGTTGTGCGAGTGGGCGCGGATATTATGCATCGCGTCCATTACCGCGGGCATTGGATGCACGATTCTTAGCTTGATCGCTTTTGAGAGAAATGCAGTGATGGCAATTGGCCCGTCGATAGCATGCCATTTACTTGTGATAGCGACAGCCGTGTGGATGCTGGCATACCTGTTGCGCTCGCGGGTCAAGCTGGCATTTGCCGCTGTGACCGCGTAACCCGCGGGATAACCGAGCTGACGAGCAGCTGCAAGCTGCGTCAGCCACATTCAGGGATGACGCTTCTAGTTACGGAGCCAGATACACCAGCGAAGAGGTGCTATATGGCTTTTGTGCATCAATATAATGTCGCGCTGCCAGTGATTGCCGCGTTTGTGATATCTGTTTTGGGGTACCTCACGCTTTTTGTTTCTCTTATGATTTGTCTTGCCATCGCAAAGGGCCTATACGAAGGCGCGACGGAGATTCGAGCGTTCGCGATGAGGTCCGCCTGGGCAAACAGTTCCATCCCGTCTGGTGGTCAAATTTCGCCTCATAGAGAAAAGCGCATAGTAATTCCGGCCTAGAGATAAATGCTGGTTGAGACATCGTTCTGTGGTAGGAAGAACTGATTCGCCGTCGTGATCTACACGCAGAAGCCCCGCAGAGCCGGGCTTGTGGGGTCTTGGGGCTGGTCACTCTTAATTGGACGTATAATCCGACTCACTGAAGCTACGTACCCCCTCAGGTCCCCCTGTCCGAATGTCAATCGAAGAAATGAAACGGCGGTACGAAGCGGATCGCGGTTCGCATGTGTACGCCGCACAATTACGAGCCGAAGGAACCCGAACGACCGCAATAACGACGTGAACGCAGGCCCACGTTGGCAGGAGTGCTTGGCTCGAAACCATCGTCACACGATTCCGTTTCTTACGCTCTTCGCACTAGCCAAACGACCAAGCAGATAATCAATAAGGTTCCGACCAGTCCGTATCCAAACATTGTACTCACCTGTTCATCCCGCATTCCTTAAATCCCGGTGAACCACTTTGCGTGTACTGGTCCGCGATGTCTGTTCCATTTCGCACACCGTCTCAAATAGCGCGCCTCTAAATGCGTCTAAACATTCACCCGCGGGCAAACTATTTCTAGTACAGTACAGTAATTCTGTTGACAATAGTGCAGCATGAGCCCATTGTAATTACAGACTTGGGATTCTTCAGTTCCTCGAAACACAACGCACGCTAGCTGAACCACCCCTGGCCAAGACCAAGCAGTAAGACATTCAAGGAGAATGCCATGAACACCATTACACGCCGGGACCAGTCCCGCGCTTTGACGCTACAGGACGAAGTCAATCGTCTATTCGAAGACAATTTCACTCGCGAACGTTCAGGTCATGCGGACCTAGCGACGTGGGCGCCACCCGTAGACATCTACGAAACCGAAAATGAATTGGTCGTAAAAGCCGAGCTACCGGACCTGCAAGACAAGGACATTGATGTCCGCATCACCAACAATACACTGACGATCCGTGGAGAGCGTAAGTTTGAGAAGGACGTGAAAGAGGAAAACTACCTCCGGATTGAACGCGCATACGGTTCCTTCATGCGGAGCTTTTCGCTGCCGAATACGGTCAGCTCGGAGAACATTCGTGCCGACTATCGCAATGGGGTTTTGACCCTGCATATGGCCAAGCGAGAAGAATCGAAACCGAAGCAGATCAAGATCAGCGTGTCAGCAAACAGCAAATAGTTAAACAGATGACAGGCGCTGGGGCGAGCGCAGTCAACTCCCACAGACAACCAAAGGAGGTTGCCATGATTGAACGCAAAGAGTTATTGAAGGAAGACATCGCTCACCGAGCTTACGAGCTGTACACCCAACGCGGTTGGGAGCCCGGTAAGGACGTCGAGGACTGGGTTAGAGCAGAAAAAGAGTTAGGTGAAGAGGCCATCTCGACACCGGCAAAAGCCAGGACCGTAGGTCAAAACTAATTGACGAGGCAACATAAGGGGCGGGTGTTTCCGCCCCTGGTACTTCGTTGTCGTACGATCTCCTCGCGCAAACATGTGCGCCTGTTAGTTCCGACGAACGACCATACACGTGATGTCGTCATGCTGAGGGGCAGCACCAACAAATTCATCCAGGTTCTGCATGATGTTTGAAAGCGTGAGTGCAGATCTTTCACTCCCGGCTACTTGCAACTGCTTCAACAGGCGCGCTTCTCCGAAATCCTCTTTTTTCTCGTTTCTGGCTTCAGTAACGCCATCGGTGTAAATCACTAGCAAATCACGGGGCTCAAGCCTTGTAGCCCCGGTCTTATAGTTTTCCTTCAACTCAATGCCAAGAGGCATATTCTCAGATTTCAACCGTTCGACGCTGCCATCCTCACGTTTAAGAATGGGCGGATTGTGACCGGCGCAAAGGTAATGGAGATCTCCTGTTGCAGGGTCCAGTTCGGCAAGAAAGGCGGTCGTGAAACGTCCATTTAGACTATTGGCACAAACCTGTCTATTCAAACCTCCTACAAGCTCAGAAAGGGAACCGCTGGCACTCGCGAGGGCTCGCAGGCTGGCCTGAAATGTGGCCATCAACATTGCCGCAGGCACGCTCTTTCCACAAACATCGGCCACTGCGATCAATAGCGGGCCATCGATGGCGCGGCGAAACGCGTCGTAATAATCTCCCCCGATGGTCTGGGCGGGACGTGTAGCGAACGCAATGTCTACTCCTGGGACGTCTGGAGCTCTACGAGGCACCAGCCAGCGCTGGATTTCGCGGGCGATTTCAATATCCCGCTTCATCGAGATATGGTCTCCCAGGACCAGGACAAGCAGAATCAGCAGGCCGAGGAAGGCCACACTGAATTCGAGTGCCTGTGTAAAGATAAGAAAGTGAAATCCGATCACCGAGAGAAATGCCAGGGTTATCGTGAGAAGCAAAAACAGCCGCCGAGCAGGAGAGAGCTTTCTGAGAACGCTCCAAACCAGGGTCTGTAAAATCTTGATTGACCGCTTCCAAGATTGCTCGTGCTTTCCTGCGCGGCCGCTGACGTCCTGTTTATAGGATCGGGAACTTTCTGAAGCCTCAGTCTTGAACTGCGCCCAGAGTTCCTCGATTTCTAGTCCCGCAGTAAGGCGGCTCCAGCCATCTATTGAGTGCCACAACAAGCGTCTTAACCGTGTTTTCAACCTGTAAAATGACCCCTTGGCTTTGGTGAGTGCGGAGTCCAGAGCGGTGCGCAATTCAAGCGAACAGGAGGCCATGTCTCAAAGTATATGGCAGTGCGGCAGATGCACTTTACAAGGAAACTGCGCCGGCATTGCGCTCCTGGAACGCCCCGTAGTCCGGAGCGCAAGGTCCGAAATTCTAGGTTTTTCCTCCTATTTGCATTTTAGAAGAGACTTTGTAATTCAACGTTCCCATCACCGTAATGGTCCAGGATTCACCCGATCAGAACGCCCGCAGAATTTCACAATCAAGATTTCCTCACGCTCTGGAAAGACGCCGACCCCGACAGTCCCATCCTTCGGCAAGCCAGGGCCGAGTACGCGAAGCTGCAGTGAGGGATTCGCAGATTTACATCGACGCTTCCTCGGGGCGGCAGTGTGTGTGCGCTACAGCTAGGCCGTCCGTTGCGGCGCGCTAGGGTTTCTTGCGTCGCGTGCTTTGGTTGGGCTACCTTTCAATCGCCGGGCCGGTGGTGCTGCCGTCGCCTGCCCTGTCCGCATCCGCCGCAGTCATCCCCGTCGCCTGCGTCTGTTTGTGCGCCGCGTTGTGGAATTCTAGCGCTGCGTCCAGTGCTTGCACTGCTGTCCGGAGTAGATACGCCGCCTGAGCTACATCCTCGTCAAGTACAGCACCCTCATCAACGCCAGATAGTTCCAGCAGTTCCTGGGACAGGTCGTTCACCGCATGACTGAGGCGCAGCAATGCCTTGATTAGTTCAGCCAGCTGTGTGTCGTCCATTGCGCTTATCCCTGACGGTGCTGCCGTTGATTCTGGTGTGTTGTGATGCGCCGCCCGGTGTTTGTTGCCCGGGCCCAGACCGGGTCTGACAATGAACTAATGCGAGAAAACCAAGACCCGCCCTTTCGACGAAAGCGTGCGATGGTGCTAGGACATGCGAACGGAATTGCTGGGGTGATGGCCCGGGACAGGCGTCACCGACGAGTCAAGTTGTTTTTTCTTGCGCGAAGGGGTACGCGAACGGCCAGTGGCGGCGGCGTGCGGAAGCAGATCGGTGAGGTCGGTGTCAATGCGAGCCATGGCTTCGTCAATGCGGCGGAGACGCTCGTCGCGCTCTTCGAGGCCGGCGGACAAGCCGATCAAGGTGAGACTCTTGCGCACATGATTGTTCAACTCGGCTATGAGCGCGATTCGTTCTTTGGCGCGCTTGAATTCCTGATCGCGCGACACCTTGATCTCATACGCGAGAAGCGCTGCGCCGGCGAGCAGGCCGATCGCGACGTTGTTGACGATTGTCGCCGTCAGAGGCACACCCTTCATTTCAAGATAAACGTCAGAGATAAAACTCGCGCCAAAAATCCCTAGGGAAACCACGCCGATTGCTAAAATCCGATCCCACTCGAACCACGACGTTCGCTTTGTCGCGGACTTCATGCCTAACCTCCGAATCCGAGGTGAGTAGGCGATCCCACCCCAGTCTCATTTGTGCTTCTCCGATCCTCGAATCAGACGAAGTTAAACATCATCCCGTCGCGCCCGCAGCCGCAGATTCATTCGAGAGAGGCACTGGGTAGTTCGCAAAAGAGCTAGTGAGACTTCAGCAACGTACTCTCTTTCAGCGGCTAATACTAGCTCCGAACGATAAGACCGACTTGACGTCGCCTCGATTGCCCCGCAGCCCGTTGCGGCGTAACGTTAGTTCGTTGCCCGAAGGCGACCTCGGCCCGAGATTCAGCGCCGTGCGGACAAGGCCGGGGATCGCTACTCACGCTGAGTGGTGATCCCCGCTTGCACTGACATATTTACGCCGGCGCCATTCGGCGCGCGCTTCGCGTAGCTGAATCAGAAACGCTTCCCGTGGCCGGGCGACGTCGAGATTTGCCTTCGGTGTGCACATATAGGCGGCAGCTTTTCCGTCACTGAGGAGTTGCGGGTCCGTCTCCGCCGCAACCGTCTTTGGAAGAACAGGGGTTCCTCTATCCGGCGACGACTCTATCAGGCGTTGTGCTAAAGCTCGCAAGGCAAAAGGAATTACGCAGAAAAGGTAGATGGAACCGACTTACGACCCATCGAGAACAAGTTCAGCGTGGAAGTATTACGCCAACTTCAGTCGTTTTACGTTGTCATGCAGCGTGACATATGATTAGCTCGCAACTCGAATAGCTGCCCACGGCGCCAAGTGATTCCTTTCCTTGTTCTACCCGCGGGCGCACGAAGGCAAATACCCTGAAGGTTTGCGGGGCCGATGTTTATACGACTCGGCCCGCCACCCGACTACAGTTATTACACATAAAAACTCGACTCGCTACACTGGATGCGTATTGAAGGTCTCAAACAGCTTGCTATCCTCGGTTGCGACTGAACACGGCCGCGCTCATCATGATTGGGTATTGCACTCCCTTTCCGACTCGAGATCAACTTTAATAAGATCAATCAGCAAACATCATCGCTTTTCCTCACCGCACGCTGCTTTTGTCGCTCTCTGACCTTTGAAGTCGCCGGGTGCGCAGAGCGCTACTCCCGACAATAGCGCCCAGAATCAGCCACACAGCAGACCAGTCGCAGGGCACCGCCGCGCCACCGGATCAGTCACCGAGCCCCCAGCAGCAGAAGATGTTGCACAGTTTCAGCACCACTTCCTGCCGCACGGCTTCAGCTCCCGCTAGCGACGGCCACAGACCTCTCCTCGGATCAGCAGAAACAATTCGACAATAACCAATGACGACACTGATTCCGGTGGGGGCTCTGGCCCGCAGTAATGCCAGCGCAACAACCGCACCGGAGTGCCGGAATACTGGCCGCCCCGGTACCCGGCGATGGCTACATGAACAGCCCGGATACTCGTACGCTTCCGCAGGCTGCTGCTCGGTTTACGGAGCATGGGTACGACCACGCAGTTCGGTTTTCTTCGACGCCCGGATATTGGAGCTTTCTAGAACATACCACTATCACTACAGCTCTCAGCCGCACATCAGCTATTTCAAATAATACGGATACGGCTACGTCGGCATCGAGCTACCAGGCGGTATTGGAACCAAGATCGTTTCTACTCAGATCGTGCTCTGAACAACATGACCATCACCAACATAACGTATGACCAAACTGTGACCAATGCATCATCAACGACACGACGATTGATACGACCACCATCAATCACATCAGCTCTGACGGACCAGTCGCATCACTCACAGCCTTCCCCAGCAAAAATAGCCACACACACACACACATCCCTCCGATGAAGCACAGATTCATGCGCACCGCACAGCAGATCACAACGATCACATCAGTCGATCACCACGTGCCAGCATTTCGTCGCAGAAGCCCAGCCCAGTACCAAGGCCACCAATCGCTGCAACGATTCCAGCTCGACCAGCTCCCGCACCACGGCCGCCACAGCCTCGCGGCCAGCGCCAGCCGCGCGACCGATCGTCCGGCCCAGGCTCGCGCTCGCAAGCCCCGACCATCCGAGGCGCAGGCCTTCTCGTCAAGCCGCACCACCCAGGGCCGCGGAACCACGCTCGACCTACCAGGCAGGCCCGGCCCGGCCCAGAACCAGCCAGCAGCCAGGACCAGCTGCGCCCGCCGACTCGTGCTCAGCCGGCGCCTACGGCCGAAGCCACTGCTCCACCAACTAAGACCGCGGCACCCGCGGAGAGAAGTCCTCAGCCTGCAGAACGGCACCCCGCGGAACGCCAGCCCACAAAATCTGCACCGCCGAAGCCTGCTGAAAGGCCGCAACCAAAGCCAGCACCGAAACCAGCGCCCGAAAAACCTGCGCAACATCCAACATCAGAGGCGAAACCGGAGTCTTCGCCGCCTCGCGTCGTAGACCCACCAAAAGAAAACTCAAAAGAAAAACCCAAACCAGAATAAAGAAGCTCTTAGAGCAATGGCGGTGACCGGCAAAGTAGTAGACCAAGCATTTCTGACTCAATTCGTCAGGTTGGATCGACGGACCGGTCACCGTCGCTCCCTTGGGTTGGCCCCCGCGGTTGAATTTGCAGCGGCCAGCTTTCGAAACATCGCGAACCAAAATCGTTAGGATTCACCTGCTCCGCCCAGGACCGCCCGCCCATACGTCGAAACGAAAACCTTACAAAGCATCAGATATGGCGATCAACCGCTCACACTACGGGTTGGGTATCTCCACGGCTTAAGATCTAGCAGAGGCAAGCGAGGTCGCATCTCGCCTATGACTTCCCCGGCCAAATTTAGCGGTGTCAACGGCAGGCTGAATAATGGGGTCATCACCACTCGGACATGGCTGCCCGTCGTGACCCACCAGCAAATGCTTCAGCAAGGCATCGATTTTTTGATATTCAGCGCGGCTTAATTCTGAATCCTGGTAGAAAGACAAATCACGATTCCAACGAATATTTCTAGCTTCAAGAATCGCGGTCACAGCTTCTTGCCTCAACCGATCGTGCTCTTCGCATGAAATCAGTGGCGTCACGGCGGGCAATTCTACATGCGTTCCAATTAGGCACAACAGTACCTTCGTACTACCACGCTCGACAGGCATTCGCGCTGCGTTCCCCCGCGCGCCTTGATTCCGTAGCGTTGCCTTTGTCGTTCGCCTTTGTCGTTCGCCTTTGTCGTTCGCTTTTGCCCTTGGCCGTCGTCCTGAGCGCAGCGAAGGATCTCTCTTCGGACGGCGCCGGCTGCTATCAAGTCAGCCGCGAGTTCTGTTGCTGGCCTGCTTGCCCATGGCGACGTGCTCGGCTCGTTCAAGCCTGGAAAATACGCGGACATCATCGCCGTAGCCGGTGATCCACTGCAAGACATCAGTGCGCTTGAAACCGTCCGCCTCGTAATTAAGGACGGCAAGATTTTCAAGCAAAGGAATCCGCTTCCGAAGTTCATCATCCATATCACCGTATGGTTACACGGCGACGAATCTGCTGGAATGTCATGGGGGAGTTCAGGCGAGAACGAGGAGAGATCTTGCGCTGCGCTCAGGCTGACGACGTTAAGTGCGTCGTCAGCCGTTAACGGTGTAAAATAGCAGTACGAGGTGATGCCGTGCGCCCGCCTTCAGCAGCAAACACAATCGCGAAACACTTAATCCTGCTATCTCTGTTGTTGGCTTGCATCGCTCTTCAAACGCAACCCGCGCTCGCGCAGGAATCCATTCCTGCTGGTACCATTCTTCCAATTCGGCTGAACAATTCTCTTTCGCTCAAGAAATCGAAACCGGGTCAGCGGATCACGGGTCGTGTTCATGCAGGACGTCCCACTCGGTGGCGGAAACACAAGTTCGCGATGGTGCAAAAGTAATCGGACACCTTGTCGCCCTTTCTCCAGCGAGGAACCAAGCAGCAGGCCAGATCGCATTTAAGTTCGATTCAATTGAAATCGGACACACGATTACAGCTCATCACCACAAATCTTCGTGCCTTGGCATCACCGCTCGATATCGACGACGCACAGCTGCCAGTCTACGGCGGCGATCGCGGAACGCCGTCGACCGCCTACACCACGGTGCAAGTTGGGGGCGAGATCGTGTATCGCGGAGGCGGCCACGTCGAACACGGCGACAACGGTCGTTGGCGAACCAGTGTACGGAGACGGTGTGCTCGCGCGAGTGAGTTGGCGCAGTCGAAGCGAACGCGTTGCAGAGGAGCCATCGTCGGAGAAAACAATCAACCCTCAGGCTCTGTGGCTGTTTTCGACCGACGCTGTGCGGGCTTTACGGGTACTCGCGCGTCGCCATCAATCCGCCACGCTGGACGCACTCAACCCTGTCGGACAGATCCTGCAATATCATCGGACGACCCGAACCTGATCATCCGTTCTGGAAGTGGAACGTCGCTGCGGGTTGATGCCCCGTAGAATTTAATTCGAGCGGACTCGTCGCAAAATCCGAACCCTCTTTCAGGGGTTAAAGCCCGATCACAGCCAAGGATCGATTGTGTTCGCAACTGAAGCTCCGACAAGGCAACCCTCCACTGGGCGCAAGTTTTCCCCGTAATCTGTGAAGCCGCGTCCGATGCAAACAATCGTTACTACACAGGCGTCAGGCCAGCAGACTACAGATTTGGACAACTCCGCCGAAACCGTCTAAAAAACTTGGGGAGTTGAGGATGAAACGCCCTAATCCGCAGTATGCAGACGCGCGTGCGGAGACAGATTCAATACTCGCGGATCCCGTAGGCCGCGCGATCCGCACCGTATGATGACGTTCGTAGAAGTGCTTTTTGCGCCCGCCGGCCCCATGTGCGTACGAAGTAATAATTCAGAGTCCCGCCGATGCCGGAACTCAGAAGCGGAATGAGACGCCCAGACCACTTCTCCGCTACCTCAGCGCCCACGCGCACCGCAATCCGGTCAATAATCCGCGGCACCAGGCGCTCAACGGCCTGCTTTTCCACGAAATCGCGACCGAGGTCCAAACCCGCGGCGCTAGCCGCGGCCAGCCACAAGGCAGCAACTTCATCCTCGCTCTTATACTCGAAACCATAAATCAGGCTCAGCTTTTGCAGCATGCGCACGGTGATAGCCGAAAGAATCCCGGCGTCCGGCAAGATCGTCAACATCCCGCCGAGGCCCAATCCCGCGCCTTCCAAGGCAGCTGCGCGCGTGGCGGACCGAATCACGCGATTTGCATGTCGGTTCACCTCTGCCTCGTCGATATTGAACATGTCCGACCAGGTCTGAATGGGCAAGCGGTTGGCTTTCCGAAATTTGTGCAGGTATTTATGCGGATCGACTTCCAGGCCGTGATAGGCGCGCCGAAATCCCGCGCGCAAAGACGCCTGGAAGACGCTCGAAACGATGCTGGTCTTTGGCCGTCGAGGCATGATCAGATTAGATGCGTCCCCGCCGCTTCTATCTCAAATGATTGCGCGCTAAACCCACCCGCGTCAACCTCAAACCACACGATACCATAGCGAAAGCCAGCGCTGATCGCGCCGTCTTTCAAAATCGGCAATTCAGGGTGAAAGTGCAACGAAGGAACCACAGCAAAGCTGCGCTCTGCGTCACCGCGCCTGGTTGCAGCTTTAGATCGATGCGCACATCTCGGCCTACTTCAAGCAGAACCGGAGTGCTGCGGTCGATTTTGAACCCGGTAGCTTCGGCCGTAACTACATAATTCCCCGGCTCGAGGTTTGGGGCTACGTACTCGCCCGCATCATTGGTTGCCAGTACCCGAGCCGTTTGCGTGGCGATGTTGGTCACAGTGACCGTGGCGCCCTGAACGACAGCGCCGGACGAATCACGCACGGTGCCGAGGACGCGTCCTTCATTGCCC
This sequence comes from uncultured Acidobacteriota bacterium, assembly GCA_963842255.1. Lineage (GTDB taxonomy): Bacteria > Acidobacteriota > Terriglobia > Acidiferrales > UBA7541 > Palsa-295. The sequence continues at coordinate 3,470 of CAWJGI010000016.1, read as the reverse complement.
TGGCCCCAATTGCTCACGGCAAGAACGGTCAGCGCGGAAAGCAAAACAGCAGCAAATCGGACACGGTGCATCGCACTCTCCTCGTGCTGAATACTCAGCTGGCCCACTATCGCTCAAACCAGGCGCAGCAGTTGCGGCAGTGCAACTTCGAACATCAAACAGGCGACGAATAAACCGGAGGGCACCTCGTATGGAAAATTATAAGCCGGCGGCAAGTTTCCCAAGATCGACCAAGCAATTCGGCGGAAGCTCGGCGCAGATGTACTTCGCGCAGCGGACTTCAGACCCGGGCCTGATGTTTTCCCACCCCATGAGTGCAGACTGTATGGCGCGAACTTAGTCCAGTGCCTAGGCAATGTCAATCGAGTTCTGGCTTTTTTGAAAGCTCTTTAGAAAGCAGACCTAACGATTGCGCCTCAGGCCTTGCTTTGGCGTATACTGCGCCGCGCCATGACCTCAACTGTGACTGCAGAAATTTGCTGGGCCGTGATTTTTGCTGCTTTCGTTCCTTTTGCATCTTCAGCGCAGACCACAAAAGGCGAAGGCTACGCCTCGTACACGATGGCGCCGAGCGATCCGAAGGCGCCGCAGCCGCCGAGCTACGTCGGGATATTGCTAGGTGGTCACGGCGATGTCGACCAGGCCACGCGAGCCTTCTGCGAGCATTCGGGAGGCGGCGAACTGCTGGTGCTGCGCGCCAGCTACGCCGATGAATACAATGCCGAATTTCACGCCGCCTGCCCGCAAAATACCCTCACCACAATTGTGATCACCTCGCGCGATGGCGCTAAGCAGCCATTCGTTGCTGACAAGATTCGCAGCGCCCACGCGATTTTCATCGCGGGTGGCGATCAGTCCAATTACGTGAGGTTCTGGACGGGAAATCCCGTGCAGGAAGAAATCAATAGGGCCATGGCGCGCGGTGTGCCGCTGGCCGGCATCAGCGCAGGCCTCGCGGTGCAAGGCGAATTCGTTTTCTCATCCATGATCGACACCATCAGCAGCTCGGAAGCGCTGGCCGATCCCTACGGTCCGCTCGTGACTCTCACCCGCGATTTTCTTACCATCCCGGTGCTCAAAGGCGTCATTACTGACAGCCATTTTTCTCAACGCGAACGCCTGGGACGTTCCATCGTGTTTCTTTCTCGAATTGTGCAGGATGGCTGGGCTGCGACAGCGCATGGAATTGGCGTTGATGAGACTACCGCTGTGATCGTCCAGAGCGACGGGAGAGCGCACGTAGAGGGAAAAGGCGCCGCATATTTCATGACTCTGGACCACAAGCCAGAGCAATGTGTTTACGGCAAGCCTCTCACGATCCGCAACGTCAAGGTAGTGAAAGTGCAGTCAGGGGAAGCATCAAATTTCGACCTGAAATCATGGACAAGCACGGGTGCTCAAAGTTTCGAAGTGAACGTGGTCGATGGAAAGATGACCCGCTCTGATCAGTGAACGCCAGGCGTCGGCACGAAAATCAAGAGAAGTCCTTCGCTGCGCTCCCTTCGCCACGAGCGCTCAGGGTCAACAGGATGACGACGTTAAAGGCACAGCAACAGCCGCAGCAACACGCAACGACGCTTTGCCCCCCAACACGTGAGCTGCGCGCCTGGTCTCGATGGTATAAGCAAACCTCTCTTGGTCAACGATCCTCTGTGCGGTTCGTCGGTTTCTTACCTAAAACTATCGATTGCGAAACGAGGACTCCGGCTTTGTGTTCCTAGCTTCGTCGTGGGCGTTTGCGTCGCGATTGGTGTTCGCGACGTCGTTGGCCTTGCCGTTTTCAGCCTTCGCATCAACCGCCGCTCCCCGCAAACGCTTCGGTCCGCTGACGAATGGATTGCCTCGCTCAAAGAATCGCAACTCCCGATGCGCTTCTTTCGTAATTCCGATCCGCACACTCACCCCTATGCCGCTCGTCGGCCTTAACGCCGTTCCCAGCCATAACCTGTTGCCTCCGACCAGATCAACCCCGTCAAGCTTTCGGGTGATGCAAAACGCTTCCGCCAGGCGCCCAGGACCGCGCGCAAGATCATGCAAACGCGTCGTCGAGCGATAACGCTTCATCCGCTCGATTCCTTCCAAAGGCTCCGCCGCGCGCAACAACACTCCTTCCCCAATGCCGTCGTGCCCGCCAGAAATGTTCAGCATGAAATGATTGCCGTAAATGAAATAAACGTACGCATGTCCCCGCTGCAGAAAAAGCGAACGGTTGCGCGGCGTCATTCCACGAAACGAGTGTGCCGCCGCATCGCCCACGACGTACGCTTCAGTCTCAACGATGCGGCCGGAAAGCTGCGCTCGCGGGAGATCGTGCACCAAAGTCTTGCCGATCAAAAACCGCGCGAGCTTCACCGTTTCAATCGGGAGTTCATCGCGCGAAAGCCGTCGTATCGAACTATTTCTCATCCAGCAGTGTTATCTTTAGATTTAGTTTCTGTTCAGAAGACGCGCAAGCAGCACTCGGATTTGTGGCGCGCACGAAACCTTCTTCGGTAGAATAACAATCCACCGCGATCCGCCCAGGAGCCGACAATGGACAACGAACCCACCAGCCGCGATCGCCTTTGGCCCACACTTCCCCTGCACTCCTGGAGCGACACGCTCACCACGCTGCACATGTGGACGCAAATCGTTGGCAAAGTTCGCTTGGCTCTTACTCCTTACATGAATCACTGGTGGGAAGTTCCACTGTACGTCACAGCGAGCGGCCTCACCACTTCGCCGATTCCCTACGATTCCGGCATCTTCGAGATCAGTTTCGATTTCATCGACCACAAACTGGACATCGCCACGAACAATGGCCAGCATCGCACAGTTTCACTTTACCACCGCACCGTGGCTGGCTTTTATCGGGAGTTTATGGAACTGCTTCACTCGCTCCATATCCAGGTGAAAATATGGCCTGTGCCGGTGGAAATTCAAAATCCTATCCGCTTTGACCTGGACGTGACCCATCGCACGTACGACCCCGCCTGCGCGAGTCGATTCTGGCGCATTTTGGCCACGCTTGATCCAATCTTCAAAGAATTTCGCGGCAGATTTATCGGCAAAGCCAGCCCCGTGCATTTCTTCTGGGGTAGTTTCGATTTGGCGGTTACGCGATTTTCGGGCCGCCGCGCGCCCGAACGTCCTGACGCGGATAAAATCACCAAGGAAGCCTACTCCCATGAAGTTTCAAGTGTAGGCTGGTGGCCGGGCGGAGGCGAAGTCAGATCCCCGATGTTTTATTCCTATGCCGCGCCAGAACCTTCGGGTTTCCAGGATCACAGAATTGCTCCGGCCACCGCCTTCTACAGCGCGCAGATGAAAGAATATTTTTTGTCGTACGACAATGTGCGCTCGGCGCCTGATCCTAAAGCCACACTCCTTGATTTTTGCCAATCCACCTACGAGGCCGCGGCCATTGCAGGCAAATGGGATCGAGAGTCGCTTGAACACGCGTATACAAAGTCATGACGCTAGCGACCTTC
>CAWJGI010000015.1:0-4021 GCA_963842255.1 uncultured Acidobacteriota bacterium | reverse complement strand
AATTACTTCGTGCGGAGCGAACAGATGCAAGCGTCGCGTCACAACTAAAAAGTAAACGAGGACGAATAGCAGAGCCGCAAGCGCGAACAAATAACCTATTCCCAGACCACCGAACTGGCTCCACTATGCACCTCGATTATGGACGAGCGATAAGGCGATTTGGATTTTTGCACTCTCGTTCGAATAATTACGCTGATCATTTAACATCCGGTACTGGGTGGCAGCCCGCGATTATGCGGACACTCCATTCCCATTGATCCAGCCGCCTGCTGCCAGCGCAGCTCTGAATCGATCTTTAGTGAATGGAACTTCCCGCAGGCGTACGCTCGTCGCGTCAAATATCGCGTTGCTGATCGCGGCTGGGACGAGGGTAATTGCGGTCTCGCCCGCTCCTGTTGCCGTGGCATCGGGGCGATTCAGCAGTACGACCTCAATTGCGGGCATCTCGAACCCTAGATATGGGCTGTGGTAGGTCTCCCAGTCCGTCGATGTAATTCGTTTGTCGTCCCACGTGACTTCCTCAAAGAGCGCGCGGCTCATGCCTTGCAGAATGCCCCCCTCGGTTTGGTTGCGCAAGCCATCGGGATTTGATATGGGGCCACAATCTATGGCGACTGTGAACTTCGTCGGATGGACTTCGCCTGTCTCCAGGCCTACGCTGACTTCGGCGACCAGCGCGGCGTAACCGTTGTTACCTTCGTAGGCGACGCATGCGATTCCTCGCCCGCTTACGCTTCCAGTGTGAGGGATGTTCAGTTGTGGCGACGGGCGCCTCTGCCACTTTGCGGCGTCCGCCGCTGATTTCAGGACGTCGATAATCCGCGTGTCGCGGAGGTGTTGCAGCCTAAACGCTACCGGGTCTGCTTTCACGTGCGCGCTGACTTCGTCCATAAAGCATTCGTGAGCGAAAGTATTCTGAATCCGTTCCGGCGAGCGCAGGGGGCCGGTGAAGAACTGTGATACTACCGTGTGCGACAGGACGCGTTCGCTGCGAATCGTTCCTGCCCCGCGGCAGTTACCGTTGATGCAACCAGCGATGTAGGATGGCGCCGCGTTGCTGCGGTTGCGTAGTTCTTCTTTTGGTTCTGACGCCGCACGCGGGGTTATCTGGTCCGGTTCATATCCCGCCAAAAATCCAGTGATCACGTTGCCCGGACGATCGTACCCTGGCCGGCTGCCTCGCGAAGCTACCCAGTTTTCGAAATCCCAGGCCACAATGTTTCCATTGGCATCGACGGCAACTCGCTGTTCGGCCACACAGGCGGAGCCGAAATTTTCCCACGCCATTTCGTCTTGACGCGAAAGTTGCACGCGAACCGGTTTGCCGGCGGCATGCGACATGATCGCAGCGTCGAAGGACACTGCATCAGCGCCGTTGAGGCCATAGCACCCAAATCCGCGGACGTAGATGACGCGCACGCTGTCAGGTGGCAATCCCAGCAGCTTAGCCACGATGCTGCGCGTGGGATAAACCGATTGTGTGGCCGACCAGACTGTGGCGTGGCTTGGTTTGACGTCTGCTACGGCGCAGGACGCACCCACTGACCCATGCATTTGATACGGGTAGGCGTAGGCGGCTCGCACTGTCGTGCTCGCCGTTGCGAGCTTTTGCTCGACGTCTTTCGAGTCCACGATCAAAGTATCGCGGGAAGGCTGTTTTCGCAGGCTATCGTAGAAGGTCTTCCGTTCCTGCAGGCCTGTGCCTGGATTCCAGGTTACTTTTAGCTGGCGCGCGGCTTGGATTGCTTGCGACTGTTTTTCTGCGAGTACACCGACGAAATTGTTGCGCACGACGACCTTCGCGCCGGGAATGTGCTGGAGCGAACTCTCATCCACCTGCGCGACCGTGGCTCCTACTTCGGGCGGGCGCAGGACGCGTCCGTGGAGCATTCCTGGCACTCGCACGTTGTGCACGAAGTGAAATTGGCCGGTCATTAGCGCGGCTCGGTCCAGCGATGGAACCGGTTTGCCCAGAACTACCCACTCCCCCGGTGACCTCCGTTTTGCAGTTTTGCTCACCGCAATGTCGAAGTGTTTGCTGCCGATGAGCTCTTTATAGGTCACGCGGCGTTTCGAATTTCCTCTGATGACGCCATCGCTCACGGTGAGTTGATCGGCAGGCTCACCCAGGTGATCTGCTGCCATTTTTATGAGTGCTTCTCGCGCGGTTGCCGCGGCCTGGGCGAGATTTTCTGAGTTGAAGTTTGTGGGTGTGGACTGGCTGCCGGAAGTTGTGCCCTGGTCCGGTGCGACTGAGGTGTCGCACTCAATCAGCTTCACGCTCGCGATGGAGACGCACAGTTCCTCTGCCACCAGCTGGGTCTGCGCCGTGAACATGCCCTGGCCGAGGTCGCACTTGCCTGTGTATGCCGTTACCGTGCCGTCGGATGCCACTGCTATCCAGGAGTCGAGCTTCGTCGGATCGATGTGCGAACGGTGTGTGGCGAACGGTCCTTGGGCTACTGCGGATTTCCCTGCCGACGATGCTGCGCTGAAAGTCACGATCAACGCCCCGGAAGTCTTCAGAAATTCGCGACGGGTAACGCTCACGGTTTCCTCGCGTCGGCATATTTCCGAATTGCCCGCATCATGCGGACATGACTGAAGCAGCGGCACAAGACGCCACCGAGAGCTTCACGCATTTCTTCGTCGGAAGCTTCCGGCCTTTCGTCCAGGACAGTTTTGGCTGTCAGAATTACGCCGCTGAGGCAAAAGCCGCACTGCCCGGCGCCTTCGTCGATGAAGGCTTGTTGGATCGGGTGAGGTTTTTCCGGGGTGCCCAGGCCTTCGAGTGTTGTGATCTCGTCCTTGCCAACCGCGCTCAGCGGCATTACGCACGAGCGCACAGCCTGACCGCGCACGATAACCGTGCAGGCTCCGCACTGCGCCATTCCGCAGCCGAACTTCGGGCCGCGCAGGCCGAGCTCGTCGCTCAAAACGAAAAGCAGTGGTGTCGCCGGGTCCACATCGACGGTATGGAGTTGGCCATTCACTTTCAGGGAAGTCGAATTCATCGCAACCTCGCGCGCCCAAGCTAAAGTTTAACGCTCGTTGTAGCGGTTTGATAAGCTCTGTCGGAGCAGACGTTGTGGCTGCGGGGGTCTCCGTTTGCAGGGGGGTGAATTCGCTGAACAGATTGTGCTGAATAGCAATCACTGGGCGAAATTATCTTCGAACATAGGTTAGGGCGTCCGTTTTTAGAGCTCGGACAGTCAAGAATCTAAAGGCAAGCCTGCGAAGCGCGGATTCAACTTTGCGGCGGATATCCACTGATGGCAGACTTCTCTGTGCGGCTGCTACACTTTCGCCAGGATGGCTTTCTTGATTTGCCTGATTTTAGCTTCGTCCCGCTTGTAGAAGGTCCACTTCTTGATTCGCTTCGGGCGGGTCAGCCCAGCCTGGCACAGAATCCTCATGTGTTCGCTGGTGGTCGGTTGACTTACGCGGAGCTTGCGCGCAATCAAGCAGCCGCAGACCCCATCTCTTCACCAAATCGCCGTCAACTTGCGGAGGGAAATGCTTTGTCGGTCTCTTAAGCCACTCAAGAATCTGAAGTCTGCGTTCGTTCGCGAGAGCTCGAACTGCGAGGGTCGATATCATAAACACAAATAGCAAACTCCCTAATTATGGTAGCACTGCGAATCGAAATTGACGCAGGCTTATTGCATCAACCAACCATCCCGCGGGCCGGGCTGACGAGACGGTGGGTTTTGCGAATGGAGGCGCAGCCTCAAAGGCGCGACAGCGCTTCCTGTGACTGAACAAAATGCACCGGGATTGTCTTATTTTTTCGGCTGGGCTGACGGTGGCAACACACCGTTCAGGCGCAGATACATCGCGGCTTCGGCGTAGTGGTCGGCCCACGCACCGGACAGGATCAGACTGATCCAGGCGCGGGTAACTTGCTTGCCGCCGAATCCTTCCGTGGTCTCCCCCAGTTTCGAATCGTCCATTTTTGCCAGCGCGTCGGAGCAAAAATCGAAGGAGCCCTTGAGCTCAGCCGCGAGCTTGTCTTTTGGGT
>CAWJGI010000014.1:0-22577 GCA_963842255.1 uncultured Acidobacteriota bacterium | reverse complement strand
CGACAGAATTGCAAAATTCAGCCACTTTCCCATCCAACAAAACTCCGTTACAACGCAAATTTATTCAGGAACGCCAGCTTGCCCGAGAGCCAGGTCAGCCGATTTCAAGAATACCAACCCGCCCACGGCAAGCAGTAGAACTCCACTAAAGACTTCTACGGTATGCAGATGCCAGCCGGAACCTTTGATAGAAGCGTAGGAATCCTCCTATGCCCAGAGCCGTCACCAGGAACGGAATCGCCAATCCCGCCGAATAACACGCCAGCAGAAACACGCCTTGGCCCACTGTTTCCCGCGTCGCCGCCACCGCTAATACGCTTGCCAAGATAGGTCCTATACAAGGCGTCCAACCAAAGGCAAAGGCGAAACCCATCAGAAATCCACTGACCGCTCCTGGTTGCCCGCCCATCTTGCGGAATCGCATGTCACGATTCAGCCAGCGAGTCAGTGAAGGGCCGAACAGAAAAATCAACGATACGGAAAAGAACTGTATCGGTTTCAGCCACGCGCCGAGCATTTCTTGACGCAGAGTGAGCAAACCGCCCACGGTGACCAGCACAACTCCGACTATCAGGCCGGTCCGCACTGAAACCTTGCCTAGCCATCCAATAAGGTGCAGCCCAAAAAGTAGGATCAGGGCCCCCGCAATCGGAGCGAGAGCGGCACGATTTCGAAGCAAGAACGACCCTACCGCGCTGGCTGAGGCCCCAAACGATATGAACACGACCGAGAATCCCGTGACAAAAGCGGCAGCAGATGCCAACAAACCGCCCCGAGGCGTTTTGCCTTCCTTAAGCTGCTCGACGCCAATTCCAGAAAGCATCGAGATATATCCCGGGACCAGCGGCAGGACGCACGGCGAAAGGAACGACACCAGGCCTGCGAGGAAGGCCGCAAATATCGATACTTCCATCAGTTTTTTTTCTCTTCGTTCATAACAGCATCACGGACCAGGGTGAAGAAAGCGGCCTGGCATCACTTGACTAACATTCGATTTTCCCATATCTGTTAGACGCACGCTTGCGCTTTTTGCCGCGAGCCTGGAGCGCTCGACTTTCCGTGGTATGTGATGCGCAACTTTCACTTTCGATTCCTTACCGCGCACCAGCGACACGATCGCAGTCCGGAACCGAGCACGCTGCCCAGTTGTTAGATTCCAGATGCAGCCTCTATACTGTCATGCCGATTCAGAATATCTTTTCCGGTCGCAGCAGGGTCCCGACCGAACCAAGGTTTGCTATGCGGAACACCCAAAGGTACTGATTTTCACTGCGGATATTGCCGAACGAAAACTTGCGGTATCCAACTCCAATGCCGCAGCACGAGCCGTTATAGATTACCTCAGCGATCTGGTTCTGAAAATCGTGCTGGACAATATCGTAGCTTGCGCCAATCGTCACGTTAAAGCCCGGCCTCGTCAGGTCGCCCCAGCCGAACAGCGCGCGTACTTGATCGGACCGTGACTCGAATACGAAATTCGGGGGATTGTCGGCCACCGGCGTGGGAAGATTGATCGCTGAAAAATGTGACAGCGTCAAAAACGACTCCTTGTATGGTTTCAGCTTCAGCAAGGTTCCGATCGCCGTCAATTGACCGCGCTTGGGATCGAAGTTCACTATGAATTGAGTGTCCCAATGCTTTCCTGGTTCGATGCGCAGGTCGCTCACGATGGGCGAAAAGTGGCGCGGGGCGTCGAGAAAGGCGAACGGCGTCAACTCATCGGTGGCCTGAAATACGTTGCGCTGCCCCGCGATCAACGCACCGCCAAAGGCCGGATCAAAGAAGTGCACCTCCGCCAGACGCCAGGTGATTAGTTCTTCAGTCGTGCCGTCTTTCTTCCGCCGGTAAAGCCGCTGCGTGACTCCAAGTTCCACCTGGTTCGTATCTGTCAGCGTCTCGTCCTCGTCGAAACGGACAAAACGGCTGAAATCGTTTACACCCGTGACGTAGGTGTAACGAATGTCGGGCTCGATCACGTGTTTCCATCTCGTGCCGGAATCCGACTTGCCCCACACACGATCGAAAGTTGGGGGGCGTACATCCACGGACAATTCTTCGGTTTCGCGCCAGAAGCCCACGCCAACGAACGAACCGTTTTGAATCTGGCCGCCATAGTATGTCGAACGCAGAGTGAAGCTCGGCGTGACGCCGATCCACGGCCCCCAGTGGAAAGGCATTGTCACACTGGGCGCGAATTCGCTGCGTTCCACAAAATTGGGAGTCGAAAAGTTGGTCACCGTGTCCGAACGATGTGCAGCGTCCGTGAATGCTTCGAAGGAAAAATAAAAAGGGAGCTGCTGCCAGGGAGCTTGATCGACGGAACTGACGCGCAGTTCGGGAGCCGCGCGCAACGAAACGTATGTGTCCGGACTGGCACTCAAATAGTTCTGATAGCTGACCGCTGCGACATTCAAGCTGAAACCGCGAAAATTATTGGTCAGAAACGCGGTGTTGCGCACCTCGGAGTTCACCGCTTCAATGTAGGTTTCGCTGAACGCGAGGCGATAGGTAAGCGAGGACAAATTATCCAAGTCCGCGACCGCGCGCCAGCCGTCCGGCAACAAGGCAGTAAATAGCAAGCGGGCTTCGTGTCCGCCCTGATTCTCGAGCAAGGTCGTGGTCACGGGCACGCCCTGATTGTTCAGGGTGGTCGAGGTCACCCGCAGGCCGCGATCTTCAACGCCGTTGTATGACAAATCCAGCCGGGCATTCTCCCAGGGCCGGAGGCGCAGGTTCGCCCTCTGGTTCCAACCTCGCCGACTGTAGTAATACGCACCGAGAGTGAAATCGGCCCAGTCCTTTGGCGCCCAGTACACGGCATCGCCGAAGATATATCCTTTGCTGGAACTTTGACCGAAATCCGGAATCAAGAAGCCAGACGCTCTCTGCTTTTCAGCGGGAAATGTGGCGTAAGGCAGATACAAAACCGGAACGGAGAACAATCGGAAGTTGCCATTTTCAAGACGAACCGAAGTCTTTATGTAAACGGTTGCTCGCGGCGCATAGAATTTCCAGGTTGGCTGTACCGGGTCACAAACTGTCATCCACGCTTTGCTAATCCGGTATGTATCCGGATCGATGCGCTCCGCCTCTTCTGCTTCAAAATAGATTGGATTAGAACTGACGAGCAAGGTCTGCGCGGGCTGCCGCTGCATGGCGTTGACTTCGCGCTGGACCGGAGGCGGTCTTCGCTGCACTGCGATGGTGGCGCGGACGTGATGAAAAGTGCCGCGTCCGGTGCTTACTTCGTAGCGCGCGTCTTCCGCTTCCACGTGTTGGGTCATGTAGTCGAGTTGCACGTGCCCGTGCGCGATCGCTACTTGAGTGTCTTCGTTATATTCCACGTGGTCGGCGCGCAGCCGCGTGTTCTGGTAGTGCACATCTACGTCGCCATCGGCGTAGTAGATTCTGCCTACTTGACGCTGTTGCTTGGCTTCGAGAGTCGCTTGCTGATCTGCACCGGAGGCCGTTGGCTCGGCGTTTGTCATCGTTGACTGAACCTGATTTTTCGCTGGCGTTTGCCTCGGTAAAGAGGTGTTGTCATTTTGCGTCCAGGCCGAGCCCGGCCCCGCCAGAAGAATCCCAGCGACGAGCAGGCCGCGCGCAGCCAGCTTTGTTCCGAAGAGCGGGTTGATCGACTTTTGGCCAGTTGCGGCGGATAACGAACAGACGCGCTTCCCCTTGGCTCTTAGCCTTTGCAATGGTGATGAAGGAAAAACGAATCTGCGAAGAGGTTGCAAGACGATTGCGCTCGGCATGCCTCAGAAAAATGCATCAACGCTAGAAAAAAGAAAGTTGAGCCTAACATGCGCACAGCGGCCTCGCAATCAACGATCGGAATTCACACTAGCGAGCCAGCCCTGTCACAAGCTCCTCCAGCGCGTTAAGAACACCATTCCAGGCAACGAGTTGCCTGATACGCACAACATGGCTGTTTTTCTTTCAAATTGCCCTTTCCGCAACGTGATACCATTTGATCCGTTCCGTCACTGGAATTACCGCAGCGCAAAACGGACCAGTGATAATAATTTGCTCGCATTGCGGTGCGCTCCTGCTGGAGCCCACCGACAAATGCGCCTTTTGTGATTCCCCACTCGTCGATGTGACTCGCGAGCCCGTCTTGATGGGTGTATCTGCGCCTGCGAATACTGCTGACGCTAGCGATGACCCTGTCGATCCCGCCGATCCCGAATGGCGCCGCGAAGTCTCCCGGCGTCTTGAAGCCTATCGCGTTCGCCGGGGTCGTCCGCGACCGGACGATTCCCAATCGGGCCTGCCTTTTTCGCGCAGGCGAGCCGGTTCGCGCTACGGCCGCGAAACCGATGAGGTCGAGTTGAGCGAAGGCCCGCGCTCTCGACCGTTCCAACGCGTGCTGCACCGCAAAGCGCAAAACGAGCGCGTCGAAATCAATATTCAACCTGAGCTTCATTTTGCCAGCTCCCCGGATGACCGCGCGCATCCGCAATCAGCACTAGTCCCGGTAGCCGACCTAGGTGAGCGGCGCCGCGCTGGAGTTTTGGACACGCTGTTTATCGCGGTTGCTTATGCTGGATTTATTGGGCTATTTCGATCGCTCGGCGGCCAGCTGATGATCGAAAAAGTAGACGCTATCGTTTATCTCGCTGCGTTTTATCTGTTCTATGCGCAATATTTTTCTCTTTTTATCACGTTTGCAGGTTCCACGCCGGGCATGCAGCTGCGAGGCCTCACGATCGTGCGCTTGGATGGCAGCCTTCCGGACACGCACCAGCTCTTATGGCGAAGTTTCGGCTACCTGCTGTCTGGCGCCAGCATGATGCTGGGCTTCATCTGGTCGCTTTGGGACGAAGATCACTTCTGCTGGCATGACCGTATCAGCCAGACCTATATCACCGCAGCAAATCCTGTGATGGAACGGGGCGCATTTGAAGTTCAGCCCGCGCGCCGCCGGCTTGCCCACAAGTAATAGGGCATCTCATACCAATAACAGAATGTCGGATAACGCACCAACGAGTGATCCCGCTATGAAGGCCATCATCGAGAGGTTTAGCGGTTATCTGCGCTACGAACGCAACGCCTCGCCAGAAACGATCAACGATTACACCGGTGATGTCAAACTGTTCGAGCAGTTTCTCACTCCGCCGGGTGAGCCCACCTTACCGCTCAATCAAGTGAATCACATCGTCATCCGCGAATTCGTGAGCTGGCTTTTCGACCGCAAGCTGCAAAAACCTACGGTGGCGCGCAAACTCGCTGCCTTGCGCACCTTTTTCAAGTTCTGTGTGCGCGAGAAATATACGCTAGGGAATCCCGCGCGGCTGGTAAGCACGCCGAAGCTTCCTAAACGCATTCCGCGGGTGCAGACTGCGGAGGAGATTAAAAATTTCCTCGATGGACTTCCCGGCGGGCCGGGCGTCATTCGAACGCCTGCCCGCAAGCGCAAAGGAAAGTCGAATGCCCCGAGACGGATCCAGGAGAAACTAATACCCCGGCGCGACCGCGCCATCTTCGAATTGCTGTACGCCTCGGGACTGCGCATAAGCGAACTGGTGGGCCTGAATACCGGCAATGTGGATAAGAACGGGCAAATGTTGCGCGTACTGGGAAAAGGTCGCAAGGAGCGGGTCGTTCCCTACGGCTCGAAAGCTCAGGAAGCCCTGGAGGCTTATTGGCCGCTGCGTCAGGAAATGCTCGAACATCCCCGGGCGACTCCTAATCCCGAAGCTATTTTTCTGAATTTCCGAGGAGGCCGAATCAGCGATCGCGCCGTCCGTTATATTCTGAAAAAATATTGCAAGCTGGCGAATAACCATTGGGATCTTCATCCGCACTCGCTTCGCCACGCTTTCGCGACCCATTTGCTCAGTGATGGCGCCGACCTTCGCGCGATCCAAGAGCTTCTGGGCCACGTTTCACTTTCCACTACGCAGCGCTACACCCAAGCCAGCATCCAGCAACTGATGGCCGTGTACGATAAAGCTCATCCCCATGCGTGAATTATTCGTGGCTTCGTTGATGGAATCGTTGCAAGCATCTTTCCAGGATCACCAAGCAATTTCTGCGGTAGCGAGGGTGAGAAATTCTCGATCACGCAGATTTTGTAACGGCCGCCTTGAGGCGGGTGGTTCACGGTTTGACTAACCCGAAACCCTACAAGTTAAGCGTGAGCGAAGTGGCAGGGATAAAGCCGCCGTCCCGTTGAGCGATAGCGCGGGGCGGCGGCATTGGATTTTTTACCCGATCGACGGGATTGTAAAGTGTGTCGCGCTCTACCGGGACGCACCCGGCCGCGCGGATCAGGCGCTCGAGTTCCGCACGGGTCATGCCCTCAGGTGTTGTGGCTCCGGCATCGTGGTAGATTTTTTCCTCGACTACCGTACCGTCCAGATCGTTCGCGCCAAATCGCAGAGCTACCTGCGCGATGCGGGGGCTCAGCATGATCCAGTAAGCCTTGATGTGATCGAAATTATCGAGCAGCAGCCGCGACACGGCGATTGCTTTTAAATCGTCCACCCCGGTCGCCGGTGGAATGTGCGACAAGGCCGTGTTCGCGGGATGAAACGCGAGCGGAATGAAGGTGACGAAGCCGTGGGTTTGGTCCTGGGTGGCGCGGAGCTGGAGCAAATGGTCTACGCGCTCTTCCGCGGTTTCGATGTGGCCGTAGAGCATCGTCGCGTTGGAGCGCAAGCCGAGTTCATGGGCCGTACGCGCGATTTCCAGCCAGCGCTGGCCGCTGACCTTGTGATCGCAAATGATCTTTCGCACGCGCGGATGGAATATTTCGGCTCCGCCACCGGGCAGCGAATCCACTCCTGCTTCCTTCATGGCCAGCAACGTGTCGCGAATCGGTAATTTCGAAATCCGCGAATAATAGCCGACTTCAACCATGGTGAACGCTTTCAGGTGTACCTGCGGGAAGCGCTGCTTCAGGCCGCGAATTAGTTCCAGGTAATACTCGAACGGAAGGTCGGGGTGCAATCCGCCGACGATATGAAATTCCGTGGCACCTTCGGCGACTCCGTCGCCCGCGCGCTTGTAGATTTCGTCCAGGGCGAAATGGTAGGCCCCCGGCGAATCTGGCGATCGACCGAAAGCGCACAGTTTGCAATGTGCTACGCAGACGTTCGTGGGATTGATGTGCCGGTTGACGTTGAAGTAGGTGACCTTCCCGTGCTTCTTTTCTCGCACGTGGTTCGCGAGCCAGCCAACCGCCAGCAGGTCGTGCGATTCATAAAGGGCTAACCCATCGTCGGGGTTCAAGCGCTCGCCCGCCATGACTTTTTGGGCTACCGGCTCCAGGCCCGGGTCAGTGATTCGCAGCTCGCTGAGTTGTTCTAGACCCATCTTCGCAAATGTCCTTCGATACCTTCGATTCAAGGGCCCATGACAACTGCGGCAGCTCCCCAGAACAACAGGAACAACAAACTAATATAGCCATTCACGGTGAAAAACGCAGCATTCATTTTGCTTAAGTCGTTTGGCTTGACCAGCGAATGCTCGTAGGCGAGCAGCGCCGTCACCACCGCGATTCCCACCCATGCGGGCCACGCCAGATGGAAACTTAGCGCGAGCCACGCCAGCAGGCCGACCATCACGATGTGCATGGCGCGGGCAATTTTCAGCGCGCCGGCAACGCCGAACGCTTTGGGAATTGAATACAATCCGGCGGCTTTGTCGAATTCCACGTCCTGGCACGCGTAAAGCACATCGAAACCGCCCACCCACAGAGTGACCGCCGCGCAGAGGATCAACATGCGCGGATCGAGCGAGCCGCGAATGGCGATCCACGCGGCGGCAGGCGACATGCCCAGGCAAAATCCGAGCACGAAGTGCGACCACGCCGTAAATCTTTTGGTAAAGGAATAAAAAAAGAGCACCAAGAGTGCGACCGGAGAGAGCTTCAGCGCGAGTGGATTCAAGC
Source organism: uncultured Acidobacteriota bacterium (assembly GCA_963842255.1). Taxonomy (GTDB): domain Bacteria; phylum Acidobacteriota; class Terriglobia; order Acidiferrales; family UBA7541; genus Palsa-295. Next base: position 14,677 of record CAWJGI010000014.1, on the reverse strand, counting down.
GCCAGGCGGCCACAACCAGAAGCGAGGCCGCCAGAAAAGTGAACGCATAGGCGAATCCGAGCGAGAGTTCGCCTTTCGGCAGCGCGCGATTCGAGTGCGCGGGTTGCGACGATCGTAGTCGACGTCGGCGATGCGATTCATGGTCATGGCGGCGGAGCGCGCTCCGACCATTGCGACAATTATCCACAGGATCTGGCGGAGAGTGGGCAATGCGCCGCCGGCACGAGCGGCCAGTAGTGCACCGACCAGGGCAAATGGCAGCGCGAAAATGGAGTGCTCGAACTTGATCATTTCGAGCACAACGCGGACGCGGTTCGGTTGATATTTGTATTCGAAATCATTTTCCGCTCTTCGCTTTGTTGTTGGAAGCTCGGCCGCTCCAACGATACTGCTTTTCCTGGGGCAAGCCCAACTGCGCGAGGACGCGAAATACATATTGCTCGACCAAGTCGGCGATGTTTTTGGGCGCGTAGTAAAATGCCGGCATTGCGGGCATCACGATGGCGCCCGCGTCGTGAACTCGCAGCACATTTTCGAGATGAATGCGATTTAGCGGAGTTTCGCGCAGGCAGAGCACCAGCTTGGTGTCGTTCCTTCAGGCACACATCCGCGGCGCGCGTGAGCAAATCGTCGGCGGTGCCTGCCGCGATCGCGCCCAGCGCGCCGGCGGAGCATGGGATTATCACCATGGCGTCCACGATGGCGACTGCCGGAAGCGATGCCGCGCCGATATCTTTGTTGGGAAGATATTCGATTTTCCTGGCCGCGGTACCGGTTAGAAGCGAGGGGAGTTTCTTTGGCATTCGTAGCGACAATACCAGTTCCGTCGCGAGCAGCCGCGCATCCTGCCTCGCTGGACAACCAGAAAAACACGCTGCACACGCGGGTCGGAATCGAGCAGCCGAAGCACGAATTGGGTGTAGATCGCGCCGCTTGCACCGGTGACTCCGACGGTGATGATGGTCGCCGCTTGGATTTCGGCATGGGGGGTCGACGAAGCTTACAGAGTGTAGGTGGCGGGTTTTGGCAAAGTCAAGGCGGGGTCATCATGCTGGAACGCGGAAGACCGGTTGCTGACGCCTGCGACCGCTAACTAGTCTCCGCTGATTGCGTCATACGCTGTAAAGGTAGAAGATACACGCCGCCCTTGGGAGGAATCAAAATGAATGTTTGGTGGAAGCGGATTGCGATGCTCGGCGTCGCGCTGGGCGCTGCAACCGGGATTCGCGCTGGGTGCGAGCTGGGTGGTAAACGCAGCGCCGGACCAGGGTCAAACTGCGAGCGCGAGCTCAAATTGCCGAAGCTCGAATTTCGCGACTTGAAGCTGGACAACGGCTTGCGCGTGATCCTCGTTCCGGACCATTCCGCGCCGGTGTACGCGATTGACGTCTGCTACAACGTGGGTAGTCGCAACGAACGCCCCGGGCGCACCGGTTTTGCTCACCTGTTCGAGCACATGATGTTTCAAGGCTCCGAAAATGTGGGTAAAGGCGAGCACTTCACGCCTGGTGTTCAACAACGGCGGCGGAATGAACGGCACGACCAACGAAGACCGCACCACCTATTTCGAAGAACTGCCGAAGAATCAGCTTGGACCTCGGATTGTTTCTTGAAGCCGATCGCATGCGCGCGCTGAACGTCACGCAAGCGAACCTCGACAACCAGCGCAACGCCGTGCAGGAAGAGCGTCGGCAAGGAATCGACAATCAGCCGTACGGGCGCGCGCAGCTCGACGTCGACAACCTGGCCTACGACAACTTTCGCTTACAAGCATTCGACGATCGGATCGATGACGGATCTGAACGCGGCAACCATCGAGGACGTGAAGGATTTTTTCCGCATTTACTACGCGCCGAACAACGCGGTGCTGACTCTGGTGGGCGATTTCGATCCGGACCGAGGCGCTGGCAAAGGTGAAGAAATATTTCGGGCAATTCCCGCGCAGCCCGCGCCGCCGAAGGTGGATCTGAACGAGGAGCCGCATTACGGCGAGCGGCGCGAAATCATTTACGATCCGCTGGCGCGTTTGCCTGAAATCGACATGGCTTACCACATTCCGCCGGGCAACACCGCCGGAAAATTATGCGGCTCAGCAACTGGCCGTATTCTGGGCCAGGGCGAAAGCTCGCGCTTTTATCAGCGCCTGGTGAAGGACAAGCAACTCGCATCCAAGGTCGACGTTCAGAGCGGATGCGCGAATCGGCACTAGCCAGCTCTATATTTCGGCGACTCCGCGGCCGGGCGTGAAAGTGGAGGATCTGGAAAAAGCGAATGATGATGAGATCGCCGCGTTGCTGAAGGATGCGGCATTACGCCGGAGGAGCTGGCGAAGGCCAAGTTCAGCTTCTGCGGCAATTCATCGAGCGCCGCCGATCGGATCTTTTCACCGCGATTATGATCGGAAATTACGCGGTGTATTTCAACGACCCCAATTTGATCAACACGATCGTGGACAAACAGAGCGCCGTGACCTTGGAAGAAGCGGATGCGGCGGCGAAAAAATATCTGGTGCGCGACCAGCGCACCGTAGTGATCACCTATCCCGCGTCGGACGAGAAAACGGCAGTGAAGGGGGCGCAATGAGAGAGCGCAAGAAAGAATTATTGAGGGCAAACTGCATGGCAGGGCCGTTTATGGTCCGCGCGGCAGTGGCGCTTTCGATTTTCACTGCGGGATGGATCTCCCAGACCGCGCGAGCGCAGGCACAGGATAAGGGAACGGCCCCAGCCCGGTCCAGCGGCTCAATCGCGCGCCCGTGAGCAAGGATATCTTGCGAGTGCAGCTGCCGCGGCCGACGGTGGTGAAGCTCAGCAATGGATTGACCTTGGTGCTGGAGGAAGACCACAAACTGCCTACCGTGGCGTTTACTATGTGGATTCGGCCTGGACAATTGGCCGATCCCGGCGATTTGCCGGGTTTGGCTTCGTTTACTGCAGGCATGCTGCGCGAAGGAACCGAGAAAAGGACCAGCGAGCAGATCGCGAACGAAGTGGATTCGCTGGGCGCGACCTTGGAGGCCAGTTCGCGATTCGGGTCGAGTTATACAATCGTCACGGCGTCTGGATTGATTGTCGATGCCTCGAAAATTCTGGATTTAATCTGCGACGTGACGCTGCATCCGAAATTTCCAGCCGACGAACTTGCGAAGTTCAAACAGAGTGAGGAGGCCGGCCTGGAGCAGCGTTTGGCGAACCCTCAGTTTTTGGCGACACGCCAGTTCAAGCAGGCAGTGTATGGCGATACGCCCATGGCCATCGCTTCACCCACGAAGGAATCGATCGCCAAAGTTACCGGTGAGGACTTAAAGAAATTTCACGACAGCCATTACCTGCCGGGAAATACGATTCTTGGGGTCACTGGGGATTTCAAAGCCGCTGAGATGCAAAACCTGATCGAAAAGTATTTTAATGCGTGGTCGGGAGGAGAGGAACCGCAGGCGAAATTTGCGGGGGACGGGACTCCGCGGCCTTCAAAAGTCACTCTGGTGGATCGGCCCGGCTCGGTGCAGACATTCATCATTGCTGGAGATCGCACCATCCGTCGCACCGATCCCCAGTACTATGAATTAGTGGTGATGAATCAGGTGGAAGGTGGCGGACCCCAGGCTCGGCTATTCCTGGATCTGCGCGAAGAGCACAGCCTTACCTACGGGGCCTACAGCCGCGTCAACACCGAGATATATCCTGGGGATTGGCAGGCGTTCTCGCCCGTGCGCACGCCGGTAACCGGCGAGGCCATGGATCGATTCATTTACGAATTCAAGAAGATCAACAATGAGCCTGCGCCGCAGAGCGAGATCGACGAAGCGCATCGGGCGATCATTGCGAATTTTGCGCTTTCATTGGAGCAGCCCGGCCAAATTTTGAATGACTGGCTGACCGTCGAGTATTTTGGGCTACCCGTGGATTATTGGGACAAGTACCCGGACAAAATCGCGGCAATCGATGCCGCGGGAGTGCAGGCGTCGGCAAAGAAATTCGTGGATCTCGATCATGCACAGTGGATTTGCGTTGGGGACCGCAAGCAGATTGAAGATGTGCTGAAAAAGTATGGGCCTCTGAGCGTCGTGGACGTAACCGGCAAAGCTGAAAATTAGACTGGGCTCGGATGCGGCCGCCCGGCCCATCGTCACTCTTTCGAAGATAGCTGTGGCGGCTGGGATTTCCGTTCAACCGCCCACTGATCACCTTCTGATTGCGCGGACGATCAGCAGCAGGATGACGGCTCCGACTGTGGCCATCACCAGCTGGCCAATCAAGCCGTAAGCAGCAAGACCTAGCAGGCTAAAAACCCATCCGCCGATAACCGCACCGACGATTCCGACGAGCAGATCGATCAGAACTCCCATGCCGGATCCCTTCACAATTTTCCCGGCGAGAAAACCGGCGAGAATACCGATGATAATTTCCCAGAGTAGACCCATAGCTGTGCCTCCAGAGTTGGACTGATATTCGAAAGGCTTTTACAGGCAGAGTTTCGCTTTCGCTAGGGCGCACTGTAGCACGAATGGTGACAAGTCCAAGGATTACCTGCGCTCCTAGGTATGGCCAAGTTCGCCCGGAATTAGCCGGTGTGATGTTAGGATGAAAAACCTGAGGTGCACACGATGGATGAAGGCGAAATTCGAAAATTCCTGGAAGCCGTGAAGGGCGGCGCGCTGACCGTTGAAAGCGCCGTGCAACGGCTAAAAAAGCTCCCCTACGAAGATCTAGGATTCGCGAAGATCGATCACCACCGTTCACTTCGTCAGGGATTCCCGGAGGTCATTTTTGCCCGAAAAAAGACACCCAAGCAGGTCGCGGATATCGTGCGTGGCATGCTGCGCGCGAAAGCGTCGCACAATATTCTGGTCACGCGCGCGGACAAGAACATCTTTGCTGCCGTGAAGAGAATCGCGCGGTCGGCGAAATTTCACGAATTGTCCGGGGCCATTACGATTTCGCGCAGCAACCACAATTATGGCAAGGGATTCATTTTAGTTGTCACCGCGGGCACCAGCGACATTCCCGTGGCCGAAGAGGCGCTGGTTACCGCGCAAATGATGGGGCATCACGCCGAAGCGATTTACGACGTCGGTGTGGCGGGATTGCACCGGCTGCTCGAGCACAGGCAAAAATTGACCGAAGCGCGGGTGATCATCTGCGTAGCAGGAATGGAAGGAGCGCTGCCAAGCGTCGTCGCGGGTTTAGTGTCAGCCCCGGTGATAGCGGTTCCGACGAGCACTGGCTACGGCTCCAGTTTCGGTGGGTTGACGGCGTTGCTGGCGATGCTCAACAGCTGCTCCTCGAACGTGAGTGTGGTGAATATCGACAATGGATTCGGTGCCGGCTGCGTGGCCGGCGTGATTAACCGACTTTAGGGAAATCAAGCAAATACGGACCAGATCGCGTGGAGAAGCGCTGGTTCTTCTTCGAGTAAGACGGTTCGCAGATCGAGCAACAAGTGGCCGTCTTCAATACGAGCAATCACTGGAATCGCAGATGACCAAGCCCCCTCGCTCAAATCGCCCTTCTCGAGATTTCGCAAGCGCTCCTCCGTCTCGGTTGCAGATTGACGGGAACTCTTGATCGAGACAAGATGCGTCGCTAACCGCTGATCCGGGGTCGATCCGCCGCCAATCACTGAGAATCCCGCACGTAATTCGACGGCTACATCCGGCTGTAGGCTAGGGCGCAATCTTTCGCAAAAATCGTGAGCGCGCTTGGCAATTTCATCCGCTGACAGCCGGATCATTCGCAACGCAGGAACTTCATCGAGCGCACCGCGCAGGTAGCACTTCAGGGTGACCTCCAGCGCGGCAATGGTGAGCTTATCGACGCGCAGCGCGCGAAACAGCGGATTCTGACGAATCCGTTCCACAATTTCTTTTTGCCCCGCGATGATTCCCGCCTGAGGCCCACCCAGCAACTTATCGCCGCTGAACGTTACGAGGGACACTCCGGCAGCAAGGCTCGTGCGCGCTACAGGTTCCGCGATTCCACTCGACGTGAGGTCCGCAAGGCAGCCGGAGCCAAGGTCCTCGTACACCGGCAAGTGAAAACGTTCCCCAAGCCCGGCGAATTCCTCAAGCGACGGGCGCTCGGTGAATCCAGTAATACGAAAATTCGAAGGATGCACGCGAAGGAGCAAACGCGTGCGCTCGGTAATGACGCGCTCGTAATCTCGCAGGTCGCGTTCGATTCGTGGTTCCGACTTCCCGCAACAGGGCGCCGCTCTCCGCCATGATGTCCGGGATACGGAAGCCGTCACCGATTTCGATCAATTCGCCGCGAGAGACCACCACTTCGAAGCCTTTGGCCAAGCTGTTCAGGACAAGAAATACGGCCGCGGCATTGTTGTTCACGACGATTGCGGCTTCCGCTCCCACCAGTTCAGCCAGCAAACGCGAAGTGTGAACATCGCGCCTGCCGCGTTCACCGCACGCGACATCGTATTCGAGGTTTGAGTAGTGCGTCGCGGTTTCGGCGATCTGTGCGGCGGCTTCGGGCGGCAGCGGCGCGCGGCCGAGATTTGTGTGCAAGACCACGCCGGTGGCATTGATTACGCGACGAAGAGATGGCGCGAGTATTCCCTCGACTTCAGTTGCGACCGCGGCTTCCAGAGTTGCAACCCTAAAGACCTCAGTGGTCCCCGGTTTTGGCTGGGAGGCTTCGTTCTTCAGCCGAACGCGCAAATCCGCAAGGACCCGTCGGAGTGCTTGCGCTACGACTGCGCGTCCGGATTTTTCCGCAAGAGCAACCAAACTAGGCCGGCCGAGCAGTTCGTCTACCGAAGGAATCGCGCGCAGGCTCAGGTTCGAGCTTTGGCCCGCGGAAGCTGCGGATTTCGGTGCAGGGTTCATGGTCAGCACATTGGAGCACAGCGGAATACCCACTGGCAATCGAATGTGCTGCGCGCGTAGGTTTCCCTTTGCGACAAGTTCTCGCAGGCAGCGCATTGACGCAGAGCGGCTGACACTTTACGCTAGATATCTACTCAGGTTCGAACTTCCTGGATTGCAAAGATCTGTAGAGCCGTTCGCGAGTCGCTTGTTCGAAAATCATGGCGTCCATCAACAACAGCACTGTCGACGACGAACTGGGAAATATCGAGCGGGATATCCGCACGCTGAAGATTGAGTTCGAACAATATTTTGGCGGCGGGCGGTCGCGACCGCCTACCGATACCCAGTGGCGTCTTGAAACCAGTCTGAAGCGCTATGCGGATCGAACTGCAGAACTATCGTCCGGCCAACGGTTTCGTTACAGCAATCTTGCCTCGACGTACGCCAAGTATCAGGATATGTGGCGCAAGAAACTGATCCAGAAAGAGTCCGGAACCACGCAGCATCACTACGGCGCGGCGGCGAAAGCGATTCAAGCGGAGCGTTCGCGCAAAATGGCGGTGCAGCAGATGCAGGCGCGGGCCGCTGAAACGGCCGGCGCAACCGTGGAAGAGCAAGCGGCGGTCGCATCCAAGGCGACGGCAGTGGCTCACGCCGTTGCCGATGCCGCCAGGCACGCGGCTGAGACCAGGAACCCCGCCGGGGAGTTCTCGACCACCTTTTCCGATCCGGCAAACGATCCCGAAAAAGTAGAAAAGCTCTACCATCGCATGGTGCAAGCGCGCAGCGAAACGGGCGAAAAGGCGGGTGTTCCGAGCCTCAAGGATTTCCAGCGTTTCGTGCAAGAGAAGACCAAGGATTTGAGGGACAAAGGCGGCCGCGAAATCGAGTACTCGGTGAGTATTGAAGGCGGTCGCGTGAAATTGAAAGCTCGTGTTTCAAATTAAATCGTAGCTCTACTGTTTAGCCGCATCCCTTCGGTCCATTCAGAAATTCGCCTGGCTACTTCCGATTTTTTTCTCCCTCGCATACACTGACTGAGCTTTTCTATCTCGGAGGAATCATTGTGGCGATGGAGCGGGCGCTGATCAGCGTCTACGACAAAACTGGCGTGGTGGAATTTGCGCGTGAAATCGCGTCGTTCGGGGTGGAAATCGTATCGACGGGCGGAACCGCGAAACTATTGCGCGATGGCGGCGTGGCAGTGCGCGACGTGGCCGAACTGACAGGCTGGCCGGAGATGCTGGGCGGCCGGGTGAAGACCTTGCATCCAAAAGTGCATGGCGGAATTTTATTTCGGCGCGCGAAAGCAAAAGACATCCAACAGGCTCACGAACATGGCATCATGCCGATCGATCTTGTAGTGGTGAACCTATATCCGTTTTCGGAGACTGCAGAGACGCCGGGGGTCACTCCCGAGGAATTGATCGAAAACATCGACATCGGCGGGCCAGCGATGGTGCGCTCGGCAGCAAAGAATTTTCAGAGCGTGGGCGTCATCACCGATCCGACCGACTACCCAGCGATCTTGGCCGAACTCCGGGAGCGCCAGGCGTTGAGCCTGACGACCCGATTGGCTCTAGCGCGGAAGGCGTATGCACGGACGGCGCGTTACGACGGCGAAATTGCAACGGAACTGGAACGTTTGCAAGTGAGCGAAAACGCGCCCGGGGGGATATCGATTGCGGACTTGGGAAAATTACCAGAGCGCATTCACATCGCGCTGGAGCGAAGGCAGCCTATGCGCTACGGCGAGAATCCCCATCAGGCAGCGGCGCTTTATATTCCGGGTGGTAGCCCCGCTTCGGGATTAGCTGGAGCAAAACAACTGCAAGGCAAAGAGCTCTCTTACAACAACCTGGTCGACCTGGATGCGGCGTGGGCGCTGGCCACGGAATTTCACCGCCCGGCGGTGGCCATCATCAAGCATAACAATCCCTGCGGTGCTGCCGAACAAGATTCGTTGACCGATGCTTATGTAAAGGCGCTCGCTTGTGATCCGGTCTCGGCCTTTGGAGGAGTACTGGCATTCAATCGTGCGCTCGACGCGGCAACGGCGGACGAAGTGGCAAAACTGTTTGTCGAATGCATCGTCGCGCCGGGATACGAACCGGCCGCGCTCGAAAAACTCGCGGCCAAGAAAAATTTGCGGCTGCTGGAATTGCAGCGCGGCGAGTACGTGGAGGAAATGGACCTGAAGCGCATCTCCGGCGGCATGCTGGTGCAGGAGCCGGACCGTCTTGAACTGAGCGAAAATGATCTGAAAATTGTGACGGAGCGCGCGCCAACGGCAACGGAAATTCGTGCGCTGATGTTCGGTTGGATCGTTTGCAAGCACGTGAAGTCGAATGCGATCGTGTTCGCTCGCAAGGGGCAAACGGTTGGTGTCGGCGCAGGTCAGATGAGCCGGGTGGATTCAGTGAAGATAGCGGTGATTAAGGCTGCTACAGCCGGGCTTTCTCTCGAGGGCAGCGTCGTCGCGTCGGACGCATTTTTTCCTTTTCCTGACGGGGTGGAAGAAGCAGGAAAAGCAGGAGCCACGGCGGTAATAGAACCCGGAGGATCGGTGCGCGACGCAGATGTAATCGCTGCAGCCAACAAACTAGGCATGGCTATGGTTTTTTCGGGTGTGCGGCATTTCCGCCATTAGAGGATGTCTGGGCAGGCAGCTGACGGTGGTAGGTAATTTCGATGGTTTGCGGGTCACCCTTCTCTGGAATCAATTCCGAACGCGAAATGTAAGTGTCTGCGTCGACGCGCGTGAAAACGGCATGCTTGGGCATCCCGTCTAGGGGATTGTCAAACTCAAAATTCTTGGAGTCGAGGCTTGCGAGATTCAAGACGGTCGCGTCTGATTTTTCCCACGGCACTAGCTCCGGGGTGAAATGGCGGAAATAGAAGTTAATTCCGTCGGGCTGCTGCACCAAAGTGTAGAGCTCGATCACAAGCGGCTTTTCCATCTCCGCCAGGCGGAACAATCCAACCATCATTCCCGCTTTTGGCGCCATCCAGGTTTGTTCCGCAACACGGGGTCCCCAGTCGCCGTGCCATCGTCCTTCGAGCCATGCAAAGTCGGAAAGTTTTGCGGCGGCCACCTGCTGCGGTGCTATCGGTGGTTGCGTTGCATCCGGCGCAGCGTTCGGGGCTGGCTTCGAATTCGATTGTCCGCGAGCGCCAGAACGCTGCTGCGCGACAGCAAATCCTGAGGCGAACAGTCCCACTAGCAGTACCGGAGCGAAGATGTGGAGCAGAGAGCGCCTAAATGCAAACATGAATGCTCCTCCCGCGACACCGCCCGAACTTGCCATCATTCGCCTTGATTTGCACCGATACTGCAAAGCTTACGAAAAACTGTAGCATGGAAGTATCCGGCTGAGAGTTCTGAGCGTCCAAACTGGTGTTGCTACGAATACCAGCTGACAGCCCCTATTACTTTGACCGTTGTGCCGGGGTATACGATAATGGAGTTTCACGAAGGACGCATGAAAACTATAATCGGCATCACGCTTTCGGCGCTTATGGCAATCATCGCGGCTGCTCCAGCCGCGCTGGCGCAAAACTCATCCTCGGAACAGGCTCCGGCAGCGGCTAGCACTTCATCTCAAGCTCTTGCGGCTACCAATACCACGAGCGGCGACGTTTATTATTATTTCACCATGGGCCATGTCGACGAAATGCAGTTTGAAATGACTGGTCAATCGGAACTGGCAACGCAGGCGATTGAGTCTTACAAAAAAGCCCTCGAACTGGCCCCGGATTCCTCGGTAATCATGGAACGATTGGCGGAGATTTACGCCAAGTCGCAGCGCATACGCGATGCGGTAGTGCAGGCTGAGGCCGCGCTGAAGGCCGATCCTACGAATGTCGAAGCTCACCGCCTGCTGGCGCGAATCTATGTTCGCACGCTGGGAGATATGGGTGCTGGCGAAGTACAGAAGGAAAATCTGGAAAAGGCGATCGAGCAGTTCCAGCAAATCCTGAAGCTTGAGCCTGATGACAGCTATTCCGAGTTATGGCTTGCGCGCCTTTATCGCTTTGAGAACAAGCACTCTGAAGCCGAAAAAGTGCTGCGAGATTTGTTGCAACGCGATCCCAGTAGCGGGCCCGGACTCGAACAGTTGAGTCAGCTCCTGATGGACGAAGGGCGATCGCAAGAGGCGGTGAAAATTCTTTCCGATGCCGCCAGCGATTCTTCGTCGCCGGAAGTTTACGATTTACTCGGAGATGCCTATTCGCAGGAGAAGGAATACGGGAAAGCCGAGGAGGCGTATCGCAAGGCAGTCGAAGAAGACCCCGACGACCCAGGGCATCTGCATGGTCTGGCGCAAGCGTTGATGGCGGAGGATAAATATGCGGAGGCGCTTGAGCAATTCAAGCGTCTCTCGGAGATAGAGCCGGGCACCGCCGAGAATTACCTGCGCATGGCCCAGCTTTACCGGCGTTTGGGAAAATTCGATGAGGCGGAATCGAGCCTGCTGCGCGCCAAGCAACTGTCACCGGGAAGCTTGGAAGTGCTCTACAACGAGGCATTGTTGTATGAGGACCAAGGCCGATTCGGCGACGCAGTGAAAGTTCTGAGTGACGCGATCGCCGGAATGAAAAGCCAGTCGAACGGTTCCCATAATCCTGCGGCAAATTTGCCAGATTCCGAAAACGCGCAAGGTCCAGAGTCCAGCCCCAACGCGCTTGCGGTTCTCTACGAGCAGCTAGCTCACGCGTACCGCGAAGAGGAAAACTTTGTAGCGGCGATCCAGGCGTACCAGGACATGGCCAAACTCGGTCCCGACGCCCAGAAGCGCGCGCAAATGTTGATGATCGACACCTATCGCGAAAGCCGCGATCTAGACCGCGCCATTGCCGAGACAAGGAAAGCCTTGGAAGCATCGCCGAAGGACGCGAGCCTGACCGTAACCCTGGCCATGCTCTACGGCGAGAAATCCGATACTGACGCGGCGACGAAACTCCTCGATGGATTGCTGCGCGGTAATGACAGCGACCAGGAAATCTATTTAAATCTGGCGCAGGTCCAGGAGCGCGGCAAGAAATATGCGGATGCAGAGCAGTCGGCGCAGAAGGCCGAGCAGATGGCGCGCGGGACCGACGACCGCGAAACGGTATGGTTCATGCTCGGCGCCATTTACGAGCGGCAGAAAAAATTCGATCAGGCGGAGCAGGAATTTCGTAAGGTGCTCGATGTAAATCCCAACAACGCTGCGACGCTCAATTATTACGGTTACATGCTGGCGGACCGCGGCGTGCGTTTGGATGAAGCTACTTCCATGATTCAGCGCGCCGTAAGTCAGGAACCGAGCAACGGTGCGTACCTTGACAGCCTGGGCTGGGCTTACTACAGGCAAAATAAATTGACGGAAGCGGAAGAGAATTTGCGCAAGGCCGCCGAGCGCCAGAGCCACGACCCCACAATTCTGGGCCACCTCGGAGATGTCTACGCGAAGCTTGGCCAACCCGATCGAGCGGCGGCGTATTGGGAACGCGCGCTAAACGAATGGCAGAAATCCCTGCCGGTCGATTACGACGCCGATAAAGTGACCGAACTCGACGCGCAACTGAAAAACCTGAAGCGGCGAACCGCACAAAAAACGATGCCCGATTCCGTAAAACCGCAGTAAGCTCCCGCCCATGGATCGTAAAACTCACCAGACAAAATCGGTGCGCCTGCCCGCGTTCGCAAAAATTAATTTGTGCCTGCGCGTTGTGGGAAAACGCCCTGACGGATATCACGAGCTGCGTACCATATTTCAGGCGATCTCGCTCTGCGACACCCTTACGCTTTCTATTACTCCAGAATCGGAAATCAACTCCTTCACTTTGGAATCGAACGATCAAAATGTACCGTTAGGACCGGAAAACCTTGTGTCTCGGGCGGTACAAGCGATTGGCGCCGAAATCGGATTGCAAGGCCATGTGTATGCGCGGTTGGACAAGAAAATTCCGGTCGCTCGCGGTTTGGGCGGTGGTTCGAGCGATGCAGCGGCTGCGTTGATCGCAGTGCTGCGCCTGACAAAAGCACGCGTGAGGCTCGATCGACTGCTCGAAATTGCGTCAGGCCTCGGTGCGGACGTGCCCTTTTTTCTATTTGGCGGCCGTGCGCTTGCTGTCGGTCGTGGCGACGAGATTTACCCGCTTCCGAATGCGCCGAAACAAACCATTCTGGTTGTGTCTCCGCGCGACATCGGAGTCAGCACGAAGGACGGCTACCAGTGGGTCTCTGAAGAATTGACAAAAGGTCCCGAACCCCATAAAATCTTGGGGTTCTGCGCTCTGTGCTGGAGCCGGCAGCGGGCGGGCATCTCGAATGATTTCGAGAAGCCGGTCTTCCGCCGCTATCCGCGTCTCGGAGAAATCCGGGCGGGATTGCTCAAGCGAGGAGCCGCAGATGCCGCGCTGGCGGGTAGCGGGTCGGCGGTGTTCGGAGTATTCCAAAACCCAGCGCAGGCGCGCCGAGCCGCTCGTGCGTTCCCGAAAGATTCGGTTTTCGTCGTTGAAACCCTATCCAGGGAAGACTATGGCCGCGCTTTGGGCTGGCGTGCGCGTTAGCGCCTGCGCTCGGTACTAAATCAGCTGAGGGGAAATTTTTGGCCGACGACAAGTTCAAAATTTTCTGCGGTACCGCGAATCCGGCGCTGGCGAAATCGATTTGTAAGTACCTCGGCGTCCAGCTCGGCGCGGCGGAACACGGACAATTCAGCGACGGCGAGACGCGCTACCAGATTTTGGAGAATGTGCGCGGCGCGGATGTGTTCGTTGTGCAGCCTTGCAGCACGCCGGTGAATTTCAATCTGGTGCAGTTGCTCTTGATGATTGATGCGTTCAAGCGGGCCTCGGCATGGCGCATCACCGCGGTGGTTCCTTATTACCCGTATGCCAGGCAGGACCGCAAGGATAGGCCGCGAGTCGCGATCTCGGCGAAGCTGGTTGCGGACTTGATGGAAACCGCGGGTGCCAGCCGTGTGCTGACACTCGATTTGCACGCGCCGCAGATTCAAGGGTATTTCAATATTCCGGTCGATCACCTATTCGCGTCGCCGGTGCTGGTGGAATATTTTCAGAAGATGAACCTGGGGCCGATCACAGTGGTCTCGCCGGATGCGGGCGGAGTGGAGCGGGCGCGCTTTTTTGCAAAGAGGATTGGCGCGCCGCTGGCGATCGTCGATAAGCGGCGTATCGACGTGAACGTCAGCGAAGTGATGCACCTGATCGGCGACGTGGCTGGCCGGCCGGCACTGGTGATCGATGACATCATCGATACCGCGGGAACGCTGGTAAAAACAGCGGATGCGCTCACCGAGCATGGCGCAACCAGGGTTTTCGCGGCCTGCACCCATGCGGTGCTCTCCGGGCCGGCCGTGGAGCGCGTTGCGAAGTCCAAGATCGAAGCGGTGGTGGTATCGGACTCTGTGCCATTGAGTGAAGAGGCGCAGAAGCTGAGCAAGATTAAGGCGCTCAGCGTAGCGCCTTTGCTGGCGCGCGGAATTCAGTCGATTCACGAGGAAACATCGATCAGCGAGTTATTTATCTAGCAGGAGAGGATTTCATGGAAACGTTTACAGTGGAAGGCAGCATTCGCGAAGGGCGCGGGAAAGGTCCCGCGCGACGCACGCGTCTGAGCGGTATGGTTCCGGCAGTGCTGTACGGTGGAAAAAAGGATTCAATTTCCCTTTCGGTGAACGCCAAGCAAGTGGGGCGCATCCTGCGGTCGGAAACGGGCCATAACACCATTTTCTCGGTACAAGTCGCCGACGGGGCCGCGGAAAAAGCGATGGTGAGGGACTGGCAGGTTGATCCGGTCAGCGGAAAATTGTTGCACGTGGATTTGTTTCGCATTGCCATGGA
>CAWJGI010000013.1:0-10098 GCA_963842255.1 uncultured Acidobacteriota bacterium | reverse complement strand
ACTCTGGTGCAGCGACCAGGCGCGGGAGCCAAGCTTGGCTGCTTACGGCGGCGAGCTTGAATACTACTTTTCTCGTCCGCCGAGATGACGACTCGCGCGAATTTAAGGGGCGTCCCTGCCAAACCCGATCATACAAATCGAGGATGCGCCCGGCCTTGGTCGCGAAATCCGGGTCGCGTGGAAGTATCCAACTGCGATGTCGCCAAGGGCGGAGCGCATCGGCGCTGAGCCAGCGCCACAGGGTCGCCCCGCTGATCTCCGCTACCAATCCCTGGGTGATCACTTCACGTCGTATCTCGGAAAAAGAGAGTCGCGACAGCGGCAGCTGCATCGATAGGGGAGCTCACAGGCGAGAGCTTTCACCTGGACGACGACGCCGGGGGAAAAGTGGGCGGGTCGCCCGCCCCGAGGCTGTGCCTCGAGGCCGGGAAGCCGCGCGAGAGCAAATCGCTTGCGCCATTTGCTGACAATCTGGTGGGCGTGTCCAACCGAGCAGCGATGACATCGTTCGAGAGCTCTTCGGCCGCGAGCAGCACGATCTTCGCTCGAATCACGTCGCAATACGGTGACGTATATTGGCGGACCTGAGTCTCCAGGATGGCGCGTTCTTCCTTAGAGAGAACTATCGAGAATGGGCTTCTTCTGGGCATGAAAGAGCGATCTCCACATGCCGAGTTTATCAAAACTTAGTCTGCGCAGCTATTTAATACGTCATCGTATTTGTGAAATGGAGTACTAAGCTTCAGGACGCCGGGACCAATCTGCCGGTGCTGGCTTTTCTTTGCGGCATCACGCTGTGCACTGCCATTCTCTTCGGCATCGTTCCGTCTTTGGCCGTGTCGCAAACAAAGGTGAGCGAGGCGCTGAAAGACGAGTCGCGCGGCGGCACCAGCACCGCGCATGGGCGCCTGCGGAATGCCCTGGTGGCGGCGGAGATCGCGATTTCACTGGTGCTGCTGGTGGGCGCGGGACTTATTTTGCAGAGCCTGCATGCGCTGCTGCATCAGGATACCGGATTTGATACGCGGAATCTGCTGACTTTTTCCGTGAATCTACCCGACAGTTCGTATCCGAGCGACAAGGATTATCCCAATGACAGCCCCGGCGCGAGGATTTTCGAACACCAGTTCAGCGAAAAACTGCGAGGCATTCCTGGGGTGCAAGATGTAGGAGTGACCAGCACTCTGCCAATCAGCGGAAATGGCGGGACAATCCGTTTCGTGATACAAGGACGCCCGACGGCCGCGGGGCAAGAAGATGAATCCGACCTCGTAACCGTTACTCCATCGTGGTTTCCTACGCTCAGGGTGCCGTTGATCACCGGGCGTCTTTTTGCCGCCACGGATACGTGGGGATCGCCGGAGGTCCTGATTGTAAATCGCGCCTTCGCGAATAAATATTTTCCGAACGAAGAGGCCATTGGCAAACGCATACATTTCACGTTCGACGCGCGGGAACCGTACCGCCAGATCATAGGTGTAGTTGGGAACGTGGCCCAGGATGATCTTGCCGGCCCGCCAGCGCCCATTCTTTATTACCCCAACGACCAAGGAGCCGCGACGTTCATGACCTACATGGTTCGCACTGCGGGGGATCCGACGGCGTTTGTAGGTTCGGTGCGGGCAGCCTTGCACGGCATGGACAAAGAGCTTCCGTTGATCCGGCCATTGACGATGCAGAGCGTTACCAATCAGGCGCCATCCGTTTTTTTGCGGCGGTATCCTTCATATTTGATTGGCAGCTTTGCCGGGTTGGCTTTGATTCTGGCGATGCTTGGGTTGTATGGGTTGATTTCGTTTACTGTGGTGCAGCGTACGCGCGAGATTGGGATTCGAATGGCGCTTGGCGCGCAGCCTCGAGATGTACTGAAATTAGTGATGGGGCAGGGAATCAGCGCGGTTTTGGTGGGCATGGGGATTGGCGTCATCGCCGCCCTGGCTTTGACGCGATTGATGGCTAGCATGCTTTTTGGCGTTACGCCGACCGACGCGGTTACATTTGTTAGCGTCGCCGTGGGGTTGGGTGGCGTGGCGCTGGCCGCGAGTTATATTCCTGCGCGCCGGGCGATGGGCACCGATCCATTAGTGGCGTTGCGGCACGAATGATCTGGTTCCGTTCGTGAGCGTTAGGTGTAATCGAACTGTCCTTGTCGCTGTGACAAACCAACAGCAGATCTCTCAAAACGTCCGCAAAAAGCGCGGTTCGGGATGACAACCCGCGGTTGGGCGTCAGCCGGCCCGGGAACAGCGGAAATGCCAGGCTGGAAAATACGGCGCTAAGATTGTGCATTTGCGCTCGCACATTACCTGCCGCGCTGAAGGCCGCGCCGCTAGATTTTAAGTCTTTAAACCCTCAAGGCTCCCTTTCGTATCGAATTTGACGAGTTTCGAGGAGTGCTGGTGCTAAAGTGTGCGAGCTCGTAGGATATTCTACTGCTGCGGCGGCTTGAAACATGATTACTTTGATTTCGATTATCGCGCTTGGATTTTTTCTTGGGATGCGGCATGCCACCGATCCCGATCATGTCATCGCTGTTACCACGATTGTCAGCCGACAGCGAAGTATTCGCCATGCGGCTTTGATCGGGTGTTTGTGGGGGCTTGGCCATACCATTACGATTCTGGCTGTGGGGTCGGCGATTATTTTGTTTGGGTTGGTGATTCCGCCGCGCGTTGGTTTGACTATGGAATTGTCTGTTGGGCTGATGCTGATTCTTCTCGGTGTTTTGAATCTTTCCGGGATTATGCGGTGGATTACGGAGACTGTTACGCCTCTCGCCGGGCCGCACTCGCATACGCATGGACATGGGGACTATGTGCATAGTCATCCGCATAGTCACGCGCCTGAGCTGCACGGTCATGCCGAGGATGCGAACCCTGTTGGCTGGATGGATCGCGTGTTTGGACGATTGGGTGTTTATCAGGCTTTGCGGCCTTTGGCTGTGGGAATCGTTCACGGGCTTGCCGGGTCTGCGGCTGTGGCTTTGTTGGTGCTTACTACTATTCGGGTGCCGTCATGGGCGGTTCTATACTTACTGGTATTCGGAATCGGAACTGTCGCGGGGATGATGTTGATTACTGCCGCGATTGCTGTGCCGTTTAAGTATTCGTGGGGACGGTTTGAGAAGCTGAATCGTAGTTTGGGGTTGGTTTCTGGGCTGGTCAGTGTTGGTTTTGGGCTTTTTATTGTGTATCAGATGGGTTTTGTGAATGGACTGTTTACGCATCATCCTAGTTGGGTTCCTCACTGATCTTCGTCTGGGGTTATCAGAACCTGCCGCGCTGAAGGCCGGCGGCGCTACATTGAAATCTTTGAACCCTCTGACCTTGTAAATTTTAAGTAACATTCCTCGGTCAAAGTTGTTTTCCTGCCTGTTTCACTGGGGGCTCCTGTTATATTTGTTACATTGAGCATGTGCAGAATCTCAAGTGATTCCGGTAATGTTTTTCGGATTCGTTAATGACGGAATTGCGGCAGCTTATCCGTTCAATGTAATTGGCACGGCGTTCGCAATGCTATCTTGATCAGCCCGGTCATTAAGGCAGCGAAATTGCGAGAAATCCTACATCGATGATCCCATTCCTGGTTGCAGTGGTTTCGTTTGCAATCATGCTGTGTCTGCTGGTGTTTCTGCATGAATGGGGACACTTTTTGGCGGCGCGGTTTTTGGGTGTGCGCGTCGAGATATTTTCTGTCGGCTTCGGGCGGCGCATATTCGGATGGAAATGGGGAGCTACCGAATACCGGCTTAGCGTGCTGCCGTTCGGCGGATACGTGAAAATGGCCGGCGATAGTCTGTTTAAGCCGCGAACGGGAGCGCCCGATGAATTTCTTTCCAAGCCGCGATGGCAGAGAGCTTTGATCGCTATCGCGGGCCCGGCGATGAATGTTTTTACCACCGTTGTTCTGTTCTGGATCAGCTTCTGGATGATTGGATTGCCTTATCCTGCTTATCTGACGCGAACTGCTCATGTCGCGGCTGTGGCGTCTGCATCGCCAGGTTCTGAGATCCAAGCGGGAGACGCGATTCTGGCGGTGAATGGCGTTAATACCCCCAGTTGGGACGCTGTCTTTGCCGAGGCCGCGAAGGCGGCTCCTGGTTCGCAATTTAAACTGACTGTTTTGCGCGCGGATGTTCAGACTTCGGTGGTGGTGACCAAGCGTGAAGGCGATACCAGCTATCTCGGGTACCCCCTGCTGCAGCCGCGCGTCGATTCTGTGACCGCCGATACTCCTGCCGCCAAGGCTGGTTTGAAGGCCGGGGATCTTGTGACTTCCGTGAATGGCGATCCTCTGGTGACCTGGCCGCAGTTTCTGGATATGGTTCGCGATTCCAGCACCGAATATCCAATGATTGTGGTTTTGCGCGGGAAGAAGAGGGTGGCGCTTCATGTCGGCGACATTCCAGATTCGCAGCAGGGCGACGATCAGTTTGGAGCTAGTCCGAAATTGAAGCACGTGTATCACCGGCAGAGGTTTGGGATGTCTGCCAAGGCTGCTTGCATGGTTACCGCTTTGCTGGTGAAACAGATTGGGGATGTTTTTCGCGGGCTTTTTTCCACTGCGATTTCCATTCGCGAATTGCAGGGCGTTGTGGGAATCGCGCAGCAGTCGGGGCAGGCTGCGTCGCATGGTCCAGCGGAGTTCGTGGATTTGATGGCGCTGATTAGTTTGAATCTTGGGCTTTTGAATTTGCTGCCTTTGCCGATTCTTGACGGCGGACGGATTTTGATTTTAGGGGTTGAAGGGATTGTTCAGCGGGATCTGAATTTGATGCTGAAGCAGCGGTTCGCGCAGGTCAGCGTGATTTTTCTTCTGGCGCTTTCGGCTTTGGCGATGTTTAGCGATATTCAGCGGATCATGCGGAGCTATTGAGAACTTGTCGGGTCGAACTGGCCGGTATTTAGGCAGGAGGACTCTGTCAAGCTGGACGCCGGGGCCGCTGCAGAATCCTTTCCTTGGTCAGTTTACCCTATTCGTTAGGTTGCGGCTACGATTTTTCGAACTTCAGAGTGCGCTCGCGGTAGAAGGCCAGCGCTATTATCGAACCTACCGTTACGGACATGCACAAATAACAAGCCACCGATAAGGCCACTGCTACGTTTGAACCGTGCACGGCTTTGATGCCTGCTAGCTTTCCGAATAGAAGGCCGAGTCCGAAGGTCAGAAAGGCCATTCCTACGTAACCTGGGATGTGGAGCTTTCCTTTCCGGGCAAGGATGCTGATTACGATCACTACTGAAAGGCAAGCGATTTTCAGAAGAAGGTGAATCGGCATGTGCGCGCTGCACGTCCGTTGCGAAGTTTCAGGGTGCCGCTTGCAACTGAGTAACCGCAAACGGCACCCAGGTTTTCTACGAGGTTCGAATCCTTTTTTCCTACTCGGACCTTATTTCCTGCCGATGCGAATTACCAGACCGGCTGTTACCTGGATATTATTCTGGTTCGCGTTGAGGAATCGAGTCAGCAGGTAATCGCCCTGGGCTCGAACGGCAACTCTGTCGGTCAGCGCGAAATCCACGCCGCCACCGCCGGTGGCCGCGAATTTGAAGGCCGACTCGGAAATTCCCAGGTAGCCGGCGCTGGCATGCACCGCGCCCACCTGAACGTGAGCGAACGGTGTCAGGCGATCGAATCTGCGGTAGCTGAAAACCGGACCATACGTAAAGGTTTGGACGCTGACGTTGCTGCCCGCTTCGGTGCCGCCCCAGGCGTTGATTTCGAGCCTGCCGCCGAGCCAGTCATTCAAGTTTTCCGTGAGCGAACCGCCGCCACCGTTCAGGTTGAAGGCGGTGCCGTTCAAGTTGGCCCGCAGGAAGGAATAGTTGCCCTCAGCCTCCCAGGCTGGCACATACTGCGCTTTGGCGGTGGCGCAGAAGAGCAAAATTGCAGGCATCAGCCATAAAACTCGCTTCATTGTGAGTAACTCCTTGCGCGCGTCGTGTGCGATCGCGTCAAACAAACTTAGTACATTTAGGGCGCTGGGCACACCGGCTGTCTGGCCCGAGGCGACGTGTTAGTTACCTGCGACGTGTCAGTTACCCCTGCGACGTGTTAGTTAACCTGTAGTTGCACCGTGGTCGACTGGCTTGCGGAACCTGCCGTCGCGGCTATGGTGATCTGGTAAGTGCCCGCCGGCGTTCCTGAGGGCGCACCGGCTTGGCTCCCGCCGTTACACGCGACCGTGAACAGCATCAAACTTAGTGCAAGCATTAGAGTTACGGCTGCGCGTTGGTTCTTGAAGCCGCCCATCGTCAACAGCATGAACATGACGATCATGGAGGCCAGTGCAGCGCACATGAGCGGGCCCATCAGGCGTGATGGCGGTTGAAGCTTGGTAGTTGGGTTCGGCGGCAGCGAGGTGCGAGCTGCTGTCGTTATCGTAAGAGCTACCTGCGTTGCGGAGTTTCCCGACAGCGGCACTGGGTTCTGCGATACGAGGCACTGGGCGCCGGGGGGAAGCCCGCCGCAGCTCAGGCTGACGGATCCGGAGAATCCTGCTATGGGCGTGAGTGAAACCGTGAAGTTCGCCGACTTTCCGGCTGGAATCACGGCGGCGCTGGGGCCGGCCGAAATTGTGAAGTTCTGCACGATGCCGCTGCCGTTCAGAAGCACGATTTGCGGGCTACCTGGTGCGTTGTCATTGATGGTGAGCGAACCGGTGCTTGAGCCTGTCCCTGAAGGTGTGTACGTCACTTGGATCGTGCAAGTGGTCGTCGGCTGTACCGGCGCTTTCGTGCAATTGTCAGTCTCGGCGTAATCACCGCTGGCGGTGATGCTCGAGAATGTGATCGCAGTGGTACCGTCGTTCGTTGCGATCAGCGCCTGAGGTGCTGAAGTGGTGCCGACCGGGACGGTGCCGAAGCTGAGGCTGGAAGCTGAAAGCGTCAGCGTGGAAGTCGTGCCGGTCAAACTGATAGTCTGCGGACTATCGGGCGCACTGTCTGTCAGCATGATTGTGGCAGTAGCACTCCCTACCGCGGACGGCGTATAGGTAACCGTCACCGTACACTTGGCGCCCGGACTGAGAGTAGCGGGGCACGTTGTCGTTTCAGCGAAGTCCCCAGCATTCGATCCCGTCGGTGTTCCAATGGTTAAGCCAGTCAGAGGATTGTCGCCGTTGGTGATCGTAACTGTCTCTGGCGCGCTGGTAGTACCCGAGCTCTGAGCCGGGAACACGAGAGATGAGGGATTGAGCTGAATAGTGTTGAGGATGCGAATCTTGGAGACAAAGGCGTCGCAGTTGCCCCCTGGAGCGACTTGCTCCGCATTCGAAACAGGGAAATTTGTCGAGCAGGTTTGGCCTGCGACATATGCCGAGCCAGACGTATCCACCGCAATGCCATAACCGTTGTCAGTGTCTGAACCGCCGAGGTAGCTAGAATAGTCCAGCGTCAACGTGATCGCATCTATCTTCGCGACGAAGGCATCATCATTTCCCCCGCCATACGTCGGTTGGAATGCCGCACCCGCGATCGGGAAGTTTGTCGAGACCGTCGAACCGGTCAAGTAGATGTTTGCGGTCTGGTCGAGCGCGACACCCGACGCGGAGTCAGCCAGCGATCCGCCCAGGTAGGTGAAGAACAGGCGGGATGCCGTTCCACTCAGGTTCGGATTGAACTCTGCGACGAAGGCGTCACCTTCGCACTGCGGGGGAGTCTTTGAATCCAGCGCGCAATCGGCCTGAATAGAACTCGCGCCGAGGCCCTCGGATCCAGTACCGCCCGCTATGTAGGCATTACATGCAGTGCCGCTGGGCGCGAGGTCAGTGCAGGACGTGGGTCTTGAATCGACCGCTATGCCATTACCCTGGTCGAGCCCTGTACCACCGAGATACGTTGAATAGACCAAGCCCGTCGCGCCGGAAACGTTGGTGTTTATTTCCGTGAAAAATGCATCTCCCGCTCCTCCGTACGTGCCCTGGAAAGCGCTGGCTGAGACCGGGAGGTTGCTCGAATAGGTGAGGCCGGTGACGTACGCGTCGGCATTCTTGTCGACTGCGATGCCATAGCCCGTGTCCTCTCCGTCGCCACCGAGGTACGTGGAATAAAGAATGCTACTGCCGCTGGAACTGATTACCGTGACAAAAGTGTCAGAAACACCGCCGCCGAATACTGGTTGGACAGCGGTTGCCGTTATCGGAAATGGAGGTGGCGGCGTGGCAGGTGGTGTGATCATGACCGTTGGAGTGATGTTGGGGCCAACCTGTCCTGTAACATACGCAAGTTGATTCGCATCCACGGCAATCGCCTGGCCAAAAACGTTTTCGTAATAACCCAGAAAGCCCGAGTACAAGAGGGCAGAACCCGCTGGATTGAGCTTCGCCACGAACGCGTTCGAAACAATCAGCCCGTCAGGGTTCCACGAAGCACCACACTTGCCGTCGCCTCCGCAGAGGGCGTTGAACGTAGGGATAATACTGGGAACTGGAAAGTCAGGCGATTCAGTGGTGCCGGTAACGTAAGCATTGCCGAAGCTGTCCACTGCGATGCCGTTTCCAACGTCCTCAAATTTGCCGCCGAGATAGGTGGAGTAAAGAAGTGTCGACCCGTCTGCGCTCAGTTTGGCAACGAAGGCATCCGCGTAGGAGTCGTCGGACCCACCGTTGTTAGACTGAAGCGGATGCACGGTAGGAAAGTCCGTCGAAAAGGTTCCACCCGTAATGAATGCGGTGTTGTCCGATGCAACAGCAATCGCGTTAGCCCCGTCGATATTGCTGCCACCGAGGTAGGTTGAGTAAGCAAGAATCGGGTCGATCACCAACACCCGGCTGCGATCGTAGTTTCCAATCTCGAAGCGCACATCGTGATTGGCGTCGAGCCCATAGTTGGCTGCGACCATCTGCTTTTCATTACCCACTTGTTGATAGACGACGGGCTTGTGCAGGACTACATCACCGCCTGAAGTGCTGACTACGAGTTCGCCTTGATTGTCGATCTGCAGGTTCTTGCCGCCTTGAATCGAAAAACGAATGGGCGAGGCATCGGCGCCAGGAGCAACGACAAAATCGTATTCAAGCTGGCGCTGCGTGCCGTAGTAAACGAGATCGACGCCAGGATAAATTCCACCTTCAGCAACCTTCCGATACGTCGGGACGTTGGTGTGCCAATCCGATTGATCTCGCCCAATCAGGTAATTGGCTTTGCCAGGCAATTCGTCGATGGCTGAAAAAGTAGCGCTTGGGTTAGCACCGACGAGTTGCATGCGAAGGACATCAGCGTGAACGGGTGCCGACGACTTGCTCCTCGATGCGTTTCGCAGAGCGAGGACTGCTTCATTCGAAGTCAGGAATAGGGAATAGCCGTCGCCATGAGCTATGAATTTGGCTTCGCTGTTGGTCTGGCCCAGGTTCGGCTCGAACGACAGGGACAATTTGCCGTACTGCAGGGACGCATGCGCGGCGGATGCTGGCGTGGCCTTAGCTAAGGTGGCGCTTTTGCCATATTTCGGAGCGCGAGATTGTATCGCCAGAAGAGTTGCGGCGATACACAAGGCTAGGCCTAAAAACCCAAAGAATTTACGCATGCGATGCTCTCCCTGAGAAGCGACACCATATGAGTCGCCAGAATGACCCGACATAGGACTAGCAACGACTGTGCCAAAGTTACGGTTCGGTTAAGCCTTTATGCTTCAGAGGATTACGTTGTGTCACCGGGGCGATAATGGTCTCCGCTCGGTGACACCTCGAAGAATTGCCGACGGCGTTTAGGGTACATCGCTGCTTATCGAAGGGTGCCAGCGGGGCAAATATTTGGCGAAGACGGCAAAAACGCGGCCTCTTATGCCTTCCGCAGCACACCAAAACCCGAGGTCTCTGCACGGCTTTAGCCGCACCGGGATGCGGCATGTTTGTGGCTATGAGGATTTGTCTGCCGCCGGGACCGTTGCGGCAGGTGGATTTTCGGTCTCTCGGGGTTTGGGCACGTATATGTAGAGTTTATTTTGATCCCACAGCTTTTCTGGTTCAGGCGCTGGCACCGTACCCCTGAGCACATAATTTTGCTGAATTGCCTTTCGCGTTGGCTCTGTCAGGTAATGATTCAACTGGGCAGGATCCTTTTCCGTCCCCAGGTCGAAATCCAATAGAATTACTTTGAA
>CAWJGI010000012.1:0-27971 GCA_963842255.1 uncultured Acidobacteriota bacterium | reverse complement strand
CTTCGGTGGATTCGCTGCAGCAAGGTTGCCCTCACACGGCCACTTACGTTTATAGTGAGAGGCGGGTTGGAGGCAAAACCGATGCAAGGCTGGTTGATCCCGTTCCTGATCGTGATTTATCACTCAACTTTGTTGTCCACGTCCGCAATCGCACAACCGACGCAGGTGCCTTCTGCCAGCCAGCAAATCGCGGCTGCGGTCTTGCCTTTACCTGAGGTTATGCGGGAACACGCCACAGTACTCGGATACGCTCCTGACCTATCACTTGTAACCCTTCGGGAGGGCACCAATGGGATGGTGTGCACCGCTTCTCGTCCCGCCGATGCCGAGTTCGATGTGCGCTGCTATCACGAGTCGTTCATGCCCGTCGTTCGTCGCATGCGCGATTTGCACTCCCGTGGCGTAAAGGACGACGAAATCTATCGGACCATTGATGCGGAAGTGAAAGCAAAGAAGCTAGCGATTCCCGACCATCCTATTGCCGGATACCGTATGCTCGGCCCGATTTCCGCCTACCGGGCGGAGACCAACACGGTGGGGCCGGAGATCGAGTCATGGCAGTCGGTTCACTTTCCTTACAAAACCGCAGGGGAAATCGGCTTGCCTGAAGAGGGACAGGTCAGGCCCACCATGCCCTATGTCATGGCGTCTGGTACATTTTGGTCCCACGTGATGATCGAGCACGAGAATGCGCTAGCTCAGAAGTAAGAGACCCCAGGCTGGCTGCGACAACTTTCATCCGATCGCTGGCGCAGATAGGCAGCACGGAGTAGCGCCATTGCTGCTTCGCGCAAGCTCTCGGTGCCCTTCTCTAGTTCGAAGCGTGCGACGCGATAGAAACATAGCGCTGAGCCTCTTCTTTTGGCGCATAACCCGGGTCTGCATTCTTCCAAATCTGCGAGAAGTTCAGCGTAGCTATTCGCCGCTGCCGCTTTGTCTCCCATCGCGCTCTCGGCTCGCGCCAGCCCCAGCAAGGATTCGGCCCTTCTCGGAGCGCGCTGCAGAGAGGCTGCAAAAGCCTCCCGTGCCTGCGGAGCCTTATTCGCCTTCAATAGGAGTTCTCCGAGAAGTTCGTCGGAAGGCTTCTCAGGACTTGGCGGGCCGAACGCATAGGGCAAGTCCTTCCCGGTTGCGATCGCTTGCTGCATGCTTGCGATCGCCTGATCGCCATGGCCCTCGGCCGAGAGAATGACCGCCTCAATCTGTAGCTTTTGAATCTCCGGCACACGGCGAGCGGGATCGTCGGCGGGGAGCCCTGCGTGGTCAAAAAGGGCCGGGAGCTGCGGCAAGCAGCCGATCGAGCGTGGCGAGAGATTCTCGCGCTGCCGCCACATCGCCAAGCTCAGCGGCGGCGAAACCAGTGCCGAATGCGTAATTGAATTCCGGCATCTGTGCGCCGCCCAGGTCCACGTTCCAGCCAACAACTTCGCCATTCCAACGGCCGGTATCAACGATGTAGCGGCTACGCATCACGGCGAAAGAGCCGACATGCGCGTCGTCAGGATCTACCGTACCGCGCGCCCGCGCGGCCATGCCAGATTCCGCTGCCTCCGCGCGGCAGCCGGCGACCACTTTTTCTGCTTCGCCAATGCGGCCTTGTTCCAGATAGCCGTATTCGAGCCAGTAGTTGTAGTGGCCACAGAGTTGGGACGGCTTTCCTGCTGCGGCTGCCTGGCGGTTCACCACGCTGATCGCGGCGATGTTGGCCTGCACCACGTCGTCCCACATGCCAAGCGCCATGAAGATGTGCGAGCACATATGTTGCGCGTGGCCCGCGTCCGGCGCGATCTTGGACAACGCGCGCGCCGCTTCCAGGGCGCCCGCGGCATGCTGCGGATCGTCCATCCCATGAATCCAGTAGTGGGCAGCGCCGGGATGCTCCGGGTTCCTCATGAAAACGCTCTTCGCGATTTCCGCAGCCTTCAAATACGTCGGCACATCGCGCACACCCTCGCTCGTCTCCCAGCAAGGCCAGGGCGTAAAAAAGCTGCGCCTCGTCGTCCTTCGGATAAGCCTCGGCCAACTGCTCCATCGCCGCGGCGTACTGCGCGTCCCGTTCGCGCTTGTCGGCCTTGCCGCTGTACAGGATTTCCACCGCGCTCATATAGGCCCGTTCGCGCGGATCGGCAATACGGCGGGCGCGTTCTTCCGCAGTGGCGCCGAACTTGGCCAGCGCAGCCTGACCCGCTCTTACATCCACCTGGTTCCAGACCCCATGATTGAAGGTCATCGCCTCTCCCCAATAAGCCATCGCAAATCCGGGGTCGGTCGTTTCGGCGGCAACAAATGACTTGGCTGCGTCGGGATACTCAAAGAGGTGTAGTAACAACAGACCGCGCATGAAGTCGCTCTGCGCGGCCGCCGAGTGGGTTGAGGTCGGAAATGTGGCGTTACCCAAACCTGGGATCGTCTGCGCCTGCAGCAACCCTGCAGACACGGGCAATAACAGAACAAAAAGGAATGTCTTCTTCATAGGAACGCTCGCTCTTGAACAAAGAAGATTTGTCATCGAGCATCCGCTCTGACCGCGGCCGCTTGCGACGGCTTGCGGTCGTCGGGATTGAATTCACCCCTGCTAGACTCTTCGTTATGCCAAGGAGAACACGCTGGTCCAGTTCGCGATAGGCGATCGCCGCCGGTCTGCGAAAGTGACAGCATCGTCGCCTACACAAAATCCTCCGTAAAAACTCTTTCAAAGAGCCGAACAATTTCTTGGAGCACTTTGCAAGAGATTGTCAAGCCTAACCACACCAACCACGGAAACTGCCAGCCGGGAAGAAGTTGACCGAACAACACCCAGGCGATGAGCAGCGGCAGGGCGGTTCCGGCGAACCAGACGAAAGGTATCTCGACGCGTTGAAGCAGGCGACCTGACGCGGCACACGCAAAGGCAACCAATGGCAGTACCGCATGTTGAGGGATCAGCCAAGCGAACGTTGCGGCGAGCCCTAAACCCAAAGTGACGCTTGGCAAAAGCGTCCTCACCCGCGAGGTCGAAAAGAGCCGTTCCCCAACATACAAACTGCAATAGCCCGCTGCAATCGCAGCGAAGCCAAAGACTTCCCGATGGATATCCCGAAAGGTCGATAAGATTGACTCGGCAGTGCACATGGCAGCGATGGACTGCACGGTGCTGACCACAACGACCACGGCTATGGTGGAGGCGGCGAACAAGATGGTCGACTGAAGAATTCGCCTCGCCCATCGTTCTGGCGCGTAAACAGAAGCGAATGCTGCGGCGATCGCCTGCGGCTCGCCGAACCTCATCCTGACGATCCGGGCGGCGGCCTCGTCATCATAGCCCTGGGATCGCACTTCCTCTGCGAGGTCATCCAGGTGAGCGCGCAACTCCTTCGCCACTTCGCGCCCACGCTTGTTGCCCGGAAGCTTGGCCAGCAAAATTACTCGGGAAACGGTGTGATCCAGATGCGTCATGAGTTGGCCTTCGAAAGTATGGCGTTCACTACTTTCGTAAAAGAAAACCATTCTTGTTCACTGCGGCGTGCGGCCTTTCGGCCAGCGGCTGTCAAACCGTAATACTTCCGCTGCTTCCCGTTCTCTCCCGTGCGCCATTCTGAGCGAAGATAACCACGTTTGTGCAGTTGGTGAAGGGCCGGGTACAACGTGCCCTCTTTGAATTCAAATGCATTCTGGCTGCGGCGCACCGATTCCTGGATGATCTGGTATCCGTACATGTCGCGTTCGGATAGGAGCTTGAGGATTAAGAGCGCGATGCTGCCTTTGAGCAATTCTCGATCAAACGCCATTCCCGCGCACCTCGGACAATCAGTTACATCGGCTAAGAAAGTATTATAAATTGACACGATCTCAGAAACAAGACGTTAATTCCGCGCCATACTGTTGGCTTCACCGCCAATTTGATGCTTGCTTGACACTCATCTACCGCCCGGTGTATCTTATACATCGTATAACGATGTATTAACGGAAAGAGGAGACCAATCATGAGAACTCAGACTGTGCTGCGCGTAGCGCTTTGTCTAGTCGTCGTGGAACAACTATTGGGAACCATAGTCGACAGTCTGAACCGGACGTTAGTGGAGATGCCGGCCTGGCAACGTCTCGGGGCCCAAGCGTGGGCCACGTTCAGCCGAAGCGCGGATCTTGGAAATGGAACAATTCTCTATCCTTTGGCGGGCATCGGTGGGCTCTTGTTGATCTTGGCCGCCGCGATCGCCTTTCGCCTCGGTCCACGAAGACCATGGTCTGTAGCCATTCCCCTTTATGGCGCTGCCCTAATGGCGATCTGCGTCATGCTCACCACGACGCAAGCCGCTCCCATTATGTTGAGTTTGCATCGAATCGGGGATGATCCTCGCGCACTACAGCAAGCATTTGAAGGTTTTTATCGATGGGATTCGATCCGAGCCGTCATTGGAATGCTAGAGGGCTTTGCGGAAATATGGGCGCTGGTGGCGCTTAGTGCCTTGGCCTTTGAGAAGAAAACTCCGTCGCAAGAACAAGGGACGGTTGCTTCATCCGTGAAACCTTAAACCGGTTGCACTTCGGTCGCGCGGCCTGAGTGAACGGCACCGGGACAGACTCGGCTCTGCCAGAGGGCGAGTCAGCAACTCGGAAATTATCCCGGGCTTGCGCCACTTCCATGGCAACTGACGACCGCGCGGTAGAAAGCGGTGTGCCAAAGTGTATGGGTGCGGGGTCGTCTACTGTTTGCTCGGAATCCTAGTCAACAAAGGCTCTCCCCAAGAAGCTCTTGGGAAAGCCTACATTCATTAATCTACACCCCTACACATCCCAGAGATTGGGCAACCCTCAAGTAGAGTCACAGCTTTATGCCCCGTGCGACCGGACCCTTTTGGTCGAGCCAATGCGGGTCCTCCTTGGTCTGTGCGGCTGGAGGGATGGAGCGGGAATTAAACCGCAAGAGAGCAGTCCAACCAATACAAGCACGATCTTAAGCGCACGTTCTCCCTTCATCGTCGCCTCCTCGCGGTCACAAATTTGTGAGCCATGCCGAGCAAGTCCCGCAGGACATCGGGTGTGACGCAGGACAGGCGAACCAGCACGGCGGTGTAGTTGAGATAGTGGTCGGTCACGTAGTAGACATCCGGGTCTGCTGCGAGCAGTTCAGCGCGGTCGTCGAAGTCAACGCGAACGACAAGTGAACCCGGCTCAGCCGAACTATGAGCAGGCACACATGCCAAGAGTTTTCCGTGAACCTTGAGCGCGGGCGACCCGTAAGCTGTGCTCTCTTCCACGCCGGGCAACGCCAAGCCGATCTTCCGCACGCTATCGAAGTTAATCGTGCTCCCGGGTTTCTTCGAGGTTTTGATCTGCCTCGACGATCTTCCAGCCGCTTTTGATCCGGACTTCGACGTTCGTGCGCCCGGAATTTTGCCGATCCGAGGGTCTCCAGCCAGCACAAGCTCGCATGCCCGCAGTGCTGCTGATTCAAAGTCAGGGGCACCGACCGGTAAGACCTGCCAACCCGTTACGCGTTTGCCCAACACTTGAATGGATCGCATGTTCGGGAATTCACGCCGCAAGCTTTGGTGGTGTTTTTGAGTAGTGGCGAGCCATACTCCGTTATCCTCAGTGTTCGTAGGTTTGTCCCGTAGGATCAACACGATTTTGTCTTTTACATATATTGCAACGCAACCAAACATCGGACGCGTGTACGGCGACAGTGTGGAAATCGCATCAAGCACGAATGCGTGTGGAATAGGCTTGCGCTGCTTGGGCAGCAAACTCGCATCAAGAGCTTCTGGAGAGACGTGTTTTCTCTTAGTCATACCCGTGCACCTCCAGTGCGCCGCCTCCGAACCTTTCGTGTACGCAGTAATGCGAGATAGTCTGCCGCATGAGTTGTGTGGATGCGCCCATTCGCGGGAATGTTAGGTCGGACGACCAAGAAAGGTCAATTCGCAACGCGCTCGCATTAAGCCGCCTTGCTACGTTCAGCCCATCCGGCAGATCACCCCTAATCCGTTGGTCCTAGGTTCGAATCCTAGCGGGCCCACCAAAAAATCTACCGCCCTGTGTCCGTGCGACGCTAGACGCGCAAACCCCCGTCGGAAAGCGTTCGAGACATCTCGCACAGGTCCCTGATTGCATTTCACGGCACCGACGAGCTCAATTTGCTATATGCGCGGGGCACCTGTCCAAAGTGTGCTTGTGACGCCGGTGTGACCAACACGCGGACGACTTAGAAATGGCTACGTCAAGTCTAAAGGCTTGGGGCGGGGGCAACGATGCGCGGGAGGATAGGGGATAGGCTGGGGCGAAACTCCACAAGTGCACAGGTCCGTTAAATAGAGTGGGAGCTAATGCTCCGGCGCATAGTCACACTCAAATTCCTTCGCAATCTGGCGGCCGCATCGACGGTCTAGCAAAACTAGATCGCGTGATTCGGATCAGGTATCTCCAATTACCAGCTACTGTACAAAACCTCAAATGTCGCCAAATACCTTCACATTGAACGCCAGGATACGGCTCGCAGCAAATAGGGCAACAGCATGGGCTGCCGTGGTTTAAACGTTCAAGACGAAGAGCCTCTAACATTACTTGACAGCGAAGTAACCCATAGGCAAAAATGTCACGCTGGGTCGGCGCGCATGCATACTCCCCGCCATCGGCCCCGGACTCACAATCCATAGCTGCTTGCAGATTATTCGACCCGTCACCGGTCGCAATCCGTAGTGGAGGCTTGATGAGGACGAAGAGAATAAAGACGGCTGCGATTGCGGGGGTTTGTGTCACGTTGCTGTTTCCGGGCACCCTGACAGCATCCCCGGAGATGTACGACCAGGAAGGGGGCAATGCGCAATCCGGACCGGCGAGTGCCACCGCCTCTAATGCGCAGCCTGCCGCGCAGCAAAACGCAAACGCGGCCTCCACGAATTCAGCTCCTGCAAAGAACGGCAGCTTGGTTTGCCCGGTTACGGCGGACACTGCTCCACCTGTATCGCCGCCGCTTGCTGCCGCGCTGGCACTCTATCGCATCGGAAAATTCGACGAAGCAATCGCCGCCTATAACGCCATCCTGCCCACCGGCGGTTCCGAAGCGGCAGCTGCATATGCGGGGCTCGCGCGAGTGTATCTGGAAAAGGGAAATACCAACGAGGCCTACGCCGTAGCACAAAAGGCGGTCGCACTGACCCCGGACCGCGCGCCCGCGATTGTCGCGCTGGGCGAAGTATATTTCCGCCAGGGCAAGCTTACAGAGGCGCAGGTCGCATTCTCGAAACCGCTGCGCGCGTGCGATTTGGATGCGCGTGCGTTTCTGGGGCTAAGCCGCCTGTACACGGTTTCACTGAATTGGAAACGTGCCATAACAAATATCGATCAGGCTTATAAACTCGATCCTGACGACCCGGAAATTCGGAGGCATTACATGGGCACTGTAAGTGCTCCGGGTCAAAAGCCGGCGAACGCCTGCCGGCTCGCGACGAATTTGAAATCCACCGAAGCAAAGTTCGAGCCTTTGTCCGATCGGCCCAACCACGTTCGAGGGTATGGCCTCAATGTCAAGGTGAATGGAATTTCCTCCAGGTTGCTGTTCGACACCGGTGCAAGCGGAATTCTCATCGATCGAAAAATTGGCGACAGGGCGGGCGTTAAATCCATCAAGGATATTGAAATCCACGGATTCGGCGACACCGGGCCGACGGCGGGATTTGTAGGCCATGCCGACAAAATTCAGATCGGCGAGCTTGAATTTGACGACTGCCTTGTGCAGGTCGCGGCCGGCGGTTCGGTTATGGACGGCGATGGGCTCATCGGCGCGGATGTATTTCGCCATTTCCTGGTTGATATTTACATGCCCGCACACAAATTGAAACTCGGCGAATTGCCGCCGTATCCTGATGAACCGGCCGGCGAAGTTTCACTGGATTCGCACGACTCTCAACAGCCGCATCGGCACGACCGTTACCTCCCGCCAGGGCATGGAAGACTTCACTCCCATTTTTGAGTTCGGCCACGACTTGTTGATCCCCACTTCGGTGAATTCTTCTTCTCCCCGCCTCTTCCTCATCGACACCGGCGCATTTGACAACAATTTGTCTCTCGCCTATGCCAAAGAAGTGACCAAGGTCTCCTCCGAGTACGATGCGGAGGTCAAGGGCCTGAGCGGCAAAGTGAAGAAGGTCTACAGCGCACAAAACGCCACAATTCAATTCGCGAATATCAAGCAGCAACGCGAAGACCTGATCACGACCGACATGACCCACATCAGCGACTTATCCGGCACAGAGGTTTCCGGCGTGTTAGGTTTCGCAATGCTCTGGATGCTGGACATAAAGATCGACTACCGCGACGGGCTAGTGAAGTTCACAGTCGAATCTCGTTTCGTTCAGTAAATATTGAAGCGCTCCAAACGTGCGCCGCGTTCAGACCGAAAAGCACTGCGGGTGCGCAGGAGGTTCGGCAGCAAGTTCAGGCTGAACTTCCGGTACCATGCGCGTCGATCCCATGGTCGCGCTGCGCTAAGAATAGTCGGTGGCCACAAGGTCGTGTGAGTTCAATTCCCTCCTCGAGCACCAACAAGCTATCGCTTCCTCTAGACGTCCCAACTTCTTTAGGCCATTTCCTTTGTTGAACCGTGCATATAGATTATTGGCAATGGGTCTCTCCCACGCTTCCCAAACCCGATATCGGAAAAGGTTTGTTGCAGGCCGTCAAGTTTATGAGGACGAAAGCGAGCGGATATCCATCATGGCCCGGAGTCACTGACTCCACTGAAGGCCGAATACATTGGCGCAGACCAACTGCCATTCTTCGTTTTTCACTTGCAACTCGGCGGCCGGACCATACATTCCGATAATGGTGGTGGTTTCAACCGGTCGATGCAACACCATCTGATATAAGTCTGCTCTCGAAAGGTGGCGTAGCGCGTCATCAATTGGGATTGGGGGCGCCATGGCTGAACTCAATCATCGGTTCATCGAAACAAATGGAATTCGTATGCACATCGTCGAATGCGGCACAGGTCCGCTCGTGCTCTTGTGTCACGGGTTCCCCGAATCCTGGTATTCCTGGCGCCACCAACTGCAGGCGCTTGCAGAAGCTGGCTTTCATCCTGTCGCGCCAGACATGCGCGGGTATGGCCAGACCGACCGCCCCGAGGCCATAGACCAGTACACGCTGCTTCACTTGGTGGGTGATATGGTCGGTCTGCTGGACGCTTTCGGCGCCGACACAGCGGTGATCGCAGGCCACGATTGGGGCTCGCCCGTCGCGTGGTATTCCGCGCTGCTGCGTCCCGATCGCTTTCGCGCTGTGATCGGCTTGAGCGTGCCGTTCTGGCCGCGTCTTCCCGTTCGTCCCACCAGCCTGATGCCACAAACAGACGAGGCGATTTTCTACCAACTTTACTTTCAGGCTCCCGGAGTTGCCGAAGCGGAACTTGAGCGCGACGTCCGTCGGAGTATTCGCAGCCTGCTGTATTCAGCCTCTGGCGATGCTCCGCGCCGCGAAAATGCTGGTTCGCCTGGCACCGCAGTCGGAATGGTGCCGCGAGAGGGCAGCTTTCTTTCCCACATGATGGATCCCGTCTCGCTACCTTCTTGGCTCACCGACGCTGACGTCAATGTCTATGTGAAAGAATTCACGCGTACCGGCTTTAGCGGCGGATTGAACTGGTACCGCAACATTGACCGTAGCTGGGAACTTTTCGCAGCGTTCGCCGACAGTCGTGTCAGCGTGCCGGCACTTTATATTGCTGGAGACCGCGACCTGGTAGTGGCGTTCCGCGGTATGGATCAAATCATCGCGAGCCTTCCGTACTTTGTGCCGCAGCTTCGCGCCACCCTCATGCTCCCGGGTTGCGGCCATTGGACACAGCAAGAACGCCCTCTGGAGGTCAACAATTCCATCATCAACTTTCTCCAGCAGATATAGAAGAAGACTGGACTCATTGCCCCACACTTTGCCGCTCGCGTTTATCAGGGAAGTGGAGTGGGATATTTGTCCTCGCGCAGCCAACCCGCGCAGATCAACCACACGAGCAGAATCAGCAGGGTGCAAAGTACACTGCCTTCCGGACCGACTGTGCCACCAGAAAGCCATGCGACGCCGGACGTACTAGAATTCAGAAAGTGACCCGGCAGTGTCTGGCCACTGTCGGCCACTCCATAAAAGTACGTCTCGCCCCAGTCGAAGGCCATGTGAAAGCCGATGGGCAGCCAAAGATTGCCGGTTCGACGCAGCAAGAAGCAGAGCAATAACCCAAACGCTCCAGCGTTGAACAACCCAATCCAATCCTCTCCAGTATTATTGTGGTGAGAGTAGCCGAAATAGGCTGCCGAGAGAATTGCGGCGGGCCAGAATCCGACGCCCGCCGATAGCGTGTATAGCGCGTATCCACGAGCGCGGAACTCTTCGCGCAAAGCGACAAGTAGGAAAACGAGCGCGTAAAGGATTGCCCACTTCCCGATATCGGCGCCTTGCAGTGCGATACTTCCGAAATAGAAGACTCCAGCCACCCGCATGGCAACGCGATCGTCTGCCTTCGATACGCCCCATAATCCAACTGGCAAACAGGAATATGAGGAAGTCCATCAACTCGCCGACCAGGAATAAAGTGGTGTCGTCTGCTCCGTGGAGTAATCGCCGAAGCAACTGGTTGGTGGCGTACCCGAGGGCAACGACAATAGCCAGAAAGATGAGCAGCCGCCAACCGGCGCGCAATTCGGAGTGGCCGTAGAACACACGACGGAAAACAGAAGGGCTCCTAGATTCCTTGGCGTCGATCATACAGTCGTGGGCCTCTCTGTTCTGATACGACGCCTACCCGACGTTTGTTCCTGACGTCTGAGCCGACAGCGTTAATCGTCCAAATAAATCGTCTTCGAATGCGCCTTAGTCCAGGTCGGACTGATTCTTGATCTGCTCATATCACTTCAGCTGCTCGCTGGCATCGTTGGCAGGCCCACTCATGCCTCGAGAATCGCCGGTTACTCTGCTGCAAGGTTGACCCGGGATTCCCGCCTATAATACGGTGATTAAATTAGATCCGATACGGTGCAGATTGCACATCGCCGCGAAGCCTACGGGCAGCGCTCGGATCAAAATCGATGGCCTGAAGAGCGACGATGCTGGAAATTAAACTCATCCTTTGTCCGATCGATTTCTCAGAGTTCTCGGTAAGGGCGTATGGCTACGCGCAATCGCTTGCCGAGCACTATCGGTCCAAGTTGGTCTTGCAGCATATTGTAGAGGAATCCCCTTTCGCCAGCTTCGCCGCCACCGCGTCACTCTATAACGAGTACTGTGAGTCACTTCGTGAGAGCGGCAAAGCCAGAGCTCATTGTGGACCAAGGCATAGCTCCGGACATGATTTTGTCGTTTGCCCAAGCACAGAAATCGGATCTCATCGTCATGGGAACGCACGGCCGGCGAGGGTTTGATCGCCTGATGCTTGGGTCGGCGACTGACCGGGTGATGCGCCGGGCTCCGTGTCCGGTGACGGCAGTACGTGAGCCGACCCACGACTCTATAGCCGCGGACCAAGAGCGCCACCACCTCCACCATTTGGACCGAATCCTTGCTTGCACCGATTTCTCCGAATATTCTGATCTGGCTTTGCACTATGCGATCTCTGCGGCAGCGGAGTACGACGCCGAGCTCACCCTGTTGCACGTGCTGGAAGAGGTCCCTCGTCCGTCCAAGCTGGAAGAGGCGATTGCTGCCGCCACCGAGCAACTCGAAAACCTGATTCCGCCCGAGAGGCGCAAGACCCTCAAGATTAAGTCGGCGGTGCGGATCGGGAAACCATATCGCGAAATCATTCAACTCGCCCAGGAAGCGCAAACCGACCTGGTGAGTATGGGAGTGCGCGGCCGTGGTGCCTTGGATCTGGCGGTATTTGGTTCGACAACCTACCGGGTGATGCAGTTGGGACCCTGTCCCGTTCTCACCACTCACGTTTGAGTCGTTAGACAGCGGTTATTCGCGTTCAGTCGCCTTAGAAAACGCGGTCAAAAAGAACAGCTCTCTAATCACGACATTGCTCTACAAGATGGAGCGTTGCACTACGCGTCTCGACCGACGGGTCGCCGAAGGTTATCGCCAGCTACGCGTCTGCGCGATAATGGCGTGATTTCGATAGCAGGTTGGAAGGCATGAACACCTCCGCAAAGTTGATGTTCTTATGCGGCAAGATGGCAGCAGGCAAGTCCACTCTCGCAAGGGATTTGGCCAAACGAGAAGATGCTATCCTCCTCGCTCAGGACGAGCTTCTGGAGGCCCTGTTTCCTGGCGAGATCACTGATCTACAGGGATTCGTAAAGTGCTCTTCGCGGTTGAGGAGCGCGCTCGCACCACACGTCTGCACCCTCTTGTCCAGGGGTATCTCCGTCGTGCTGGATTTCCCTGGCAATACCAAGGCGCAGCGTGTGTGGTTTCGCGAGCTCGTCGAGCGGGCTAATGTCGAGCATGAATTGCACTTTGTAGACACGTCAGATGCGTTGTGCAAGGCTCAACTTACGGATCGAAGCAAGAACCTACCTGCTGGTGCTCGCTGGACTACCGAGGCAGAGTTTGCAGCCATTACAGCGTATTTTCAGTCTCCCTCAGAGGATGAACATTTCAATGTCGTCCATCATGAGCGATCCTAGGTCCCGGTAACTTGGGCACTATGACGAACTTTGCCGGTAATGGCGTTCTGTTGCACTACTTCTTCGGGCGCGACTCGGGTGGCACCAAGCCTGCCACACGATAATACACCGTGAGCTGGCCGTAGATCTCTCCTGAATGCTCGACGAAGCCATAGGCGAAATCGCTAATTCGTGTCTGTTCATTTTCGAACGGATCCACCACGAGGTCGGACATACCTTTGTCGCCTTTTGCTTTGATCGCGGCCGCCCCGTCCGCAAACGATTTCTTCACGAATGCGACCACGTCCGACTTACTTTTGAACTGGTCACGTTTCGGATCGGCCATCTCAGGCATCTTCTGACCAAGCAGTGCATTGATGAAAAACTCGTTCGCGTGAGCAGCGTGGATCAGTCGCTGGGCAAAGGTCCCCACCGCGGGAGTCGGCTTGAAATCGTACTTGTCATCGGGGAAATCTTCCGCCATCGCGATCAGTTTGCGTCCAATGTCGTTCCACTGTTCGAGGACAGCTTGCGACGCGCCCGGCGCCGGCTTTGGCGCCCCACCTTGTTTGGGCATGTCTTGCGCGCGCGCCGGTGTAAGTAAAATACAGGCGGCAAAGATCACGAGAGCAAGTGAACGTATGCTATTCATCTTCATCGGCAATTTCTCCTGTCACTGTCAGTGGCGCATGTTACAGGAATTTGGCCAATACGAAAACGATCGTTTTTGTGTTGCGCGTCTGCGACGCTGCGCGCAAAGCGCGCGAACCGCTGCCGCCAGCGGCGAATTAGGATTCCGGCGAGAAGCGATGAGATAAAGGTTGACGTTGAATCGCGTAACCGGAATCTGTGCTCCGCCGCCGAGTTGCAAGCGAAAAACGAAGAATGGCAGTTGGTCTGCGCCAATGTATTCGGCCTTCAGTGGACTCAGTGACTCCGGGCCATGATGGATATCCGCTCGCTTTCGTCCTCATAAACTTGAGTACTGGGACCCACTTCATCGTTTATCGAGCGTGTGGATTATTCCCGAGCGTGGCGTCATTCAAGCACAACGGCCTAGCGTAGCTCCGTGTTACCCTCAACACCGAACTTGCATACGTGCGGACGACATATGCCGAAGCTCACGACGCTCATCGGCGGCTTGTCATTTACGGAGTGCCCACGATGGCGCGACGGGCGGCTGTACGTTTCCGACTTCTATACGCACCGCGTCCTTGCCGTGGCCCTGGACGGCACTGCGGAGACATTGGCTCACGTACCCCAACAACCTTCGGGGCTTGGGTTTCTGCCCGACGGCCGACTGCTAATCGTCTCCATGCGCGACCGAAAGGTCCTGCGGCGTGAGGTTGACGGTTCGCTTGTTACGCATGCCGATCTGTCCGGTCTCGCCCCATGGTATTTGAATGACATGCTGGTCGGTGACGATGGCCGGGCCTGGGTTGGCAATTTCGGTTTCGATCTCATGGGTGGTGCACCGGCCTGCACCACTGTGCTCATTTGCGTTGAACCCGACGGCACGGCCAAGGTGGCGGCCGACCGGCTCGGCTTTCCGAACGGCATGGTGCTTACTCCGGACGGCCGCACGCTGATCGTGGCCGAATCAACGATGAACAGGCTCAGCGCCTTCAACGTTGCGTTGAGTTCGTTGAGTGAGCGGCGGACTTGGGCTGCCTTCGGCGATCCGCCAACAACGATGAACGCAAGGGAAATACTCGGACAAGTGGCCGTCGCGGCGGACGGGATCTGTCTCGATGCCGAAGGCGCGGTGTGGGTGGCCGATGCCGCTCCACGGTCGGCTGATCCGGGTGGCCGAGGGCGGCCGCATCATGGAAGAACTCAAAACCGATGGATTAGGTGCGTTCGCCTGCATGCTAGGAGGCGAGGACGGGCGCACGCTATTCGCCTGCGTCGCGCCCACCTTCCACGAGGCCGAGGCATCTGCAAACCATCGTGCCTCGATCTTGATGACGAAGGTCAAAGTACCCCACGCCGGATTACCCTAAAGGTCGGTTCAGCGGCCGACGTTTCGCGCGGCCGGGGCCGCTCGCTCCTCATCGTTCGAGGCCACTGGCTGCTCAGGGCAAACGCATGCCGGTGCGGCCGCAGGTTTCAAAAACGGAGAGAACATTCGTCATGCTGAGGAGTTCACGGATCCGCGGACTCAAGTTGAGCAACTGCAATTCGCATTTTGCGCCCTTCGCCGAAATGTAAAGTCCGACCAGCGTCCCGAGACCGGAACTATCCATGTACCCGAGTTCGCTGAGGTCCAGGATCAACCGCCTTTTGTTCGGCAGCAGAACCTTCACTTCCATCTTCAGATGCGGCGAGGTTTCCGCAGTGAGGCGACCAGTGCAACGCACCACCGTCGCGTCTTCCCAAGCATATATGTGGAGATTCAGAGGGCGTGTAGGAATCGAAGGATCACTGGACATTTGAGCTGATGGTTTACTCTGGTTGCCTGGCGATGACAAGCTTTTTCGCGGTCCTAGTAGTGCGCCTTGCGCTCAATTTAACCTGCTGCCCGTGCCAAGACGAACTTTCCGGGTGCCGCACTCCGCCCGCGCAGCAAATCTTCGACGATTGAATGCCATCTCCAGACAGGCGTATGCTTTCCCGCAATTAGCTTAGGAGACTTGCAGGAATGGCACTTCAACTTCATACGAGGGAGCGCAACCGCGTTGTCGTGGTGGAGGCAGTGGGGAGGCTTACTTTGACCGATGGCCGCACCAAACTTCGTGACCTGATTCATGTTTTCACCGGCAATGGAGCAAGGAAATTCATACGCAATCTCGCGGGGGTCGAATTTGTGGATAGTTACGGCATCGGTGAGTTGGCGCGCTCCTATTCCGTCATCCGACAGATGGGAGGAGAAATGAAGTTGGCCGACGTTAACCAGAAAGTATTGGACGTGCTCGAGATTTCCCGACTCAACACGCTGTTCGAAATCTACTCAGGGGAGGACGCTGCACTTCAAGCATTTGGACCGCGCGCTTGAACCGGCCGGGCGACGACTCAGACTTGTGACGCCGCTGTGACGGGAATGCGGGCAAAAAGAGAGATGACGAGGGCAATACCAGGCTCTGGTAAATTTTCAGAACCCGCGTCGGAAGCACTGAAAAGCAATATAGAGGTATACAAACCAATTTAGTTTCATCCGCTCAAAATCCGGTGGCCGCAAGGCCGTGTGGTTTCAATTCCCTCCTCGAGCACCAACCTGTCCGATTGGAGATCTACCGAATCCTCATACCCGGAACGAGAAAACACCTTCTCCACCGCTGGAGTTTTGCCTTGACGCCCACAAACCAGCCGCGAGCATCCGGTGCTGCCGTCTAGCACCGTTGCTGGGCCCGCCTCGGCAGCGCGTGCGGCGGGATTGCCCTAAGGAGATATTATTCGCTTCAAAAATTGCCGGCAGCCTCTTAGTCCTCAACTTGCACCTGTCGTGGTGCGATGTCCATCGTATTTTCGTTCAAAATTACACGCGGATGAAGGGGCACCCCGGAGGTGATCCTCAAATCTCGTACCGGACTTGTCCGCTTACAATTGGGCCTGTTTACGACCGTCCATCGTCTAAATCTCAAATTCCGGCTACAATCGTGGCGGACAAAATAAAAGGCGGCGCACACCATGAAAAATCGCGATCATGCATCGGTCATAACCTTGGGATTATCCTTGATCTTGACTTTCTTGGTGCTGACTTTGCTCGCGGCGCTGCTTCCTGCGAGCGTGCACGCGCTAGCCAAGCCCCCGGCGGATGCCGACATAGTCGCGCGCGTAAACGACGATGTCATCACACTCTCCGATTATCAGAAAGCCGAACGGCAATTGCGCGACGAAGTAGCGCACGATTGTCAGGGCTGCCCACAGGACCAGATTGACGCGCAATTCAAGGCGCAGCAGAAGGATTTGCTGCGGGGCATGATTGACCAGTCGCTGATGGTGCAACGCGCCAAGGACATGGGCATCAGCGTCGAATCAGACCTGGCCAAACGCCTCGACGAAGTGCGCCAGCAGAACGGCCTCGCCACCCTCGACGATCTGCAAAAAGGCGTCGAAGCTTCCGGCCTCCATTGGGAAGATTACAAGACTACCATTCGCAACGGGCTACTTCAGAAGCAACTCGTGCAGCGCGAAGTCGGCTCGCACGTGGACATCTCCAGTGACGAAGTGAAGCAATATTATGAAGCACATCAGCAGGAATTCACACTGCCCGAGCGCGTAGTGCTGTCTGAAATTTCGCTAAGCACTGAAGGAAAAAGTCCGGAAGAATTTGCTGCCGTGCGCAGCAGAGCGGAGGGCCTGCGCGCCAGTGTCCTCAACGGTGACGACTTCAACCAGGTCGCACGGCTTTATTCTCAGGGCAGCACTGCGAAAGACGGCGGCAGTCTCGGTACCTTCAAAAGGGGAGAGCTCTCGCCACAGCTCGAAGCGACCGTTTTCCAAATGAGCAAAGACCAGATCAGTAACGTGGTCCAGACCCGCACCGGATTCGAAGTCCTGAAAGTCGAAGATCACCTCCAGGCGGGATTGCAGCCCATGGACAAAGTCGAATCCGACATCCGCAACACCATCCACACGCAGAAAATGCAGCCCCGCCTGCGCGATTACCTCGCCGAACTCCGCGAACAAAGCTACATCATCGTGAAGCCAGGCTACAGCGACAGCGCCCTGCTGTCCGACGTCGCATCGCCGAACAAGTCTCACCTGTAAGGCGATTTTGATTCGGTGACATCCGTAGGGCTGCAACTTACATTCTCACCTACCGGGTTTGCGTCCCTTTGGCGAACCACCAGTGGCTTTTTGTGCCACAAATACAAAGCCAGTCCCAGCAACACGATATAGCCGAGAATGCCTGCAGAGTGCAACCTCAAACCGCTGATCAGTTATGTCCGATGCCATCAGCATTTTAGGGTACCTGCCTACCATTTTAGTACGGCAACAATCAGATGATGTCCGATGATAGAGCAATTGGCGTTGGGAGATTGTAGCGTGAACCCTTTCCGTGCTCCTCCCGCATCGAATGCCAGAGAGGAGGTTCGCGCTATGAGTAGGCCTGGACCAACGGAACCAGACGATGATGAGATTTTCCATCAAATTAATTTTGCGGGACAGCCTGCCGCTATAGCCTCCGCACCTAAACAACTAAAGCGACGGCTCCACCAATCCGAACCACCGGCGTGGGTAAACCTAGTAGCAATTTTTCATCTCCCGCCGGACATCTACTTCTATAACGGGCAAGCGCTTATGCTATCGCAAGAGTACGGCATAGACGTTCCGACCAACTTGGAGCAAGGGAGAGTAAGTTGGGGGACTATCAAGAGTTGGCCGTTACCGATCTGGGTGAAATGGCCGTAGCAGCAAAAGGCTGAAACCAGTAAAGCATTATTTCACTTGATACCCGTCGGTCTTCCCTTTGTCCTTGTCTTTATTCTTGCCGCCTCTGTGGAAGATTTTCCCGCCCAGCTTCCCAACTCCCTTGGCGCTTCCTTCGCCGATCTTGGCCGCGCCTTTTCCGGCGCCAAGCCCGACGTCCTTGCCGGCTCCTGCGGCCCCTTTGCCGAGATCGGCAGCGGCGCTGCCCGGATGCAAAGTAGCGAGATTGCCGGCCGCTCCGGCAATGCCTGTGCCTAGGCTTCCAGCCCCCTTGGCTGCTCCTTCGCCAACGTCCTCACCGCCCTTGCCCACGTCCCTGCCGGGGCTGGTCTCAGCTTTCTGCTTCTTGTCCTGTGGCCCGGATTGCGTCCGGGCGGTCCCCTGATCCTGACGTGGATTCGCGGGGCGTGCGAAGGCGGGCTGGCTCAAGAAAACGGAGACGCACGCCGCCACAAAAATCGAGGCGAATTGCTGCTTAGATTTCATTTTCCTTCTCCTGCTAGTCGATTCAAATGACAATCACCTCATACACTTGTTTGATGCTCCTCAGTCAAGGCAGGTCACATGCCGAGCCCTTGTTCTAGGATGGAACGTGGCCAGTTGCTGGAAGGCGGGGGTGTCGGCGCGAAAAAGCTGGTACGCCTGCCACGAGAAGAAACTCCAGTCGTTCTGTGGCAGCCCGTTGCTGCCTCCCTGCGAATACCCGTCCGAGTAGCAACAGTGGGCGGTGTCGCCAATGCGCCAAAGCTGACTGGGCTGCGCGACCGGCAGCGACCGCAACATCACTTGCTGCACCAGCGTAAGAATTCCCGTTGGCGCGCCGAGTGCGAGGGTGAT
Organism: uncultured Acidobacteriota bacterium; assembly: GCA_963842255.1. GTDB lineage: Bacteria > Acidobacteriota > Terriglobia > Acidiferrales > UBA7541 > Palsa-295. Next base: position 9,186 of record CAWJGI010000012.1, on the reverse strand, counting down.
GACGGCTACGGCGGTAAAGGCGGGCGACTTGCGCAGCTTGCGCAGGCCATAACGCAAGTCCTGCATCAGCGTCCCCATACCGTCTCTTGTCTGGGCCGCAACGAGCATGTGGGGATCAATCGTATTGCAGGAGATATGCGTCAGGCGAGCTCTTCCGACGATTCCGGACGCGTGGTCGGCAATGCGCTGGTTACAGAGAAACCTCTTGGCGCTTCGTGGTCCCGAACGGCCTTCCGGGAAGGGAGCGACGTTCCGAACCTGAGATGGGACCCACCTCTGCGGTCAATGCGGCTCCTCTTTGGTCTGTGCAATCCAAAGCTTCCGCGGAAATAAACATCCTTATTGCCAAAATGTGAATCCGACAACAGAGTGTGCCCTTCGATGCGAGCCGATTGCGCGCGATCTTTTCTACTTTTCATGATTTTTCTTCTGCCCGCTGCCTCGGTCGCGATGGGTGGCTATGGAATGAGCTGCAGAATGCCGAGATGTTGATTTGCAAAGGAGAAGGGACGATGAAGAAAGACGGAAGCTTTACGAAGACAATTTTGTTCGCAGCACTGCTTGTGACTGTATCGGCGGGCGCGTCTTCAGCTGTACGGTCCCAAGAAAGTGCGGCGTCCTATGCCAAGATGGCGCCCATCGATCAGTACCTTATGACGGATCGAAACTCTGAGATCGCGATGGCACGTGGCGCAGCACCGCCGTCGATTTCAGCGGATGCCGAGGTCCTGTTCCTCGGCCGTCACGGCTACGAAACTGCCGTAAAAGGCAAAAACGGTTTTGTCTGTCTTGTAGAACGATCCTGGATGTCCCCGTTTGACTTTGCTCAGTTCTTGGAACCCGAAGATGCGAGGTCCAATTTGCTTTAACCCGCCCGCGGTGCGCTCGATCTTGCCCCTCACCTTGAAAAGATCCGAATTGGCACTCGCTGGGCTATCCAAAGCTCAAATCATCGAAGGGATCAAGGCATTCGATGCGAAAGGGCTGCCGCCACTAGAACCCGGTGCAATGTCCTTCATGATGTCGCCCCAAGGGTATCTGAATGACGAAGCCGGGCACTGGGTACCTCATTTGATGTTCTACATCCCGCTTACCGATTCCAGGTCGTGGGGAGCGGACTTGTCTGGCTCGCCCGTTATGTTAAATCCCCAATTTAACGGCGTTCCGGAACCCATCACCGAGTTCATGGTTCCGGTATCCACGTGGTCGGATGGAACAGCTGCTCCAAAGGAAGGACAGTAACCGGTCCTGAGGTTTTCAGGCGAAGTGAATCATCCGAATATCGCGTCCATCTGCGATTGTGACACTCACGACGGGACTGATTTCATCGTGCTGGAGCTTATCGACGGAACCGTGAAGCGAGAACAAAACCTTCTATCGAACGGGAAGGGGCAAGCTGGCGAAATTATTGGGCAGCCGATTTGCGGGTATCGATAACTTTGAAATCGCTCGGCAGGTCAAAAAGTGCCGGATCGGGTTCGCTCAGACTAATGTCCGTCACGCGAAAATTCTGCACTCCTGAACGCGGATCGTTTCGTTTGACGACCAGATTTACTCCCAGCCGCGAGGAAAACCAAAATTCTTTGGTGACTGTAAGAGGCTGATTGTCGTCCGCCCAGTCCTGGGGGAGGGTCGTGGTCTCTCGCGTACCAAGAGTATCAAGGCCTTCGATGAACTGATGGCCGAGATCTTCGCTCTTTGGCTCGTGCGCTCCAGAATTTGACACGCCTGCTGAGTTAAAAACCATTGTTGTCGAAGCAGAGTAGTTGCGAAGTTCGCAAACATGTTCGCCAGGCTTACAGATGTATTGCTCGCGCGAGGTTGGGTCGCTGAATTCCAGTTGACTAATGCCGGTCTGCCGCTGGTCGCCGTCCGGCGTGAGATAGCGCCGCTCCTGAAAAATGCGCCCGCGGCTATCGCGCGCCACAGTTCGGTGATTCTTGATGACCGTCGCGGTTCCATCGTCGAGCTGTCTGGACCATTCAGTTCTCACGACTGCGGTGAATGGCGCATTCGCAAGAGGCGGGATGGAAATGCTAAAAATCATTAGTTTCGTACCGCCGTCCGGCGCGTGCCGCACTTCCTCTTGCGATTGGGCCAGGATTGACGGGATGGCAACAGCAAGGAAAAGGACCCCAGCCGAGAGGAAACCACTGGCTTTCATGGCGCACACTCCCCAGGTGATTGATTATGCCAAATTTCAGGAGATTCCGCACGAAAGCCATACCTCCGTTGCAGACCGATCGCTGGAGTGGAACGCTGAGATTCAGTCTCACGATTTGGGGTTCGTCCGCCCGCGGAGATTATTTAGGCGGACAGAGCTCCGCGTCGATTAGTCTTGAGCATTTCATCGTGCCATAGTGGCCTGGGCCTCTCGGCTTGATCATAAACGTCTGCGAAAACAGCTACGAGCTGCCGCCGCGAATCAGGCGAATGGCTTCGGGCAGCGCCGCAGAGTCGGTTTGTGGCGATCCGTTTCCAGCTGCGCCATTCGTGCTCTCCGTTTCGGCAACTTCCTTGTCGCTCTCTCCGGGCGCAAGAAAGAGATTCGATTCGACGCCGTGCTGCCTGGTGTACAGGTCGAAGTATCGCCCGCCAGCGGCGTATAGCGAGGCATGCGTTCCGCGCTCAACGATCCGCCCGGCTTCCAACACCAGAATCTGGTCAGCACGCCGCACAGTCGAAAGCCGGTGTGCGATCACGAAGGTAGTTCGGCCCTTCATCAGGTAGCGCAAGCCTTCCTGAATGAATGCTTCGGACTCCGAATCAAGGCTCGACGTGGCTTCGTCTAGAATCAGGATGCGAGGATCAGCCAGAATCGCCCGCGCGATCGACACGCGTTGGCGCTGTCCACCAGATAGCTTCACGCCTCGTTCGCCGACCAGGGTCTCGTACTTGCGATCGAATGATTCCGCAAATTCATCGACACGCGCAATGCGGCAGGCGGCTAAAACTTCTTCCTCCGTCGCGTTCGGACGCGAAAACGCTACGTTTTCCCGAATGGTGCCGTCGAAAAGAAAAGTCTCTTGCAATACTACGCCGAGCTGCGTGCGGTAGGAATCCAGCCGAACCTTGGCCAAGTCTACGCGGTCGACCAATACCCGCCCGCCCGAGGGAACATAGAATGCCGCAATCAGTCCAATTACCGTCGATTTACCCGCACCCGAAGGGCCTACAAGCGCCGTAACCGTTCCGGGCTGCGAATCAAAGCTGATTTCGTGCAAGACTTCCTTCCCGGTGTCGTAGGAAAAGTCCACCTTCTCAAATCGCACTTCCCCACGGATACGGTCGAGAGTTTCCTTACGTTCCGGCGAATCATCCTCGCGGGTTTCGTTCAGCACTTCGCGGGTGCGCTCGAGGCCAGCCAGAGCTTCGGTGATTTGCGGGCCGATGCCCACAATCTGAAAAACGGGGGCGACCAGCATCGCCAGAAAGGCAACGAAAGTAAGCAGTGTTCCGAGAGTCATCGTGCCGGCCAGAATCTGCCGCGCACCCAAAAACATCATTGTCGCGCTCACTAAGCCCATCAGACTCGTCGCCGCCAGACTCATAAGCGATGTTGCTGTAAGCGTCTTCAGCACGTTGTCCAGCAGGCGCTGGACTCCCGCGGCAAAGGACCTCTCCTCCCGGTCTTCGGCGTGGTAGCCCTTCACCACCCGCACACCTGCCAGCGACTCAGTCAGGCGGCCGGTTACTTCCGCATTAATCTTGGGCCGCGCGCGAAAAATGGGGCGGATCGTCTTGAACGCGCGGCTCAATCCAATCCCGAAAATCACCAGCACGACAAACGCAACGCCGGTCATCATGACACTGATGCGCAGCAGCACCACCAGAGCGAACAAGGCAGTCATAATTCCGCCAGCAAACTCAACCAGCCCTGTACCGATAAGGTTGCGCACACCTTCTACGTCACTCATGATTCGCGACAGCAGCACACCAGTCTTATTTGCGTCATAGTAAGCGACCGGGAGGCGGCCGATATGCGCCTGCACTTTTTCGCGCAATTCTGAAATCATGCGCCAGGAGGATTTGGATAAAATTTGCGTCAACGAGTATGAGGTCAGGCCTTGAATCACGGTCGCCGTGATCACCACTAGAATCAGCGGCACCAGGATCTGCGCGTGATGCTTGCCGATCACGTCGTCGACCAAGTACTTCGTGGAGGCCGGCAGAATCAGCCCCGAAAGCCGGTTGATTACCATCAACCCGAATCCCAGCGCCAGAATTCCGCGCCGCGGCTTGATTAGCGCAAGCACGTCCGGCAGGAGTTTCCAATCGAACTTCGCCTTGGCTGGCTTGGCGTCTGCGCCTGGCTTCTTCTCCTGGCGTTCCATGCGGTTGCTTATCCGGTCCACACCCGAGGTACGGTGTTTATTGAGCACCTAAACACTATACCGCGAAACGACTGCAGCGATGCCCCGCGCGGCGCTGCTCACGCTAGCCGTCTTTTACCGATGATGAAAGGCCGGCTGAGCTGGGTCGCGTGCGCCTATTCAGCGCGAAGTAGACATTATTAGAGCTTCCACTCGCAGGACCCGAGTTGTACCGATCATTTGCGGGTGATAGACTTTTGTTTATGGCCAAGAAAAAACCCCCGCGAACGAAGAAATCCTCAAACAAAAATACAAAAAGATCCGCACTCAAGATAAAACCGGCTTCCCGGAAGGTCGCGGCGTCAAAACGCACAGCAGCCCGGCCCAAGCGGGCTAAACCTGGACAGACCAGGACGAGCCGCGAACGCTCCAGCAGCTCAACGCTAACTGCGTTCGCTGATCCGGTCGCCGCTCGCACCGGTCGGGGCCTCGGTGCTGACTCCGCCGGACAGTCCGGCGACATACAAGGTTTGTCTCGCCGGGAAGTAGTCGACTCAGAAAGTGTCACCGAGTTGGCAGAAGAAGGACAGGATTACGAAGCGGGAATTGTGAGCGGGGTGGAAAACGCTCCTGATGCGGACCAGGGCGAAGTACGCACCAGGGAAGTTCCCGAAGATGACGTGCCGGAAGAATATCAAGAAGAGCAGTAACACGGGCCGGGGTGGAGCTTAGAGGCACTGCCGCGTTGATCGCGAGTTTGCTCGTTTCACAAAAAAAGCTCGACTCGGACCGGTCCCGAGTCGAGCTCTGTATTTATGAGAGCTGCCCTATTCGGACTAGGGCTCTATTTCGTCTACGGTTTCCGGTCCGAACCCGGAGACTTTCATTTCGGTCTGGCCCCGAAATGTTTGACTTAGAAAAACCGGTCCAGCCCCGGTTTTACCACTGAGAATTTCCTCGCCCGTATGAACCGGTCTCAACGGGTTTCGTGAAATTCCCAGCTGAAGTGCTCTGCCCAGACCGGTCCCAGGCCGAGCGGAAATCTCAGTAATTGCCGGCCGCGCGCGTTTTCGGCCGATCACGCCCGGCCTCGGCATTCAGCCCTCTCAAGAACGTATCCACTTCCTGTGCTGCCTGTTCTTTCGCAATGCCGTAACGCTCCTGAATGCGGCCCACTAATTGATCGCGTCGCCCCGCAATGACGTTCATGTCATCGTCTGTGAGCTGACCCCACTTTTCTCGTACTTGACCCTTCACTTGCTTCCACTTTCCTTCCAGTTGATCCGAATTCATTTCGTCCTCCGTTTGGATTCTTTCCTGGCTTCGGACGATGCATTATTTCTTTTCTCTTGCTGTTTTCGCCCTTCCGCCTAAGTGTAGTGCACGCCAAATACCAGTGGAATAGTGCTAGCAGGTCCAATGTATTGAATCACTTAGCGAGGCCATCGGAAAGAATTGGTCATTTCGAACTCCGTGCGCCTATGTAGATCTGATCATTCCAGCGCTTTTTTTCTTAAGTATCTTTCACTTTGCAGAATCAGTATTTCAATGTAGCATTGCAGCGTGACCTGGAGCCTGATCGCTTGCGCGCCCTGTTGTTGTCATCAAGACGGCGAGGTGCGATCCGGCGAGGTGCGATTAGAATAATCTAGCAATCAAACCGGATTCGAGACCCGCCAACAGCCAAACTGTTGAGCGGGTTTTTTTGTTTTTAGCGCTCGAATTTAAACGAATCGAAGTGAGGGAAAACAACATGACGGAAGATTTGCAGCGCCACCGCGGAAGTTTCAGGAAACCACCTGCGCTTTCGCTCGACAGCTGGGCGGTGATCGTAGCACTCGTGTTTTCCGCGGCAATCTGGTTCGGCGTCATCAAACACGTTCCCTGGTAGCGGCGGCTTAGTTGCAGAAAATCGCAGCGGCATTGCAGCACCACGCTCGAGGTCCGAAAAATTCCTGGAGGAAATAGCATGGCCAGTTCCATTGCAGTTGCTCAACCGGTTTCTGATAGCTTTTTCAAGCAAACCGTTCGATTAGTTCCCGGACTGCTGCTTCTCACGGCGGTCGGCTACGCCGGGAAAATCATCGAGCGGTCGATCGCGACCTACGGAAAAGCTCATCACCTCACGCTCCCGAATATTGAGTACGTTTTGTGGGCCATCGTGATTGGTCTGGCCATCGCCAATACGGTCGGCGTGCCGAAAATTTTTCAAGCCGGCATTGCCACCTATGAGTTCTGGCTTAAGACCGGCATCGTGCTGCTAGGCTCACGTTTCCTGCTTGGCGATGTTGCGAAGCTTGGCGGCGTCAGCCTGATTCTGGTGGCGATCGAGATCGCCGTGTCGCTGGCGTTCATGACCGCCCTAGGCAGCGCATTTGCCTTGAAACCAAAGCTGACCACACTGCTCGCAGTGGGCTCGTCGATTTGCGGCGTGTCCGCTATCATCGCTACCAAAGGAGCGATCGACGCTGACGACGAAGACGCGTCCTACGCGATCGCTGCGATACTTTCACTCGGCGCTATCAGTCTATTTATATTCCCGCTAATCGGTCATTGGCTGCACCTTGGCGATCAAAGTTACGGCCTGTGGGCCGGCTTAGGAATTGACAATACCGCCGAAGCAACCGCCGCCGGCGCGCTTTATTCCGATGCTGCGGGAAAAGTGGCAGTCCTGGCGAAGACCGCCCGCAATGCCATGATAGGCTTTGTCGTTCTCGGATATGCCATTCATTGGGCTCGTAAGGAAAAAACCGAGGGTGTGACCAACAAGGCCGCGTTCCTGTGGCAGAAATTTCCAAAGTTTGTTCTGGGATTCCTGCTGATTTCCGCAATCGCTACCGCGCACGTTTTCAGCAAAGACCAACTCGTGAGCCTGGCTAACCTCTCGCGCTGGGCATTCCTGCTCACATTCGCGGGTGTGGGCCTGCGCACCAACGTTCGCGAACTGGGCCGACAAGGCTACCGCCCATTTCTGGTTGGCGCGGTAGGCGAGGTAGTCATAGCATTTTTGACTTTGGGCTTGGTGTTCGGGGCGGACAGGCTGCTCCGCTGATTCCGGCAGCTTGGCCCTGCCGCAGGCCTCCAGGCTAATCTACTGCTCAAACCGTTGTCACTTTTCGTGACTGCGCTGCCTTCCCGGTCTAATCGCCATTCCGGCGTAAGCCTACGGCCGGCACGTTCACAAATCTCGCCATGGCGCTGCGTCAAATACGTGATTTTCGGCAGGACAATGGGGTGTATTAGGTATGGTTTGGCTATGTCCTACCGAGGCAGAATCCCCTCGAGCGAAGCGGTCTGAGCGCGAGCAGGTGGCCGTGGCGGTGCCCCGTTTGTAGCCCAGCATCAATTTGCCGGCAACAAGGAGAGTACAGATGAACAACAGCACTAAGGACCAGGCAGAGGGTAAGTTTCATGAGGTAAAAGGCAAGGTAAAAGAGAAGGTGGGTCGCGCGACCAATAATCCGCGCCTCGAGGACGAAGGAACGGATGAAAAGGTTGCCGGAAAGGTCCAGAAAAAGGTCGGTCAAGTGGAGAAAGTATTCGAGAAGTAACCTTTCAGCTGCGCAGGCTGCACGATCTCTGTGGATGAATTTACGCGAAATCTACATGCCGTTCGCTTTTGATTGTGGACGGCATGTAGTCCCGCAAAACCGCCCGCGATTCGAAAGACCACATCGATTTACAGCAAGACTTCAAAACCGATTCTCGAAATAAAGGACGTAACCATGTCGACAAAGGGGTGGGCAGCAGCTTTAGCTTCAGGGGTTTTGTTACTGAGCTCGGGAGCCGTTCGAGCCCAGAAGGAAGAGCGGACTTCGGATGAGCGTCTGAGGAATTCTGCAATCGCGTTGCGGGAATTGATGGGCGCCCCTGATAAGGGCGTTCCGCGTGATCTCTTTCATAAAGCACATTGCATTGTCATCATTCCAGGCTTGAAGAAGGGCGCTTTTATAGTGGGCGGTGAATACGGACGTGGATTTGCGTCTTGCCGCAGTGAAGGGGGCGGTTGGACAGCGCCTGCGTCTGTTCGCGTTGAAGGCGGAAGCTGGGGCTTGCAGATCGGCGGTTCTTCGACGGACGTGTTGATGCTGATTATGAACGAGGGGGGAATGCACCACCTGCTTGGCGATAAATTTACTATCGGCGGTGATGCAACCGCGGCAATCGGCCCTATCGGGCGCCAAGCTGCAGCGAACACTGACGTGACGCTCCATGCTGAGATTTTGTCTTGGTCGAGATCGCGTGGAGCGTTCGCTGGTATTTCATTGGATGGCTCTACGTTGCGGCCTGATAACAGCGAGAACGAGAAAATCTACGGCCCGGGAGTTACCAATCGGGAAATTCTCGAGGGAAAGAAATCGGTTCCGCCTGCCGGGCACCAGCTGGTCGCCGTGCTTGATCACTTCTCGCACGAACGAGTCCGCACCGAGACTGAAGCGAGCAATGCACCTCCAGCCGATAATACACCGCTCGGTCAACCGATTGACCAAGGCGAAGTTTATTTCGATCTGAACAGGTCCGACTTAGCGCCGGATGCGCAGCAAAATCTAAACGCTGTAGCTCAGACTCTAAAGGATCATCCCGACTGGAAGGTTAAAGTTGTGGGTTGGGCGGATACATCGGGTAATAAGGCGTCGAATTTAATCCTGTCGAAGAAGCGAGCGGATGCGGCGAAGAAATATCTTGTGGACCAGGGTGTCGATGGTTCGCGGATTTCTACCAGCGCTCGCGGCGAAGATACCTCCGGCACTGATCCCTCCAAGGAGCGGCGAGTGGATATCTACCGGACCAACGGATAACGCTGATCTTCGGTTCGAGCGGTTGCAGCGGCTCGGATTGAAAATAACCTGCCCTCGAGGCTTTGGCGTTCCTG
>CAWJGI010000011.1:0-46840 GCA_963842255.1 uncultured Acidobacteriota bacterium | reverse complement strand
ATGGCGCTCGATTTGAAATCCGGCCTCGCAGATCATTCGCCACTCCGTTATTTCGAAACTCCCGACTTGGTTACAGATTCGGCTACCCAGTCGCCAACTTCGCGCGTTCGGAGTGTTCCGCCCAGTTCTGCCGGAGTCTTCCCCTCCTTTAGAGCGGTACGCACGGCGCGGTCAATGGTATCCGCTTCGGGCTGCCAGCCCAGATATTCGAACATCATCGCCACGGTGAGGATCGAACCCATTGGATTGGCGATGCCCTTACCGGCGATATTCGGGGCCGAACCATGCACCGGCTCGAACAGCGAAACTTGGCCGGGATGAATATTTCCGGACGGTGCCAGGCCCAACCCACCGGCTAATTGCGCCCCCAAATCGCTGGCGATATCGCCAAAAAGATTGGAAGTGACGATCACCTGGAATTGCGATGGGTCGCGCACCATCTGCATCAACAGGTTATCAATGTACTGATGCGAGGATTCGATGTCCGCATATTCTGCGCGCACCTGCTTGAACACGCGCTGCCACAGATCATGGCCGAAAGTAAGCGCATTCGATTTGTCGCTCATGCACACGCGTTTCAGTCCCTTCCGCCGCGCGAACTCGAAGGCGTAGCGGATGATTCGTTCGACGCCCTTTCGCGTGTTCAAATCCTCTTGAATCGCGATCTCGTCCGTAGTTCCCTTCTTGAAATTCCCTCCCACCTGGACGTACGGCCCTTCGGTGTTCTCGCGAAAAACTATGAAGTTCACGTCCTTCTCAGTGCGCTCTTTGAGCGGCGTCAGTCGTTTGTCGAACAGCACGCACGGCCGCGCGTTGACGTACAAATCCAGCTTGAATCGCAGCCCGAGAAGAATGTCAGCCGCGTGGACGTTGGATGGCAGGCGCGGATCACCCATCGCCCCTAGCAGAATCGCGTCAAAGTCGCGGTGAAACATTTCCACCGCGTCCGCTGGTAGCGTGGTCCCGTCCTGGAGATAGCGATCGGCGCCCCAATCAAAATCCTGGAGGAGGACCTTACGGCCGCCGGCAGCAGCTGCGGCTTTCAGAACTTTTGCCGCTTCCGGTATAACTTCCTTGCCGATTCCATCGCCGGGAATCACAGCGATGCGTTTCGGTGAAAAAGTTTGTGACGATGCCGGGGTTTCATTCATGTCCAGCCGGAAGCTAACACGCGCCCAGAGCCTATGCAACCACAGATGATGTTCCGGAGTACATCGACTGAGGGACTCAAACGCCTATGGCGTAGTCACCCCATCAGCGTCACTCCAAATTTTTGATTGCGTGATCTGTTTTTTTACCGCAGAGACCCAGGCATTGCTTTGGCAGGACCCGCCTGCACTTAGATGAGCGGGCGGCAATTGCCCAGTTTGACGCAGATCTAACTGAGATTCTTCGCCCCGCTCAGGACGCCGGCGTTTAAAAGCAACGACAAGGCTGTCCACAACGCGATTGACCGCCAGAAAACAAAATGAGACTTCGCGCGCGCTTCAGCATCGAAGCCTTGTGAGCTTCCATAAAGGACGCAAAACTGTCTTGAGCGGAGGAAACGATGGCAAAGATGCGCGCAGTGCAAGTCCCTAAGGCGAAGGGACCGCTTGAATTAGTCGAGCGCGAAATACCGCAGCCGGGACCCGGAACCGCGCGAATAAAAGTGCAGGCCTGCGGCGTGTGCCACAGCGACATGTTAGTGAAGGAAGGATTATGGCCGGGTCTGGAGTATCCACGCGTTATAGGACACGAGGTGGCCGGGGTAATCGATGCGCTCGGTGAGGGCGTAAAAGGTTGGAAAGCCGGCGACCGTGTGGGAGTTGGTTGGCACGGTGGACACTGTGGCTATTGCGATAGCTGCCGTCGCGGAAATTTCAGCATGTGCCTGATCGACCGCGCAGTGACGGGCTTCAATTTCGACGGCGGCTACGCTGAATACATGATCGCGCACGCCGGCACACTCGCATCGATTCCGGAAGACTTGAAGGCGGCTGAGGCCGGTCCGCTGATGTGCGCGGGGGTCACAACATTTAATTCCTTGCGTCATACCGGAGTCGGTCCCGGCGATCTGGTGGCGGTGCTTGGCGTGGGAGGACTGGGCCACCTCGGCATTCAATTTGCAGCGAAGATGGGCCTAAGAACTGCTGCCATCGCCCGCGGCACAGAAGAAGCCGACCTGGCGAAGAAATTGGGTGCGCTAATCTACATCGACAGCAAAACCCAGGATGTGGCGAAGGAGCTCCAGAAGCTGGGCGGAGCAAAAGTGATTCTGGGCACAGCGCCAAGCGCACAGGCGATGACTGACGCCATCGGAGGCCTTGGGGTCGATGGCAAGTTGTTGGTGTTGGGTATCCCAGAGGCGCCCATCCAAGTCCCGGCGCCTACCGTCATTAGTAGCTGCAGTTCGGTGATGGGTTGGGCATCCGGAGCCTCGATCGATTCGCAGGACACCATGGCGTTCAGCGCCCTGACAGGCGTGCGGCCCATGATCGAGACTTTCCCCTTGGAACGCGCTGGCGAAGCCTATGAGGCCATGATGAGCGGCAAAGTGCGGTTCCGCGCTGTGCTAACCACCGGGCTGTAAATCACATCTAAGGCCATCAGCATAACTCTGGTCCCGTGCGAAGCCGCGCAAAACCCGCGGCGGAGACGGGCCTGCTGTTAGCAGCCGTCCAAGCTAGGATTGAGCAAAGTCATGGCGAACAGAAAACGGCCCTTATGATCAACTTTGCTGCGATGAAAATTGGACGGGGGTAATGATGCAGACTCGACAACAAAGCGGAATATAGAGGGGTTTAGTACTATTGTCCATAAGCCCGAAGCGCGGTAATTTATGAGTGCTTTCCCCACTCACACTGAGAGGCCGCGATGGAGAAAAAACGCCGCAGCAAACGCCTGCCGCTAAGCATCCCCGTCCAAGTTTACGGCCGGACCCCGGATAATCGTCCGTTCCGCGACACCACCACCACCGACGCGGTAAGCGCTCATGGTGGCTTGATTCCACTCACACCGCGAGTGCAAACCGGCCAGACTGTTCTGTTGGTGAATACCTTCACCCAAGAGGAGCGCCAGGCACGGGTGGTGTATGTCAAACCAAAGCTGTGGGGAAAAAACAATGTCGCGGTGGAATTCGGAGATGAAAGTGACAGCGATTTCTGGCACGTTTACACCCCGATAGTGGCCCCGAAGACGAACGGGAACGGAAAGAGTCACTAGCGATTCAAATTGCCGCAGCTGAAAGTCCCGCTATCCACGCCAAGTTTCACGATTCAACATTAAAACCGCATTCGCCGACTTCCCCGAAGTGAATGTGTCTTCGCTTGCATTCCTATTTACATACCCGAGCCCGAGGCCAAAGCGCAGCGAACCAGGAATGCTTTCTGCGCCTGCGGGAGCTCAATTCGGACTATAGAGCTGATTGCAAGATCTGTTGCTCGGAGTGCCAGCGGCAGCAGCGGACGAAATGCGCGCGAAAATTTCGCCTGTTCGTGCGTACAGTTTAATAAGGGACACGCTCGCGCCGAATTCCGATTGTTCATCTGCAACGACATGCTTAGATTGAGCCAGCGTCCCGCAGCAAGCGACGATCTGGGCCCAAACCGGAGGAGAAAATGTGGAGCAGCAAACAGCCCGATGGCACCAATCCAGGCTCGGCACATTCGGTAACACCGCAGTCAGCAATGCCGCAGTATACGAATCCAAACTATAACCCGCATATCCCAGCGCCTGCTCCCGAACCGTTTCATGCGAATGAGGGTGGCGCGCGTCCCTTCGCTACACTGGGGCCGGGATTGACCATCAAGGGCCAGATCTCCGGCGAGGAAGACTTGCGCATCGATGGAAAGGTGGAGGGCGGCATTTCTCTGAAAGGCCAGCGCCTCACCATAGGACAGAACGGCGAAATCGTTTCCGACGTCCATGCCCGTGAAGTGATTGTCTACGGCAGGGTCCGCGGAAATCTGCATGCCGGGGATCGCGTCGAAGTGAAGAAGGACGGGTCAGTCGTCGGGAATATTACGGCGGGACGAATTCTTATCGAGGACGGCGCGTACTTGAAGGGCCAAATCGAAATTGAGCGAAACGGAAAATCAAAACAGCATGCTGTGGCACAAGAATTGGAAACCGTAGGCGCGGCGAGCGGCAAGGGCTCCTACTAAATCAATTTCCTTCCCTGGCTGCAGACGGCGTGTTGAGCGTGCCGTGGCGGAGCGGGCTGAAATCAATCATGGCGCTACAACAAATTGTTGCAGCGCCATTTTTGTTGAGCGTACATCATCCAGACGCCGGTGTTCCCTTCTTGGGGTAAGCGCAGGCGAACACCGCAGACCATCACATTCAGGAAATTTACCGCAGTTGTTTCGGTTTTCGTTCACCTATACAGTCATAACCCGATGTGCGGACAGCTGGAACGTACTACAATTCAGCTAGCCAGCCGTTTGTGAAGGGATCCCCGGGCCATGCTGAGATTTTTTGCCTGTCGGTCCACGCAGCCCGTGGCAGGAAAGCTACAACGGGTAATCGAGGGATGCCCAGGCGGAGGACGTGCAATTCAATGCGTAAGACCACTCTTATTCGATCTTTGTTGTTCGCATTCGTTTTGTTGGCCGCATCTGCTTCGGCATTCGCGCAAGTGGCCATATCCGTCGCAATCGCCCCGCCCGAAATCCCTGTTTACGAACAGCCCGTTTGCCCCGGCGATGGCTACCTTTGGACTCCCGGGTATTGGGCTTGGGACGCCGACGGTGCCGACTACTATTGGGTGCCTGGCACCTGGATCTTGGCGCCCGAGGTTGGTTTCTTGTGGACCCCGGGATATTGGGGCTGGGGTGGGGCTGCTTTTTTCTGGCATGATGGGTTCTGGGGACCAACCGTGGGATTCTACGGCGGCATTAACTATGGCTTTGGATACTTCGGCAACGGTTTCATAGGTGGTCGTTGGGACAACGGGCACTTCTTTTACAACCGTGCCGTGTTTAATGTGAACGTGAATATCATCCACAACGTTTACGAGAACAGGGTCGATATCCATAATGACGTTCGCGTCAGCTACAATGGAGGACGCGGCGGAATCGACGCGCGTGCTACGCCCCAAGAGGAAGCCGCCGAGCACGAGCGGCACATCGGGCCGGTAGCCGCGCAAACCCAGCACATACAGGAAGCACGCGCGAACCGTGACCTGCGCGCCTCTGTAAATCATGGCCGGCCGCCTATTGCGGCAACCGCCAAGCCCGGCGATTTTAAAACCGGAGTGATAGCAGCGCGGGAAGGTTCTTACAAGGCCGAGCCAGCCGGCCGGCCAGGAGCCACAGCGGTCCATCCCAACGAATTGCCTCCGGTCGAACATCCTGCTGCCCCAAACAGCGGCAACCCGAAGCTGGACCACAAATACCAGCAACAGCAGGACAAGCTGGTGCAAAAGCAGACCCAGGAAAGACAGAAGCTGCAGGCGCAGCAGGAAAAGGAACATCAGCAGCTGACGCAGCGCAACGCAAATGAACAGCAAAAACAGCAAGTCGAACAAAAACACCAGCAACAGACTCAACGAATGGTGCAACAACACACCCAGCAACGGCAACAAATGGAACAGAGACAGGCGCCGTCGCATTCCGCTCCAAGAAAGTAACCGTCAATTTGTTCTGCCTCAGTTGAAAATCGTCCGGCGCTGGTCGGAGAAGATCGAGATCGGCGTCGGATGGTTATTCCTTGGCTACGCGCGACCGAAATGGGGCCAAAAGGTCGATTGATGTGGCTTCGATTGATAGTGCTGGTTGCCTTTTGAGGGCTGTGCAAGATTTCGCGGCGGTAGTGACGGCTGCACAAGGCTTGGCAGGAACACACCCAGCGGTGACAGCTCGCGTTGAGCGATACGGCCTGAATCAGACGAGCAGCGGTCGGCGGGAAAACTACTACATCCGTTAGCGCTTGATCTACGCGGCAGGTGCTAAACAGAATGTGACAGACGTTTATTCAAGCAACGTCCCTTCGCCCCAAGTTTGGCAATACCCGCGCAACCAGATTGTGCCGCTCGAACAGTGCGTGGCAGCATCCGCCGGGGACGCCGATCGTCGTGCGTTATGATCCCGCAGCGCGCAGGAGCGCAGTGCTGGTGTCGACCTACATGCCGCCGCCAGGGGACCGCTAACATCGAGGAATGTGAAGTTACTGGAAGTCTGCGCGGGAAGTTTCTCCCTCGCTAAAAGACACTTCTTACATTGTTTGCGACGTTGTTTGTGTCTGAGGCATGGGCTCTGGTGCTGGAGCCGTCGCTGGCGCCTCATTGTGGTCTCGGTTCGGCCGTGATGTCTGATCCGTTGTCGGCGCGGGCTTGTCTCCATTCGAACTCGGTTGCCGCTCCACGCGATTCGGATTCGGCTTCAGCGAGAAATGAACACCGCGGCGCGCGTTCTCATCAACGGTGCGCTGCAAATCTACGTCATTCATGTCGAGCGTGCTTTCGCCGCCATAGCTTACGACGTAGTGAAGCTTGCCGTCCGCCAGCCAGTAGTCACTTGCTGCATACGTGGTGCCGTCCTTTAAATAAATCAAAACAGTCGGCGTAGAAGCAGCGACGTTACCGGTAATCGGATTATCATCCGGCGAACCAGGCTCTATGGCCTCAACGGAACTGCCGGCGGAATCAGCGCCAGCATTATAAGTCGGAGCCGCAGAGCTGTTGTAAGTCCCAGAGTTGTAATTCCCTGAATTGTAGTTGCCAAAATCGTTATTGTTCCCATAATTCCCATTCGGGCTCAGGTTTGAGCTCGAATAGTTGGGATCGCTGTAGGAGGCGCCGTAGCCGGGGTCGTCCCACCAGTAAGGGTTATACCAAAAGGGATCATAGCCGACGTAGCCCGGCCAGCCCCATCCCCAGCCCCAACCGGGACCCCACCAGCCACCCCAACCGAGTCCCCAGCCCCACCCCCAGCCCCAACCGCCCCAGCCCCAACCGCCGCGCCAGCCCCAGCCGCCAAAGCCACCACCACGCCAGCCGTATCCGCCGCGGTATCCGTTGTGAATGCCAGCGCCGTGGAACCCCGAGCTGCCGAATGACCGGCTGCCCGAGAACGAATTAGACCCAGCGTGCACATTCAGGCCACTGAGTCTCGGACTGCTTGCACGTCCGGCCGAACCGAATCGTGCCGAGGAAAGCGAGGTATTGTTGAAACGAGATCCCGAAGCCGCCGAACTGCTCCCGCGACCGCTGAACGATGAGGAGTTGCCAACGTGCGAGCTCTCAATGTTAGACACAGCGCGATTCGCTGAAACGGCAGACCCCGAGCCGCGAGATGTCCCGGCTAAAGAATTGGTAGCTCCGCGAGAGGCCGTCGCTGGCGCGACCGCAGACCCACGCGCAGCGCTGGTCGAAGGCGCATTCGTCGTACTGCGCGCCCCATTGGCCCCGCTCGAAGGCGCGGTAGCACTACGCGCCCCATTGGCACCTGCCGAAGGACTTGCGTCACGATTCCCGGCGTAAGCATTGGAAGTCGCGCCGCCTCGTGACCCTCCATTCACACCGTTAGCGCCGCCGCTGCGTCCGAAGTATGGCATTGAGGAGCCGCGATTGCCCGCTGCGGTAGATGTGCCCCCGCGACTGCCGGCATTGTAAGAGTTTCCGCCGCGATTAGCCGACCTGTAAGAATTCCCGGAGCGTCCGCCAGCTGAATAGGAACGTCCAGAAGGCGACATCGAATAACGATTCCCGGAGTTACCGTAACCTCCCCGGTATCCGCCACCGTATGCTCCACCTCGATAGCCACCACCATGACTGCCGCCGTAGCCTCCGCCACCGTGGAAGCCACCGCCACCACCGCCGTGGAAACCGCCTCCTCCGCCGCCACCGTGGAAGCCACCGCCACCACCCCCGCCATGACCACCGCCTCCGCGCTGCGCGAACGCAGAAGGCGCGCACAGGAGTGCTACCGCTGCGACTGCTGTCAAAACGAACTTTAGAAAGGTGGGCTTCATTTTGCTCCCTCCACCGAACAACCGCGTCATTACCAACGCCTTTGCGGAGATTCTACACCATTTGATTCCCTGCTCTTCCTGTTGGTTGCAATCTTCTATGTGGTGTGAATTCAGCGCCCGAGCCATTTTTCAAGAATCAACCCGCTGGCTATAACACGGGTGCTTCGAAAAAGTTTCGTTTGACCCAAGCAACAGCCGGGTGAGAAACGGCAATTCTGCGACGTGCGTAACCCCGCTAGCCTTTGCCGCGCTCGGCCAAAGAAACACCCAGCAGCACCAGAGCAGTTCCTTCGAGCAGGTTCCGCGTAGGGTGCTCACCCAAGAACAGCATGGACAGAAGAATCACCACCACGGGCTGAAAATAACTCATGGCGCCTACCCGCGAAGCGGTCATATAACGAAGAACCCAGAAGAATATTGTATAGGCGCCAAGCGAGCTTCCGACAGCCATGTAAATGACGCCGAGCCACCCGCTCCACGCAACCCGGTGCCAGTCGAGATGAAGCGCCTGGCGGATGCTGAGTGGCAGAAGAATAATCGCGGCTGCTACACCATTGAACGTGTTCATAGAAATAGCGTCATATTCCGCCGCAACTCTCTTCCCAAGGACCGCATAGAACGGAAACCCGATCACGCCTCCGAAAGTGATCATGTCCCCGAGCAGGAGCGGCGAATTCCGAGCCGAACCATGCTCGGCTTCAAGCAAGTAAACGCCCGCGAAAGAAATCGCCATGCCCAGAATTTTGCCAACCGTAAAGCGCTCCTGTTTCAGAGCACGCGCGAGGAACAGGATGATGATCGGACCGAGCGCGACGATCACCGCGGAGTGATCGGAAGTGGTGAAATTCAGCCCGACGGTGAAAAATCCCTGGTTAACCACGACACCGAAGAAACCCAGGTACGCAAATGGCCAAAGGTCGCGCGAGCCGCAGAAGGCTCCGCTCGCGGCGTAAGAAATATACGGGCAGCATCACGATCGCCGCCAGCTCCAGGCGAAAACACGCAGCCGTAATAGGCTCAAGGGTACGCAACGCTATTTTTCCGGCCACGTAATTCATTGACCAGAGCATCAGCATCACGAAAAGCCAGAACAGCAGGACAGGTTTGCTCGGGCGGTCCGGGTCGGATTCAGACGCAGCAGCGGCGGGCGGGCTCAATTCGTGGCCCGCACTTTCACCCGCATTTGCGGCAGGCACATCAATCCAAAATCTCGCGGCGTTTTGTCAGCTGCTCGATGCGATCGAGGCGAGGTGTGTAGCCGATACCACGGCGCGGCGGGCACAGCAATGGTGCCCTTGGGCGTGACTTCCACTTCCGGCGCAATGACGTCTTCCGTCCAATAACGCTTGCTAGCAGAAACGTCACCGGGGAGCGTGAAATTCGGCAGTGCCGACATGGCGATGTTGTGTGCCCGGCCGATGCCGGATTCGAGCATGCCACCGCACCATATCGGAATCGATTTCGACTGGCATAGGTCGTGAATCCGGCGCGCGGGAGTGTGGCCGCCGACACGGCCAAGCTTCATATTGATAATCTTGCATGCTCCGATTTCGATCGCAGCTCGAGCATGTTCGATATCGTGTATACACTCGTCCAGGCAAATCGGAGTATCCAGCTGGCGTTGCAGCGCCGCGTGCGAATAAATATCGTCGTAACCAAGCGGCTGTTCGATCATGATGAGATAAAACTGGTCGAGCTGCTTGAGCGGCGTAGCATTTTCCAACGTGTAGGCGGAATTCGCGTCAACCATCAGGCGAATGCGCGGGAATCTTTGGCGCAACGCGCGGGCAGGTTCAACGTCATGGCCGGGTTTGATCTTGATTTTGATGCGTTGGTAACCGGCGGCGAGCTCTTTTTCAACCTTGGCGACCAGTGCGTCGATGGAAGGCTGAATCCCGATCGAAACTCCGCAAGAAATTTCATCGCGCACGCCGCCCAGCAGCTTCGCTAATGGCATACCCTTGTGTTTGGCTTCAGCGTCCCAGATCGCACTTTCCAGCGCACCCTTGGCCATATTATGTCCGCGCACGCGCGTGAGCAGATCGAAAACCTCCGAAGCAGAATTGAATTCGCTGCCCTTCAGGATGGGCCATAGAAAATCGCGAATGATGTGCCGCGCAGTTTCCACCGTTTCGTAGGAGTAGTAGGGATCTTCGTCCGCGGTGCATTCGCCCCAGCCGGCACTGCCATCCACGTCAACTTCAATGAGCAGAATGTGACGCTGCGAAATGTTGCCGAAACTGGTTTCAAAAGGCGCCACCAGCGACATATGGATTTCGCGCAGAGTGATCTTGTGCAGGCGCATGTGGTCGGGCGCGGGGTTCGCTGGCCTTTCCGGCTCTGAAATCTCGATGTCTCGGCTGCTACTCTTCGAATTCTTCCGGGCGATATTCTGGCAGACGCAGGCCGGCGATGGAAGCGGCAGGTTCTAGAATGTAATCCGTAGTTTCTTCGTGCGGTTCGAGCCCGGTCACAATGTATCCCTGATGAAACAACCTCTGGAACTGCTCGCGCAGGCCCCGTTGAATGTTAGCCGCCGATTCGTGGTCGGCCGCCTTGGTGTCGCTGATGTTGGCGGGCAGCGAAATTGTCTGTATATCAACGGCTGCCGGGGGCGCATTGGCTGCGAGAATATTCTTAACGCGGTCGGAATCAATCCACCATTCGGCGATCAAACGATCCGTCGGCAGCCCGGCGTGCAGCGGGCTTTCCGTAATCCCGTAGCAGTCCGGGATGTAGCGCCGGGCAATCGCGCCGAGTCGCACGAAGTTGAAATGCCCGTTCTTAAGTTCCAGAGGATCGAACGTCCACTCGATAAGGCGAATATCGCGCTTCAGAGCCTCGTGCCGCTGAAAGACTTTCAGTCGCCGCCCGACTCCCTGGTTCTGGTAATTGGGCAGCACGGCGGTCATGTGCGAGTGCAGAAATGGTTTTCCCTTGCGGTTGCCCGCGAGAGCCAGTGTGAAACCCACTAGTTTTTCGCCATCAAATGCGCCCAGGATTTGCCCTCCGGTGTGGCGGGCAACTACAAATATCGCTGAAGGGACAGTGATTTGCTCGCCCCAGACAAGCCGTTCCAGTCGAACGCAGGTTTCGTATTCGACCAATGTCTCGCAGTGGCGAATTTCGATGTCGCTCGGCTGCGCGAAGACCATGTCAGCGGAGGCGCTCATTTTGCGGTTTCCGCCGCGCGCGATTCCTCGAGCAAGGGTTGGGATTTGGACAGATTCCACAAAGCTTCCATGCGTTCGCGCGGCAAATCAGCCAGACGCCGGCCCTCCGCGGCTGCGGCTGATTCCATCCATTCGAAACGCTTCAGGAACTTGCGATTTGCTTTTTTGAGCGCGATTTCGGGATCAGCGCCAAGGAAGCGAGCCACATTTACAGCGACGAACAAAAGATCGCCGACTTCTTCCTCGAGGTGCAGGGGAATGGGCTCACCGGGCCGCCCCACGTTGTACGATATTCGCGCATCGTTGAGCAGGCTGAATATTTCGCGCCGTTCCTCGTCTAGCTTATCGAACACCGCAGTGAGACTGTCCCAGTCGAAGCCGATGTGGGAGGCGCGCCGCGTGAGTTGGTAAGCCTCCAGCATGGCCGGAAGTGAACGCGGCACGCCGGCGAGAATCGACTCAGCCATCCTCGATTTAGCCGCGCGCGATGCTTGCCCGCCATGATTGCCTTCGTGCAGTTCCGCGCGTTCTTCTGCCTTGATCTGTTCCCAGTTCTTCAGCACCGCCGCGGAATCCTTAGCTTTGGTGTCGTCGAAAACATGGGGATGCCGCCGAACCATCTTTTGATGGATGGATTGAACGACATCGGACATGGTGAAAGCGCCGGTTTCCTCGGCCAGGACCGAATGGAACACAACCTGAAGCAACAAATCACCGAGTTCTGAGGCGAATTTGCGCGGATCGCTCGATTCCATTGCATCGAGCACTTCGTAGGTTTCTTCGATCAGAAATTTGCGGAGCGATTGGTGGGTTTGCTCAGCATCCCACGGACACCCCTGGGGCCCGCGCAATCGCCCCTGCAAGGCAACCAGCTTGGCAAACCATTCGCCCGCGCGCTTGTCGCGAGCAGTGAGCGGTATGCGCGGACTTGACGAAGCTGATTTCGCGCGGGTGCCCAACCAAGGCAGCCGGCCAGGCGCGCCCGGTTTCGGTCGCGCTTTCGCACGCGATTTCTTGGAAACTTTGCGACTAGAAGGCACGGCGCCCCTGCTCTTGGCTGAGAGCTAAGCTTTTCAAGCAAGAATAATGGGCGATGACGCCGAACGCGTCAAGAGAACATAGCGAGCCTACCTTCAGCTCGCGGCAGCATGGGCTGGGGTGGAACGGTGGATGACAGCTTCAGAAAAGCGCTCCATCTCCTCAGCCTGGGGACTGAATTGCAAGAGCAGCAGATCGACGCCCGCCCGCTCGAACTCGCCGATCCGTTCCGCCAACTTTTGAGGAGTGCCGACCAGTCCAGAGCGCAGGCCGCGATTCGAAACGGAATATTCTTCGAGCGAGACCCGCTGTTCCAGTTGAGTATTGGCCAGCCATTGCTGGTAATTCTGATAGCCCGCGGCGTTTTGCTTCACGTCCGTGATTCGAGCCAGCTCCTGCTGCGCTTGCTCATCGCTTTCGCGAACGATTGCGTACGCAGCGACTCCGAACTTCAGGGGAGGCAGATTTTTGCGCTCGCGGCGCTGGGACATATCGCGGATTTTCTCGCCAACCCGCGCAGGGGAATCGCCGTGCATCACAAACGCGTCACACTTCTGCGAAATCAATTCCTTGGCCGCCTCCGATTCCCCTCCCGCGTAGATCGTGGGGCGAGGTTTCGATACGGGTTTAGGCTGCAGCACTAAATCTTGAACCGAATGATACTTGCCGGAGTACGAGAAATGGTCTTGTTTCCAAGCGGCGTCGACGATATCGAGCCACTCCGAGGTGCGAGCGTAACGGTCATCGTGCTGATCGAACTGCACGCCATACTTTTTGGCTTCTTCGGCCCACCAGGAGGACACCACATTTAACGAAACCCGGCCCTTGCTAATCCGGTCGATATTCGCAGCTTGCTTGGCGAGTAAAGCAGGCAGGTGAAACGTGGGCCGTACGGCGATCATTAATTCAAGCGATTCAGTAACAGCGGCAAGTGCCGCGGCGGTGGACCAGGCATCAAGCGAAGGAGCGTCAACGCCTTTGATATCGTTCAAATTCAGTTCGGCAATGAGTGTCAGGTCGTAACCAATTTTCTCGCTGCGGCGCGCGAGACCTGAGACGTAATCCCAGGTAGGCTGCATCTGTTCGTCCTGCACATTGCGAAGCCACCCGCCGAACACCGGCAGCCAATATCCATAACGCATCAGCGCGCTTCCTTTACGACCAATAGATGAAAACCGAACAGCGGGCCAGGGTGCCGGAAGAGCCGGGCTAGCTAATTCCGCCCGTACCGTTGCGCTTTTTTCGACTCCGCCTGCAGGTAATCAACCAGCCGCGCGAAAGGATCGAACCCAACGATGCGCGGCCCGTCGGAGACGAAATTCGAAAGCGCATTGATGTCGTAGTAGTAGAGTTGCCCGTCGCGGTCGTCGATAATGTATTCGAGTCCACCAACTTCGATCTGCGCTTCACGAAAAATCCGTTCGGCAGCTTTGATCACTTTGGGCGAAGGCCGATACCCTTGCACACGTAGGCCCGTTTTGGCGCCTTCCACCACACAAGCAGTCTTGATCTCCGCTCCGTCGGTAGTTTTGCAAATGTCCATGGGGCACAAATCAAATGTCTCGCCCGACGTAAAAACCTTGATGCCGTAGAGGTATTTGTAACCAAGCGTTTCGACGCGTGTAATGTGCCCGCCGCGCGCGCGAATAAACTCCTGCACGATTCCGGTGGAATCAAGACCGAGATTGACAGCTCCATCACCAACAGCGGATTCGAGCTGCTCGATAGAATCGAAACGCACGATGCCCACGCCACTTCCGCCCATGTTCGGTTTCACCACGATTGGAAAACGCAAACCGCGCGCCGCGGCCACAGCTTCGGAAGGGTGGTTAATAACAGCCGAGCGTGGGTGCGGCAGACCGAGGGAATGCAGCAGCGACAGTTGCAGGGCCTTGGAAGTTTCCACCCGGAAAGCCTGGCTTCCGTTGACGACTCGGACGCCCGATTTCTCGAGATGCGCAAGGTAGCTAAGAGTGTAAAAAATGGCGTGGGCATTGCCACGAGTCCATGCCGACGGGCTCATGCGATTGAAAACCAGACTGTATTGCCTCTCGCCGTTCGGCGAAAGATCAAAGTGATGACGGGCTGCATTCACACGCACGTAGGGAATATTGCGGCGGTCCAACTCCGCAAAAACCGGAAGGAACCATCGCGGGTGTTCATGATAGATACCGATGGGGCGTTCCCTCTCAGCTGCGCACAAGCGACGCTCCATAGTCGCCGTTGATTTCGCCGCGCGCGTCTTTGCTCTAGTGCGGGCCGGTCGATTGTGCGGTGCGAGTCGGGACATGAATTCCCTCAGGCCTTACGTCAGCGTTGTTGGATGCAGTAGGTTAACCTACGTTGCCGAATTATGCGACCGCAAGCGCTGCATTTGGCCCAACACCGGCGGCTTACTTGTCCAAAAACGGCGCCGGATGTTAAACTTCGATGTAACTTCCAGAGCAACTCCGAGGGTACCTGCCGTGGCTGATCCGAAGCAAGACGAAACGTTCAAGGTGATCGACCGCCGCCTGTTTGGCGAAGACGGTGAGTTGCGCAAAGACATAGTAGAACAAGAACGGCGCGACGAAGAAGCAGCGGAGAAGAAAGCCGCGAGTCAGTCGCGGGAGAAGGCCAAAGTCGCAGCGTCCGGCGCGGGAAAATCGACATTAAAAAGCGCCGCCCATGATGCCAAGGGCAACGAGGACCGCGGACTGATAGTGCCGGATTCAACTCCGGACGCGCTTGGCGCGAACGAAACAAGCGACGAAACGGTTGCTGCGAACACCCCGACTTCGCGCAGTTTCCAGATGCTGATTGATTTTCTCACACGCAATGCCGCGGCAATGCTCGGCGGCATGGCCGACCCGCGCACCGGTCAAGCATTCGTCGATTTAGAAGGCGCGCGCGAAGTGATCGACATGCTGGACGCCTTGCGCGAGAAGACGCGCGGAAACCTGTCAAAGGAAGAAGACGGTTTGCTGCTGGAAGTCCTCGGCAGCCTAAAGCTGACCTTCATGGAAATTTCCAAGGCCGCCGCCGAACAAATGACCAAGAAGGCCAAGGCCAAATAGTGAAAGGCGTGGCTTCCGCCGCTGAAGCCACGAATTTCGGCTTGCCAAACATCTTGGGCTTGCTCGGTCGGCCGGCAAAGGTTTTCCTACCGGTGACTCTCAGAGGAAGCGCGTCGTTGGAATGAACCGGAAGCAAAGTTTCCAACCCACCTGAAAATGGCCTCTCTTCTCCTAACCGTTCTCGGTTCCGGCACGTCGATGGGCGTGCCGACCCTGGGGTGTCATTGCGCCGTGTGCGAGTCGCAGGATCCGCGCGACAAACGCACGCGTCCGTCGATTCTGCTGGCATACCATGGCCACAACGTGGTGATCGATACGACGCCTGATTTTCGCACCCAGGCAATGCGCGAGCACATCGATCGGCTGGATGCAGTCATCTACACGCATGCGCACGCCGACCATATTCTCGGACTCGATGATATTCGTCCTTACAACTTAAAACAGAGTGGCGTTGTTCCGGTTTACGCCTCGCAAATCTCGCAGCAGACCTTGCGCCGCCAGTTCGCATATATTTTCGAGGAAGGTCCGACGGAGAGTTCATTGCCGGGCGTTGAAATGCACACGATTGATGGGTCATTCGAGCTTTTCGGGCTGAAAATAACGCCGCTGCCAGCCAAGCACGGCACCCAGCCGGTTCTGGGATTTCGCTTTGGCAAAGGCGCATATCTTACCGATTTCAGTTCCGTGCCGGAAACTTCGAAAGCGCTTTTGCACGGACTAGACGACTTCGTCCTGGATGCCTTGCGGTACACGCCGCACCCGATGCATTCAAATGTGGAGCAGTCGCTTGCGCTTTTGAGCGAGCTAAAGCCCAAGCGCGCCTGGTTCACGCATATTTGCCACGACCTGGGGCACGGAGCAGCCAATGCAAAGCTGCCCCCGGGCGTTCAACTCGCTTACGACGGACTGAAGTTCGAGGTTGAAATTTAGTGGCTATCGCGATCCTCAATTCACCAGCAGAATGGGTGGCGCATTTTGGAGTCCCGCGCAAACCCACAGCAATCACCATCGGCAATTTCGACGGCGTCCACGTCGGCCACCAAAGGATCCTGTGGGAGGTGACCGAATCGGCCAGGAGCGCACACGCCACGAGCGCAGTGTTAACCTTCTTTCCGCACCCAACGCGCGTCTTGAGGCCGGAAGCTGCGCCCGGCCTGCTCGAGACGCTCCCGCAACGATTGACCGAATTCGACAGGCTGGGAATCGATGCGGCCCTGGTGCTGAAATTCGACAATGAATTGGCGAGGAAGAGCGCGGAAAGTTTCGCGCAATCCTATTTGCTTGAAACGCTGCGGGCGCGCTCGGTTTTCGTAGGCGCGAATTTTCGATTTGGCCACAAGCAAGCGGGCGATGTGAACTTGCTTACCCAGATCGGACGGCAGGGTGGCTTCGACGTGCAAGTAATCGAGCCCGTGGTACTCGACGGCGTAGTCGTGTCCAGCTCGGCCATTCGCAACGCCTTGCGCGAAGGACGCGTGGAAGAAGCAGCGCGCATGTTAGGGCATCCCTTCGCGCTCGAAGGAAAAATTCAAACGGGGACCGGACTTGGACGCAAGCTGGTGGTTGCGACTTTGAACCTTGCGACCGAGCAAGAGACCCTGCCGAAGAATGGAGTCTACGCTACCGAGGTTGTGGTCGGAGGCAAAACGTACAAGGCCGTAACGAACGTGGGTGTGCGTCCGACATTCGACGGGAAGCGATTGGCAATCGAATCGCATTTGTTCGATTTCTCCGAGACTTGGACGTCCGGCGCAATGACCGTGAACTTTTTGAGCCGGCTCCGCGAAGAGCGGAAATTCTCTGGACCGGACACTTTGCGCGCGCAGATTCTGAAAGACATCGAAGAAGCGAGGGCGCTGTTTAGAAAGCCGCAAATCACAAATCAATAGCCGCACAATCTGCGCGACAGTGTTTGTCGAGCCGGCAGCCTTGCCTGCAGATGCTATCTTGCGGGTAGAATTGCTCGATGCGCGCGTACTCTAATGCCCGATCAACCCGGGCGAGCGCTATAGCGCCCGGCATCTCCGGCGGTTTGGGCTGCCGCCGGGAAGCTGTAAAATCGGCAAGCTACCCAGCCGCTAGGAACGTACATGGAAAATAGAGAAGTGGCGAGAATTTTGCGCGAAACGGCGCAGCTCCTGGAAATCGACGGCGCGCTCATCGGCCGCTACCGCAGCTACGAGAAAGTCGCCGAGCTGTTGTACAGCCTGCACGAGCGCATCGAGGATATTGCCAAAGACCAGAAGAAACTAAAAGAGCTGCCGGGGATCGGCGAAAACATGGCTGCGCACATTTGCGAAATCCTGGCGACGGGCGACTACTCGCTGCGCGAGAAATTGCTGAAGAAATACCCACTGACTCTGCTCGAAGTTCTCCAGCTGCAATCCATGGGACCGAAGAAAGTCGCGTTCCTTTTCAAGAAATTCAAGGTCTGCACGGTCGAAGGTATCGAAAAGCTAGCTAAAGAAGGAAAGTTACGAGACCTGGAAGGCTTCGGCGAGAAGAGCGAAGAAAACATCCTGAAAGCCGCAGCAGTGGCCAAACGCTCCTCGGGCCGCTTCAAGCTCGATGACACGGACATCGCAGCCCAGAAATTCATCGCCTACATCAGCAAAATGCAAGCCGCGGTCGAGTCGGTAACTCCAGCAGGCTCGATGCGGCGGGGAAAAGAAACCATTGGCGATCTGGACCTCGTGGTGATCATGAAACCCGGCCACGACAAACAAAAAGAGATCGATGCGGTGTCGGAGCACATACTGAAATATCCGGGCATCGATCAAACACTTGCCCATGGTGAAAACAAAGTCAGCGTACTCTTGGGAAATGGCCTGCAGGTAGACGTCCGCTTGCTGAAAGAAGACTGCTTCGGCGCAGCGCTTCTATATTTCACGGGATCGAAAGAACACAACGTGGAGCTTCGCGGACGTGCCCGCGAAATGGGCTGGACCCTTAACGAATACGCGCTAACAACGTTGCAGGGCGGACGATTCGTAGCCGGGAAAACGGAGCATGACATCTACGAAAAGCTGCGACTGGATTACATCGAGCCAGAGCTGCGTGAAAACAGAGGCGAATTCGACGCCGCCCAAGAGCACACATTGCCAGAATTGCTGAAACTGGAAGACATTCGCGGCGACCTGCAGATGCACACCCCGGCTTCCGACGGACGAAACACGATCGAAGAAATGGGCCAAGCGGCAAAGGAACTTGGCTACGAGTACATCGCACTGACCGATCATTCCAAAGCGGTCACGGTAGCAAACGGGATGGATGAAAGGCGCACCCTCGAGCAGATCAAGAAAATCCGCGCGGCGCAGTCCAAGGTTCCGGGCATCCGCCTGCTCGCCGGAATCGAAGTAGACATCCTCAAAAGCGGCAAGCTGGACCTGAACGATGAAGTGCTAGCGCAGCTGGACGTAGTGGTCGCTTCCGTGCACTCCTATATGAACCTGGGGCGAGAAGAAATGACGGATCGCATGCTAGCGGCGATTGAAAATCCCTACGTGCAGATCATCGGGCATCCCACAGGACGCATACTGCTGCGCCGCGAAGCCTTTGACTACGAGATGGAGAAAATCCTCGACGCCGCAAAAAAACACGGCGTGGTTATGGAATGCAATGCGTACCCTGATCGCCTGGATCTGAAGGACGTGCATCTGCGCATGGCCAAAGAACGTGGTGTAAGGATCGTCATTTCGACAGACGCGCACAGCACTACTCATCTGAGATTTATGAAGTACGGGGTGATCACAGCCAGGCGGGGCTGGATAGAAAAGAAGGACGTAGTGAATGCCTTGCCGGCCGAGGAACTGCTGGCAGCACTGCGCG
The DNA here is from genome assembly GCA_963842255.1 of uncultured Acidobacteriota bacterium. Taxonomy (GTDB): domain Bacteria; phylum Acidobacteriota; class Terriglobia; order Acidiferrales; family UBA7541; genus Palsa-295. The sequence goes on along the minus strand of CAWJGI010000011.1, from coordinate 27,792 downwards.
CCAAACCAGGCGCGATCTCAGCGGCGAAAGGCAAATCCGCCTGAACAGTGTGCGAAAAGACTCGCTCTCCCGGCGAAGACTGAGCCGCCTTTAGGTGGTAGAAGCATCGCCGGGACTGCGCATCGCGAACCAGCACCCATAGGGACGGCCAAGTGATTAAAATACCCGGGCGCGGCAGGTGAGGACACATACTTCGCACCCAGGCCCTGTTTACGAATCCATGATCACTCCGTAGCTTCAAAGTCTGTGTCGAGGAAGCGCGGCGCTAAAAGTCTCAAAACCTACAAGGAGCGTCGTATAGCACCTAACATATAAAATCAGCGTTGGAACTTTTCCGCCGCAGGCGTCGTATCTCGATAGTAGAAAACGTGGCGACGAGAAGGCGACGGTGCCAGCGACCGACGCAAATGCAACGGAGCGGGTAAGCCAATCCCAGCTTTACGGAGCTTAACGATGAAGCAACTGACGACTATGGCTGCCGTTGTAATGCTAGCCGCTCTAATCATGGCCGCCAGCGCACCCCGGGCGCGCGCGGACGAATGGTCGAAGACCTACCAAATAAGCGGCCACGCGGACCTGCGCGTAACCACCGGCGACGGCGACGTCACCATAACCGGTACGGAGCAGAAACAAATTGACGCTCGCGTGACGGCCGATGGCTGGAAGATCGGCCCGAACGACCTACAAGTCATCGAAAGCCAGAACGGCGATCACGTATCCATTGAGCTAAGGGTACCGCACTGGAATTTTTCACTCTTCGGAAAGAATCATAAATCGCTGCGCGTCGACGTGCGTGTGCCGCGAGAGCTCGACGTCGATGTGCGCACCAGCGATGGCAACATAATGGCGCAAGGGGTTTCCGGCAAAATTCAATTCGAAACCGGTGACGGCAACGTGACAGCGAACAACATCCATGGAGATATACGCATGCACACGGGCGATGGCCGCATCGAAGGGCAAGGCTTCGATGGATCGCTCGATGCCGATACCGGCGACGGAAATTTGCGGGTCAATGGCCGGTTCGATGCACTCAGCCTCAAGACCGGCGACGGAAACATCGAAGCGCAGGTCGGAAACGGATCGAAGGTTACGAACGTTTGGAATCTGCATTCCGGCGACGGACACATCACCGTTCAACTCCCGGGAGACCTAAATGCAATGCTGGACGCCCACACCGGTGATGGAAGCATTACCTTGGACATTCCCATCCAGGTGTCCGGGTCGTTGAGCCATTCAGCGGTGCGCGGCAAACTGAATGCCGGAGGCGGGACCCTGGCAATCAGTTCGGGCGATGGATCCATTCACATCGAAAAACTGTAAGCCGCAGGTAGGGGCTCTTATCGCTGCGCCCAGCTCTCTGGCTTAAGATTGAATGGTGGCGCGTTTTTTTCAGTCTGAGGCACGAAGGGCAGCCGAATACCCTCCGGATTCGATTTGCAAATCTTCACTCCTTGCCGCATTATGAATCGTTTGTTACAAGCTGTTTGCCGCGCCCGCAGCGAGAATTTCAGAAGTAACCACAAATAAATCTAAGCCGCGAACGAGGCAGATCGCGGAGTTTGCGCTTCGCTGCCAACAAAAGGCGCGCGCACGGAATTTTGTTCACACTTCGATACCACTGGAGAATAGCGAATGCGCAGGCCCGTTAGTGTTGCTCCGCCGAAGGGAAAACTGGGCGTGTTGACGCCGGGAATGGGTGCCGTAAGCACGACTTTTATGGCGGGAGTGGATCTGGTGCGGCGAGGCCAGGCTGCGCCGGTTGGCTCGCTGACACAGATGGGAACGATCCGTTTGGGCAAACGGACCGACGCACGCACGCCAAAAATCAAGGATTTTGTGCAACTGGCGAAGCTGGACGACCTCGTTTTTGGCGGCTGGGATCTTTTCGGCGATAACGCGTATCAAGCCGCAGCGAAAGCCGGCGTCCTGGACGCGAAGGATTTGCTCAAAGCCGAGAAATTCCTGAAGACGATTAAGCCGATGAAGGCTGTCTTTGACCAGAATTATGTGAAGAATCTTCATGGTCCAAATGTAAAAAAGGGCAAGAACAAACGAGATCTCGCCGAACAGCTTCGCCAGGACATCCGCGATTTCAAGAAGAAAAATAAATTGGACCGCCTGGTGATGGTCTGGTGCGGCTCGACGGAAATTTTCCTGAAAGCAGAAGGCGTGCACAGGGATTTGGCGACATTCGAAAAAGCCATGAAGGAAAATCATCCGGCGATTGCGCCGTCGATGTTGTACGCCTATGCAGCCATCAGCGAAGGAGTGCCGTTCGCCAATGGCGCACCAAATCTCACGGTCGATATCCCGGCGCTGGAAGAATATGCCAAGGCGAAAAATGTGCCGATCGGCGGAAAAGATTTCAAGACCGGCCAGACGCTCATAAAGACGGTCCTTGCGCCCGCGTTCAAAGCTCGCATGCTGGGGCTGAACGGATGGTTTTCGACCAATATTCTCGGCAACCGCGACGGCGAGGTCCTCGATGACCCAGCGTCATTCAAGACCAAAGAAGAATCAAAGCTCGGAGCGCTCGAATACATTTTGCAGGCGAATCTCTATCCCGAGCTGTACGGCAAAATTCACCACAAAGTAAGAATCAATTATTATCCGCCGCGCGGAGACAACAAAGAGGGCTGGGATAATATCGACATTTTCGGCTGGCTCGGCTACCCAATGCAGATCAAGGTAGACTTCCTGTGCCGCGATTCAATTCTCGCGGCGCCGATCGTGCTTGATCTCGCGATTTTCTTCGACCTCGCACAGCGCGCGGGGATGCGCGGTATCCAGGAATGGCTAAGTTTCTACTTCAAATCGCCAATGTGCGCGAAAGAGCTATACCCCGAACACGATTTGTTCATCCAGTTGATGAAACTAAAAAACACCCTACGCTGGATGATGGGAGAAGACCTAATCACGCACTTGGGTGCCGAATATTACGACTAGACCAGATGCAACACGCGATGGACGCCGGGGCTTAGCTGTCTTCGGCCGCCGTCGCGCCGATTAAGATTTTGCTGCGCGCGCCTCGCCCTTAAGCAGAATTTCCAGATCATCGGGATGAATGGCGCAAACCAAAGCGTCCTCACGATCGATCGCACCCTGGCTCACCAATTTAACCAACGATTCTTCGAGAGAGAACGACCCCTTCTTCTTGGTCAACGTGATTTCCTGATGCAAGTGTTGCAACGCATTGTGACGGATGTGCTGGCGCGCTCCATAACTAACCATCAGCAACTCAGCAGCAGGCATGCGTCCGCCGTTCTTGCTGGGCAAAAGAATCTGCGTGAGCACAGCAGTAAGTGCCATCGCCAATTCCTGCCGGATCGTGTTCTGCCGTTCCAAAGGAAAAGAATCGGAAATGCGCGATACGGTGGAAGCAACATCCACGGTATGGATCGTTGAAAGCACCAGGTGGCCGGTCTCAGCGGCGGCTACCGCGATCTGCATAGTCTCGACGTCGCGCATCTCGCCCACCACGATAATGTCCGGCGCCTGCCGCAGAGCCGCGCGCAACGCTGTAGGAAAATCCGGAACGTCGGTGCCGATTTCCACCTGCTCGACAACACTTCGAGTGTGCGAATGTTCGTACTCGATGGGATCTTCGATCGTCACGATGTGCCGCGCATCCCGCCGGTTGATCTCATTGATCAGCGCAGCGAGCGTCGTCGATTTGCCCGATCCCGCCGGCCCTCCGATCAGGACCAGTCCGCGCTGCAGATGCGAAAGCGATTCGACGGCAGCCGGTAGGTGAAGATCGGCGAGCAACGGCACTTTATTAGGCAGGGCGCGAATGGACGCCGCCGCGCGTCCGCGTTCGCGATGAAGATTGATTCGAAAACGCCCAAGCCCCGACGCGCGATAAGAAGAATCAGCGATGTGGCCCGCGCGATATTGCTTCAGCGCAGGGGGGGAAAGAGCAGGCCGTACAACGGCCTCAATTTCGGATCCGGTGAGCGGCTCGGGCTCAATATTCCGCAGTCCACCTTCGAGCAGGATGCATGCCGGGGCTCCAGGAACGAGAAGTAAATCGCTCCCGCCCTTCGCCAGCAAAGCGGCAAGCCAGCGATCGAGAATCCTGGTATCGGACGAATCATCGCCTTCAGCTTCGGGGCGTGCGTTTAATTCCTCTACGATGCGGTCCAAGTCGCGCGAAGGATTCATGGCGAGCCTCGTGCTGAATCTCCAACAAATCTGGACCTGGATATTGACCTAATTGACGGGCCCGAGTCCAGTGAAGCGCAAAACGCCCCGGCGCGTTGCCGGGGCGTCTATTTCGCACCTTCTAATAAGGTTTCCTCGAATGCTAGAATTGGTTCCACAAATACTGGTTGTAGACTTCGTGATGGTATTGCACCTCGGCGCTCTTGACCACAGTTCCGAGAAGCCGCGCGCAACGGTCGGCCGAAGCTTCCTTCAAATCCGCATAGCGGTTCTTGACATCTTCGCCAAGAAGTTTCGTCGTCCAGGGAGCTTTCCGGAAATCGTCGACCGCGGTGTAAATGTTGTCCGGCAGGTAGCGTTCCGCCTGGCGAAGGTTTTTGATCTTCGAGGTATCCCCTTCCAGCCCTGACCGGAAAATCGAGTACATCACCATGTAAGGATTGGAATCGGGCGATACCGAGCGAACTTCGACACGCATGCTTTTCTCATTGCCGATGGGAATACGAATCATGGAGCCGCGATCGACAGGCGAAGCCTTGATCTGGTTCGGCGCTTCGAAGTGCGGATCGAGCCGACGATAGGCATTCACGCTCGAATTCAGCATCAAGCAAATATCATTCGCATGAGTGAGAATGCGATCGATGAAAGCCCATCCCATCTTGCTGAGCTTTTCTTCGCCCTTGGGATCCCAGAATAGATTTTTCCCTCCCTTGCTGACCGAAACATTGGTGTGCATCCCGCTGCCGTTGACACCCACGACGGGTTTCGGCAGGAAGCTAGCGGTAAGCCCCATGTTGGTTGCGACCTGGCGACAAATCAGTTTGTAAAGCTGAATCTGGTCCGCGGCAGCGACGACTTCCCCGTAGCCATAGTTAATTTCAAACTGCGACGGCGCAACTTCGGGGTGGTCCTTTTCGTTTTGAAAACCCATGGCACGCTGCACTTCGGCGGTTGTATCGATGAAATTGCGCAGAGGATCGCCGGGAAGCGAATGGTAGTAGCCGCCAGTGTTCACATATTCAAATTTCCCCGTTTCAGAATAGTGGCGCTCGGCGTCCGGTCCTTTGAACAGGAAGCCTTCAATTTCGTTTGCGGCATTGAGGCTGTACCTTTGGTCTTTAAATTGACGCTCCGCGAATCCCTTGAGCGCACCACGAATGTCCGCGCTGTAAGCCGATCCGTCCTTATCGATCACTTCGCCAAAGACGAGCACCTTGCCGGAGCCAAACACATCCGCAGGACCCCAGTAGAAAGCGCTCCAATCCATGGCCAGGCGCAAATCGCTTTCGCGCTGCGCCGTGAACCCGCGGATGGACGAACCATCAAAAGTGAGATTGTCCCAGCTCCTCACCAGGAATTTCTTGTCGTAGTCCAGCATGTGCAGACGGCCTTCCAAGTCGCTGAACAGCACGGTGACAGCCTTAATGCGCTTCTCCTCGCTAAGATACTTAAGCCGCTCTTCCTGAATTTTATGGGGCGCCACGCGATTTCTGCGCTGCTCCTTGGCCTTTACGTTTAACTCTTCCAGTTCGTCGTAAGGTATCGCTAAAAAATTACGAAGTTCGCTTGCCATGAGCCTCCTTAAGATGGAACCGTTCGCGTTAGGGCATTTGTCGCGGATTCAAAACAACGTAGGGTATCGCGACGCACACGGAAGGGTCAAATCCCAAAATGGCGGAGGGCCCAGTCAAAACTTTTATGCAACCGATAAATGAAGCTTTGAGCGCACAAGCAAAGCTATCGCACCCTGCACGCCCGGTGAAATTGCCACCGGGATCGAGGCGATTGATTTTATTAACGGGCTAGTGCCCGAAACGTCCGATGAGTTCAGCCTCGGCCAGAATGTGACCCTTCATGGCCTGCACCAACTCGGGCTTGGTGGCCTGGGGCTTCACGTTAGTCTTGGCGTCCAGCGCATACAGTTTGAAAAAATAGTGATGGACCACGCCGTGGGGCGGGCACGGCCCGCTGTACCCAATTTTGCCGTGATCGTTCCTGCCTTGCTGTGAACCGTCGTTCAGCGTCGCCTCAGTAGGAACACCCTCCGGAAGCATACGCGCCGCAGCAGGGATGTCGTAAACCACCCAGTGTACAAAGGTCTTGCCGGGCGCGTCCGGGTCATCCACGATAAGAGCAAAACCTTTGGTTGCCGCCGGAGGGTCGTTCCAGGTGAGAGCCGGAGAAAGGTTAGCCCCGTCGCAGCTGTATTTTGCCGAAATCGCGGCATCGGCTTCAAACGACGAACTGGTCAGGTGCAGAGCGTCCGCCGACGGTGTCTCTGCCGGTTTCTTCGGAGTGGTCTGTTTGCCCGCCTCTTGCGGCGCGGCATCGGAGTCAGCAGCAACGCTCAGTTGGGTGAGTGAGAGGAACAAAACCAGCACAGAGCAAATGATGTAGCACCGTACGGTTAGAAATTGGCGATAACCCAGTCGAGTCAATGAGTGCCTCGATTTACCGGAAATAGACAGCCCCCATAGAACCTTTCCCATGCTAGTCGCGTGAGCAAATACGGTCAAGGCGCTGCGACTCCGCGCCGCGGCTCCCGAACGATTGCCGCCTCACCCACCGCACAAAGGCAACACCGCGGCCAACCCTGCCGGCCCGGCGGCAAACCCTCCGAGCCGCCCGTGCAAATCCTCGCAACACAAAACCCATTGCAGCCACATATGTTACCATGGTAGATTGGTACCACCATGGCCAACACCCAACGTCACAACCAATTCCTGGTCGAACGCGTGCAGACCGGCGTGCGGATGGAGAAACGGCTGCTCAAGGTCCTCAAAGCGTTCGCAGAATTCCACGACTTGACCCTGGGAGACTTGCTAGAAGGCATCGTTCTGCACGCCTTCGATGGCAAAACGCCGTTCTCGGAAAACTCAAGGCGGCAGATCAAAGAGCTTAAGAAATTCTACGGGCTGGATCTGGATTCGCGCGCCAGCCACAGGCTGAGGGAAGGAAATTCTGGACGCCAGGCGGATGCCAGCCGGCCAATACCAGCAGGCCATGGCGGCTCGAACCCCGGCGAGTCTCGCCCTGGAGAAAAACGTCACATTCGAAAGGCTCACTCGAAGCCAGCCGAAATTAAAACGATGAAAGGCGACAATGCCAAATGAATCGAGCTCTTCACAACTCGGCGGTTGAAGCGCTGCGATGGGTTCTGGGCCTGTTCTTAATCTGGAGATCGTTTCTGCTCTTCCGGGAAATTGTTTCGAACATCCAGGTAACCGGCCATATTCGATTCCATACCGGAATGCTTCTGGGCCTTTCCGCCCTTGAAATGATCGCGGCGGCGATGTTTCTGGTGGCGATGGTCGAAACCGCTGGAGGTTATCTGCTGCTGGCCGTCTTCGCGCTGGCGGCGGCCGTCCACGTCCTGCATGGCGAATTCAACATGCTTGCCGGGCTAGCAATTTACGGACTGGCGGTAGCCGTCTGCTTGACGAACCGCCCGCACCCGGACGGTTCACAGTCATGATTGAAAAGCTCTGTGCCGGCAATGAACACATTCTGATCGAGGCCTTCGAGAATTGCTCGTTTCCGCTGGAGCAGTTCCGGCACAGTGTGCACGTGCGATTGGTGTTCTTGTACCTGAGAAGATATTCAGTATTCGAAGTGCTGGCGCGCTTCCCCGCTGCCCTGGCGCGGTACGCGGACGCCCACGGCAAACATGGTCTGTACAACGAGACCATCACCTGGTCGTACATTTTTCTCATCCGCGAGCGACTGGCTCGCGCCAATCGAGACGTCACCTGGGAGGAATTTCAGAACGAAAATCAAGACTTAATGACCTGGAAAAACAGCGTGTTGAAAAAATATTACCGTGACGAGACGCTCGCTTCCCGACTGGCCAAAGAAGTCTTCCTCTTTCCCGACAAGATTCTAGCAGGTGAACCTGGACCGGCCGTCGCACCGGAATAAAACATTCTATCGTTGATTCATGATTCTCAGGCACTACCCTGCTGTCTGAGTGCGGACTTTGTGTTATCGTTGACGGTTCGAAAATGGTAGCTGTGCCGCCCGTTGGTTATGGGTGTGCATGAAATCGGAGATACGGGCGAATCATGAAAAATGAGTACAACGGCGTTGCAATACCGCGAAGCGGCAAGGCAATCGACTTCAGGGAAGGCGTTTTTAGCGTGCCCGACCGGCCAATCATCCCCTTCATCGAGGGCGACGGCACGGGCCGCGACATCTGGAAGGCTTCGCGCCGCGTGTTCGACGCAGCCGTAGAGAAAGCCTTCGGCGGAAAACGCAAAATCGAGTGGCTGGAGGTTTTTGCAGGAGAAAAAGCGTTCCGGCAATTTAGCGAATGGCTGCCGCAGGATACTGTCGATGCCATTCGCGATTTCCGCGTCGCCATCAAGGGACCGCTTACCACGCCGGTTGGCGGCGGAATCCGCTCGTTGAACGTCACCCTGCGCCAGGTGCTGGATTTATACGCGTGCGTCCGTCCAGTGCGCTATTTCAGCGGAGTACCCTCTCCGGTACGCGAACCGGAACGCATGAACGTCGTGATTTTTCGCGAAAACACAGAGGATGTGTACGCGGGCATCGAATGGCGCTCCGGCTCGATGGAGGTCAAGAAGCTCATCGATTTCCTGAATAACGAAATGCTCAAAGGCGGATCGAAAAAAATCCGCGAAGACTCCGGCGTTGGCATTAAACCGATGTCGCCGACAGGCACCAAACGCTTAGTGCGCCGCGCGATCGTCTATGCGCTTGAAAATAAACGCAACGTGGTGACGCTGGTGCATAAGGGCAACATTCAGAAATTCACGGAAGGTGCGTTTCGCGATTGGGGCTACGAACTTGCCGTCCAGGAATTCCGCGAATACGTGGTGACCGAACGCGAGAGCTGGATCCTCGACAACAAGGACAAGAACCCCCACATGACCATCGAGGAAAATGCGGCAAGCATCGAGCCTGGAATGGATCAGGCCAGCGACGCTTTTAAGAGCCAAATTCGCGAAGAGGTGCAAAAGACGCTAGAAGCGCTCTACGCTTCCCACGGAAACGGCCGATGGAAAAAGAAGATTCTGATCAACGACCGCATCGCCGATTCCGTTTTTCAGCAAGTCCTCACCCGTGCTGACGAATACCAAGTATTCGCGACGCCAAATCTGAACGGAGACTATCTGTCGGACGCCTGCGCCGCGCAGGTCGGGGGGCTGGGCATGGCTCCCGGGGCAAATATAGGCGACGGCTTCGGAGTCTTTGAAGCCACTCATGGAACAGCGCCGAAATATGCCGATAAGGATGTCATCAACCCAAGTTCGGTGATGCTCTCAGGTGCGATGATGCTGGATTTCATGGGATGGCGGGAAGCTGCGCGTCTGATCGAGGATGGAATTGCAGTAACGATCCAACAGAAGCGCGTCACATATGATTTGGAGCGCCTGATGCCTAGTGCAAAAAAGCTCAAGACTTCCGAGTACGCCTCAGCCATCATCGAAAACATGCAAGCAGCAGTAGGCGCAGCGGATTGAGCCGATTGCGCGCGCATTTTTTTTGGTGTTGAAGTTGCCTTTTGTAGCAGCCGCCTTTCAGCTGGACCAAGTGCCTTCGGTTTACTGATGTTATGGCAATGGACGGGCCCGGCATTAAGCCGAACCGTAAACAGAGGCGGACCAATACGGCTTCATAGCCGCTGGAGCGCAATTCAAACGATCGAGGAGACAGGATGCGACGGAAAGTAACGGTAGTCGGCGGCGGGTTTGTAGGCTCAACGACGGCGCAACGAATTCACGACGCCGGACTCGCTGACGTTGTACTCACGGACATTTTAGACGGCGTGCCCGCCGGCAAAGCGCTGGATATGGCACAATCGGGACCGATTCTGGATTCCGACTGCGAAGCCTCAGGCATTTCCACCGCGACGGGCGATTATTCCGGCACCGAAAACAGCGACATCATAGTGATCACCGCGGGCTTCCCGCGCAAGCCAGGCATGAGCCGCGACGACCTGCTGAAGGCCAACTACGAGGTAATCAAAGGCGTAGTCGAAGCCGTGGTGAAGCTTTCGCCTAACGCTATCCTGATCGTGGTGACCAACCCTTTGGACGCCATGGCGCACGCCGCGCTCAAAATCAGCAAGTTTCCCAAGGCTCGCGTAATCGGCATGGCTGGCGTGCTGGATTCCGGACGGATGAGTACGTTCGTCGCGCGCGAGCTCAAGGTTTCGGTCGAAAATATAAACTGTTTCGTGCTTGGCGGGCACGGAGACGACATGGTGCCGCTGATACGCTACTCGACCGTGGCAGGAATTCCCCTCCCCGAATTGATCTCGAAAGAAAAACTGGACGCGATTGTCACGCGCACCCGCAAAGGCGGCGCCGAGATCGTCAACTTGCTGAAAACCGGTTCGGCATACTACGCGCCTTCTGCAGCAGTAACGGAAATGGTGGACGCAATTCTCAAAGACAAAAAGAAAATCCTGCCGTGCGCTGCCTATCTCGAAGGAGAGTACGGCATCGACGGTCTCTTCGTAGGGGTTCCAGTAAAACTTGGCGAAAAAGGCATCGAACAAATCATCGAAGTGAACTTGCACCCTGAAGACAAAGCCGCGCTAGACAAGTCTGCTGCTTCAGTGCGAGAACTCGTGAATGTCTTGGGACTTTAGTACGAAATACGGCGGCGATCGCTTCTGCTAGGCGCGTTCCCAGGTCAAACATGCATCGCGGGCCTGGCCATCGTTCACAGGAGTCAGCGCCAACCGGTTGCCCGAAATTTCGTAAGCGCGGGTGAAATCCTTGCCAACATCGCCAGGACGCAAACTTCCTTCCAGGTGATGCGTGATCGTCCTGTTTTCCCAATCTACCTCGTACGTGCCATAGTAGGCGTAATACCCCTTGTAGGCGATTTGCACTTCCTTGGCGCTAGGAAATCCCGGTCCGGATGAAAAATCCGGCCGAGGATTGCGCATGATTTGCACCGCGACGTGGCCGTCGGCGTCATAAATCAGAATCCCAACAGGACGTTCACCGAAGAGTCGGGACTCCGACGAGGCGATCGACACCAGTCTCCAAGTCCCCACAAAAGGGTTCGAGCCGTTTCGTTTCGGGTCACAAACCGCCGTGTTGCGGGACTGAGTACGGGACTGGGTGATCGTCATGGAAGCGGGCCTTTCCCCCGAAGGGCCCTATTCATTTTTTACCGCGGAGTCACGAAACGTGTCAACCTGAGCTTTTTCTCATCTAGTAAGTCCAGAATATATATCGGCTGCGCCCGCGGCGGCAAGTGACCAATCGGCGAACCACCCCGTGAGATTTCCAAAAGCGCAACACTATGCCTGATAACATGAGTGCAGGAGCCTCTCACTCCCATGCCCTTGTTCGGATCCAAGAAAGAAAAACGGCCGCGGCTAACCGGCGCCAAACAAAAGGGTCGAACCGCGCTTTCGCCAGCTTTCGATGAGGCTGTGTCCAGGCGTTTTACGCAAGACCTGGCTCGTTCTGAAAAGCTAGCCAGCATGCTGGCGCACAGCCGGGCGGCCAAGGCCGTGGAAGTAGCCGATCTGCTGGCGGGCATGTATATATACGATTGGGAACGTCTTTCCAATTATTGGGACGAGCAAGATACCATCGAGCAGTATCTGCAGCAGATTTGCCGTATCAGCCCGCAGCGCTGGCATCACTGGATCCAGTTTTATGACGGCCAGCGACGCGCCTCGGAAAAGCAGGAAAAGTGGAACTGGCTGATTCCTGCGCGCACCGCTATGGACCTAGAGCCACTCGGCCGTTCGGCGGAACTCGAATCGCTTCTAAAGAAAGCCGAGGAAATTTCGCCTACTCGCGACGTCGTGGATGACCGTTCAATCCCAATTCTGACCTGCGAATGCGTTTTGCTTGCCATCGCCCAGCGCACGGATTCCGAGATTGGGCATCGGCTGGTTGCATCGGGACTGAATGTGATCGCATTGGAGCAGGCCGCACGGAACCCCAAGCATTCACCGCTGCACTAGGACATTCCTGATCGTTCGATGGCGAATGTTCGCTAAATCCTCAAACCGTCTGTCGTTCCCGACAGTGACACCGGCCCGAGCAATCTGCTTCCGCTAGTGACTTCGGCGAAGTGTCCACCGGCTCGCATTTGCCTGGGTCAGATGATCAGTTTGAATTGTGGCCACAGAGCCGCCAAAGGAGCTGTCGACCTGTGGCACAGGTATACGTGCACATTCTGCTCGGCCACCGCAGCGTGCCAGTCCGTTATGATCGCAACCAACTCCGAGTCTTGGAAAAGCTGCCTGTGTTTATCGGCCGCTTCCCCAAAAAGAATAACGCATGAACCCGTGTACGAGCGTGGTCCCCAATCGTAGTAGCTGTTGTGTCCGCTGATCGCCTTGGGAAGGCCCAGTCTCGGTCCGTAATGATCGATAGCGCCAGCCTCTCCGTAATTCCCCGCCAGAATTGCGCAGTCAGACTGTTCCGCCTGCGGCAGACCATGATAGACCCGGGCGATTTGCTGGGCCATGTTTTCCCAACCAAACATATCGGCATACAGTTGCGGCAACTGCGTGGTGGAGTCCCGCTCCGTCTTTACCGAATGCGAGTACGGAAAAACCTTCGAATACTTGAGAAACGTATCCACCGGCAATACCGGCACTCCAAACGGTATCGTCAAAATCCCGACGATGATCAGCAACGCCGCATAGGCGCTAGCCAGCCAGCGTCTGCGGGACGCCACAAATAATTTCTCCAGGGCGATTCCTCCGGCTGCCATAACCACGGGGTAAACCGGAAGCGCGTAGTAGGATTTTCCACCAAGGCTTATAAAAACTGCGATTACAACCGCATAAGCCCAACCCAAAAAACGGAAGCGCTTCGCTTCCGGGGCCGCAAAGAACCAGATCAAGCCGGCGAGCCAGACGGGCAGGGCCAGCGGACCCAGGAATAACACCTGCTCAAACATGAATTCAGCCGGGCTGATGTGCGCGTTTTTGAATTGTTGCGCGTTGCGCACAACTTCGATTTGCGGCCAACCGTGCAACGCCTCCCAAATTAAATTGGGCAAGAAGATGGCCAAAGCGATCGCAGCGCCAAGCCACATCCATTTCGAACGAAATAAATGACCCTGCCCCGCAAGCAGAAGCCCCCCGACGAGAGCGAAACCAAAAACCAGCATGCTGTGTTTGTTCTCAAGTCCGAGGCCTGCAATAGCACCGAAGACCAGCCACAGCTTGGGCGATGCGCCCTTGATGATCCGAATTGCGATCCAGGCGCACAGCAGCCAAAACAAAGGCTCGAATGCGTTCATGGAAAGGAAACTGTCGAAGGCGAGATATGCTGGCGCAAGAAGAATCGATACCGCGGCGAAAAGTTGCGCGCATGAGCCACCGCCCCATTCACGCGCGATCAGCCCGGTGCAGTAGACAACGGCGGCCCCAGCCAATGCCACCAGCAGCCGGGTCGCGAAAAGCGAACTGCCCATGCTGAGAGGGCTGATCCAGGCGATCAGGCCGATGAGCGGCGGCTGATCTACATAGCCCCACGCCAAATGCTCTCCGCAGGCCAGGTAATACAGTTCGTCGCGAAAGAATCCGTAATGATTTATGCCCGCAAGCTGTATGACCAGTTTGCAAAGTGCTAGGGCGACGAGAAGCCGAGCCGAGTTGCGATTGGAATCCTGCGTGTTCAACTGACGGTGGCGGATGCAATGCGATCGAGTTTCGGAAAGTTCTTGTCGAGATAAGGCTTGCCCAAAGCAGTGATCGATCCCTGATCCGGAGATTCGCCATAGCCGCTATGGATTTTCTTGACCACATCCATGCCCGACGTCACTTCGCCGAATGGCGCGAATCCCATTCTGTCCAGTTGTGCATTATTCCCGGTATTGATGAACAGCTGTGTCGTGCGCGTGTCTTTCCCTGCCGTGGCGAAGGTGATGAAGCCAGGCTTATTGCTCTGCGTCACCGGGTCGTCTTTGAAATTAGAGTTGCGCCATACCTTATTTACGGCCGGATCGGCGCTCAACCCAAATTGCACGACGAATCCAGGAACCACCCGAAAGAACGCGGCCTCGTCGTAAAATCCGTGCTTCACAAGATTGTAGAAACGATCCGCCCCCAGCGGCGCCCAAGCGCGCGTCACGTGTACGACAAAATCTCCGGCACTGGTTTGGAACTTCACATCAAAAGTATCAGGTGCGGTTTCCCTAAGGTTTGCGGGTTCAAGCAAAGATGGCTTCGTGGTCATTGGCTTCTCCAAGTGACCGTGGCAGCACGGTCCAGCACAATTTGTGAGGTTAGACGAATTCTCCGGGCCGGAAGCAGCTCACCGGCCGGCCTGGCGCAATCGCCGCACTATTGAGGATTGGCGGGTTTTGCCGCGGCCTTGTGAGCGGGCGCGGTATGAGCCGCCGGCGCAGGTGAAGTTATGGTTGCCGAAATAATATGGTCGAGCTTAGGAAAATTCTTGTCCAGGTACGCTTTCCCTTCCGAGGTAATCAAGGCCTGATCCGGCTGTTCACCATATCCGCCGTAGATCTTCTGCACCACATCCATTCCCGACGTGACCTGTCCGAAAGCCGAGAAGCCCATGGAATCGAGGCGGGCGTTGTCGGCGAGATTGATGAACAGCTGCGTGGTGCGCGTATTAGGGCCTGCAGTGGCAAACGTCAGGTAGCCTTCCTTATTGCTCTGCGTTACCGCATCATCCTTGATTTTTGCCGTATCCCATACTTTGCTGACAGCCGGATTCGCGCTCAGTCCGAATTGGATCACGAACCCGGGAACCACCCGGAAAAACGCGGCGTCAGTGAAGAATCCATGTCTCGCGAGATTGTAAAAACGATCCGCGCCCAAAGGAGCCCACGCTCGCGTCACTTGCACCACGAAATCGCCCGCCGTTGTTTTGAATGTTACTTCGTACTGATCCGGAGCTTTCGCGGTTAGCGTCGCGGGATGCATGAGTGCAGGATCCGTTTTAGTGCCGGCCGCGTGATGAGTTGCCGTTGAGGACGTTGCCGGTGCAGTGGTGGACTGCGCCTGAGCACGAAGCGAATACGGCGTCACCGCGGCAACGACCATGACCAAGAATGAGAAAATCAAGCCTTTCACGATATACCCTCCTAAAATGGAGCCTTATTTTTGGGCTACAGCTTCCACATCCTGCATCAAGCGCAGGGTATTGCCACCCAGAATTTTTCGAATGTCGCCCGCGGAGTAACCCTTGGCCAGCAGCGCGTTCGTGATTTGCGGCAAGTGCGATGCGTCTTCCAAGCCGTAAGGCATATCTGCGCCATCGAAATCCGAGCCGAGACCCACGTGATCGGCCCCAACCAGTTTTACCGCATGATCGATGTGATCAATAATTTCGGTCCATTCGACCCGCGGGAGCTTTCCTTGCGCGACCATTTCACGCGTGACTTTATCCGCCTCGATCAATTGACAGGCTTCATTGTTACCACAGCGTTTCTTCGATTCCGCTTCGATTTCTTTGCCGAGTTGCGGGTTAGCTTTCTGCGCATCCTGAAATTTTTGGCTTAAAAAGCCTACGTGATAATTGATCTGAATCACACCGCCTTTGGCGGCTAAAGCTTTGATCATCGCGTCGGTCATGTTTCGTGGCGCGTTGCAAAGAGCGCGACACGAGGAGTGCGAAGCTATTACCGGTGCCTGGCTGACCGCTAGCACATCGTAAAATGTCTTGTCGGAAACGTGCGAAATATCCACCATCATCCCGAGACGATTCATCTCGCGAATCACTTGTTTGCCGAAATCGCTGAGACCATTGTGCGCGGGTTTATCAGTGGAGGCGTCCGCCCAGTCCGTATTAACCATGTGCGTGAGAGTCATGTAACGCACGCCCAGCGCATAAAACTTGTCGAGGTTGGCCAGAGAATCGTCGATCATGTGGCCGCCTTCTACCCCCATTAAGACGGCGATTTTGTTGTGCCCTTTGGCGGCGCGAATTTCATTGGCCGTGGTGCACAGAACCAGCTCGTTTGGATATTTGGCAACTACGTCGCGGACCGCAGTGATCTGATCGAGCGCACGTCGCACAGCCGGAGGACCAATAACCGTTCCTGGAATATAAATCGAGAAAAAAATCGCGCTGAGCCCGCCTTGGCGCATGCGCGGAATGTCGATCCCGCCGTCGTCGTGGCCAATGCCCAGGTCGAATTTTGGATCCATCAAGCGCTGGGTGGTGTCGTCGTGGGTGTCGATCACGATGGAACTGAAATGCAGATCGCGGGCTTGCTGCGAGACGTTCGAGTCGGATTGATTACTTACGGCTGCCAGCGTCAAAATTCCTCCAATCAAACAGCAAAATACAAATAAAACTGCACGAACCATTCATCCCCCGAACTTCCTTTGGGATTTTACGTCACGTTCGCGGCAAACAAAATGCGGATTCGAACTTGCCTCAATTCAAGAACGCGTGGAAAAACAAATCAATCTTTACCTTTGAAAAAACCTTTCACCGCGTGAATCAGCACTTGCCCATTCACCGCAGCGAGAGATTCGGTCAGCGGAATGCCCTTGGGGCACACTTTCACGCAATTCTGCGCATTGTCGCAATCCTCAATTCCCCCTGGTCCCATTAACGCTTCCAGACGTCCAGCAGCATGCATCTGGCCCGTTGGGTGCATATTGAAAAGCCGAACCTGGCTGACGATTGCCGCGCCCACAAAGTGCGAATTCTCATTCACCTTGGGACATATCTCCAGGCAGTTCCCACAGGTGATGCACCGCGAAAGCGGATACCCGATTTCCTGCCGCTCCGGCGCCATCCGCGGGCCTGGGCCAATATCGTACGTGCCGTCGATCGGAATCCAGCATTTCGTGCGCTTCAAATTTTCGAACATAGAACTGCGATCGACTTCCAGATCGCGAATCAGCGGAAATTTTGTCAGCGGCTCCAGGCGAATGGGCTTTTGCAATTCGTCGACGAGCGCCGAACATGCCTGGCGAGGCTTGCCGTTGATAAGCATCGCGCACGCGCCGCACACTTCTTCCAGACAGTTGGCGTCGTAACTTACAGGCGTCGTTTCAGCGCCGCTGCGCGTAAAAGGCTTTTCGGCGATATCGCGAAGACAGGTGATGATATTCAAGTGCGGCCGGTACCGCAGCTCGAACTCTTCCCAGCGTACCGATTCATCGGGGCGCTGCTGCCGCTTGATGCGCACGATGAACGTCTTATCAGCCATGATGCCTCAATTTTATCATTCCTACTTCGCCGCCGTGTATTTGCGTTCGCGGAGCGGGATTAGCGATGTATCCACGGTCTCGTAATCAAGCTTGATGTTGCCCCCGTTGTAGCTGGCCTTGCTGGTTTTCAGCCAGTTGACATCGTCGCGATTCGGAAATTCCGGCTTGTAATGCGCGCCGCGCGTTTCGTTGCGAGCCAGAGCGCCGAGCGTGATCACTTTCGCAAGAATCAGCATGTTCCCCAGCTCGCGCACGAAATTCAGAGTCTGATTTGCCCATTGGGTGCGGTCCTGCAGATTGATGTGCGTGAATCGCTCGCTCAATTCATCAAGCTTGGCCAAGGTCTTCTGCAGCGCGGCGTTATAACGAATCACCGTGACGTTTTCAGTCATGACGTCGCCCATCTCGCGCCAAATTGCAATCGGGTTTTCCGTGCCGCTATGCTGGTTCAGCAATGCATCGGAAATATCCTGCTGACGAACGCGTTCGCGCTCATACACGGCGGGCGCCGTGGCTTCGCAACCCTGCTCCAGGCTGCGCGCGTAACGCACGGCAGCGGGCCCGGCGATGCCGCCCCCGTAAATGCAGGAGACCAAGGAGTTCGCACCGAGACGGTTCGCACCGTGGTATTGGTATTCGCATTCTCCGGCAGCATAAATTCCAGGCACATTCGTGGCTTGATTCTCGTTGTCGACCCAGAGGCCGCCCATGGTGTAATGCATCGCTGGAAAAACCTTCATGGGCTCGTTGTAGGGATCGGTGCCGACGAACTTCTCGTAAATCTCCAAAATACCTTCGAGCTTGCGCTCGAGAACTTCGCGCGGAATGTGCGTGACGTCCAAATAGACCGCCGGTTCCCCGACGAGGCCCATTTTCATTTCGTAAACCACTTTGTGTATCGCGCGGGTGGCTACATCACGCGGAACCAAGTTGCCGTATTTCGGGTACCATTCCTCGAGAAAGTAAAAACGCTCGTTCTCTGGAATCTGTTTTGCCGGACGCGGATCCTGTTCCTTCTTGGGCACCCACACCCGCCCACCCTCGCCGCGCGCAGATTCGCTCATCAGGCGGCACTTGTCTTCGCCGGGAATCGCCGTGGGATGAACCTGGATGAATTCCCCGTTCGCGTAGTACACACCCTGTTGAAAAAGAGCCGACTGCGCCGAGCCCGTGCAAACGACGGAATTCGTCGAGCGACCGAAGACCGCGCCGATTCCGCCGGTGCAGAAAATAGCGGCATCGCAGGGAAACGTCCTGATCTCCATGGTCTTCAGATCCATCACGCAAATTCCGCGGCACACCCCGGCGTCATCGAGGACGGCTGAAAGAAACGTCCAGCCCTCGAACTTCTTAACCTTGTCTTCGGATTCGTAGCGGCGAACTTGCTCGTCCAGCGCGTACAGCAATTGCTGCCCGGTAGTGGCACCCGCAAAGGCAGTGCGGTGATAAAGAGTTCCGCCAAAGCGCCGAAAATCCAGCAAGCCTTCCGGCGTGCGATTGAACATCACCCCCATGCGATCGAGCAGATCGATAATGGCAGGAGCGGCTTCGCACATTCCCTTGACCAGCGGCTGGTTGGCCAGGAAATCGCCACCGTAAATGGTGTCGTCGAAATGCTTCCAGGTAGAATCGCCTTCGCCCTTCAGATTTTTGGCCGCGTTGATTCCGCCCTGCGCGCAAACCGAATGCGAACGCTTCACCGGCACTATCGAGAAAAGGTCAACAGGCACGCCCGATTCGGCCACGCGAATGGCAGCCATCAGGCCGGCCAGTCCGCCGCCGACGATAATGATTTTGGGCTGCCTCATGCGAGCCGCCTCGCAGCAGCGAACTCACCGCAGGTTGTCATTGAACGTAACCGCCAAGCGGAAACTTGCCATAGTGAAGACCGATAACAATGGCCAGACCAATAAACGTAAATGCCACTGCGACGGCCGCGCCAAACCAGCCGGCAGCCCGCTGGGCCTTAACGCTGATCGCAATTCCCCACTTACAGGCGAAATTCCATAGACCGTTGCCCAA
The DNA here is from genome assembly GCA_963842255.1 of uncultured Acidobacteriota bacterium. Taxonomy (GTDB): domain Bacteria; phylum Acidobacteriota; class Terriglobia; order Acidiferrales; family UBA7541; genus Palsa-295. The sequence goes on along the minus strand of CAWJGI010000011.1, from coordinate 8,459 downwards.
ATGAAAAGACGCGCAAACGACGCCAATCACATAAAACGCGACGTACCAGGGGTTTTGCATGTTCTGCTGGAGATCGGCGTACGAAGTCATGCCTTTGCCGACAAATCTCTCGGTGTACACGTGCCAAAAAATGAAAATGAACGCGACGATCCCGGTCCAGCGCTGCAAAACGTAAAGCCAATTTGACATCCAGGGATGGCCAATCGCGTTCGACTTTCCCGTCCACCAGATGTATATGCCGTAGAAGCCGTGGAACAGGATCGGAAGCCAGAGAACCAAAGCTTCCACGAAAATGCGCCAGGGAATCAGCTGCAGCTCGCTGGAGATGTTGTTGTAACTCTTAACGCTCACCAGCGCATAGCTATTGGACCAGAAATGCTCAGCGAGGAAAGCGCCAATTGGTATTACGCCACTGAGGGACTGCAATTTGTCGAGGATGTAGCTTGTTCTAGATGCAACCGCCGCCGACATGCACTCTCCGGACTTGAATCAGGCCAACCGAAGGAAGATTCAGTATATGCAGGAGCGTAGAAGTTTGCAACAACAGCGGCGTTAGTCGCGTCGCTTTTTGAGTGAGCGAATTTTTGCGCTTCAGGAAACTTTAACTGCGGCGATCCTGGAATTCTTAGACTCCTTGGATGGCAGCACACTTTCCCAGAATGCGGGCGCAGGATAGATGAACTCGACACCGATCTGGCTTTTGCCCATAAAGTTTTGACCCAGGGAAGTAACCCGGCAGAGCAACTCTTCCTTTGTGTCCAGGTTTTCGAGCCGGATTATCTGATTGACCGACACCGGAGTCGCCAAAAGAATCAGGGCGCCATGGTCATTCACGATTATTGTGTGCGTCTCTTCCGCCACCGTCTGCTTATTGCCGCCCTGCATCCGCGCACGAAGGGCGATCCTCTTTTTTACCCGCTTACTGCGCCGGCGGTTCGCTGGATCAAGATTGGGAGACGGCTTCACCGCTTCAACCGTAGCAAATGCCCACTGCGTGCTCAATAGACCATTCAAATGTGCATGCCTTATAAGTCATAAAGGGCACTTTTGTTGACGCTGGTGGGATGTCAAATCATCGGATCTGTGGCGACCGCGGCCTGCTGCGCCCCGGTTTTGACTCGGCCGCGGATTAGGACCGGGTCCCTTGCTGGCAAGTACGGTTTGGAAACAGCGTCTTGACTGCGCGGCAAAGCCCCCTGGTTTGCGTGCTACACTGGCCCGAAAGCGACTACTACGCCCATGCCCAGCGAACAAATAAACGATTTGAAAAAGTGGGTCGGTGAAGCCGTCCGCCAAAGCGCGGATGGCGACGGCGAACTGCTGGGTCTCAGCCACGTGGTGGAGATCGTCAGTAAAAATTTCGGCGTCCAGACTCACGAAGTAGCAATCATGGTTCTCACATCCGACGATCGATTCTTGAAATTCGTAACTCCGGAAAAGCTCAGGCAGGTGGGTCAGATTCCACTGACCAGCACGAATTCCCTGGCGGCGCGCACGGTGCGCGAAAAGCGGCCGGAGCTCATCAACCATTTTGCGGTAATTCCGCACTCTTCGGTATTCGAAGGCGTGCCGGTCAATGACGAACATCGCAGCGAGGCCATTCAGAAGATCATGAGCGCTCCCATCCTGCAGGAGCGAAAAATTGCGGGCGTCATACAAATATCACGTAAAGGCAAGACGCCGAGTGAAGCCGGACCCGACTTTACTCATCCTCAATTGCGCGAGTTAAAGTCTGTGGCGGAAGCTCTCGCGCCATGCATTCCCCTGCTCTCTAAGTCCTGACGCGCTGAAGGTTCGCTTTTCGCTAGCCGACGCTCACCTCGGCGTTCCACGATTGCTCTTCTGGCGAACCTTCTCGCGTCGATGAGCCCAATGGTCCGCAGCCAAGGCGACGCAACTTTTTGGTGTTTACCGGGTTGATTAATCCGTGGACAGCTCCTTCTTGGAATTTCAGCTAACCTGCTCGTTCGGGATCAAGATGGCAGCCGATCGCGGGTTTTGGCAGCCATTTTCAGAATTACGCATCGAAGTAGAACAGGAGTGAACCATGGAGCTTAAAGGAATGAATTCGCATAGCAGGCAGTTTCGAAATGGACCTTTTTGGAACGGCCGGGGCGTCGCCATTCTCGCGCTAGCCGTTCTGTTGAGCGGCGCGCCTGCGCTGGCCCAGCAGGACCAGCCGGCTCCGCCTCCCGACCAATCTGCCGCCCCGGCACCACAGGATCAGCAATCGCAACCAAATCAGCAGTCGCAGCCCGACCAGTCGGCGGCTCCAGCCCCGCAGGACCAGCAGGGCCAAGCCCCGCCTGCGTCACCTCAAGATCAGCAAGGCCAGTCCGCGCCACCTCCTCAGGATCAAGAGTCTGGACCTCAAACTCAGGCGCCTCCGCCTCAAGCGCCGCCGCAAGAACAACGGGTACCCCCTCCTCTCGTGCCTGAAACGTTGACTGTGCCCGCTGGCACGATCGTTCAAGTACGTACAACCGACTGGCTATCGAGCGACCGTAACCGCGTGGGCGACCAATTCATCGCCACACTCGCGCAACCCGTTATCGTTGACGGCTGGGTAGTGATGCGCCGCGGCCAGACCATTACAGGCGAGGTGACCGACGCCAAGCGAGCCGGTCGCGTGAAAGGCGTTTCCAAACTGCAGTTGGATCTGAAACAGCTGACGCTAGTCGACGGCCAGCTCGTTCCAGTGCAGACCAGCCTACTGAATGCATCCGCGGGAACTTCGAATGGACGTGACGCGGCCGCTGTCGGTATTACTACGGGAACGGGCGCGGCAATCGGAGCTGCGGCAGCAGGCGGGTCAGGTGCGGCGATCGGTGCCGGCGCCGGATTCGTCGCCAGCGTGGCGGGGGTGTTATTGACGCGCGGTAAACCAACGATCATTCCTCCTGAAGATGTGTTGACCTTCAAACTGGAAAATCCAGTGACCATAACAACCACACGCGGCCAACTGGCTTTCCGCCCAGTCACTCAAGCGGATTACGCGCAGACTCAGCGCCCCAACACTCGTCCGCGGCTTCGTCCATATCCGCGTCCGTATTACCCGTATCCGTATCCTTATCCCTGCTGCGCCTATTACCCGGCGGTCGGGTATTACGGATTTTACGGTTGGAGATAAGTCTGTAAGCAGACGAGATAAGGCGAAGTCCACTACAGATGTGCTCCAGAGAATTTCAGGTCGCAAAGGGGACTCGATTCTCGAGTCCCCTTTTTTTCTCTCCGCGCGAGATTCTCGCGTATTGTCACTGACAATCCGAGCCAACATTGCCACCCTCAAGCACGAGTGCAATCACGCCGTAATAAATCCCGGCGAACTTGCTGATTTGCGGCCAAACTAGTTACGTTACAGCGCTGAAATTCATTGACATCGCTACGCACGCTTGTTAATTTTCGACACACCCCAGTTTTTCATCGGGTTCGTGGAGGCACCGCAGCTCGGTACAGCTCATGGCGTTCGTCGCGAAGAAAATTTTCCTTACCAAGGGAGTCGGTAAACATCGCGAGCGCCTATCGAGCTTCGAGCTCGCTCTGCGCAACGCTGGAATCGCAGCCTGCAACATCGTCCGGGTCTCCTCAATTTTCCCGCCGTACTGCAAATTAATATCCCGCAGCGAAGGCCTGAAACACATCAAGCCAGGGCAAGTCGCCTTTACGGTAATCAGCGAGAATCAAACGCGCGAGCCGCACAGATTAATCGCAGCGGGCGTCGGGCTAGCATTGCCGGCGGACAAATCGATGTTCGGATACCTGTCCGAACACCATTCCTTCGGCGAAAGCGAAGAAATCGCCGGGGAATACACGGAAGAGCTTGCTGCAGAAATGTTAGCGACGACGCTGAACGTCGAATTTGATCCAGATTTATCGTGGGACGAAAAAAAAGAGGTCTACCGCATCTCCAACAAAATAGTCCGCACCATGAACATCACCCAATCCGCAGTAGGCGACAAGCGCGGGCTGTGGACCACAGTGCTGGCCGCCGCAATCCTGATCGGCGAAGACGATTAATCGCATTTCCGCCACCAAGAGAGTTCAAGCAATTTCCAATTGAAGCGCAAGTCATGTCGAGTGCGGCGGCTTGCCGCCGCTTTTGAGATGTGAAGAGATGGCGGAGCAGCGAGAGCACTACAAGCGCTTGGAAGTAGACCATGTCTCGTGTGTCGCGATGTCTATCACGGCCCTCTACCATCTAGCGGAGGTTATATGCCTTGCCGCCCACCCTTGCGGCGTTTAGCTCAGTTTTAAAGAGCCCCGTATTACGCTGACCCTGCAATGCTCGGAGAAGCAATTGAGCGGTGCCCAGATGACCTGGTCCAGCTTGTAACTCTACCCTGGTCGAGTTGCAGGAGCCATGGTCTGGCGTTGCCCAAGCAAAATCGCAACTTTCAAGAAAAGGCGGCAGCAGCAACGCTTCACTTACTTCTTCTTTGGTTTTAAGTCTGCGCCGTACTTATAACCAATTCTTTCCAGGACAGCGCCAACGATCAGCGGCAACGCAACGGTTGCGTCGTCGAGTACTTCGGCGAATCGGCCGCCTTCTTCGAGCGGCACAAATTTCCCCCAAGATACCGCCTCTGTGTAAGTGCTACCCGAAAGGCCACCCCAATTCACAGGTTCAGGACAAATCCGCAACCCGTAGTTGTAGCGCTTGAGCGAAATTTTTTCGTAGCCGCGGCGCGCCAGCAACTCAGCGTACACGCCGAACTGCTGAGCCCAGTTACGCGGCACACCACCGCCAATCGTAAAAATGCCCATGCGTTTAGTCGCGAGCATCGTCTGCGCGTAATACTCAAAATCCAGAAAAGGATCGAATCGCAGCGGCGCCTTCCCTTCCTTCTTGCGCTGCCGTTGATACAAAGCAAAATCAATCCCCAACTCAGAATCGGTAAATGCTGGAACAAAAACCGGCACGTTGTGTTCGACGCAGGATTTCAAAATCCCGCGGCCCGCGGCATGTTTCGCAAGATACTCGCCAATACGCCGGTTCAATTTCCAGCTGCAGACAATTTCATCGTCGGGCCATTTGTTCAGCACCTCATCCACGACGACTTCGACGGCGTCGAGATTTACTTCCGGCTCGAGCGAATCGTAAACGCGGTTGTAGCCTGCCAGAAAAAGCTCGTTGTCATCCATTTTGGGGTTATAACGAAAATGCGAACGCCCGGTCGCTTCCACGAGTCCGTGCGCCATCAACGCGCCGGTCGAAACGATAGCCTTCACGATTCCGGACTCAACCAGATCGCAAAAAACCAGCCCCATTTTGCCCACCGTCAGCGCGCCCGACAGTGTCATCACGATAAAACATTCCTTATCGCGAGCCATCGCTTCCAGCACATCCACTGCGTCACCAATTTGGCGCGCGGTGTAAGCAGTCTGTCCCATGGCGCGAACCAATTCATCGATGGTGTGGATGCGGGAAAGGTCCAGCGGATAAATGGGAGTGAGGCGGTCTTCGATAGGATCGTGCAAGACTCGCCCGGTCGCGCCCTTTTTCTTTGCCATTCAGCGTCCTCACAGGTAATGTATGTCTCCCAAGAGGCCCGGGAGCACGAAATCGCGCGCGTGCGCGCATCATTGATAGTACAAATGCGCGCGGGGCGAAAGAAATATTTCAACAGCACGCAGGAACTTTAGTCGAAACTTCGGCCAGCGGCGCTCGGGGCGGGATTGGAATTCAAGTCGCTTCGCTGATCCGCGCGATGGCTGGCGGTAGGAAAATCGTGGCTAGGGAGATCGCGAAGGTTTCTCGGAAGTCAAACGAGCACGATGCAGAGGAGACTAGGGATTTCCACGACGCAGTTCGACAGACTGGACCCTTGGCACGAAGCGGAAGCTGGTTTAGAAATCTCCAGGATATATTTTTTCCTAGCATACTTTTGGAGGAACGATTCGCATGACTGCCTTGGCGGCTCTGTTTCAGAATTATCCGAACACCGAGCATGGTTGGATCGTCTACATCGAAACTCACGGAATTTTCTGGTGGATCATAATCGGCCTGATAGCGGGGTGGCTCGCGGGGACAATCGCCCGAGGCCGTGGCTTTGGATGTATCACCGACGTGATTTTAGGTCTGGTTGGTGCGGTCGTCGGCGGTTGGATTTTTTCGAGACTGGGAATTGTGACCTTCGGATTTTGGGGCAGCCTCGCAGCTGCAACCGTCGGCGCAGTGCTGCTCGTCGCCATCGCGCGCCTGTTCGCCGGCGGCGATCGAGAGTAGACCCGCACAATCGCGCACCAGCTTCACCCGCCTGCTTGGTGTGTGCCTCGCATTTGTGTTTCGACTGTTATCGGAGCGCGGCAAAGGACTTCATTTTGTTTCCAACTCGCCAAGCTCATTACATCGCAGAGAGATTCCTCGTCGCTTCGCTCCTTTGAACGGACGCGCACTGCCTTTCTGTAGCACGTTGCCTACAACTCTACCGTGCCGTTCGCCGCAGGCGCTACTCACGACCTTGTGATACGATTACGCCGCGACAAAACGCAATTTACATGAGCCGACCTCAATTCTGGGCACTGCTGTGGACTCCTTTGCTGTCTGCAATCCCGTTGGGCGCGCCAGGCCATAAGGCCGGAAGAGAAAATTGAGCCAACCATCGCTGTGGGCCGTTCCGCTGGGCGGATTGGGCGAGTTCGGCATGAACATGCTCGCCCTGCGCACCGGCGACGACATCATCGTCCTCGACGCGGGGCTGATGTTCCCCGAGCAAGAACTGCTGGGCGTAGATATCGTCATCCCGGACATCAGCTACCTGCGTCAGAACAAGCGCATGGTGCGCGCCATCGTCCTGACCCACGCGCACGAAGACCATATCGGCGCGATCCCCTACATCCTGGGCGATCTGAACGTCCCGATTTACGGCACCGAATTCACACTGGCGATTGTAAAGAAAAAACTGGAAGAGCACGCGCTGCTGGAGAAGGCCAAGCTCCATGAAGTGAAAGCCGGACAAACCACCGCGATCGGCCCATTTTCCATCGAATATTTGCACGTAACGCACAGCACCATCGATTGCGTAGCGCTGGCGGTTCGAACGCCGGTAGGAGTAATCATTCACACCGGCGACTTCAAGATCGATCACACCCCGGTCGATGGCAAGCCATTCGACTTGCATGCCTTCGCGCGCTACGGCCAGGATGGCGTGCTCGCCCTTTTCAGCGACAGCACGAACGTCGAGCGTCCGGGATTCACTCCGTCGGAACGCGCCGTCGTAGTGCGTCTGGAAGAATTGTTTCGCGCAGCCCCGGGGAAAGTGCTGGTGTCCTGTTTCTCAAGTTCTGTACATCGCGTGCAACAAGTAATCGATATCGCGCGGATGGTCGGCCGCAAAGTCGGTTTCGTCGGCCGTAGCATGGTGGACAACGTTGAAATCGCGCACAATCTTGGGAAACTGCGCGTCCCTGACGGAAGCGTCGTCCGCCCGCAAGACATCCGCACCTTCGATCCACAAAAATTGGTAGTGCTGGCAAGTGGCACACAGGCCGAGCCCCTGTCCGCGCTTTCGCGCATCGCCGTTGATAATCACCGCCTTATGAGCATCGCGGAAAATGACACGGTAATCCTGTCGTCGCGCATCATCCCAGGCAACGAAAAAGCCATCTTCCGTATGATCGACCATTTCTTCCGCCGCCGCGTGCTGGTTTATTACGAAGGTGGCCGCTCGTCCCCAATTCACGTCTCCGGCCACGCCAGCCAGGAAGAAATGAAAATCCTGTTGCAATTGGTCCGCCCAAAATACTTCATCCCGATTCATGGCGAATACCGCCAGCTTTTCCGCCACTCGGCGCTAGCCGAACAATTAGGCGCGGTCGGCAGCCAGATTTTCTTACTGGAAAGTGGCCAGCCAGTAGAATTCACGGGGGATGGCGGAGCCCATCGTCGCGAGCCAATCACTGCCGGACGAGTGATGGTCGATTCGGGATCGCTTGAAGAAATCGAGGAAGTAGTAATCCGCGATCGCCGCCACCTTTCAGAAGACGGCGTCGTCGTTCCGATCATGGTCATCAACAAGCACACCGGGCGGATGGAAACCCCACCGGAAATCGTAACGCGTGGGTTCTTACCTTCCGAAGACGGCGCTGAAATCCTCACGCAGGCACGAGACATAATTTTGCGCACCATCGACCAGTCCACGCAGGAAGAAAAAACAGACTGGAGCGTAATCAAAGAAAAAGTCCGCCAGGATTTGAAGCGTTTCCTCAACAAACAAACAGCCAAGCGCCCGATGATCCTACCGGTAATTCTGGAAATCTAAACTCCGCTGTGAAGAGCACTGTGAGAGTCACACTCAGGAATTACCAGCCAGAAGACTTCGACATCCTCCACGAAATCGACCAGATCTGTTACGAGCACGAGGTCGCATATTCAAAACGCGAACTCCGAGCGTACCTGCGATTGAAAGGTTCGGAATGCGTGGTAGCAGAAGTAGAAAACAAGATCGCCGGATTTTGCA